>NZ_CAMLDD010000024.1 GCF_946478785.1 uncultured Flavobacterium sp.
CTTTCGGTGCAATAAATTTCTTTCCATTTTCGGAAGTTTTATTTTCATATGCTACAGGAGCTAATCCCATATAGCGCCCCTCTTTCTTCGCTCGGCGCATTCCGTAAAATACATTCAATGCACGACGGTCATTTTCAACTTCAGGAGCCGCAAGATAAAATGCCAGCATCATTTTATTCTCAGGGATAGACAAATCAAGTGGTTGTTCTATCGCCTGCGGTTCTACGCCCAACCCGCGAAGAATGTTAATCATTTGATAGGCATCACCAGCATTTCTGCTGAAACGATCCCATTTCGTGAAAAGGATAAGGTTCACATGATTCTTTTTCTTTTTCAACGTTGTGATAAGGTTTTTCCATTGCGGTCTATTGAATGTTTTTGCTGAGTGATCTTCATAAATAACATCCCTTATCTCAATAGACTGATTAAGACAATATTTACGTAACATCTCTTCCTGATTTCTTTGGGAATAACCTTTATCAGCTTGTTCGTCTGTACTAACTCGTATGTAAATGTCTGCTATATAACCCATCGCTTTAAATCTAAAATTGCACATAATATGACCTAAGAGTTGTCCGATAAAAAAACTGCGTTGCAAAGTATTAAACAGTATCTTTTGTCTTAATGGCACTCGTTGGCTTTCATTGGCACTAAATTACTAAAACAATATCATCTAATCCCTTACTTTTCAGGAATATTGGTATAAAATAGCCGTTTTATTTAAAAATGATTTTCAGGATTGTCAGCGATAAATCTCATGCAATCCTGTACGGAATAAACCAAAAAAAAATGCCCAACTTGGGCATTTTTGATAGGTGCTTTTTCTACAGTAATTTTTATAGTTGGGATAATCAGATATAACTATAACCTATTTGTACAGCGGTGCAGAATTTTGATTTTGAAAACGATATCCCATCGAATAGCAACTTTTCTGGAAAGATCAGGTTTAAAAATCCCCTGAAGTCTTCACTGTTGCTTTGTTGCAAAACCTTATCGAGCTTGAGAAATTCTGCGATGTCATTTTTCAATAGTTCGTCTATATCTGGTATTCGCCCACAAACTTCCTGAAACTTTTTATTTAGCTGGTCAATTGACGTACTGTATTGGTTCTTTATCTCATGATATTCCGAAGCATCAATCTTGTCAGTGGCCAACAAGTCCCTGATATGCGATACCCTCTTTTCTAAATCCTTCAGTTGTACAGAAATTTGTTTTTTTGAAGTTTGAATGTCCCTGGTCTGTTCTAAATAGCTCTCTACTAAAATATCTCTGTAGACTTCTAATACTTCTTTTGAAGGTACATAACGTCTTAGCTCATTTTCAAGTAATTCAGTTAATTGTTCCGCACCGATTCGCATAGAACATCCTTTATAGCAATGATAATAATTGTAATATTTGTTTCTGCCTTTGGAACGGCTTGCTGTTAATAATTTTCCACATTCTGGACAGATCAGAAATCCTCGTAGTGGGAATTCATTACGAGTTTCAATCTTTAAGCGGTATTTTCTACCTCTACCATCCAAAATGTCCTGCACTTGTTCAAATAGCTCTTCACTTAATATCGCTTCATGTTGCCCTTGCACAAAATAACTCTCTTCATTTTTAAATGTGGGTATAAATATTTTTCCGCAATAAAGTGGATTTCTTATTACTTGCCAAAAAGCGTTCTTGCTGCATTTCAGACCTTTTTCCTTTGCTTTCTTCCAAATTTGCTCGGTGTTGTATGTTCCTTTTGCTAATTGCTCAAACGACCACCGCAAGGTGGAAGCATCTGGTTCCTTTGGTGTAATGTATTTATTTCCGGCCTCATCAATCTTGTTCTTATAACCAACCGGAGCCAACCCCATATACCTTCCTTCTTTCTTCGCCCGTCGCATACCATAAAATACGTTTAATGCCCGCCTGTCATTTTCAACTTCTGGAGCTGCAAGGTAAAATGCCAGCATCATTTTGTTTTCTGGTATTGATAGATCCAATGGTTGCTCAATTGCCTGTGGTTCTACATTGAGATCTCGGAGTTGATTTATCATTTGGTATGCATCGCCTGCATTACGGCTAAAACGGTCCCATTTGGTAAATAGAATAAGATCGATACGATTCTTGTTTTTCTTCAGATTAGCTATCAATTTTTTCCATTCAGGCCTATTAAAGGTTTTGGCAGAATGGTCTTCGTATATGACATGACGTATTTCTATGGAATGGCTTTCACAGTATTTGCGTAGCATTTCTTCCTGGTTACGTTGCGAGTAACCTTTATCGGCCTGTTCATCTGTGCTTACACGTACATAAATGTCTGCAATGGGCTCTCTGCTTACTCTCATCTTTCCAAATATTTTTTTACAGCGATCTGTGCTAGTTTTCTTAAAAACTGAAGCATTCTCGTAGCATCTTCATTTGACATTTCCGTCTTATCACCTTTCAGAACTTTCTTAAGTTTTTCAGCGGTAACCTTAGTTTTTTGTGAATTATCTCTCATAACCAACCCTATTAGAAAATATGGATTTTGAAATTATGTATGATTTTAAAGCGAAAGCCCAAAGATGTAGTCTTTGTCTTTTAAAGGCAGTATTTGACCATATATTATTGGCGACCGAATGAGATAGCAAATAATAAGCTACTGATTGAACACTAAAGTGTTGTAAAATTCAGCTTCGATGGCTGCGTGTTTTCTACACGCATCGGGTCATTATCCAATGCCTTTTCCACTGGCTTCCACATTGTTTTTTATCCAAGAGCCGGTATGCTGGTTTTGTCCCATTTCAAGAGCAAAGGTATTTCAGTGTTCATAACGCAACAGCAAGGTCGTGCCCTTTGGGTTTGCAAAATAATCTCCACCCATGCGGGTCGTATTTTTTTGACAAAACCTTGCTGCTGCTAAACACTAACCTTTTATGCTCGTGAAACGAAACAAAGCATACTCCGGCTCTTTACACGAATAAAAAAAATGTCAGAAATGAAAAATATCAGCATTGGAAATGGAAAAAGTGAAACGAAAACAAGCACCTCCTCTCATTGCCGAATAAAATCAAATCAAAAAAAATCAAACAGGAATTTAACAACGTAAAAATCGAAAATCATGAACATCACAGGAAGACTGACAAGGGATGCGGAAGTACGCACAACGTCACAGGACAAACAAGTAGTAAACTTTTCAGTAGCAACAAACGACAGCTACAAAAACAAGCAGGGCGAACGCATAGAGCAAACAACCTATTTCGACTGCTCGTACTGGATAACTCCCAAAGTAGCCAGACTACTCACAAAAGGCACACTGGTAGAACTGACAGGCAGAGTAAGTATAAGAGCGTGGACAGGAAATGACGGAGAACCAAAAGCAGGACTGAATTTTCATACCTCGCAAATCAAACTGCACGGAGGTAGCAGGAAAACAGAAACCACACAGGCTACTGACAATAACAAAGGTAAGGTTAAGGCGGAGCAAACCGAAGATGACCTACCATTTTAACAGCTATCAAATACTCATTTTTCAAACTTTTAAAATTTCAACAGCATGGCACATAATATCAATTTCAACAGCAAGACAGGACGTTACTCATTCTTTAGCGTAAAGGAAAAAGCGTGGCACGGTTTGGGGAAAATCGTACAGGATTACCCAACAAGCGAACAAGCAATCAGACACGCAGGGTTAGATTATGAAGTGGTAAAATCTCCACTCTTTACAAAAAGCTCAGGCATTATAGAAACTGCTAACGGTATCGAGATTGGAAATAGCGAACTGGAAGTACCTAGTTATTTCGCCAACATACGCACCGATAACAATGCAGTTTTGGGTGTGGTCGGTAAAGACTATCATATCGTACAAAACAGGGATGCTTTTTCATTCTTTGACAGTATTGTAGGCGGTACGGACGGCATTTTATACGAAACCGCAGGAGCTTTGGGCAACGGTGAACGCATTTTTATTACAGCCAAATTGCCGAGTTATATCCGTGTGGGCAATGGCGATGATGTGACAGAAAAATACATTTTTCTAACCACTTCGCATGACGGTAGCGGAAGTATTACAGCCGCTTTTACACCTATCCGAATTGTTTGCCAAAATACCTTAAATGCTTCTTTACGCAATATGAGCAATGTGGTACGCATCAAGCACACCGCAGGAGCAAAACAACGTTTAGACAACGCACATAAAGTTATGGGACTTGCTAACCAGTTCAGCGACCAGTTAGAAGGGATTTTCAATGAGTGGACGAAAGTCAAGGTATCAGACCAAGAAGTTAAAAAGCTAATCCAATTGGCACTTTGCCCAAATAAGGAAACATTGGAACTGCTGAAAAAAGGTGCGGAAGATGAAGTTTCCACCGTATTCAAAAACGTTGTTGAAGATGCTTTTGCTTATGCAATGATAAGCGATACCCAACAAATGGAAACCACCAAAGGTACATTGTTCGGAGCATACAATGCGGTAACAGGCTACTATCAGAACGTAAGAAATTACAAAGACAACGAAGCCAAATTACAGAGTATTGTAATGGGTGGTACTGCTCAACTGAAATCACAGAAAGCATTTGAATTATGTACCTCTTTTCAGAAAGTCGGTGCAGACGTTTTTCAACTCAATTAATTAAACGACAGGCTACCGCCTTACAAACGGTGGTAGCCTTTAAAAAGCATTACAATGAAAGCATTAGAAGAAATGAACAATGTGGAAAAGGGATATATACTGGCAAAACTGTTTTCCAAAAACCTTAAGGAAATAAGCCTTTTTATACAGCAGGAAACCGAGCGTTTCAGAAAACACGAGGAATATATGCGGAGTATATGGGCAGATAAAACCCTTATTACAGCCAATTTTTGGTTTGGTCTTGTAGAGAATACCGAAAGAATTTTAAAGCAGTACAACGTGATGTTACAGCGAAACCCAAGAGTATTTTCTGACCAACTTTTTGACGGTTACAATGCCATATTTGTTTCAAATAGCTTGATAGAATATGCGGAAAAACCCGAATGTAACCACCAACTAAAACAGGCTATACACCTGCTTTTCGGAGAACAAAAAATGATTGAAATAACCTTAAATGATAACAGCAATGGCGAACTGGTGTAGTAATACGGTTGTGTTCGAGGGAAAACCCGAAGCAATCACACAGATACAACAACTTTTCCAAATCTTAAAGGAAAAGGAAGAGCAAGCCGAAGAAGGGCAATTGCCCGACTTTTCAGACAGTACGAACGGTGGGTATTTCTTCAATATCTACTGGAACGAGGGCGATGAAGGAAATTTTCAGTACGAAACCAAATGGTCGCCTAACTCCGAGATACTGCGGAGCATAGCAGACCGATACCAAGTTGATTTTGTACAGGATTATGAGGAAATGGGAAACGGGATATATGGTAGAGCAACCTATCAAAACGGCATACTGGACGATGTATGTTTGAGCGATGAAGACATAGAAGCGTATGATTTTGATGAAGATACAGACACTTACCATTTTGAGGGGGAAACTTATGAAAGTGATTGCGAAATACTGGAAACGCTTTTGGAACGCAAATTATCATTGCTATGAAAGTAACGGATTTAAACGGATGCTCTATCGAAGTCACTGACCTTGATGAAGCCATAAAGATTAGCAAGCGGTTCACTGGTTACAGACACGAGGACGAAAGTTTTTCAGAGTTCGACAAGAGACAGAACGCCTACTGGACAGATATGTTCAATAAACTGACAGCTAAGAAAAAACGATTAGAGGATAAACAAAAAAATTAGAACGATGAACACAAATTTTTTCAATCAGATACAGCAGTTGGACTTTACAGGAGTATTGCAACTGAACATTTCAAAGGGAGCAGAAACCAAGCTAATCGTATCGGTTATGCTTAACAATGAACAATGCGGGGATAGTGCAAAAAACCTTATTCCGCCCCTTACATTCAATGCTACCGCACAGGAGTTTGATGAGGGATTTTTTGAACAGATAACCGCACCAGTACAGACCGTTTCGGGTTTGATGGTGGATATGGAAAAGTTCTTAAAACAAATGGAGGAAGTCAAAAAACAATCGGCAATGGAAAAGGAAAAAGCCGATAAGGAGAAGAAAGAAAAGGAAGCCAGGGACAAGAAGTATAAAGAAGCTATGGCAAAGGCAGACGAACTGGAAAAAGAGGGCAAATTCCGTGAAGCGTGGATGAAAGTGCCGAACCCTGTCGATTTTCCCGACTATGCAGAAGCCATACGCAAACGCAAAACTTCACTATCGGACAAGTTTGCCACACCGAGCCTTTTCGGTACTACGGAAGAAGCACCCGAACCGATACAATCGGCAGTAGTTACAGACGATTACCCGATTGATGAAGCAGGAGAAGAAGAATAAAAGTATTAACCCTAAAATCAAATGTTATGTTATTAGCAACGCAATTACAACGAGTTTTTATATTGAATGATAAGGGGCAGGAAATCAAACTCAACGACCCCGAACCGCAATGGAGTGTACAGGCAGTAATGAATTTTTATTCCAATACATACCCCATTCTGACTACCGCAAAAGTATCAGCACCACAAATCAAGGACGATACCGTACAGTACCGTTTTGAAAGTGCAATGGGAACAAAAGGTTAAACTAAAACAGTAAAACAATGACTTATGCAACGACATACCGTATCGGGAACATTCCAAATGCCCCAAGAACCCAAGCAAAAGCAATTGCACCGTCAGTTGAGCGAGTTCGCAAACTGGATGCAACGACCGAAAGACGCAAACGAAATCCAAAAGGACAAACAGCAGTCCGTACCAGTAGCCATGTTGCCAATGGTTTTTTAAGGACTTCGTTTCTCCCAAGACTGAACGAAACAGAAACCGTACAGGCTTGCAGGGATAATGCTAAAATGGAAAGGGATTTTTATAGTTCCCTTTCTCAATTGGCAGAGCATTACGGTATCATTCCGAAACCAACGCAGTCTTTAGGGTATCCGTACAATATCGCATTGGCTTTAAAAGACACCGAAGAACAGCTAAAACTTAAAATAACGGATTGGGAAGAAATCAGACTGATACAGGATAGCAAGAAAGTGTTTTTTACAAGCGAGGAAAGATATAATACTGGTGCAACCCTGTATTACATTCCTGTAATACCCTTATTTCGTTGGTTGAAAGACCCAAAGCGAAAACATACCGCTCAACTGTTTTTGTCAGTTTGCAGTTATTTGTACCACATTGCCGACATTCCATACTACAGACAGGAAAGTAGTTACCTGTACTGGATGTATGAAATGCACAAAGATTGGGTAACCGAAGATGATTACGGAGAAGATACAGAAGCCTACCTCAGCGAATTTGCACAAGCAGAATGGATTGGCGACCGTATGGAACAGAAAATTTACAACGAAGCTAATTTAAGGCTCTTTAAAGAACGGTTAAACCGTTTTAAATCGAAAGATAAGATTGATGCTGATTGCTTTAAAGTAGCACAGGAAGCCTATGCCATTTATCAGCAGTACCCTAATACAAACGTATTCCGCAATGCCCGACCAAATGGCGAAGCCAATGAAGAAGACATGGAAAATATCATTTCAATGGAGAAGTATGTTTCATTCTGTGCAGACGGTACAGGCTGGCTTATGGATAATGTGGTAGAATCTGTAAATAGCGAATTACAGGAATACGGACAGATGGAAGAACCCATTATTATCAAACGGTTTGACGGAAGTGATATAACCGCCAATACTTTGGATTTTGAAAACCGTTTGCTACCGATGATAAATGAATTGACATACATTTTGAATAATTTTTAAAAACAAAGCTATGAACGATATAACACAGGATTTCGGAACATTGTACTATCCAAAATCGGCATTGGTATTTTATCAGACTACCGGAAAGGGTAACGATACTTATGTAGAGCATTTTGATATGGATAAAAACGGTATGCCTATTAATGCACACCCTTTGACCGTAAAGGAAGCTAACCAACTGGCTAAGGCTTTGAAGACCGCCAAAGAGGAAAAAGAACCGTTATTGAAACCGCAGGGAATATTAAGCAATGAGGTTTTATACTTTGAGCCTAATGCAAACAAATTAGTATGGTTTACCAAAGCCACACAAAGGGAAATGTATTTTGTAGAAAGTCTGGGCATACTTAAAGGCAAAGCCAATGTACCGCCCATGTTGTGGGTAGCAAACCGAAACGGTTTAGCCGTTTTTGCCTTACCAAATAGCAGAAGACCTACAATAAAAACAAAGCTGTACAATGCTCCTTTTTTTAACGTGTATGAGGACGGCAATGTATGTATGGGTACAGTTGATGTACGCATAAAGAAAACCGCTTCATTGGAAGAATTTATAAACAAATGGGAAGGTTTTTTCTTTAACAGCTATTTCAGTCATTTAATGCACGGTCATAACCCGATAAATGGAAATTGCGTAAGCCTTTGGGAAAATTTAATTGCCACAGGTGAAGCCTTTCCAATGGAAGTATTGACAAAAAATAATCTAACCTTAAAAGACATATTGCGATGAACAACGAAAAAATAACAGTCCATTTTACGGACAATAGTTTGATAAACGCTACCAATCCCATATCCATAAACCTTATCGGTGCAGGTGGCACAGGCTCAAAGGTTTTGACCGCCTTAATGGAAATGAACCACAGTTTAATAGCTTTAGGACACGCAGGATTGTCCGTTCGTCTTTGGGATGATGATGTTATCACAGAAGCAAATTTGGGTAGACAGCGTTTTGCAGAGTGTGAGGTTGGGCTATATAAATCCGTTGCTCTCATCAACCGAGCCAACCGCTTTACAGGTACAAACTGGAAAGCCGAAACGCAAAGGTTTGAAAAGGATAGTTTCGGAAAAGTTCCCGAAAACGCACTGGCTACAATCTTTATTACCTGTGTAGATAGTGTAAAAGCAAGATTTGGTATTGCCGAAATATTGAAAGCTTTGGACAACGGAAAGCATTACCACCATAAACCAAAGTATTGGTTGGATTATGGAAACAGCCAACATACTGGACAAGTATTGTTATCAACCATAGGAGATATAAAACAACCCAATTCCGACAGATACGAAACCGTTTCTAATCTGCCAATGGTTACAGAAGAATTTGGCGATTTGCTGAAGCAGTCCGAACAGCAAGACGACACACCAAGTTGCAGTTTAGCTGAAGCATTGGAAAAACAGGATTTGTATATCAATTCGTCATTGGCTCAAATGGGCAGTTCTTTGTTATGGGGTTTATTTCGTAATGGATTGACGGAATATAGAGGCTTTTTTGTCAATCTGAAAGATTTTCGCTCACAACCAATATTAGTCGCCCGATAGCCGAAATCGGGCGGCAAAAAGACACTCCCTCCCGAAGGTCGGGGCAGTCTTTTTGCATCTAAGCGGAACAACCACTTTGCCAAAATGTAAGGCTACGAACCGTCCTCACGTCACATTTCATCAAACAGGTTGCGATCTGTTTTGCAGGGATATTCGTTATCCCTTTTTGTCGTTTATGATATGACTTCTTTTCTTTCCACGCATCGACCAAAGAAAAGATTCTGTGTTGTAAAACAATTTTTTTTAGTTTTATTTAGTGATAAATTGTGTAAAATGACTTTAAATTGTACTTTTGCGTAACTTAATGAAAAGAACAGTACAAATATCATCTCAAGTTACGCCGCCTTGATCTTAGGCTAAACTGTTTTATTTCCCAATTTTAATTTATTGGCTTTTTTATCGTACCCGAAGATTTTACTTCAGTGTACCCACTTTTTATTCAAATTTTACATATTTAAACATAATTTTTTATGGAGAAAATTATCAATTTGTTTGATTTCAAACAGAAAATTAATTACAAGAATGAAATTCTTGCAGGTCTTGCAGTTGCCATGACCATGATACCAGAGTCTTTATCGTTTGCTATTTTAGCGGGGCTATCGCCATTGACAGGTCTTTATGCAGCCTTTTTAATGGGTATTGTAACCGCAATTCTAGGGGGCAGACCGGGAATGGTTTCCGGGGGCGCCGGAGCGACTGTTGTTGTACTTATTGCACTGGCAGCATCACATGGGGTGGAATATCTTTTTGCTGCCGTTATAATGGCAGGTCTTATGCAATTTTTAGTAGGAATTTTTAAACTTGGTAAATTTGTACGCCTGATCCCGCAACCGGTAATGTACGGTTTTTTAAATGGTCTTGCAGTAATCATTTTCATGGCACAGGTAGCACAATTTAAAGAAGTAGAAAACGGAATAGAAGGTTGGATGCAGGGTTCTGCCCTCTATTTAATGGCGGGATTGACGTTGTTAACCATAGCAATTGTATTTATATTACCAAAATTTACAAAGGCGGTTCCTGCATCGTTAGTAGCGATAATTGTTGTATTCGGTATCGTATATTTTTTCGGTATTGATACTAAAAAAGTAATTGATATAGCTTCAGTAGGTGGTTCACTGCCATCATTTCATATTCCAGGAATACCGTTTAATCTGGAAACCCTGAAAATTATTTTCCCCTACGCCTTAGTAATGGCAGGTGTTGGGTTGATTGAAAGTCTGTTAACGCTTAATATGGTTGATGAAATAACCAGCACAAAAGGACAATCTAACCGTGAGGCTGCCGCACAGGGCATAGCAAATATCACCAACGGTTTCTTCGGAGGAATGGGTGGATGTGCAATGGTTGCTCAGACTTTAGTGAATATCGGAGCCGGTGGAAGAGCCAGACTTTCTGCAATAATTGCCTCAATTGCAATCTTATTGATCATTCTGGTTGCAGGTCCTGTAATAGAACAAATTCCAATGGCGGCATTAGTCGGGGTGATGATGATGGTAGCTATAGGCACATTTGAGTGGGTTAGCTTTCGAATTATTAATAAAATGCCTCGACACGACATTTTTATTGGTATGCTGGTAGCAGTTATAACTGTACTATTACACAATTTAGCTTTAGCCGTTTTGATAGGTGTAGTTATTTCAGCTCTTGTATTTGCCTGGGAAAGTGCCAAACGAATACGTGCAAGAAAGTATGTAGATGAAGATGGTGTAAAGCATTACGAAATTTTTGGACCGCTGTTCTTTGGTTCTACTGCCGCATTTATTGAAAAATTTGACGTACTAAATGACCCGAATGAAGTTGTAATTGATTTTAAGGAAAGTAAAGTAGTTGATATGTCTGCTATTGAAGCTTTAAATAAAATTACGGAGAAGTATCACAAGGAAGGTAAAAAACTACATTTACGACATTTAAGCCAAGATTGCAGACAGTTACTGAAAAATGCTGAAACAGTTATAGATGTGAATATTATCGAAGATCCTACCTACAAAGTAATGACTAATAAGTAACATTGGTATATTTAAGTTTACATCGAAAGCTATCAGATTTTTTCTATGGTTTTCGATGTTTTTTTGTGCATTTCAGCCTTTTACTTTTAAACTAAGTTTAAATATTAGATTTAAATAAACACAAAAATGGTTCGGGGGTTATAAGCTAAAGCCAACCTCTTAAACAAATTATCGATAGAGAATTAAGCTTCTCTTTATTTACATCGCTACTTCCTGAAACGGAATGATTTGATGCTGGTGTTCTGAATTATAATAAGAATTGTTTTTCCATAATATAAAAGTCAATTCTAGGAGTTTTCTTTGGATGGCAACTATAGCCTTCATTTTGATACCATGCCTTGAAACCATTCTTAAGAAAATATCTCTGAACCTTTCATCAGTCCTAATTGCAGCTAATGCTGGAAAGTGCATTACCTTTCTTAAATTCCTATTACCCCGCTTGGAAATTCGAGGTTTGGATTTCACTGAGGTTCCAGATGTCTTTTCTCTTACATCTAATCCTGCATAACTGACCAACTGTCTTTTATTCTTTATTAACTCGAATCCGTTGGTTTCAGCGATAATTGTTACAGCAGTCAGATTTCCAATTCCCGGAATTGAAGATACTATTTTCATCTTTTCTACTAGAGTTTGATCTCCTTTGATAAGGATAGCAATTTCTTCTCTTATCTGCTTTTCCTGCAAATCAATAAGAGCTATTCTTTTTTTAGTTCGTTTAACTGAGCTTTCACTTGAAGTTGCAGAAGTACGTTCTGCGTGCAGTTGATTTTTCAACATTGTACGCTCATGTACAAGCTGCTCACGTTCCCGACAAAGCTGTCTCAAATCATTAAATATTTTTAAAGGAGGTTGCCATACTTCCAATTGCCTTTCCAAACCAAATCTAGCAATCGCTTGTGAAGCGCTCTTGTCAGTAATGGTTTTTATGTCAAGTGTTTTTGCATAATTACTGATCTTGTTTGGCAAAACGATGCTGACTTGTTTTTGAATACTGTAAAGATAGTAGGCTAAGGATTCATGGTAAACTCCTGTTGCTTCCATTACGTACCGTACTTCTGTTGTAGTTGATGTCTGTTTATTTACCCACGATACAAGACTTGAAAACCCTTTTTTAGTATTGGGAAATACTTTGTAGCCATAGACTTCTATGCTGATCTGTTCATCCATTCTACCAAGCGATACAACTAATTCATTTTGTGCAACATCAATTCCTACTGTCTGCTTTAATAATACCTTCATCTTATATGGTTTAGGTAAGTGATAACCTTCCTTCATCTTTTCTCCTGACTGGATATACTGGCTATTAAACTCATAATAATGAGCAAATTCCTTACATTCTGTTCAGATTCTAAAAGGTTAAAGAAGAGGAGGCAGTCTCTTTTCTTGAATATACCATAAGGCTATTTAAAGCAAAATCTGCTCTCGCCCTTCTTCACTTAGATTATATTATACAAACATAGGAGAAGCAAAAGAACGTCGCTTGGTTAGGATAGATTTTTGTTTGCTAGTTGTTTAAACATTGCTTTAATTCAGTAAGTTTGTTATTTGTAGCAAGATTCGTTATTGAATTTCTATTTGACCAAAAATAAGTAATTATAAATCAGAACCACTAATGAATATTAACCATATTGATAATAAAATACTTAGTAAACTCCCAATTGGTTCTGAATGCAATATTAACTGCATTCATATAAAAATTGATGATTTTAAGCCTATCATTAAAGAAATAGAAACTAATATTTCTGATACGAGTTGGATAAATAATTTGGATGAAATTTCCAAGAAAGTTTTTAAAGCAAATGCTGAAAAAACTATTAACAAGATAGTTAATGAAATAATTGCAAAAGTTTCAACTACTGTGAATACGGATATTGGCGAATATATTGTTTCATACTCAGCACAACACGCGTTGGAAGTTAAATTCCTACATAAAAAAATACCTCTAGCCGAACTATTGAAAGAAAAAATATCTGGTAATCCTGGTTTTGACTTTCACAGCATTAGTTCTGCTAATTATTTAATATTTGGAGAAGCAAAGTTTAGCACAAATGATACTCCAAGACCTGAAGCATTAGTACAAATAAATAATTTTATTAATGATAGAGATAATGGAGAATTACTTTGGTTACAACCATTTTTAGACGAAACTACAAAAAACAACATCATTAATGATGAAAAGGGATATGCCGCGGCATTTTCTTTCAATAGTGCTAGTATTATCACGATATTGAATAATGCTCTTGATTCTAAACCAATTAAAGAGATAATTAAACACAAAGAATTATATTTAATCGCGGTAGAATTATGTTAAGTAACATTTTATTTCAGCAGAAGGTTGATGAACAAACTATTAAAGAAATTCTTTTTGACTTTCATAAATATGGACCTGTCAGCAACAGTCATTTAGAATCTTTATCGTATTTAAAAAAATATATACCAGAAGATTTTAAAAAATATGAAGGGAAATTAATGTTTCTTATGGGACTGTTTTACAAAACAAGCACACCTAATTCGTTCATCGAAACAATATATAATGTATATGCTGAATCAATAATTGAAGAAACAGGGCATAATTTTACACCTGTTCAAGCCGATGCGTATAATTCAATAAAGAAATACACCAATTTTTCGTTTTCTGCTCCAACAAGTGCAGGGAAATCTTTTCTATTTCAAGAACTGATAAAAGAATCCAAGGGAGATATAATTATTATTTTGCCATCACGAGCATTACTTTCAGAATACTTAATAAAAGTTAAAAAATTAGTTTCTAAGGAAACATTAGTACTTCAATTCATTGAAATTGTCAACACTAAGCGCACAAAAAACAGAATTTATATTATTACTCCTGAACGGGGTGAAGAGATTTTCAGGAATATAGATAATCTAAATTTAGAACTAATATTATTGGACGAGGCTCAGATTTCAGAAGAAGGAATTAGAGGAATGAAATTTGATTCTTTGGTTAGGAGAATTGATAAAAAGCTAAAAAATGTTAAAAAAATTTTTACTCATCCATTTGTACTCAACCCAGATGCTCAATTCAAAAAACATGACATTACAAACAACACAGATTCAGAAACATACAATCAAAAGACTGTCGGAAAAATATACATTGAGCATTTTGATAATGGTTTTAAATACTTTTCGCCTTTCGACGATAGAATAAAAGGAAGAGGTATAGATAATAATATTGTTAAAGAGATCATTCAAAATAATGGTACAGCTTTAATTTATATATCTAAATCAAAAATATATGATGGGAGTTTTATTGAAACTTTTGCCGAGTATATTGAATTGTGTCCTGAAATTTCAGATGAAAAAGGTTTATCTTATATCAGTAAACTTGAAGAGTTTTTGGGAACAAAAGATGACCGAGAAAAAAACTCTGTATTAATTTATTTAATGAAACGAGGAATTGTTATCCATCATGGTTCAATACCGCTTAAAGCTCGTTTAATAATCGAAGATTTCGTTAATGGACATCATGCAAAAATTTGCTTTTCAACATCAACTTTAATTCAAGGCATTAATATGCCTTTCGATATAGTCTGGATCAATAATTTCACATTTACTGGAAACGAAGATCAAAAAACTCTTAATCTAAAAAATTTGATTGGTAGAGCTGGACGGACAACAACTGAAAATGATTGTTTTGACTTCGGTTACGTAGTGATAGAGAAAAAAAACAAAAAGCTCTTTATAGAAAGGCTAAATAAAGAGTCGAAGTTAACAACTACATCTAATTTAGATGACACAACAGATCCCAACAATGAAGATTTTATAGATATTGTTGACGCAATTAAAAATGACACCTTTAATGTTGATTTACAGCTTACTGAGAGCCAGATTAAACGGATATCAGGTGCAAACCTTGATGACGAAATAGTTTTTATCTTAGATAAATTTCTAAATAAGCAATCACAACCGTTAACTGTAAAGGAATATTATAGACTAGAAGATGATCAAAGAAAAAAAATTAAAATATCGTTTGAAAATATATATAAAGCACATCTTAGACGTACTGAGTTATCAAATGGAGAAAAAAATGTTCTCAGTACGTCTATTCCAATTTTACTCTGGCAAATTCAAGGTAAATCGTTTGCTGAAATTATTTCATTACGACATGCTTTTTTGTCAGAAAAAGATTATAGGAGGGCATTGAGAAGACAATTATTAAAAAAAGAGATAACTTCTAGAGAATTTAGACTATTATTATCAAAGAAAAAAGTTAGGTTTTCTTGCATCGCAGAACCTTTGCCAAATAAGACCTTTAAACGACCAGTTTCATTATTTCCAAGAGATACCAATATAGTTGATATTGATTTTGACAAGATAATATATGATACCTATGATTATATAGACAAAGTGTTGTCATTATCCCTTAAAGATCCTTTGTCAAGTGCCTTTATATTATATTTTCAAAAAACTAATGATATTAGAGCACAAGTTTTAAGCAATTATATAAAATACGGTACTAATAATGAGACTGAAATATGGTTAATTAAATACGGATTTAGTTTTGATGAAATTGAAGAACTTATCGAATATGTTGAAAAAATAGATGAAACAGAAATCGTCTTTAAGAAAAATATAGATGAATACACTGAAAATTTTGACAATTTTAAATTAATTGAAAGATATCTATAAATCCTAGCCATTGACAGCCTTGTCAATGGCTTTTTTAAAATTATCTACGTCACTACCAAGAATTAGATAATTTGAAAAACCAATATCCAAAAGAGCCTTGCCTACTTGCTCATCGTCAATATCACTATGAGCAAGTAGCTTAATCGATGGATATTTTGATCTCAATTTCTGTAGCTGTTCCAGTATATTCTTGTCGTAAAAATCAATGTCAATAATACAAACCTTTGGTATAGATTTTAAATCAGATAATTGAATTAATCCATCTTTAATACTTTCCGATCTAAACAACACTTCAATTCCTGAAGCTATGAGTTCGTTGTAAATCAGATCCAAAATTGGGCTTTTGCCATCGATAAAAGCAAGGGTGATTTTTTGTTGTGATGTACCAGTTTCCATATTTATTCTCGTATCAAATTAATGGATTGCCTGCACAAAAAAGAAGCGTAGGCAACTACAACTTATCGATACTGAGGCACTGGTATACCCGACAACGAATAAGCGAGCGCCCACGCCTAGCGTGAGCGTTCCTACTTATTGTCTTGTTGTCTTATTTTACTAAGTAAATATACTAAAGTCGTTTTAATTGATTAGCATTCTCTCTATAATTGTAACCCTTATCAATCTTTATCTCTTTTAAAAACAAAAAATCGGATAACCTTTTAGATATCCGATTCTCCTAAAAATGTAATTAGAAATTATTTTTGATTTGATTGCTCTGTTTTTATTGCCTTTTTTTCACGAGAGTAAACCCACACTGACAACAGCCCGAAAATAATCAGTGCATAAGCTATCCATTTACCAACTCGTTCAAGAAACTTAATGGTGACCTGCTTTTCATAAGACGAAAAGCCCTCTGCACCAGAGTGACTTCTTCTATAAAACTTTCTTCGGTTAATCCAGTAACGGAGTGCCAAACCTGCAACTAAAGATATTATCCCTATAACCAATGAAGAAATCATAACAAAATCACTTTAAATTCACATTTTAAATTTACAAAATAATTTTCCCACTCATTATCCTAAAAAAGAAATCCTGCCTTTTTATGACAGGATTTCTTTTTCTTTTTAATCACTACTATTGAACTGAAAACTCAATTGTTTTTCGTTCCCAAAACTATCCGAAATCCAAACGTCAAAGGATTGTGAAACTGCTGAAGTTGAAGTATAATACAATCGAAATTGTTCCGATGCCAAAGGATACAAATCATTCGGAAGATACGGAGGCTCATTATAATACTGCAAAGTACCTTGTCCGTCGAATTGGAAGTAGCGTAGGAAATATTGTGTGTTGCTGTAATTTCCTGTACGCTGTATGGTAATGCGTATCTCAACGGTCTGCCCATTGGTAACATCTTTAGGCACTGGCATTACATTGACCTCGAAAGGAAAATCGTTCTTTATTTCGAGTTCATCATCTTTGCTACAAGATACCAAAGTAACCGAAGCTGTAAAGATTGCCAATAGTACATATATCGCTAGTAATCCTATTCTGAATTTATTAAATATTGCTATCATCGTTTTATGTTTTAAAAGTTAAACCTTAATCCCACACCTGCGGACAGTCGGAACTGTCGCAAATCTGTACTCCATAACACTTTGGTACGCCCTTGCAAAACCAATACAAATCTGTCAGACAGGTACGTTTCAAAGGTCAGGCGACCACCGGCACCGTAAATGAAATTATCCTCACTCATTATTTTCGCACCATCATACAGCATCGTTTCGCCACGGTTGATGTTTTCGTAACCAACAACACCTGTTATCCCGGCATTTAGCGTGATATTCTTACGGGCATCACCTAATAAAAAGAAACTGTAACCTCCTTCTGCCGTATAGGTTTCCTGCGGTATACGGAGGTCTTTATAATCGTGGTATTGATGCGTGTATTCCAACGCCCAAAGCTGATAGTTACCGTTTTTGCCGTTTACGGTCATTGCTACATTGATGTAATAATCGTTGCTGATTTTATCATCAGACAAAATGCCTGTGCTTATCTCCAAACCTTTTTGTTTAGGTAGCATTCTTTGTGCCTGTGTTACTGTAATGGTCATAAAGAGCAACATCACGGTGTAGATATATTTTTTCATTGTAATTGCTTTAAAAGGTTATTAAAATTTCAGGTGCATATCATTGATTACACGGGCTTTGATCAAGTCCGAATTTTCCACCTGAAGCGTTTGGTGTCGTCCGCCGTTTTTCTCAAAGATTTCAATCAGCAACACCTTATTGTCGGCAATGGTAAACTGGTCTAACAGAAAAACATTTTGCTCGGTAGATTGTCCGTTTATTCCGTCTTCCAAAGGCTTATAAGTGCGAAGCGGTATCATAGGTCGTTCCTGTACTACGGTACGTTTGGCTACCTTTTTGTCTACTACCTTGAAATTGATAAAATCAATATTGAACGGTACATTGCTTTTGTTTCGTAATTCTGTATGGAAATAGTATTTCCCGTTGTGGATATAGATACCTTTCAGGATAAACTGAATACCAAAGCTCTTTGCCCCGATGTGTTTTACAATACGCTTATCTTTCTTGTAAATGGTTTCCAATAACAAGCCAGCCAAAGACGGAGAATTGTTGCCCAATTCTTCAAACAGCACATCGTTTCCATTGGATTTATCTACAGCTTTTTGCATTGTTAGCAGGTCGTAGCTCAACGCTACCGGGTAAGAACTGTAATATACATTGAAAGAGTAAAAACGACCATCATTGGTAATGACGGAAAAGTTGGTTTCGGCTTCAAAATTCCGAACCGATGCTTTTACACGCAATACGTTTTCTGCATCTTCTGCTTTTCCAGCAATCAGGTACTCACTTCCCAAATCCACATAACGAATTGCGGTAGGGAAAATCAAATGTGAAGTTTTATCGTAGGTAACTTCCATACGATAAGGTTCTATCTTGCCCATTGCAAGCGGTGTTTTTGTATTTGCACTATCCTGTGCAAAAGAGGTTACGGCAAAGCCGATAGTCAGGGCAACCGCCCAAAAGGTTTTAAAAAGATTTTTCATTATTTTATTTATTTGAGTTCAACATTATTGTTTGGAAACGAGAAAGACCTGATGACCTGCCTTTAAGGTAACTTTTGGCGTTCGTACTTTCTTGGCGAAATAGCCCGAAATTCCTTGCACTACACCACGGCTCAAATCGGCAGCAACTTGTTGTCCGGCATTCTGCGTGAGCATAAGACTTGTCCCTGATTGCTGACTCATGTTGCCAGCCATTTCAGTAAGGGCGTTCATTTCGGGAGAATATGGAACATACAGGCCTTGTTGTCCGTCTATATCATAGATAGTGATATCAACCGGAATGATATTACCTTCCAGTTCAACAGAGGTAATTTTAAGCTGTAAACGTCCGCTTTGAAACTTGGCATTAGCGGTTACAATCGTTCCCTGCGGAATAGTACGACTTGGTGTTTTTGCTGGTTCTAATAATCGCAAACGAACACCCGTTTCGCCAACCACTGTCTGCGCATCGTGTACACAGGCTTTGATACTGTTTTTGGGCTGTACTACTTGTTCGGTAGTACCTGCGGTATAAAACCCTCTGTTTCGAGTTTCACTCCAATTTTCCAAAAACTCACTATCTGTAGGCTCCCGATATAAAGCAGATACGGTATTCTTCCTTGCAGCAGTAAATGATACAAAATGCTCTTTTTTACTAGCACCCGAAACCACTGAAGTGGTACCATTTGTTGCGGGTACAGGTTGTTCTGCTGTGTTGGGATTCGTATTTGTCGGGAGATATTTTGCCGCCATCTGGTAAGATTTTTCCATTAATGCAATCTGGTCATCTACGGTTGTAGGCTTTGGCATATCTCTATCGGCTAGTTGTTCTTTCAACTCGTCCAATTGCTTGCGAAGCTCCATTGTTTCCGAATTGTTGTCCTGATAGAAATTGTCCAATGTGCTTTGTGCATTTCGATAGCTGTTTAATGCAAGACTACTGTTTCTTCCCGAATTTCTACTACCACCTCCATAGCCGGTGCTTTCATCATCATCTTCGGTAAATTCATCCGCAGGTTCTTTCTTGTCATCTGTGTTCCAATAATCTGAAAGCGTTGCCAAACCATTACGTTTCTCCTGTTCTTTGCGTTCCAGCATTTCAAGTTCATACGCCTTGCCTTTGTCGGCAGGCATTCCTGCTCCGGTAGCTTGTGGAACGGCATCGTTCAGCCCGATGTTTTCGATTTCCTTTTTGTCTTCCGACGGTTTGAAAATTAAATACATGCATCCCAAGAAAACAATACCCATCAAACCAAAAATCAAAGGCTTCTTGAGTTTTTCCATTTTATTCTCCGTACCGTTTTGCAGTACATCAGCGGTTTCTTTCGGATTCCCCTCCGTCACCCGAACAACCGACTTTTTGTTCTCATTTTCTTTCATAAATCTGATTTTTTAAAATTGTTGATAATGTGTCTTGCAACCTTGCAGGACTTTCGTTCTTTTTAAGGACAGGGTTTTCAATATGCTCTATCTGCATATCATTTTTTGAATTGCTTGTATCGTACCATACTTTGGCAACAACGCCTACAGTAACCAGCAGATAGCCAATAAAGAAGTACAGCGTGTATAGGTGTTGCTTCCTCAATGGTAGAGCCCTCCAACGGTCGTCCAGCTTGTCAAAAAACCTCTCCATATTTTCCCTGATTTTTTTCATATATCCTGTTTTAGCGTTCGATGACCTCTATATCCTTGTTCTCTACCACCGCAAATTTTTCGATGTTAAAACCTTGTGGATTGTTGTCGGAACGAACGGAGTTTACGAGATAGCAGGAAGTAACCAGATTACGACGTGTTACATTACTAGACCTTATGATGAACTGCTTTGCGTAGGTACGCACCGCATATGGATAACTGTCAAAGTTGCACACGACACTATCCACCTCTATGCGTTGCTGTACATTACCCGAAATGATACGGCTGTAGTAACCTTTTTCCGATAGGTCTTTGTAATAATCGAAAGCACTTTTATCGGCAAGATTGAATGCCCTGCTCATATTGCTCTCGATTGCATTCTTATCTGGAGCAAGGGTAAAGAACAGCTCGTGAAAACGCCTTACGTGTTCCCGAGCCTCAACAGGTCGGTTAATATTGGCATCTTGCGACAGGGCAAGCATTAAGGATTTACCGTTATCCAGTACATAGATTTTTTGGCGTTGCTCATCGGCAAAGCTGTAGGATTTCCATACGGCATATCCTACAATACCAATACAGAGAACTGCAAATACTATGGCATACAAACGTATCTGCCTAAAGCTGTTTTCTATATTTCTTAAAGTTTTAAATTCCATTTTTAACTGATTTAATTATTTTATTTTCCCATTAATTTTCCACCGATATTTCCTGCTGCTGAACCAGCTCCTGCACCTGCAATATTTCCAGTTTTCATAGCTGCTTGGTTTACGTTGCGTGTAAAGTTTCCTGCACCTCCGGCTTGGATTACCCATCCTGTAACTGTTGGTATAGTGAAGTATCCGATAATGCCGATAATCATAAAAATGATGTACACTGTATTGCTCGTATCGGGTATATAAGTTGGGTCTGCTAGCATAGCTATATCCCGTTCTAATATGAGGGATTGTATTCTTGCCAGCATAGAGCTGAACAAATCCGAAACGGGAAGCCAGAGATATACACTGACATACCTGGTGATCCATTGTGTGAGCGTGGACTGAAAACCGTCCCATACGGAGATGGCAAAAGCAATTGGACCAAGAATGCTTAAAACAATCAGGAAGAACGTTCGGATAGTATCGATGACTAAAGCCGCAGCTTGGAATAGTATTTCAAGTAGGTTACGAAACCAATCTTTGATAGCTTTTTCGATCTTGTAAGCTTGTCTGTCCATATACATTCCTGCCATTGTTCCAATATCCGATGGCGACCAACCCAGTTCCTCCAGCTTTTTATCAAACTCTTCGTCCGATACCATATAGGCTGTTTCGGGGTTTCTGACCATTGCTTCATATTCCAATTGGTCTTTCTGCTGTTGTAGCTTGTTCAGATCAAGTACCTGGTCTTCGAGTATTTGATGGGTTCCTGTTACAACAGGACTTAATACCGCATTAATGGTTCCCAACACAATAGTTGGGAAAAACATAATACAGAGTCCTAAGGCAAATGGGCGAAGTAATGGGAAAACATCAATAGGTTCGGCACGACTTAAAGCCTGCCAAACCTTTAATGCTACATAGAACAAAGCTCCCAATCCTGCCAAACCTTTCGCAACCGCAGCCATATCGCCTGCAAGAGGCATCATATCATCGTAAAGCGAACGCAGAAGTTCGTGAAGATTATCCCATTCCATAATTTACCAGTATTTTTGGTTAGAAGTTCCGTACAGATCTAGCACTCTTTTAGCATCGTTTTTCTTCTTTGCTCTCAGGTAGCTTACCGATATGTTCTTATTGGTGTAATAGCGTACAAGGCTGTGGTATTCTTTTACTTCTTTGTACACACGATCAATAATATCCATACGCTCTTTGTCATTCAGTGAAAGACTTGATGCACTGATGATCTGTTTCAATTCCTTTAGCAGTTCAGTACTTTCATTCAGCAGTGCTGAATACCCGTTACCAATGGCTACTAATTCATTTGGTTTGAAATTCGGATCGTTCATCATCTTACCGAAATTGGTCACATACATTTCGGACACATCGCCCACCAGTAAAACTGTTTGTTGCACCTTACGTGCATCTTTTACAAGGTTGTTGATAGCTTGCAGTTTATCGTAGTATTCCTTGCCTTGTTTGTACACTTTTTCAACCTCTTTGAAGTTCTTTACGACATTGCTTACCGTAGAGGAAGTCTGTACAATTTCGTTCGCACTGTTGAGGATACCTGATGCTAAATTTGCGGGGTCAGTCACGACAAATTGAGCTTTTGCTGACGGTGCTACGACAAACATGATTGCCGTGAGCATCATTAAAAATATTTTTTTCATTGTCTTGAAATTTTTGATTGTTAATTACTATTGATTTAAGTTGTCGCGCCTTTGCATAGCGATATGCTTAATTGCGAGTTCCACGTTACCGCCCAGTTCGGAAGCGAGCTGCATCACTTCCATTTTTTCGGTTTCTTCTGTCGTATAAGCGTAGGATAAGGACCCGGCGCCTTGCCATATTGACTATGGTAGGTTTCCAAGAACTCTCCCCCGAACCGTACGTACCTGTCTCCAGGTATACGGCTCTCCATCAATTTATTCAGTCTAACTTGCCTGCGTGTATCTTATCGTGGCATTTTGAGCATACTGCCAAGGTTTTTCTTCTCCTTGCACTCATTCGTTTTTCCCAGTCTTGCTTACCTTTCAGGTCTTTCAATTTGCGTATATGGTGCATTTCCAATTTCTCGTTGGCACCGCATAATTCGCATTTCTGGTTTTGCAACCTTGTTATAAGGCTGTTTCTTCCTCCTGTAATGGTAACCGTGACAGGTAAACTATCCACGTAAGCACCACGGGCAGCTTTTTGGCGTTTGAAACCCTCTTTGTAAAAGCGTCTGTACATTATATCTCCTTTCCTGTTGTTGTAGGGAATGGAAAACACTCCGTTGATACATCTTTTAGTCTTTTCCTGACTGATTGAAGTTTGGTATTTCAGTGCATACGTTTTGTACATACTGTACTCCAAGATGTAAGAAAATGACTGGACAAACGAGCTGTTGTTGGCAATTGAGTAATAATTGTAAAAGCCCCGTATTTCAGCGTTGTACTGACTGATGATTTCTAAGTCATCCAAGTCTTTCATGAAATAGCGTGAGCGTGGTTTCCAAACTTCTGTGCCTTTTTCATTTACCAGTTTCATGGCATTATAGCTCAGTAGCTTTTTCTTCATCACGTCTGCTGTGACACGGAGTACAATCTTATCTCCGAAACATCTTACGGTTCTACCGTGCTTATCTCTCTTGGATTCATCGGAGTTTCGCACGGAGACATCAAAGCCTAAGAATTTGGCTGGTTTCTTAGCATTAGTCACCAAGGTTTTTTCATCAGACAGTTCAAGTTTCAGCTTTTCATCAAGGTAAACCTTGATGTCTTCCTTTATCTTTTTGCAGTCTTCTTTGCTACCTATGACCCCGATAAGAAAATCGTCCGCATATCTAACGTATTTTAACTTTCTGAAACTGCCATCCATCTTGTCATAAGCTGGATATTTGTTTCTTTCCTGTCTCAACTCTTTGATGTACTTAATCATCTGCTCTCTGACAGTTTCGTCTGTCTCACATTTGAGTTTCTTGGCCAAGCGGTATCGTCTCTGTTCGTGTACCCTGTACTGGCGTGTTGCCGTAGTTCTTTTACCCTTATCGAAGTCCTTGATATAATCCTTGACATATTTATCGAGTTTATCAAGGTAAATGTTGGCAAGGATGGGGCTTACAATCCCACCTTGCGGTGTGCCACTGTATGTTTTGTGGTACACCCAATCTTCAATATACCCTGCATTGAGGAACTTTCGTATCAACCGAATGAGCCTGTCGTCAGCGATACGCTCCTTTAGAATACCAATCAATATTTCGTGATTGATATTGTCGAAGAAGCCTTTTATATCGCCCTCGATGAACCACCGTACAGCAGTGAATGACTGTTGGACGCTTAATAGGGCTGTGTGACAGCTTCTATTGGGTCGGAACCCATGTGAAGTATGCTCAAAGCTACCCTCATAAATTGCTTCCAATATCATTCTGATAACCTCCTGCACTAATTTGTCATCAAAAGATGGTATACCAAGCGGACGTTTCTTCCCGTTCTTTTTCGGAATGTATGTCCTCTTGGATGGGTTTGGCTGATAGGTCTCGTTTCGCAACGATGCAATCAGCCTTTCAATGCGGGATATACTCATTCCGTCGATGGTCTTTCCATCAACTCCTGCTGTCATATTGCCTACTTTACTGTAGATTTTCTGATAGGCGATAAAGTACATCTCTTCATTGAACAGAACCTTGTACAGCCTTTCGAACTTATAGTCCGTGTTTCTGCTGTGCCTTATTAGACTGTTCAATACTTTTTCTGGATTTCTCATAATGTCTCTCACATTTTCCGTTAATCGTATTAAACTAAATTGACTGTCTCCCTTCGCCATGTACAGGGCTTTCCCCTGCTCGGACTACTACGGAGACTCCGTTGCCGTATCGGATATTCAGGAGCTTTTTCCATAGCCACGCCTGTGGCATTCCGACTTAGGCAATCCCCATTTAGACATATAGCAACTATTGGCACGTTAGATTGTCGGATGCGATGTTCGCCCTTTTCTGCTTATTGCAGTTACGTTGTGGTCTGTTTATGCTATCACTACTACCTGTCATTAGGATATTACCACAAAGTGACGTTGGTAACTGTCTTCCGTCACTGCCTAAGAACTGACCGTTCGGACTGTCGTTCAATCAATCAAGACTTCATCCTTATATCTAACTTTTCAACTCGCCATTCAGTCGCAACACGACAATTAGTTGACTTATGGCTTTTCCGACATGCTACACTCCCCGTCGGGTTTCCCGTTCGGATAAGTCGGCTGTTGATGGGCGTTATAAACACTTGCCCAGTGGTTGCCAAACCACATTCACTATATGCCCTTATGGGCGCACCAAATATTCTTCAAGGCTTACTTCCGTTGCGTACACTGCCGAGTGTGTTCCGCCCAATCCAATCCAAACTTCCTTGTACAAGCGACTGGCATCGTTGTTCATATTGATGGAGAGAACCTGTGCTTTTTCTTTCTCAGTAAGCCCCAGCATTGCCTGTATATCATCAAATTTGTTCATATACTTACGCTGGTCGAGCAGGATTTTGCAATCGGAATTGTTGATGATACTCTCTTTCACAATCGGAGATTGGATAATATCATCTACCTCCTGTGTTACGACTATGGCTTCGCCAAAAAACTTTCTAACCGTTTTAAAGAGATACTTTATGTATTCAGCCATTCCTTCCTTTGCGATTGCTTTCCAAGCCTCCTCAATCAGTATCAGTTTGCGAATACCTTTCAGTCTTCGCATCTTGTTGATGAATACCTCCATAATGATAATGGTAACTATTGGAAAGAGGATTTTGTGGTCTTTAATCGCATCAATTTCAAACACGATAAAGCGTTTGGATAAAAGGTCTAACTGCTTGTCCGAGTTCAGCAGATAGTCATACTCGCCACCTTTATAATAAGGTTCTAAAACATTGAGGAAATTGGCTATATCAAAGTCTTTTTCACGAACCTGTTTTTCTTCGAGTACCTTGCGGTAATCTCCTTTCACATATTCGTAAAAGCCATTGAACGATGGGAAAAAGCCCTCGCTTTTTATTCGGTCGATATAACCTGAAACCGCATTGGAAAGAGCAACTTCCTCTGACCTTGTAGGCGGTTCATCGTCACGTTTCCAAAGCGTGAGTATCAAAGTCTTGATACTCTCACGCTTTTCAATGTCGAACACACCATCATCGGTGTAAAATGGATTAAAGGCAATCGGGTTATCTTCGGTATAAGTGAAGTAAACACCGTCTTCGCCTTTAGTCTTTCCTTTGATTAATTCGCACAACCCCTGATAGGAGTTACCTGTATCTACCAGCAGTACGTGAGCACCTTGCTCGTAGTATTGCCTAACCATGTGATTGGTAAAAAAAGATTTACCAGAACCTGACGGACCAAGAATAAACTTGTTCCGGTTCGTGATAATGCCACGCTTCATTGGCAAATCCGAAATATCCAAATGAATAGGTTTTCCTGTAAGCCTGTCAGCCATCTTGATACCAAATGGCGATGGTGAATTGTGATAATTGGTTTCTTCGGTAAAGAAACATAAGGCTGGCTCAATAAAAGTGTAAAAACTTTCCTCGCTCGGAAAATCACCTGCATTGCCTGGCATTCCTGCCCAATACAGGGTAGCTACATCAGTTGTATTGTGGCGTGGCTTGCATTCCATTAATGCTAATGCACTACCGCAATCGTTTTTCAATTGTTTGAGTTCCACAGGATCTTCCGACCAAGCCATAATGTTGAAGTGTGAACGAACTGAAGAAAGTCCGAAGGAATGGGCTTCGTTCAGGTACTTTTCAATCCATTCTTTGTTGATTTGGTTGGCACGGCTGTACCGAGCCAGTGAGTGCATATTCCTTGCTGACTTCTCAAACTTTTGCAGGTTATCTTCGCTATTATCTAAAAACAGGTATTGGTTGTAGATGTGGTTACAGCTCAACAATAATCCCACAGGTGCAGCGAAGGATAAACGACAGTCGCTTCGATCAGTGGAAAGTTTTTCAAATCGGGTATCCGCCGAAACGGTTGCAGGCAGGTCGTCTGTATCGGACAAGGTATGCAGGGACAACCTTTTGTTTCCAATACGGACTTCTTCAGCACTGAGTGCTATATCCTGCATTGCCGTTCCGTTTTCTCTTGACAGCGTTAGGTATTGTTCCAGCAATCCCTGTGTTTCGTCCGTACCAATGATATCGTCTTCAGTCAAACGTCGCAGGCTTATAAAGCCGCTATCGTTCACAATACGCTCAAACTGAGCCACCACTTCCATAAATCGGTGTATCGTTTCTTTATTGATTTCCTTTGGAATAAGCGTACCCTTACAAAGCGAACTGAAATTACTTTGCATATGCATTCTATTCTTGGTCGTCTTGGTTAGAAACAGATAGCAATAATGGTTTAGGAATGGTCGCTCGTTAAAATGACGTTGGTAGGATTTTGACAGAAAACTTTGGTCTTCCTGTGCCAGATCGGGAGCGTAGTTTTCTTTGATGTACCAATCCTGTTTATGAATGACTGTAAAGTCTGGCAAGGTTTTGATTGCCTTGTGCCAAGCGGAATGGATAGCCTCGTATTCTGCCGACGCAACGGTAAACAGTTCTGGCAACCGTACTTCAAAACAGGCGGTAATGTCTGCATCTTTAGAAAGAATGCAGTTGTTCTCTATTGCTAGCAAAGGAAATTTGTTTTCCAATGTGGCTGTCTTAGCTACATTTCTCATACGGTTTTGGGTTTAGGAGTGAATCTTAAATACCTGTGTACAGGCTTGCGACAGATTATGTAGCGAGGATGCCTTTTTATGGCTCCCAACTTCATCAGTCCGTGTTCGCCATATTTCCTGTTCAGTGAAAAAGTCTGCCATACGATGAGTGAAGCACCTCCGGTTCCGAGTAATAGACAGATGTAAGAATTTACACCTGCCATATACATTATCATCACGAAGATTAAGGTACCGAGCAATCCACCTACGAAGATGAAAAGGTACTGTGCTTTCAATCCCTTAAATTCTACCGTTCTTCCGATGCCTTTGTTGATATTGTAATTCATAAGGCAAAAGATTAAAGAAAGAATGAACGTAGAATAGTAGCCGCTACAATCAGGAAGATACACGCACCGAACCATGAAGCTGCCGTCTTCGAAGTATCGGGGTCGCCACTACTGAATTTGTTGTACACCTTAACGCCTCCGATAAGCCCAACCACCGCACCGATGGCGTAAATTAATTGGGTTGCGGGGTCGAAATAACTTGTTACCATTTGGGTAGCTTCGTTGATCCCAGCCGAACCATTTCCCTGTGCGAAAGAACCAATTCCTGACAACATCGCTACGGTTGCCAGCAAAACTTTTTTTCTTTGTTTTTCCTTAATTGAAACACATTAATTTGTTTTTGTTATCCCACACCTTGCGGGCTTTCGGGACAAAGATGTTTCGGAAATCAAGGGGTTATAACAAAGTGGCAGTCAAAGGAATGATTTGGCGTTGAGTGGCATAAATATTTATCAAAATATTTTGATTGTAAGAAAATCTTACATACTTTTGTATGAAATTCTTACAATCATGGAAATATTAGAATTAGAAAAAGAAATAATTGAGATTATACAAGAAGTTTGTATTCATCAAGAAGTTGAAGAAGTCGTAAGTGGAAATTTCTATCCTGGAAATTTCATTATGAGTCAAGTGTTAGTTTCCATTTTTTCTCAAATTGAGATTAAAACAGGTATTACTATACCAAATGATTGCTATATTTTCCATGATCAAAAAACGAAGAAACAATTAAATATAAAAGAGGCTGCAACGAAGCTATTAAAATTGTCAAAAAATGAACAATAAGGGTACTATGACTGAAAGAGAACAAATTGCTGAAAGATTAAAAGAAGCAAGGGTTATGTCTGGCTTGTCGCAAGAAAATGCTGCAAAAATCTTACAAATACAAAGACCAGCTATTTCTGAAATAGAAAGTGGAAAACGAAAAGTAAGTGCAGAAGAGATTATTCAATTTGCTAAGTTGTACAAAGTAAGCACTTCATGGCTTTTGTTGAAAGAGGAAAATGAATCGGCTTTAGATGAGCAAACAAAAATTGCTGCAAGGGAATTGGGGAAAATGGATGAATCCGACAGAAAGAAGCTATTAGAAATCTTAAGAATACTTCCGAAATAAATGAATGAGTTATATACAAGTGCTATCCGAAAAGCAAGTGAAACAAGACTAAAATTAGGGCTCAGTTTATATGAGGCTATAAACATCTACGATGTTTGTTCTAAATTAAACATAGATGTACAATTCGTTGATATTAATATGGAAGGTCTTTATGTAAATAATATCATTATGAACAATACAAGCCAACCCAAAATTATAATTTCACGTCTACGTCCGTTCCCAAGAAGAATTTTTACTTGCGGACATGAATTAGGTCATCATGTTTTTAACCATGGATTAAAATTAGATATTCTTACAGACGAAAATGACAACTCAAATTACAAAAGTGATGATGAGAAATTAGTTGATGCATTTTCTGCTCATTTGTTAATGCCAATTGCTTGTGTACAATCAGAGTTCAAAAAAAGAAAGCTTGATTTTAATACCGCAAGAGAAATTGATTATTATATAGTTAGTTCTGTATTAGGGGTTGGATATCAAACGTTAATTACACATTGTAAAGTCAATATGTTAATGAATGAATATAAATACATGGAATTATCTAAACATACACCTTCCAAAATATTCAAAAAGCATTTTGGCAACGTTGAAGAAAAAGCATATTTCAAGATTATTGATTTTAAAACAAATAATCAACCTATTGATTTAGAAGTTTCAAACTACTTAGTTATTCCTTCTGATTTAGAAGTTGATAATAACTATTTAGAAAAGATAAAAAGCACAGAAGTTGGGACACTATATTTAGCGAAAAAATCTGGAATATCTTCCATTTATTCAACAAGTGGTGAAACCAGTTGCTTTGTGAGAATCCAACCACAGAACTATATTGGTTTTGCGGAATATAGACATTTAGAAAACTAATAAAATGAATATACCAGTACTAATAGAAGAGAATAATTTATCGAAAGCATGGTGTAAAGTGTTACAACATATAATCGATAACTCGGGTAATGAAATTACACCATTAGTTTTGACTTTATCTGATTTTGACGAGGATAACACTATAAAAAACGAATTGAACAAAGATTTGGCAGAACACCAACTAGATTCAATTGATATTGTTTCTGAAACAATATTTCCACAATCTTTATATCTGTTTAACAAAAGTAACCGGCAAGAGTTGTTTAGATTGTATTTAGAAAACGTTTTACCAAGACTAAAGAAAATTGATAAGCGAAACAGTGCAGGAACTTATTTTGAACGCCTTATAGCATTTGGAGACAGTAAAAAGAATCAATTAGAAATAATAATTGATTCTTTAAGTGAAGACTCTAAAATAAAACGTCGCTCGAAATCACAAGCTGCTATTTTTGACCCATTAAAAGACCATAAAAATGGCGTATTCCAGAGTTTTCCTTGTTTACAACATGTTTCATTCTATAAATCAGAAAATGGAGGATTAATAATAAATAGCTTTTATGCTATGCAGTATTTGTATCAGAGAGCTTATGGAAACTGGTTAGGGTTAATCAATCTTGGAAAGTTTGTAGCACAGCAAGCTGGATTAGAATTGGAACGATTTAATTGTTTTGTTGGAGTTGAAAAATTAGACCATTTAACAAAAGCTCAAGCAAAAGGATTAATAATTAAAATGAAGGTAGAAAACTAATGAGTACAATAGCTAAAAAGCAGAACACTTTTACAATATATAAGCCATTATTACCTGCTAAAACAACAGAGGTATTTGATAGCTATTGGAGGTTTGCGGTATTACGACAAGATGTTTTTTTTAGTCGAATACAAGGGGATAAATATCCTTGGACAAACGACCCCATTTTATCTAAACATAAATTTACAAATGCTTACAGGGCTTCGGATAGAGTAAGTCAGTATTTAATTAAGGAAGTTATTTACAATGATGATTATTCTAACTCACCCGATGAAGTTCTTTTTAGAATACTGTTGTTCAAATTGTTTAACAAAATTGACACATGGGAATTGCTAAAAAAAAATATTGGAGACTTAAATTATGAAGAATTTGATTTTAAAAGGTATGATAAAGTTCTAAGTAAGGCTTTCGCAGAAAAGAAGACAATCTATTCAGCAGCATATATAATGCCTTCTGTAAGGCAATTTGGCTACGAGCGAAAACACTCAAATCATTTAAAATTGATAGATTATATCTTGAAAAAAGACACTTCTATACAACTTATGGATTGTAACAAAATGCAACAAGCATTTGACATTGTTAAAAGTTTTCCGGGATTAGGCGATTTTTTAGCGTATCAAATTTTAATTGACATTAATTACTCTAATATAATTGATTTTTCAGAATCAGAATTTGTAGTACCTGGCCCTGGAGCTTTAGGTGGAATAAGTAAATGCTTTGCTAATACAGGAGGGTTAAGCAATGTTGAAATCATTAAACTAATGACCGATAGGCAGGAAATGGAATTTGAAAGATTACAGTTAGATTTCAAAACACTTTGGGGAAGGCGATTACAACTGATAGATTGTCAAAATTTATTTTGTGAAGTAGATAAGTATGCAAGAGTAAAACATCCTGATATAAAAGGCAATAGTGATAGAGTAAGGATTAAGCAAGTGTACAAACTTAACTCTAAACCTATTGACTATTGGTTTCCTCCAAAATGGGGAATTAACGAAAACATTATTTCTGATTTAAAGAATAAAATACTATGATAAAACAAATTAAGAAAAAGTTTTTTGACGACAACTATATATCTGGGGAGCAAATCCCTAGATATTTTAACGTGTCATTTAAAGAAGTAGGAAATGACCAAAAGAACGAAGTAAGAGTAATTTTTAATGGAACTGAACAACTTGGAGATGTTATTAATGACAACTCTTATAAAAATGATTACTATCGTTATCATGATATATTTCATTATTCGTTTGCCGCTCTATTGGGATGGTCTCCATGTACAAGAGCCATGATGAAAAGAAAACGAAAAAGTAACACTTTGGTTGATGAAATAGAAGACGGTGCAAGAGCCACAATTACGGAGGAAGCAATTTCTATGATTATATTTAATGAAGCAAAAAGAAAGAATTTTTTTAAAGGAAAATCAAAAGTATCAAAAACTACTTTGAGAATAATTAAAGAAATGACAGAGAATTTTGAAGTAAGCGTTCGTACCTCTGAAGAATGGGAATATGCCATATTACAATCTTATGCTGCTTTTAGATTTCTGATATCAAATCAGGGCGGTCTTATAGAATTTGATACAGCAAATAGAAAATTAAAACATATTTCATTTTAGTAATGATTATTTCAATTGGCTGTGATATAGTAGAACATACTGTTTCACGAAAGTTAGATTGGGAAAATAATAGAGCTATACAATCTAGAATCTTTTCTAATAGGGAGTTAGACCTCTGTCCAGCAAAAGGAACACTACAATTTCTTTCGGGTAGATTTGCGGCAAAGGAGGCTATTCTAAAATGCTTGTTTACAGGTATGGAAGACGGAATTGCTTTAACCGATATTGAAATATTAAAAGAAGATGCAGGAAGACCAAATATAATCTTATCAGGTACTCCACTACACCTATCTATATCTTTAGGGATTAAGAACTGGCATGTTAGTATAAGCCATTCTTCTTCTTTCTCTCAGGCTTTTGTTATTGCTGAAGGATAAAAATCCTTACACAAACTCCCCAATGTCAAAATCATTCAAATCACTTTTCCGCAAAGTGGAAGAACTGGCATCCGTTTCAGAAATGATTGTGCTATCCAAAAGCTCGGCAATTTTTCTGGATGCACCGTCTATGGAATTTTCCAGTAGACTGAATAATTCGGTTCCCTGTATTTTCTGAACTATAGCTATCGCTGTTTCCTTTTGGGCTGTTTCCAACTTTTCTTTTTGGAGCAATACCCCCACGGAGCTTAGTTCTTCAAAAGTAACCCCTTGGGCTAAACCATTATTGCCACCGGATATTCCATACCTTTTCCATTCTTCTTCCTCTTCCTCAAAATCAGGCGTATTACTAAAAACCTTATCCAGCTCTTCCTGCGGAATTTGAATACCTAAGTTTTCATTCTCGTCGTATTCTATGTCTAAATTATCAGGATTAAAATTTGGTTCCTCCACTTGGCGATCAGTGGCGGTGTTTGGCACTAATTGGCTTCTTATAGATTTCGGTTGTCCCATTATATCTGGATGATTAGGATTGACTTTTTCCTGTTTCGGCTTTTGCTCCGACCTCTTTTTGATAACAATCTTATCATGCAACAATAGCCCAATGACTATCAGCAGGCATATTACAATTAATGTTTCCATAACTATTAAATCGGTTTATACTTTTCGTTATAGCTCTTGGTAATCTGTTCGGCAAATTCCTGAAAATGATAATCCAGTAAGTTGTCCAAATAAGCATAAATAGTAATCTTATCTTCGCCAATCACCTGTATGATGCGTGTCAATTTTTCATGAAATTCTGGTCTGATATAAACTGTTTTTCCGTCACGGGCATTGGTGTCTGATTTCTTAAAAAATGTACTTTCGTAATCTACTTCAGAATTTCTCTTACTACGGATCTTATCCCTGACAGCCTGTTTCTCCTGTGATAGTTCCTTTGGCTTAACGACCTCCGTTTCGGTTATTTTTGGTTCAGGTTCCGGTGGAAGCTGTAACCCTTCTTTCTTTACACCGTCAACCATCAGATTCATCATTAACTCCTCGTCAATATCAGGAGTAATTTTTTTCTTATTATCTTTTTCCATAGGGATTATAATTGAATGATTTTTAAAAATTCGTTCATAAAAAGGTCTAGTTGGCAGGCGTTCATCAACCTTTCGTCCGGAGGCATCAGCGTTGAGCGAAAAATAGCTTTGCTGCTCACTTCGCTTTCTTTGCGAAAGCGTGTGCTGTTTTTGACTTGGCTTTGCATCAGACTAAATCCCAAATCATTGATAAGGTTGTTATACACATCGTATAAAGGTGTGCTCTCCCTGCCATCAACCTGGTTCCAGAACAGGTTGATCGTTTTTATGGAAGTTTCACCTTTTTTCATAATCACATCTTGCAAGAGCTGTGTGAAAACGAGCGTGCTTTCCATTACTACACGATCTGCCGTGATTGGCGTAAAAATGTGGTGCATTCCCGCCAATGCTTTCAGAATACCCGGCGTGTTTACCGTTCCCGGAAGGTCAAAAAATACAGCATCAATTGAAACCGGAGAAGCCTCAACAAATTCGTTGGCTGCTTCCAGTACGCTATCCGCTCTGTGTTGAATAATCTCGTACGCCTTTTTGTTTATAGTGGTAAACTGTTTGTACGCCAACTTTTTCAAAGCCTCGTTTTCCATTACCATTTTCAAATCACGCTCTTTCATTTTCAACAGGCTATGCTGTGGAAAATCTGCATCAAATACAGCTACATTGTAACCCAAACGATAATGCAGGATGCTTGCCGCAAGTGTTGTGAACGTACTCTTACCTACACCGCCTTTTTGAGAAGAAAAGGCGATAAAAACTGTTTTGTGTTTTGCATTCATCTTTTTAACTTTTTTTAAATTATTTATATACTCATTTACGTAGGTGCCTATGTTTGCAGTCTGCTACATATTTATCTCTGCATATAGGTATGTTTCTCAATACAGATATATTTAGACAGGCATTTATGCACCTAAACACATACCTCTGTAGGTGTGCAGGTAAGTAAGTTTGTATCGAAAAACCTACTTACTGATATGCCTGCATCTCTACAGATAGAATTACACAGATAGGTATCTGAAGATGTACTTTCCTATGTACTTGTTTTTTTATCTATCTACCTCGATAGTTATATACTTAGCTTGTTACGTGCATAACTATTTATGCAGGTCGGTACAAATAAAAAGAGATAAATAAGCAGTTCCTTCAATGTGGCAGTTTTTGGCGTTCAAAGGCAGTTTTTGGCACTGTGTCACAGTACAATGCTTTCAAAAACAAGCCTTTACTTTGTGTAATGATTTTTATTAACGGATTTATGCAAAAGTCTTTTGACATATCAGGTGGCAACGGGAACGGCAACAAGCCGTTTTTCCCTGTTACATTCAATCCGACCCGTAGGGCGGATTATTGTGTTCATCAGAACACGGCAAGTTGTGTTTTAAGGCACTCGAAACCGAGTTAGTGCCTAAAACAACTTGCCCTGCCGGGAGCTAAAAAACACTCTCCGAAGTCGAGGTTTTGTGTAGATTAAAAATGGATTAGTGATGAACGACAACAGTAACAAAAAACAGAATAAGGGCGGACGGATACCTAAGACCGACCCAAGCATCCACCGCCACGTTTTCCGTCTTACAGACGAAGAAAATGCCAAACTTTTATCGCTTTTTGAAGCATCGGGAATGTCCAATAAAGCAAAGTTTATCATTTCCCTGCTGTTCAGTAAGGAAATGAAATCGGTCAAAATTGACAAAGGAACGGTTGATTTTTATATGCGACTTACTTCTTTTCACAGCCAATTCCGTTCTGTGGGTGTGAACTATAATCAGATTGTGAAGCTGTTGTACCGTCATTTTTCCGAGAAAAAGGCGGCGGCATTTCTCTATAAATTGGAAAAACAGACGGCTGAAATGGCGGTGTTATGCCAAAAAATCATTCAGATAAGTGAGGAATTTGAAGCAAAATATCTGAAAAAACAGCCTTAGAAATGATAGCAAAGATTGGTAGAAGTAGAAATTTATACGGTGCATTGGCTTACAATCAGCTCAAAGTGGAGAATGAAAACGGACTGATTTTGTTCGCCAATAAGATAATTGAAACCGCTAACGGTCATTATTCCGTTGCACAATTAGCCCAATCTTTTGCTCCTTACCTTATAGCCAACCGCAATACAGAAAAGCATACGGTGCATATTTCGCTCAATCCGAACCCGAAAGACAAGGTTAGTGATGACAAGTTTAGGGAAATGGCAGAGGAATATATGAGGGAAATGGGTTACGGCGAACAGCCTTTTGTTGTGTTTAAACATACCGATATTGACCGCAGCCATATCCATATCGTATCGGTTTGCGTGGACGAAGAGGGCAAAAAGATTTCGGATAAGTTCGAGAAAATGCGGTCTATGAATGTATGCCGTGAACTTGAAAGGAAATACAGATTGATACCAGCAACAGACAAAGAACATAAACAAAATGATAAGGTATTCCGTCCAGTGGATTATCGGGCTGGCGATGTGAAAAGTCAGATAGCTTCGGTAGTACGACACCTGCCTAACTATTATCAATATCAAACTTTGGGAGAATACAATGCTTTGCTTTCCCTGTTCAATGTTACGACCGAAAAAGTGGAAGGCGAATTGCAGGGAAAACCACAGCAAGGTTTATTATACATTCCGTTAAATAAAAAAGGCGAAAGAACTGGACACCCGTTTAAGGCTTCGTTGTTTGGAAAAAATGCAGGATTTCCAGCTTTGGAATTACATTTTGCGAAATGCAAAACGGCTTTGAAAGGCAATCCAATCCAAAAGACTTTACAATCCGCAGTTACCATTGCCCTGAAATCAACAAGCGATGAGCAGGCTTTTAAAAAGCAATTAGCTGAACAGGGCATTAACGTAGTGGTGCGTAGAAATGATGCTGGGCGTATTTACGGAATGACTTTCATAGACCATAATTCTAAAACGGTTTGGAACGGTTCACGTTTGGGCAAGGAACTTTCTGCCAATGTCTTTAATAATTATTGGAACAATAACATCAAACCAGAAATTAAAGAACCTGTTTTACAGCAACCCAAGCTACCCACATCAAATGATACGGATATTCCTGCGGAAGAACCACACCATTTGTTTGACTTTTTAACTACGGAAAAACACGAAGACGGTTTGATTGAAGCATTAGGCGGTTTATTGCCCGAAGCCCAGAGCGAAGATTACGAAGAACAGGACTTTGCTAACAAGATGAGAAAGAAAAGGAGAAAATAAAAAAAATAGCATACTTTTTATTTCTTGACAATTAATAGCTCTTTACCCCAATCATTCAGTTTCCAAAGTACATCTACTAATTTTTCCCCAAGTGGTGTAAGTGAATACTCAACACGAGGTGGAAGTTCATTAAATATTTTCTTGGTTAAAATTCCGTCTTGTTCCAGTTCCTTTAAATGCTGATTTAAAACACGCCTGTCCACTTTTGCAATACCTCTTAACATTTCACTTGGACGTTTTTCGCCTTCATTTATTCGCCATACGATAGGGATTTTCCATTTTCCGCTGATAGCATTTACAGCAAATTCCAATGGACAAATTTTTTCTTCTATCGCTCGTTCCTTTGTTTTCATAAAATTGACTTTTTTATCCCATAGGGACAATTATATGCGGTATTGTAGTTATGAATTTACTTTCAAAACTTTGCAAAAATATAAAATAAGATATGAAAAATTTAGAACAACAGATTAACGAACTAAATGAAAATTTAGCAAAACAACTTCCGACAGAAGTTTTAGAGGTATTCGGTAAATCTATTCAGGATTTGAAAGCTAAAAATATGGAAGATAGCAGTATCAGCGTAGGCGATAAGTTTCCAGATTTTAGTCTGCCAAATACGAGCGATAAGACCGTAGCGTTAAAAGAGCTTTTACAAAACGGAAAAGTGATAATAGCTTTTTTTCGTGGCAGTTGGTGTCCTTATTGCAATCTTGAACTGAAAGCATTGCAGGATAATTTGAAACAGATTACAGGTAAAAATGTAACGCTCATTGCTGTTTCCCCTCAAACGTCCGATTATAGCGAAGAACTCAAAATCAATCACCATTTAGAATTTGAATTATTGACAGATAAAAACAATGCTTTGGCTAAACAGCTTGGTATTACGTTTGAACTTCAAAACTATGTAATTCCGACTTATAGCAGTTTGGGTATAGAGCTGTCAGAATACAACGAGAATAATAATAACGAATTGCCTGTTCCTGCCGTTTTTGTGATAGATACAAATAGTAGCATTGTCTATAAATTTGTTGATACCAACTATATGAACAGGATAAATATACAAGAACTGATAGAGCAATTATGAACGAAGTAAAACGAAAAGGAGCAAGAAGCACAAAGGATATTCCGGCAGAAATATTGGCACAGCTTAATTCTGGAGAAATCGAAACAGCTAACCTCGTAGAGTGGTTAGCTGTTGATCAGCGTCTGTTACTAAAAAATTTGCTTACAGAAAATCAACGAACAGATTATCTGAAACCAATTCTGAACAAAATCGACCAACTGAAAAAGCAAACTGTAAATACAATAAACGAAGCTATCGGAACAGGAATTTTTGAGCAAACAATACAGCATAATGATAGTGATTTCTTAACCGTATTATCTCACCACAAAGCCGATTTAGTTCGCTGTTGGGCAACTTACACCATTGGCAAAAATGAAAAGTTGAACATTGCAGAAACACTCAAACAAATTCAACCTTTTTCAGCAGATAAACATTTTGGAGTAAGGGAAATAGCTTGGTTAGCTGTACGAGCTAAAATTTCTCAAAACCTTACCCAAAGCATTCAAATTCTTTCGGAGTGGACATCAAACGAAGATGAAAAGATCAGAAGATTTACTACCGAAGCAACAAGACCATGTGGAGTATGGTGCGAACACATCGAAGAATTAAAGCAAAATCCCGATTTGGGACTGCCAATATTAGAAGCCTTAAAATCCGACAAATCAAAATACGTGCAAGATAGTGTAGGTAATTGGCTCAATGACGCAAGTAAAACCCACCCCGATTTTGTAAAGGCACTTTGCAAGCGGTGGGAAAAAGAAAGTGAAACAAAGGAAACGATTTACATTCTAAAAAAAGCATTGCGGACTATCAATAAGCCGTAAATATTATTAATTTGGTTCAGCCAAACACCGCCACGCACCGCCATAGAATGCCAGATTCTAATAACCACTCGGCACAGCCCTTAAATTCACGCCCGAACATTAAAACTCAAAATAATGCAAGGAGAAGACGATTTAAGAGGGCTTGCCAAGATAATGGCTTTTATGCGAGCAGTAAGCATCATTATAGTATTGATGCATTTGTATTGGTTTTGCTACGGTTTCTTTATAGAACGTGGCTGTACGTTAGAAGTCATCAACGAAATATTAAGCAATTTTCAGCGAACGGTAGGGCTGTTTTCGAATACCTTATATACCAAAGTATTTGCTTTGGTTTTGTTGTCTTTAAGCTGTTTGGGTACTAAGGGCGTTAAAAACGAAAAGATAACCTGGACTAAAATCTATGTGGCTTTAGCTATCGGTTTTATCCTTTTCTTCCTGAACTTTCCATTATTAAAGCTACCACTGAACACTGCTACATTTCTGTATATCCTTACCACAAGTTTAGGTTATATCGGCTTAATGGTAGCCGGAGTATGGATGAGCCGTTTGCTTCGCACCAATTTAATGGAAGATGTTTTCAATAATGAAAATGAGAGTTTTCAGCAGGAAACAAAGTTGATGGAAAATGAGTATTCTGTCAATCTACCCACCAAGTTTTATTACAAAAATAAATGGAATAACGGTTGGATAAATATCGTAAACCCGTTTAGGGCAACGATTGTGTTGGGGACACCGGGTTCGGGTAAATCGTATGCTATTGTAAACAATTACATTAAACAGCAGATTGAGAAAGGCTTCTCCATGTACATTTACGATTTCAAGTTTGACGATCTTTCTACCATTGCCTATAATCATTTGCTGAAGCATCGAGACAAGTATAAAATTCAGCCGAAATTCTACGTGATAAATTTCGACGACCCACGTAAGAGTCACCGTTGCAATCCACTCAATCCCGACTTTATGACGGACATTTCAGATGCTTATGAAGCAGCTTACACGATAATGCTGAATCTTAACAGATCGTGGATCCAGAAGCAAGGGGATTTCTTCGTGGAAAGTCCGATTATCTTACTAGCTGCCATTATCTGGTATCTAAAAATATATGAGGATGGCAAGTATTGCACTTTTCCCCACGCCATAGAATTGCTGAATAAAAAGTATTCGGATGTATTCACAATTCTTACCTCATATCCTGATTTAGAAAATTACTTATCACCCTTTATGGATGCGTGGCAAGGTGGAGCACAAGACCAATTACAAGGGCAGATCGCATCGGCAAAAATCCCTTTGTCAAGAATGATCAGTCCACAACTATATTGGGTAATGACTGGCGATGATTTTTCACTGGATATCAACAATCCGAAAGAACCAAAGATTTTATGTGTTGGGAACAATCCTGACCGTCAAAATATTTACTCCGCAGCATTGGGTTTATATAATTCAAGAATTGTAAAACTCATCAATAAAAAAGGACAATTGAAAAGTTCAGTTATCATAGACGAGCTGCCTACCATTTATTTCAGAGGGTTGGATAATTTGATTGCAACAGCTCGTAGTAATAAGGTAGCAGTTTGCCTAGGATTTCAGGATTTCTCACAATTAATACGTGATTATGGAGATAAGGAAGCTAAAGTGATTCAAAACACAGTCGGCAATATTTTTAGCGGACAAGTTGTAGGAGAAACGGCAAAAAGTCTTTCGGAACGTTTCGGGAAGGTTCTACAAAAAAGGCAGAGTTTAACCATCAACAGAAATGATAAATCTACTTCTATTTCAACTCAGTTAGATAGTTTAATACCGGCATCTAAAATATCGACGCTAACACAAGGGATGTTTGTAGGAGCAATTTCAGACAATTTTGATGAACGTATTGAACAGAAAATATTTCACTGTGAAATCGTAGTAGATAATGACAAAGTAGCTTCCGAAACTAAAGCCTATCAAAAAATACCGCAGATTTTATCTTTCACAGATAAGAACGGTACAAATAATATGAAACAAGAGATTGAAAAAAACTATCGGCAGATAAAATCAGACGTAGTTCATATAATTGAAAGTGAATTGGAGCGAATTAAAAACGATCCAGATTTGCAGTATTTGGTGCAAGAGTGATAAAATAAAAGGAAGATGTTAGATCTCCCTTTTATTTTGCCCGTATACTATGTTACTAAAATATACTACGAGGTATATGAATACCTTTTGTCCGTATAATGCCTTCCTGAAATTTTGGAGTTTCTTTCTGCTTTTCCACTTGCTCCAGAGCATCTGCTTTTTTATCTGGCGAAAGGGATAATTGTATCTTCCGGTCAATGCCCGCTAATTCGGTTTTTAGTTCGTTTAACCGCTTCTCTTTAGGCCAAGTACCATTAACAACCTCCTGAAGTATCGGTATATTTTTTTGGAACTCTGCCATATGTTCCTGTTCTTTTTTGATATAAGTTGGCAATTTTTCCAATGCCCTTAGAAAGTTCAGCGAAGCTGTTTCAGGTTCTTTAGCCATTACACCATTGTTGAAAGTGTATTTAATATTTCCCTCACCCTGTATAAAAAAACGGTTATGTTTTTCAACAAGACTGCTACTGTCTTTTTGTGTCATTTCAGTTTTAACCAAAAGCTGAAAACCATAAAGGCTGCCGATTTCTTTATAGTCACCACCTGTATGGGCTTTGTCCGCCAATTCATTGAGTTTCGCTCCAATCTGTTTTACATTTGAGGTTGGCGGCAGGTCGGTCAGTTGAATTGCATTGACAACTGTACCGTCCTGTTTTTTCTGAATACGTCCTTGAAGGTTAGTCCAATCAAGGCTCATCCTGTCAAAGCGGGATTGAGCTTTACCCAGTTCTGCCGTAAAATCTTCCAGCTTGTATTTCGCACTTGATTTGGAACGGTTAAACGCCTGTTTTTCGCTTTCCAATCCTGCAATCTGTTTTTCTACTTTGGCTTTATCCAACAGGTCAGTATTTCCCGAAAGAATTGCTACATATTCTGAGAAATTCATTCCCGATTTTTCGTCCATACTGCCCTCATCAATAGTACGTTTACCGAGATTATTGGATTTTAATTGGTCGATAAATAACTGTTTATTGAACAACAGATTAAACTTATAACTATCTAGTGATTTTTCAACGGCATAGATAACTACATCTACTTTATTATCGGCAAAGAACTTGGCAATCTCATTGCCTTTGCGGATTGCTCGACCATCACGTTGGGCAAGGTCACTTGGTCGCCAAGGTGTGTCCAGATGATGAATGGCAACAGCTCTTTTCTGTGCATTGACACCTGTACCGAGCATACTTGTTGAGCCGAATAACACACGGATTTTGCCCTCATTCATTCCTTTAATCAGTTCCTTACGTTGGTTGTCCGTTTTTGCTTCCTGTATAAAGCGTACTTCGTTTGCAGGTATACCGTGGTCTTCCACGAGTTTGCGTCTAATTTCGGAATACACATTCCATTCATTAGGCTTATACGTTCCCAAATCCGAGAACACGAACTGCGTTCCTTTCTGTGCGTTGAATTTGTTGTAATATTTGGCAATATTACCTGCACAATGTGAAGCCTTGCTATCGGGATGGTCTTTGTAAGCTCCGCTTACCATTTGCATATCTAATGACATCTTACGGGCATAGTCCGTAGCAATCAGCATCTTTGCTTTTTCTTCTGTTGGAGATAAGGGCGGTCTTCCCAACAAGACTGCATTTCCTGTTTTGGCAAATTCCATCAGTTTTTTAATAAATACATCCTGGTCGGGAGTTGGTGGAATGTTATACAGGATTTCATTTTTTACAGGTCGGTCGATACCAATATCCTTTGCAGTACGATAATCTGTAATTTCCGAATAGAACTGTGCAAGCTCTGGTACTTTGATAAAGTAGCGGAAACGTTCTTTTGCCACGATATTATTGGCAACCGAAAACTCATAGTCAGTCGTTTTTCGGGCATAGATTGCAGCCCAAGCATCAAAACAGTTAATGCCTTGTTTTTCCAATGCTCGTGGTCGCAGGTATTTGAACAGGAGGTACAATTCCGTTAATGAATTGCTGATAGTCGTTCCCGAAAGAAAGGTTGCCCCCATATCCGCATCGGTACGATCCTGTATGGTTCGGATAGCAAACAATAGGTTCAGAGCTTTTTGGCTACCGTCCGCGTTACCCAATCCCGCTACACGACTGTGACGGGTGTTGAACATCAGGTTTTTAAACTGATGGCTCTCGTCGATAAATAAATGGTCTATGCCCATCATTTTAAAATCGACAATATCATCTTTGCGATTTTCAATATCGTGCTGTAAAGTCTTTAGCTTTACTTCGAGGTTTTCTTTCCGTTTAATGGACCCGGCAAGCATACCTCTTGTTACTTCAGCTCCCTGCGACTGCATCGCATCGAGGTTTCGCTCCACATTATCCAATTCTATTTCGAGGATTTCCTTTTGAATTTCTGGCGATTGCGGTATCATACCGAATTGGTCGTGTGTTAAAATCACACAGTCCCAATCGTTGTTTTTAATATCTCCGAAAATTCGCAGGCGTTTTTGCGGTGTAAAATCTTCTTTGCCCGGAAAGAGGATTTTAGCGTGCGGATAGGCAGTGCGATAGGCTTCGGCGATTTCGTGCACATTACTTTTCAGCCCGATTATCATTGGTTTATGAGCAAGTCCCAAACGCTTCATTTCCTGTGCTGCCGTACACATTATCAATGTTTTTCCTGTACCTACTTCGTGATCGCAGATAGCACCGTTATTGAGTTTAATCATCAATACGGCATCTTTTTGACTTCCGTACAGGTCTTCAATGCCCAATGCTTTACGGTCTAATCCCGGAAACTCCTGATGGCTTCCATCATAGTTTGGGCGAACAAAACAATTAAACTTATCATTGTATTGGTCGGTTAGCCTTTTTTTAAACTCATTGCTCTGTGCGTGTAACCAATCGGTAAAAGCGGTACGTATTTCGTCAATCTTAGTGTTTGCCATCTGTATGGCTTCCATATCCTTTACTTTGACTTCCTTGCCGTCTATTTCGACTTTTTTGGTGATATCGGGCGTCGTATTGACAAGAGCGTGTTTGAGCAGAGCAACGCCATCAAACGTCCTGCTTTCAGCCTTTACCGCATATTTTACCCATATATTTTGATTGCCCCGATTACAGATTACGGAAAAATCATCGGAACTGTCGGAATAATGGATATTCACTTCCGCATCGAACAGGTGTGAAGCAAATTTGGCATAAATACCTGTGGGTATCCAGCGTTCACCAAGGTTAAAGTCCAGTTCCTCAAATTCGATACGTCTTGGTCGGGCTTCTTCCAATACCATAAGGCTGTGCTTTGCTTCGGTATCTTCGGGATTGCTTTCTACATATTCTATTATTTCCTGTGCTTTTTCTACCACGTTACCGGCTATCCAGCGTTCGGAAATTTCGTATTCACTTTGCAGGGGATTATAAAAAATACGACCGTGCAGAGCATCTTTCAAGGCATCTGCAGACATACTGCTGATTTCGGACATATAGTCCAAATCAACACTTCCGTATTTATTCAATGAGGATGCTAATGCTTCTTCGGGATTATCGGTTGCTAATGTTGTCGTGGAAAAACTTACAGGATGGCTGAAAATATCCGCTTTATGGATAACACTCCCTTTTACACGCTCCAAATAAGGGATTTCTTTTCCGGCACTATCCGTCTTAATCAGCTTGATATTATCGGCACTGTTCAGACTACCGTACCTTTTTACAAAAGCATCGTACAGTTGGTTTAAATTTTCTCTTTCTGCCTTATGTTCGGTTTGTAGTTCCGCTTCTTTATTGTAAAGCTGTTGGTAAATATCACGTACTCCGATATACGCTTCGGCTCTTGCTTTCTGTAAAGAAGGTAATTGCAATGGGTAGAACATTGCAGTTTTATCCACTTTATCTACTTCCTGTAAATGACCTACCCAACCATTATCAACCACAAGGCAATCGTTACGATGGAACGATTGCAATTCGCCACTATACGGAGCAGGCTTAGGAATGGCTGCAAGAACAGGTACGGAAATAGCTGGTTTATCAGCCTGGTCATTTCCGTTAGACTGCGAAAATAAATCGCGAATAATTTCCTGTTTTGTTCCGTTGGGTGGAACGATTCTATTGACCGAGCCATTGGAAACTGAAGGCGTATAAGGTTGCTGCATTGCTGAACTGAACAGGTCGATTTGGCGACCAATGTTAGCCCGTTGTTTTTTGGTAGTTTGCTTTTTAGATTTCGTTGCTTTCTTTGGTGGAGTTAAAACCGCTATGTTTTCATCATCATTTTCAAACAGGTCGAAAATGCTTAACTGTTTTAATTCCTGCGGACTTTCCAGTATGATGGCTGATTGTGTTAAACGATGTTGTTCCGGCTGAATGATTTCACGCTCTTGAATTTCACGTTCAATAACTGGAGGTGTAACAATGGGCTGTGTCGGAATTTGAACAATAGGTTCATCATTCCGTTTTTCTTTGTACAAAGACAAGTTTAAATGCTTTCCAAAATCATCGGAAAGCATCTGTTCAAGGCTATTTGCAATGCCCTCAACACCCTTGTTGTGTGTATAGATTAAAGCAGGTTGCCCGTAAGGGTCGGTAGCTACTTTCCAATGTGTATGTACAATTTGTCCACTTTTATCTAACAAAGCATTGCTTGGCGTACCGTAGCCTGTTTTCGTACTTTGGCAAAATAAATCTTCTCTTTCGGTCAGACCTTGTTTTGCTGTGTTCCTTTGCAGGATAATCAAATCGCTTCCTACTTCTGTACCTGCATATTCTGTAAACAGATTGTTGGGCAGACGGATAGCTGCAACCAGGTTATTATCCTGCATCAACGCCCTGCGTATGGGTTCGTTCTTTGGGCTGTTAAGTATGCCTTGCGAAGTGATATAAGCCAATATACCGCCATCACGGAGCATATCAGCACCTTTCAGAAAAAAGTAATTGTGTATGCTTCGGGCAGCCTGAACCTTTGCACTGTCCTTACTTCGGGAATAGGAAAGGTCGAATACAGAAGTATCGCCGAACGGGATGTTACTGGCAATTACATCATAGCTGTTTTGCTCCCTTTCAGGTATTTCCTCGAACCCGCTTATACGGATATTGCTTTCGGGGTAAAACTGTTTTAAAATCTTACCTGTAAGCAAATCCTTTTCATAAGCGGTAACACTCGCTTTTTGGTTTTCATAAAAGGACTGTATAAATGAGCCAATACCTGCGGAGGGTTCGAGAAATTTCTGAATGTTCAGACCGCTATCACGCAAGGTTGTGGAAATAGCATCTATAACCTGTGGCGGTGTATAAAAAGCCGTTAGTACAGAACTTTTCATACTATCCACATACCTGCGATATTGCTTATCGTCTTGGGAATTTTCTTTGAGTAGTTGGTGGAGTTCCTGCGTAGGCAGGAAAAGGTCGTGTTCCGTTTTTCTCCAATTATTGATGTCTATTTCGTTCTCTACGGGGTTCAGAACGAATTTAAGACCGCCAAATCCGCTGTATTGCATCATTAGCAGTCTTTCGCCTACGGTGGCTTGACGGTTCTCCTTTTCCAGTTTAAAAGCAATTCGCAGGGCATCAATGTTCTGTTGGAGATGTTGGCGTTTACTGAAGCCCATTTTCCTCTATCCATATTGCGATGGTTCCGGTCAGTTCGGTATAGAGCAGGTCAAACTCTGTGTCATATGTGAAATCATCGGTTAGCTCATATCTTTCGAAAACAGGCTCACACACAGGAAACATTTTCAGGGCGAACGGTCGCAGTTCCTCGTCTGCCATTATGGTATCAAACTCATTGCACACGACTTGAAACACGGTATCAAACTTGGAAAAATGCAGGTTTTCAAACAGGATATAATTCGCTATTTCGCTGCACTGCTCAATAGTATTTCCCGAACTGAAAGCACCCTCATAGGCATTTGCTGCCCACGATGCACGTTGCTCGATAAATTTTTTATCATTCGCCTTTTCGGGGAAGCTATTGTTTAATAATTCTTGCAGTCGTAATCTGAAATACGAGAGGTCTTTTTGCTGTATATTCATACTATAATTTTTATTTAGAATTTTGCTCAATGCCTAAAATTATAGTAGCAGATAAGTTCCTTTGCAGAAGTGGTAGGCTTTGGCTTTGAGAGGCGGGATTTGGCGTGACCTCGTAAAATACCAGAGGAATTAATTTGTATTTTTGAACTGAGAATCTGAATATATATCAGAGGAAATGCTTATAACCGAACAACATAACGATCATGTTTGAAATTAGTCATAGAACAGAAGTGGTAAAATGTCCAAATCCTTCCTGTCCAAGAAATATCCAATTGTCAATTGGTAAAGTACCGGGCGGTGTTAACGATAGTGGAGGGTGGATATTGCAGTGTGATAACTGTGGTACAAAGTTTCCTTATAAGGTAAAGAATCCGGACGATTATTCTTCAGTCAAATCTGGAGCAAAGATTTTAGATTCTTGGGATAATGATGTTCCAGAGTCAAAAATAATGACGTTAAAAAAACATGACTTAGATAGTTTCCCTGAAGATTTTAGTTTCGACAACTTACTATTTGTTCAAACGGGAGAATATGAAAAACCTACTTTTAGCGATATTGAAGAAAATATCTTTTTCTGTCCGGGATGCAAAACACACCTTGAACCAATCCTATATGCTCAACTTTCTGATAAGTTACCCTCGATAAACAAGTCAATAAATTCATACTTAAACTATTACCTCAAAGGAAGAGCTGGAAACCCGGACAGTATCATTGTTGTAGTAGATTATCAATGCTCTTGCGGATTTAACACGAAAGGAGTTTTATATAAGGACTTTATAGAAAGGGAATTGCCTATAGAGGAAGAGCATCAACTGATACTGATAGATGTGATAGGTGCAGATTTGGAGTTCACAATAGATGGCGTTTACGATAGGGATGATTGCTTGTCAATTCTTCAGAAGCTATTAATAAGATGGCAGGTTTACTACAATAAAGTTTTTTTAGCAGTTCCCTTTATTGGTTTTGACTTTAAGAATAGCGAAGCACAACGTGTTGAGCTTTGGAATTGGATACTAAAAAACACAATTCCGCATAAAACAACCTTGCTAACGAGAAAAGCGACCCTTACATCTTTCCTTGAAGGTTCGGCTAATACAGGTATGGACATTAATGTTCTTAAAGATTACGGACTTTTAAATCCAACTGTAGATGAACTAACTGATAAGAAGGCTTTGTTCAAACGTGATTTTCATGCAAAATTCTATGCGGGTTTTGATAGAAAAAACGCTGAGGTCTTAGTAGGTTCCTTTAATATCCACGAGGGAACTTATGTGGAAAACATTCACTTTAAGTCGTATGATTTTGGTGACTTTTTCAAAAAGTATATTCTCAAAATGAATATTATTTTCGATCCTAGAATTATAGACGAGGAAGGTGAATTTCTATTGATTAGCGAACATGAGGACCGGAAAGAATTTATTGCGAAAGTCGAAAACTATACAACTTCGAGGCGTGAAAAGATTTACGAATTGATTAATCCAAAGTGAATTATACTGATAGAAAATAGTAAGAAAAACTAACCAAATAAATCGAGAAACTATGTATGGAATTACCCATAAGATAAATGATCCAGGTTTATATCTACTTAGTGATATAGTCGAGGAACAGTTGAACACACATGAAAAAACATTAGCCGCTACACCAGCGGAGAATAAAGAAATAATCGCTCAATTGGAATATGCGATTTCAATATACCGGGGTGAGCTGGAAAAATTCAAACAGGAAATTGAGGATCAGAAAAAGGAAAGATTTCAATTCTCTGTTGAAGAGATTTATGCCATGTATGGTCAATACGAACGAAAATTCATCAGTATTGAGTTCCACAAATACAGCGAATCAGCGCAAAAATATGGACGTAACATTTCGGGTATTATATTGTATGGAAAGGCAGAACGTGAAGCACTGGAGCAAGTCATTAAATCCGGGAATGTGCCCCGAACAAATGGCCTTGTAAAATTTGACTCCACAGATGAGCATTTATCAAAGGAACAGCAAGAACAACTAAAGAATGAAGGATTCATTAGCGGTGATATTTATGAAGTTTTAGCTACGAATCTTCCTGCCCCAAAAGCCTTCGGACAAGTCGGCAAGAAAGAAATACCAAACACAATTGAAATAAAAATGGACCCCACAGGATTTGATGTGAACCGATCAAATCATTGGCTGTTAGGACAAAAGATTAAAAGTGGATATCCGCTAACTGATGATGAATGGGCTAAGTTTTGCGGTCTATCATTTTACTTAGAACCTGAATCAGCGAACTTGGATATTATAAAGAATAAAGGATTTTCAGAAGATGGAAATAAAACCTATTTATCTCGTTTTTTTGAGTTGGAAGCTAAATTATACGCCAAAGATATTTCTGCGGAAGAAATACTGGAGTTTAATGAGTTTTTGAAGGAGCGTAAAGCTGTGCGTATTGAAGCTGTCGTCAAAGAAATTAAGCGTTCTACCAATAAGACTTTAGAAAAGTTCAAAGAAGAATACCCGGAAATTTACAAGGCTCTTGAAATTTCCAGGATTGAGTTTGACAATGAAACTTTGGCTTATCATAACGTTGTTAAGCCTATCTATTGGGATTACGAAGGGTTTCTTCACATCTATCTGCGTCATTGTGATGAATTAGCCATCGAAGGCCACTTTGAGAATAAAACGAAATTTCAGTATTCTTATAAGGACATAAGGCGTATTCTAAAAATCGCCATTGAGAACCTCTTACCACAAATAAACGACAGGCTATCGCAAGGCAAGGATTTCAGAATTTTCGGGGACAAATCGCTATACTTTAACGGCAATCACTATTCCTTGCATGTTTTGGGAAGTGGCAGGATTGCAGCTTTTCATCCTTTGGAGAATCCCCAAGAGGAGGCTAAGTAAACTAATTTATAAACCGTTCAGAAATTGTAACATATTAGCGACCTCAATATCCATTCTTGAAAAGGCAAACCATTTTTTGCCCAGATCTTTAAGTGATGCTCCGATATGGTAAAGCTCCGTATTGTCAATAATCAAAAATCGGTCGTGTGCATCAGAGAAAATCTCAACTTCAATTGGAGGATATTGGTTGTTATACCGTTGTAAATCCAATTGGAGCTGATTGTTGATGCTTTTGGTATAGATTTTTACCGTTACAGTATCCTTGCGTTTGCTCAACAAGGTCAGTACCGTATCGTCCACATAATTATCAAGCAGGATAATGGAGCTTTCAGCACTTCGGATAATATCAGAAACAAAGGTATAGGCATCGAAAATTTGTCCGTTGTAAAAGATACCTTTTTCGCTGTGGAGCTTGTCGTTTTCCAAAGCCTTAAAGATTTCCTCAAATTTTTGATCGGCTTGTAATTGCTTCAATTCAATCTTATCCAAACGATGAAATAAAGAGGCGTTACTGATTAGCATTCTTCTCATTTCTACGAAAGCTTCCATAATTTCAACGCTCACTTTAATAGCAATATGTGAACGGAGTATAGCAGATGCCATGCAATACCTTGTTCGGTAAAAGCATAAGGTAGATAACGTCTTCCACCATAGTTTAAACTTGAGGTTCCAATTTGGAACCTCAAGTTTTCAAATTCCTCATCTGTCAATTGAAAGCAAAATGAAATAGGAAACCTTTCCATATTTCTTTTTACCGCTTTGTTGAGGTTCTTTGTTTCCACTTGGTATAAGGAAGCGAGGTCTCTATCCAGCATCACTTGCTTTCCACGTATGGAATAAATCAGGCTCTTGATTTCCGTTGTGCTAATGGTAGGTTTGTTTTCCATTACTTTTTGTAACTTTTGTTTTTTTCAAATTCAAAAGAGGTTTTGTATTCTTCATCCAATATGATAAAGGCATCGAATTTCTTTCCTGACTTGCTTTTCATTCCTTTGATGAGAGAAGTTTTGCCTTTACTGATAAGGCTTTCAATATCAGTTATGCCGATTTGTACGCCACACACATTACGGAACTGTATCCAATTACAAACTTCATCAGGACACTTTACAATTTTATCCCGTATGATGAGTTGCTGGCTTTTACATTTCGGGCAATTCAGTTTAGGCAGGTTGTTTTGAGCAATGGAAGTTTGCAGGAGTTCGTCTGTTATGGACTTCGCATAGATTTCCATTTCTCTCAAAAACACTCTTGCATCAACTTCGTTGTTTTCAATTTTCTGTAAAGCCAATTCCCATTCGGCAGTCATTATTACATCTGCAATTTTACGTTCTTTAACCAATTCGTAAACCTGTAATCCTTTCTCCGTTGGGATCAAGGATTTCTTTTCTCTTTCAATATAATTACGGGTAAACAGGGTTTCAATTATTGCCGCCCTTGTAGCAGGCGTACCGATACCGATATTTTGCAGGGCTTTCCTTTCTTCTTCATTTTCGATTTCCTTTCCTGCATTTTCCATTGCCGACAATAGCCCGGCTTCTGTATAAAGTACGGGCGGTTTGGTTTTCTTTTCCAAGCAAACAACTTCTTTAATTTTCAGCTCATTGCCTTTTTTCAGTTCGGGCAAGTTTTGTATTGGTTCGGCATCATCGTCCGAGAAATTACCTTTTATGGAACGCCATCCTGCCTCTAATATCTTACAGCCTTTCAGTATAAAATCGTAATGTGATGCTTCCAGTACTATATCCGTAACTTCTTTTATACAGGCTTGTGAAATGGCTTCGAGCAATCGAAAGGCAATCATATTGTACACCTTTGTTTCATAGGCACTAAGGGCAGATGGAATTTTGTCAGTTATCAGTAACCCGTGATGGTCTGTTACACGCAAATCGTTTACGATACGTTTATTAAACCGACCCCATTTTAATTTTGATACCGCTTGCTTAAATTGTTCATTATCCTGTAATGCTCTTACAAGGTTGGGAATTTCAGTCCACATATCTTCAGGAATGTATTTACTTCCGGTACGGGGATAGGTAATAAATTTTTGCTCGTAAAGGCTTTGGGCAATATTGAGCGTTTGCTCGGCAGACAGGTTAAGTTTTTTATTAGCTTCTTTCTGCAAACCTGTAAGGTCAAATAATAAGGGTGATTGCTCCGTTACGTTCTTGCTTTCCGCCGACACAACAATTGCAGTTCTCTGTCTTTGGATCAACTTCAAAGCATCTTCGGCAAACTTTTGTTCGTCCCATTTCTTTTTAGAGATACTTTTGAAATCAATACTGTCTTTGTTGTGTGATAGCTGAATTTGCCAATATTTCTTAACAGAGAAATTTTTGTTTTCCAGATAGCGTTTGCAAATCAAGGCCAATGTAGGTGTTTGCACTCTGCCCAGCGAATAAATACCATTGCCTGCCGAGATACTTAGTGCCTGTGTAGCATTGATGCCCACCAGCCAGTCAGCACGGCTTCTGCCTTGTGCTGCCTGAAACAATCCGTCAAATGCTACACCATCTTTTAGGTTGTCAAAACCCTGTTTAATGGCTTTTTCAGTTAATGAACTAATCCAAAGCCGTTCAAATGGTTTCTTGCATTTCAGGTGTTCATAAATATAGCGAAAGATGAGTTCGCCCTCACGTCCTGCATCGGTAGCAACGATAATACTATCGCTTTTTTTGAACAGTTCTTTAATTATATTCAGTTGCTTTAATGCTCCTGTATCGACCTCGTAGCCTTTGTCTTTTTTGACCCTGCGAACGGTTAAAACAAACGGGTTCGGGAGAATGGGCAATGAAGCCTTGTCAAATCCTGAAATCCCGTAATCTTCGGGCATTCCTAAGCCAATTAAATGACCGAATGCCCAGGTAACAAAATAGCCATTACCTGTTAGGTAACCGTCTTTTTTATCAGATGCTCCCAATAAGCTGGCTATTTCTCTTGCTACGCTTGGTTTTTCTGCGATAACTGTTTTCATAACTAACTTACTTTTTTACCTTTTGATTTTGCTGGAGCTTGGGGTTTTTCCTGTTGCTTTTCATTTTTTGGTCTTTGCTGTCCTTTTTGCAAAGGTTCTTTCACATTTTTGGTTGCTTCGTTGGTTTTTCCTTCAGAATTAACCGCAGTTTGTGTTTTGTGAGCTTCGGTAGGTTTTACACGTTCCTTATATTGATTTGGGAACTCAAAATTGGTTTTTCCATCTTGCTTATTGAAAGTGATGTAACCCTGGTAGGGCTGGTCCTTTTTGTCTTTCAACTCAATATATACGGTTTGTCCGTCTTTGAATTTGTTGTACTGCTCATCAGTCAGTTCCTTACCTCTGAAAGTTCTCGGAGCTTCGTGCGATTGCTTTTGTTGACTGGTTTGCTTATTACTTTGTTGCTTATTTTGGGATTGCTGGTTATTGTTGTTTCTGTCAAACAAAAACTCAACAAATCTTTTGTCAGCATTATACTGAACATTTGCATCAAAGGTGGTTCCCTTTGTAGAAATCATTCCCTCGATAAACAGAGGTTTCCCCTCCATTAAGGTTTGTTTTTGCACATCGTTCAGTTTTATCCCCTTTAATTCATCAGGGATTTTGATAAATTCTGTTTTTAAAGCAATCAGCTCATTGGTAAGCCTGTCCACACTGATAATGGACGGCATCATTTCTTCTGTTTTGGGATTTTTCAAATTTACCACACGCCCCATATTACCCGTATCGAGCAAGTTCTTTTTGTCTTCTTCGTTAAACTTGTGTCCAAAGAACTCAAAGTTTAAGTTGGGTTCACGTCTGATACCGTGTACTGCCGCCACGATACTTCCATCCGGTGTAGGCTGTAACGATAAACGGGCATCTGTGCGAACTACCGCACCGCCAAGATTAACGCTAATGGGTACAAGCTCATTGGTCTTGTAACCTTTCAATAATGGTTCAAGGAGGTTCTTTTTTTCAAGGTATTCCTTACTTAATCCGAGATTGTTCATTGTTTCCCAATCAATCTGTTCTGGCTTGAAACGGTATTCGTTTGTTTCCGGTGTTGTCTGTGTTGTTGCCATATCATTTTTATTTTCTTGTTTTTGTTCTTTTTCGGGTTCATTTTTCACCTCGTGTTTTTCCATTTCTTTTTTACCCTCCGGTGTAGGGTTATCTACCTGTTTTTGAAATTTTTTTGCCTTTTCTACAGCTTCTCCTGCCGGCACTTTAAAGAATGTGAAATTGGTAGGATCTTTTAGCTGTCTCCAAAAATTGGATAGGAAATTGGAAACGAAATCGCCGTGTTTGTCCACACGCATAAAATCAGATTGGTTCTTTTTAGTAGGGTCAACGGTTTCCATTTTGCCGTTTTCGTCAATGCTCTTTACGGCTTGGATTTTCATTTTTTCCTTATCCAATATTAACAGTATGTCCGACAGTTGTTCTGGTGCGTTCTGAACAGATTGCTCGGAGGTTTCCTGTTTCTTTGTTTCTTCGCTCATAATCTGAAAATTTTAAAGTTTTTATGCCGAAAGTAAAGGAAGTGCTTCCTGCTTAGCCTAAAGTGGCAGTCAATGGAAATGTTTGGCTTTCATTGGCGTTCTGTTCTATTTATTAAAGCTCTCTCTGATAAACTGATGTACATCTGATAATTTATAATACAATTTCCCGCTAATCGTGTAATATGGGAGCTTCCCAATAGAGCGATAACGTTGCAGAGAACGATTACTGACTTTCAGCATTTGCAAAATATCCTGATTGTCGAGTAGTTCCTCTCCATCAATGGTATTTCGTTTCTTTTTTAAATCGTCAATATTGTCGCCCAACATATCAAATCTGTCCATGATGCGTTCCATCCACGATATAAATTCCATTCTATCAATATTCATAGCACATGTTTTTAAGGATTTATTTTTTTGTCTGTTTTCAGCTTTCTGCCTTTTGCCATAAGTCATCTTAGCTTGTATCATTCAGCCTTTGTAGATAATCAGTAATAGTATTTATCCAGTTATTAAGCTGTATCCCTGCTGCTGCTTCAATAGTTATAATTTTCATCGCATTGCTCTTTAATGTTTACAATGCAAAATTGAGAAAGGTGGCAGTGTTTGTCTGCCAAGCCTTGCCAATTGGTTTAGCGGTTTTTTGAAAATTTTACAATTTGACGGAAAGCCTTATTTAATAAGGCTTTCGTTAGATTTTCCGATTTGAGCCATGGTAAAACAAGCCTATATATGCCAATTGGCATATATGGGCAAGTGTAAACACAAAAAAGCAATACGGGATGCGTATCGCTTTTAAACTCTTTATTGATGGGGTGTTTATAAGTCCTTATCCATATATTCTTCCAATGCCTGTTTCAACTGGTCTAAAAACAAGGTGCGAGAGCCTGCACGGGTTTTCATACGGTGGAATGCGTGATGCACATCGGTCAGTGGTATTCGAAACAACACTTGTGAAATAGCAGTGAGCTTCCGGATGCCTAACTTACCGTCCGAAATAGCACCAGATGCGTATAGGGCATACGTTAGCTCAATCAAAGCATTCTTGCTGTCCGTCCAAGATAGCTCTTTAATTTCGCTGGTGCTGCTGAAAAATGTATCAGAGTTTTCTTCGGGACTGATTTTGGTTAAGAGGTAGGCATATAACAGGTCGTTGGAGAGAATACGAGCTAATTTGTAATCGTAATAGGTTGAGAAAAGCGGGTCGATTTCAAACACATAACTATTAAGCCCTTCGAGGTAATTTATCTGCCCCCGTTTAAAATATTCTTGGTCTTTATCTATTCTGCCTGAACGGTAGTATCGGTAAAAGTGGGAATTGCAGATATGTTCCCTGAACTCAATCTTCAGCTCTGTTAAATGTTTCGAGAAATAGTTGCGGTAGATTTTTCCATTATTGACCGGGCACGAGGTTTCTATCCGGTACAGTTTATTATAGTAAATTAGCTTTCCGAGGATTTGGGGCTTAGTCATTTTAAAGAATTCAATCTCTTTTGCCTCGTTCTCAAATCCCGAACTTAACACATATTCTTTTGCCGAAACCAATAGCTCCTGAAGAAAGACCGTCATTTGAAAAGCTTCTTCAATTAGTCCCGAGCACGTGACTGAGAGTTTCCGTTCTTGCTCCTGAATTTCGCTAACAATATTGTTTATTGACTTTCTCATAAAGGAAGATTTTATTATCAATATCGGTATCACACAAATTTTACCAATAAATAGTAATTTAATAACCAATGTGTCCCTACAATGGGAAAGATTTTAATCGTTTTTCATCGGCGGTTTATCACTTAACCACCCATAAACGATAAATACTAAATTATTAATCATAAATTTGTATTTGTGTATTTATGTAAATTAAAAACTGACTTTGTGATATATGGGGACATTGTTTATAAAAAATATGGTCTGCAACCGTTGTATTCTCGTTGTTCAGAACGAACTCGATAAGCTCGGTTTAGAGGCTAGTAATATAAAATTGGGAGAAGTTTCTCTCGTGAAAGATCTGACTACAAAAGAACGAGAAGCAATAGAAAGTGCGTTAGATCCCTTAGGTTTTCAGGTCATTGATGACAAGAAAAGTCGCATGATTGAGAAGATAAAAAACGTTATCATTGAATTGGTACATCATCAGGACAATGACGTAAAAACAAATCTTTCCGATGTTTTAAGTGATGCATTACATAATGATTATAATTATCTTTCTAATTTGTTTTCTGATATTGAGGGTACAACTATTGAAAAATATTTTATAGCTCAAAAAGTAGAAAAAGTGAAAGAACTTTTAGTTTATGATGAGTTATCATTAAGTGAAATTGCCGATCGCATGAACTATTCAAGTGTGGCTTATCTAAGTAATCAGTTCAAGAAGGTAACAGGTCTTACACCTAGCCATTTTAAACAAATTCGAGAAGACAAACGTAAGCCTTTAGACGAGGTTTAAGTAAATCTTACAAATCAAACCCATAATTTCACAATAAATATCTATCTATTTATTGTCAATTTTGTATTGTAAAATAAAGCAATCGAAATATGGCAACAAATAAAGAAATAATTTACATACCTCTAGAGGATGTAGAAAGCGAACACTGTGCATTGATAGTCGAAAAAGGACTAGCGCAAGTAAAAGGCGTTGAAAGTCAAAAAGTTGAAATCAATAATCGCAGAGCTGCTATTACGGTTAAGGAAGAAGAAGTAGTCGCTGATGCTGTAAATGCCATAAGAGATTTAGGTTATGGTGTACCAACAGTAAAAGCTAGTTTTCCGGTTTTGGGAATGACTTGTGCTTCATGTGCAGGTAGTGCAGAAAGTGTGGTGCGTTATGTACCTGGTGTTGTTAATTCTTCTGTAAACTTTGCTACTGGAAATCTGTCTGTTGAATATTTTCCAAATATGACAGATGCCAATGCTATTCGAAAAGCTGTTCAAGCTGGAGGCTATGACTTGTTGATTGAAGATGAATCTAAACAACAAGAAACATTAGAAGCCATCCACGAAAAGAAATTCAAACAGTTAAAAAATAAAACCACTTGGGCGATCATTCTATCATTACCTGTAGTTGTTATAGGAATGTTCTTTATGGATATGCCTTATGCCAATGAAATTATGTTGGTATTTTCTACTCCGGTAGTGTTATGGATTGGTCGTGATTTTTTTATCAATGCCTGGAAGCAAACCAAAAACAAATCTGCTAATATGGATACTTTAGTAGCGTTGAGCACTGGTATCGCCTATCTGTTCAGTGTTTTCAATATGGTATTTATGGATTTCTGGATGGCAAGAGGCATTCACCCCCACGTGTATTTTGAAGCTGCAGCGGTTATTATAGCCTTCATTCTTTTAGGTAAGTTATTAGAAGAAAAAGCAAAAGGAAATACTTCGACTGCTATCAAAAAATTGATGGGATTACAGCCTAAAACCGTTATCGTCATTCAAAAAGATGGTACAGAAAAACAAACGGCTATTGAAGATGTAAATGCTGGCGATATTATTTTAGTAAAGCCAGGTGAGAAAATTGCTGTGGACGGAATGGTGATATCTGGTAACTCTTATGTAGATGAAAGTATGTTGAGTGGCGAACCCGTTCCTGTATTGAAAAAAGAGAAAGAAAAAGTATTTGCCGGAACCATCAATCAAAAAGGAAGCTTCCAATTTGAAGCCGTGAAAGTGGGTAAAGAAACTATGCTTGCACAAATCATCAGAATGGTGCAAGATGCGCAAGGTAGTAAAGCTCCAGTGCAAAAATTAGTTGATAAAATTGCAGGTATTTTCGTTCCTGTAGTAATTGGTATCGCCATTTTGACTTTCGTTTTATGGTTGATTTTAGGCGGGGACAATGGAGTTGTACAAGGTCTGTTAGCCGCCGTTACGGTATTGGTTATTGCCTGTCCTTGTGCTTTAGGATTAGCTACTCCAACTGCGATAATGGTAGGCGTTGGTAAAGGTGCAGAGAAAGGTATCTTGATTAAAGATGCTGAAAGTTTGGAATTGGCTAAAAAAGTGCAAGCTATCATTTTAGATAAAACAGGAACCATTACCGAAGGTAAGCCAGAAGTAACCGGTATTACGTGGTTGAATAATGATGATACTACTAAGAATATTTTGTTGAGTATTGAAAAACAATCAGAGCATCCATTAGCGGAAGCGGTAGTAAAAAACTTAGAAGGTACATCAACCGTAAGTTTGAGTGGATTTGACAGTATTACAGGTAAAGGTGCAAAAGCCGACTACAATAACGAAACTTACTATGTTGGAAACAAAAAGTTATTGTTTGAAAATAACATTAGTATTCCTACTCAGTTACAATCTCAAGCTGATGAATGGGGTAAAGAATCTAAAACGGTAATTTGGTTTGCCAATAGTAAAGAAGCACTTTCTGTAGTGGCTATTTCTGATAAAATTAAAGAAACTTCAGTAGCCGCAATTAAAGAATTGCAAGGTATGGGTATTGATTTATACATGCTTACAGGCGATAATGAAGCAACAGCAAAAGCTATTGCTGAGCAGACTGGAATTGGTCATTATAAAGCAGAAGTATTACCACATCAGAAAGCAGAATTTGTAAAAGAACTACAGGCCCAAGGCAAAGTAGTTGCAATGGTCGGTGACGGTATCAACGATAGTACAGCTTTGGCAACAGCCGATGTAAGTATCGCAATGGGTAAAGGTTCCGATATTGCGATGGACGTAGCAAAAATGACCATCATCTCTTCCGATTTGACTAAGATTCCACAAGCGATCAGATTGTCAAAACAAACAGTAGCTACCATCAAACAAAACTTGTTCTGGGCTTTTATTTACAACCTTATAGGTATTCCAATTGCAGCAGGTATATTGTATCCAATTAATGGTTTCTTATTGAATCCGATGATTGCAGGAGCTGCAATGGCTTTAAGTAGTGTAAGTGTGGTGAGTAACAGCTTGCGCTTGAAGTGGAAGAAGTAAATCTTACAAATCAAACAAAAAATATCGAAATAGTTTAAAACGTTTTGCTGCTGATATTTGCAGTAGCAAAACAATAATTATAAAAATATGGGACAAGAGCATAACCACTCGCATACCGCGAATAAACGGACATTAACCATCAGCTTGGTGATCATTACAGTCTATATGATTGTAGAGGTTGTTGGTGGATTGATTACGAATAGTCTTGCACTATTGGCAGATGCCGGACATATGTTGAGCGATGCTATATCTTTGTTCATTGCATTAATGGCTTTTAAATTCAGTAGCAAAATAGCCGATTATGCTAAAACCTATGGATATAAACGCTTTGAAATATTGGCAGCCGTTATCAACGGTGCAACACTAATATTGATTTCTGGATATATTATCTATGAGGCTATTGAACGTTTTCAGAGTCCGCCAGAAATCCAGTCTAGTGGGATGTTGATTGTAGCATTTATAGGATTACTGGTTAATATCTTGGTGGCCTGGATCATGATGCGTGGAGCGGATGTAAAAGAAAACCTCAATATGCGTGGTGCCTATCTGCATGTTATCAGTGATATGCTAGGATCTGTAGGTGCAATTATCGCAGCCTTACTTATTATGTTTTTCGGATGGGGTTGGGCAGATCCTTTAGCAAGTATTATCGTCTCTATCTTGGTTTTAAGAAGTGGATATCTGGTTACCAAATCATCTGTCCATGTATTAATGGAAGGAACACCTGATAATATCGAAATTGAGAAGGTAGCAGACGAAATTTTAAAAACCGATGGTGTCCAAGCTATCCACGATTTGCATATTTGGACAATTACAAGTGGGTTAAATGCGCTTACTTGTCACGCTGTGGTAGATGAACAAATGACAATTGGTCAAAGTGAGCTACTTCTTCGAAAAATAGAACATGAATTGGAACATTTAGGTATTAATCACGTAACTATTCAATTAGAGACACCCCAACATCAACATGATAATTCAATATTATGTAGTGTAAAAGCTGTTCCTTCAGCACATGACCATCAGCATTAAACTTAAAAATCATTCAATAGTACTTAAATAAGATTTAATCTTTAAAAAATAAATAAAATGAAAATGAACAAATTAATGATATCGGCTTTAGCCTCTTTAGCCATTCTCTTTACTGCTTGTGGAGGTGATACAAAAGCAGGAAAAGACGGACACGCACATACAGAAGGCGATGGACATAACCACGCTACAGAACAACAAGTTGAGAAGTCTGCCGATAAAATTGCGGCTAAAGACAGAAATGAAAAAGGTGAATTGATCGATGCCCACGGACACTTGATAACCGGTTGTCCTGGACATAAGGAAATGGTAGGATCTGAAGGCGATATGTGTCCAAAATGTGAGTATATGACGATGATTCCTATCACTTGGGATATTGCTGGGGTAGATACGGTAAGGGTAACTTCTTTACCTGATTATAATCCACCTGCAGACAAGTTGAAAAAGTAATCATTATAAGCTTTATTGTTATTACGTTTGCTAAAACGGTGGTTTCTGAAAGAGGAATTGCCGTTTTGTTTTTATTTTAATGATAATTATAAATGTAATAAACTGAAGTAATTATTTAAATGCAATTGTTTTTACATTTAATAGTGAGGTTGTGTTTTAAATTTTAATAACATTTTCTAATTCAAAAAAACAGTTAAGCAAACTGATTTTTGAGATATAACCATAAGCATTTGGTCTGTATAAAAGTTTGATTTATTGTTAATTATTTTTTTTAATTTTAACTTAAATCCGTAAATCTTACAAAAATTATAAAAAATGTTACAACTGTATTTTCATAAAGTAACAGTAATTTAGAATTTCATCTAAAAAGTTTATTATGATACAGACAAAATTCCAATCGTGTATAGAAGCCTGCCTTGACTGTGTGGCGATCTGTAACCAGTGTGCTATTGCTTGCTTAAATGAGAAAGAAGTAGCTCATCTAAAAAAATGTATTCAACTCAATTTAGAATGTGTTGCAATTTGTCAGGCAGCAGCCAATATTCTAAGTCTTGACGGTAAATTTAGTAAAGACATTTGCAAACTTTGTATGGAAATTTGCAACGCTTGTGCTGAAGAATGTGAAAAACATGTTGCTATGGGAATGGAGCATTGTAGAGAATGTGCCGAAGCTTGTAGAAAATGTGCTCAAGCTTGTGAAGAAATGATGGCAGCATAATCTAATAAGTATTTTTCGAAAAAAAAAGAGGGTATTACATCCTCTTTTTTTTATGTCTTGTACAATCAGTAAATATCATAAAACTAATAAAGAAAAGTATAATGGAAAGCTTGGTTGCAATACCGAAATTTGCAGTATAGAAGTTATAATTAAAGTAAAAACAAAATGTTGAACATTATTAATAGAATTATTTTTGGATTAACTCACTACCACAGTGAGAAATCTGATTGTTGTTGTCACTGTTGAGGACTATATTCAAACCCGATAATACACTTTACTTTTTCTGGGTTTGGCAAATACCAATCCAACTCAAATTGATAAACAATTTTTTAATTCTTACAAATATTAATAATGAAACAAAATATTCAAGAGAGTGCCCTTGAGACAGGTTTGTCCAATCACTCTAAAACTAAAATAAAAAAATCCCCAGCCATTGTTATTGCATTAGCATTTATCGTCTTAGTATTTGATGGCTATGATTTAGTAGTATACGGAACAATAGTAAAATCTATTCTAGCTTATGAAGCATGGGGGTTAACTACCGCTGAAACAGGCTCTATAAATAGTCTGGCTCTTGTGGGAATGGCAATAGGGTCACTTACTGTTGGCTACCTTACAGATTTAATTGGACGTAGAAAAGTTTTAATTGGAGCAGTCACATTTTTTTCTCTCTTTATGATTGCGACGGCGTTGGCTCCTACACCGTTTCTGTTCGGGCTTTTTCGCTTTATTTCTGGTTTAGGTCTCGGTGGTGTAATCCCTACAGCAGTAGCTACAACAGTAGAGTTTTCAAGAGCAGGGCGTAAAAATTTCAATAACGCTTTAATGTTTTCCGGTTATTCTATGGGAGGTATTTTCGCCGCATTGTTGGCTATCGGTTTAGTAGAAACAATTGGTTTCCGTGGAATGTTAGGGATCGGTGCATTGCCATTAATTACCGTTGTACCACTATTACTCTATTATCTCCCTGAAAGTCCGGTATATTTAAGATCAAAAGGTCGCATTAGAGAAGCAGATACAATTATAGCAGAATACGGCTTAACACCCATAGAACCAACTTCGCCAATTAAAAAAGAAGTTCGGCAAGTCGAAAAAAAACGCAATCCTTTATTGGCAATCTTTACAGGTCGCTGGGCATTGATTACAATTGTGTTTTTGCTCGCAGCTATTTCTGGTCAGATTTTAATCTATGGACTTAATACGTGGTTGCCTACGTTATTAACTATTGCAGGTTATTCGGCTACTTCAGCATTAACGTTCTTGTTGGTCACGAATGCTGGAGCAGTAGCAGGTTCGCTAATTGCTTCCCCATTGGCAGACAAGTTCGGAGCAAAAAGAGTTGTTTCAGCGGCATTTGCGATGGCAGGCATTGCATTATTCCTAATGGCTCTTGGCTTTAGTACAGGAGACGGTAATGGATGGTCTATGAGCCTTACTTACCTGCTTGTAGCCGTAGTTGGTTTCGGCTCCATAGGTGCACAAATTTTGTTGAATGGCTTTATCGCTACCTATTATCCCGATGCCACTCGTGGTACAGCTTTAGGTACTATCCTTGCAGTAGGTCGTATAGGTGCAGCAGTTGCAATCATTCTTGGCGGTATTCTTATCGCATCAGAACTGTCCAACTTTGCTAATTTTGCCGTGTGGGCAATACCTGCAATTCTTGGTACTATTATCGTATTGAGCATTCCAAATAGTCAAAAGTAACCTTATAAAATTAGAGGAACAGACACCCGTTGTAATAATTACAACGGGTGTTTTGCATTGCATCAACAATACAATTTTGCAATTCAGTAAATATCATAAATCTAAAAAGGAATTGCATAATATTTAGGATAACAATTGTGCTGAAATTTGCAGTATCAGATAACAATTTTAAAATTACATAGAAAATGAAAAAGTTAGTTTTAGGCTTGTCAGTAATCATATTTACTGCCTGTAACAACAATAAGAAAACAGAACAAAGTGTACAGGAAAACAATCAGCCTGTATTAGAACAAACAACTGTCCCGACAGAACAAGCAAACGAAGTTGAGTTGACCATCAGTGGCGGTGATGATATGAAATTTGATAAAACCGAACTTAAAGTAAAAGAAGGACAAACTGTAAAGCTGATTCTTAAGCATACCGGAAAAGCTCCGATTGAAGCAATGGGACATAATGTTGTTATTCTTGCACAAGGTACAGACTTCAATGCTTTCGCTAATGCAGCAATCAACGCTAAAGATAATGGCTATATTCCAAAAGAAATGGAAAAAGCCGTTATTACCAAAACAGATATGATTGGTGGTGGACAAACTGCCGAAATTACTTTTACTGCTCCTGCAAAAGGTTCTTATGATTTTTTATGCTCTTTCCCAGGCCACTACATCTATATGAAGGGTAAGTTCATTGTAGAATAAAATCATAATTTTAAAATCAGTAAAAGTCACAAATCTTACAAGGAATACCATAATAATAAGTATCAAATTAAGACGGAAATTTGTTAAACATTAAAAATAAGATAAAATGAAAAATTTGGAATTAAGCATACCAGACATGCAAAGTGCTCACTGCCAATCAAGAGTAAATGGAGCAATCAAAGATATTAATGGCGTTACTATTGAAAAATTAGAAGCAGGGAAACTTGCTGTTTCAATAGAGAATGATAGTGTGAAACAAGAGTTGGTCCAGGCTATTGAGAAAGCTGGCTACAAAGTAGATGGCGGAGATAGCGAAAAAACGTCAAGCTGCTCTTGCTGCGTGTAAGTTCAATATTGCTCGGGGATTTGCTGAATATATCCCTGGGCTTTTCTCCATTTACTCTTAGGGTACCAAAACAGTGTTTCCCAATCTCTAACATAAAAAGTTATGTTACATCAATTAAAATTAGGTGACTGTTCGGATGTAATAACGAAAGTACACCGGGTAGCAGATCAGATTATTCAGACCCAATTGGATACAGGTTCATCTGCTCCGTTTGCGATTCAGATAACAAGCGAACTCAATACGGATTATCAAGAACTGAACAATCTGTTTCTTTTAAAATGTGATGTCAGCCTTGAAATTATATTTACAAAGCGAATAATTGAAAAGGTAAAAGAATTGCTGGTATATACCGAGCAAACTATCACGCAAATTGCAAAATCGTTAGGTTATAAAAAAGCTTCGGAGCTTACCGAGCAATTAAAGACCTATACAGGATTAACGTCTGCCCATTTCAAACAGATAAGAAAAAACAAGCTGGCAATTATCAGAAGACAGCAAGAAAAGTAAAACGAAATTTAATTATCAAATATCATGTTTTGATGAACCTCTCTTTGTGAACAACAAGTAGAGGTTTCCTTTTAAAGATAACAAAGCAGATAGAAATTATTTAAAATGAAGAAATTTACGTGGCGAACCCATAAAACTGTGAAGGAAACACAGGATACTCTGACCATATACTTTGAAACAGATCAACAACAATTTTCCTACTTGCCTGGTCAGTATCTAAACATCAGATGCACCATAGATGGAGAGATAGTAATTAGGTCGTATTCATTTAGTTCCAAACCCTCAGATCCTAATCCAGCTATTACAGTAAAAAGAGTAACTGGAGGAAAAATGAGTAACTATATTTTTGAAAATGCAGACCAAATAGAAATATGGGAAATTGAAGCACCGTTTGGGAATTTTGTTTTGGAAGATACAATAGCTGGACAATCCAAAATAGTTCTTTTGGCCGGTGGTAGCGGTATCGCACCTTTATTCTCTATGCTCAATAGTATTGATAGTAGTCGTCAAATTCCCTTACTGATATACAGTAATAAAACGCCAAGTGAAACTATTTTTTATAATGAACTGGAAACTTTAGAGATAAATGAAAGTCTCGAAATATGCTATTCCTTTACTTCCCCCGAATTTATCTCTACTAAAATCAATCATATTGCAGGACGATTCTCTCTATTGGTACTTCGTTCCATAATCAAACGACTTGTTCCTGAAATAAACGATGCCCATTACTACATTTGTGGACCTACCGGCTTAATGGATTTATATAAAAATGCCTTAACAGGACTGAATATTCCAGAAGAAAATATTCATTTGGAATATTTCGACCCAGTTCCAGTTGATGTGGGAGATTTGGAAACTGACGGTGTTGTAAAAGATGTGATTGTAAATTACTATGAGGACTACTACGAGAATGATGAAAAGCAGACCTATGAATGCACATCACTCATTGAGGTGCAGCCGAAGCAATCTCTTTTGGATGCAATGAAAGAGCATCATATCAAAGTAGCGAGTTCCTGCAAAAACGGAACCTGTGGGGCTTGTTGGGCAGTAAAAACAGATGGCGAAGTACGGATGCTCCATAATGGGGCTCTGACAGAACAGGATATTGCCGAGGGAATAATTTTATTGTGCCAAAGCTATCCGACAAATGCGGATGTATGTGTAACTGTATCGTGAATAAGAAAAACGATATTGATTAAATAATATGCTGTTAAGCCTTTAATTTGATATTAAAATACTGACGACATATCGAAATAGCTAGAGATGTGCAACTTACTCTTTTGTAACTACTTTAATTCCGTTCATAAGCAATTCTAATGTTCGCTCAATGGCAGATTGACCAGACATCTGAACATATGCAACTGCGCCACCTACCATTGATATTAATATCAGTAAATCTTTTTCACAACAAAAGTCATCTCGTAATAAGTTGCTATTTTTTGCGAGTTGAATTGGTTTTTCGAAAATCTCAAACAATCTGGAAGAAGTCAAGGTTTGTTCCTGTCCGTTGATATAAGGTAAAAAGTTATGATATTCCACCCGTTGTATCAATACCTTTTTTAACAACAGATAGAATCCATTTTTGTTTTCTTGCAATGCTTTAGCGTATAAATCAAGTTGATCTAGATTGTAATGAAATACTGCCGACACAAGAGCTTCCCGATCCGGAAAATGACGATAAAAAGTCATTCTGGAAACATCAGATTCTTTGGCAATTTCAGTCAATGGAATATCTATTCCTTTCTCCATGAATAGATTCAAAGCAGTTTTTACAATTTTTACTTTATTTTGAACAGAATCGGATCTAGCTTTCAAATTCATATAATGATTTTAATTGGTGCAAAATTAATAATTTTTTAAATGTTACACTATGTAACATTTATTTGTTATTTGTTTATCTTTGATAAGAAACAATAACTTCAATATCCTATGAATGCAATTAATCCTGATAAAGTATTTTCACCCACAAAACTAGGACCTATTATTCTTCCGAATCGGGTTATAAAAGCGGCAACTAGTGAAGGTAGAAGCCCTGACGGAAAAGTTACACAAGCATTAATAGACTTCCATGTGGGCTTTATACAAGGAGGGGTTGGTATGACAACTATTGCCTACTGCGCTATTTCCGCAGAAGGTTTTGCAGCACCGGGAGAAATTTTGATGATTCGTGAAAATATTTCAGGCCTCAAACAATTTACGCAGGCGATGCATAAGGCTGGCGGAAAAGCCTCCGCACAGTTAGGGCATGCCGGTCCCGTGGCCACCAAACAAATCACAGGTGTACAACCAATCGCTCCGTCAAGGTTTAGAAGTCCTTCTAGTTTTCAGGTTTGTCGTGAAATCGGCCGAGAGGAAATGAAAACCATTATCAGGCAATTTGCGGATGCCGCAGAAGTCGCTGCTGATGCCGATTTTGATGCGATCGAACTTCATTTTGGACATTTATATCTGGTATCTTCTTTTTTTAGTCCCTGGATCAACAAAAGAAAAGATGAATACGGCGGTTCTATTGAAAATCGTACACGTTTTGCAAAAGAAATCCTCCTTGCGGTAAAAGAACGGGTGAAAGACCGCCTGGCAATTATTGTTAAAATGTCTATGGATGATGGTATTAAAAACTCAATCTGGTTAGATGAGTCCACACAAACAGCAAGAATTCTGGACGAAACAGGCGCTGTTGATGCGTTTGAGCTAACGATGGGATCTTCGGTAAAAAATCAAATGTATCTGTTCAGAGGTGAAACTGATTTAGAGGGCATGTCAAAAACACAGAAAGGAATTTTCAGATTGGGGGTAAAATGGTTTGGAAAATTAGTGTTAGGTGAATACCCGTACGAACATCTTTATATGCTTAAATCGGCTCGTCAATTCCAGACAGTAGTGAAAAATGCCCAACTGATTCTGTTGGGAGGAATTAATGATTATGCGCATTTGCAAACGGCTATGCAGGAAGGTTTTGACTTTGTTGCGATGGGAAGGGCGTTACTTCGCGAGCCTGATATCATCAATAAATTAAAAGATAATCCGTTGGGAAGAGGAAGATGTATTCAATGCAATAAATGTATGTCCACTGTTTTTCAGACAACCAACTGTGTTTTTATACCCAAATACGCCACTTCTTCTAAACTACCTGTATAAATTATAATTAAAAAAGACTGAATATGAGCAAGAAAGAAATAATCCCGGGGCCAACAGCCACAGATATTACCGTAGATTTGGTAGTTGTAGGTTCGGGAACCGGTATGGCAGCTGCACTAGCAGCCCATGAATTAGGATTAAAAGTATTAGTTATCGAAAAAACAGCTTTGGTTGGTGGCTCTACTGCACGCTCCGGTGGTGCATTTTGGATACCGGCAAATCCTGTTTTGAAACAAGATGGTTCCGATGATACATTGAAAGATGGAGAAACATATTTAACGAATTTAGTTGGAGATAATGCTCCTAAATCCCGTTGGGAAAACTTCTTGCAAAATGGTTCAGCAGCAGTAGAAATGTTGGAGAGAACCACGCCTATGAAATTCTTTTGGGCAAAAGGATATTCAGATTATTTCCCAGAAGTTGCAGGTGGTAAAGTCTTAGGAAGAACATGCGAATGTCGTCCTTTCAATATGAACTTATTAGGAAAAGACACAGCAAGGTTTCGTCCCGGCCAACTTGAGGCACCTGTACCTGTACCCGTGACAGGCTACGATTACAAATGGCTCAACTTAATGAAAAAAACACCATTTAAGTCTATACCAATTATGCTGAAAAGAGGAATTCAGGGAATTGGTGGGTTATTGATTGGAAAAAGATTAGTTGGTGGTGGCCAGGCACTGGCTTCAGGGATGTTTGCTGGTTTAATTCGCTCAGGTGTACCGGTTTGGACCAATACTTCAATTACAGAATTATTGTTTGATGGTGATAAAGTAACTGGAATAAAAGCGGTTCAAAACGGAAAATTGGTTCAGATAAATGCGACGAAAGGTGTGGTTTTGGCAGGAGGCGGATTTGATCATAATATGCTAATGCGCCACCAATACCAATCTCCCTCTTTAAAAAATGTAAGTTTAGGCAGCGAAGGCAATACAGGTGATACCATTCTGTTAGGAGAAAAGATTGGAGCGGAAATTACCAATATGACTTCAACATGGTGGTTTCCTGCGATAGCTCCGTTAACAGAAGAAGGCGAACCACAAGTATTATTGGCAGAGCGTTCGCTTCCGGGATCATTTTTGGTAAACTATACGGGAAAAAGGTTTATAAACGAAGCGGTGGATTATATGAGTTTTGGACAAATCGTTTTAGAACAGGAAAAGTATGGAACGCCTATAAAAGATATGTGGTTGATTTTTGATCAGAACTACAGAAATAGTTATCTGCTTGCCGGCACACTTTTTCCGGGAATGAAAATTCCACAAGAGTGGTTTGATGCAAAAATTGCTTTTACGGCTGAAAATGCATCTGAACTGGCTCAAAAAGTGGGATTACCTGTCGAAGCATTTACGGAAACATTTGGCAGGTTCAACACCATTGCAGCTACAGGAAAAGATACCGATTTTGGAAAAGGAAACAGCGCTTACGACCGTTATTATGGAGATCCAACACAAATGCCTAATAATTGTCTTCGATCGCTTTCTGGAAAATTATATGCGGTAAAAATCGTTTTATCAGACTTGGGAACATGCGGTGGAATGATGACAAACGAACAGGGACAAGTATTGAAAACCAATCAGACCGCTTTCCAAGGTTTGTACGCTTTGGGAAATAATGCCTCAAATATTTTTGGAAATAAATATCCCGGAGCTGGCGGAACCATCGGGCAGGGATTGGTATTTGGTTATATTATAGCACATCACGCAGCAAAAAAATAATAAGATATATGAGACTAAATAATAAGGTAGCAATAATAACTGGGGCAGCTTCCGGAATGGGGGAAGCTATGGCTTATTCTTTTGCCAAAGAAGGAGCAAAAGTAGTAGCGACCGATATTCAAAAAGATAAATTAGAAACTATTGTACAAAAAATCAAATCAGATGGTGGTGATGCCATTGCTCTAGTACATAACGTATCAAAACGGGAAGACTGGTTTGAAAAAGTGCTTCCAGAAACAATCAGCGTTTTTGGAAAACTGGATATTTTAATCAATAATGCTGGGATTTCAGTGGCAGTTCCTTTTGAAGATCAAACCGAAGACACCTGGAAAAAAGCATATGACATCAACATAAACAGCGTGATGCTGGGAATGCAGGCCGCACTACCACACCTGAAAGAAAGAGGCGGGAGTATCGTGAACATTTCGTCTATTGCCGCTTTAACCGGAATGTCAGGTCCCGGAGTTTATACGGCTTCCAAAGGTGGGGTTTCAGCAATTACCAGAGCAGCCGCCGTGGATTTCGGACCTTTTGGAATTAGAGTAAATGCCATTAATCCGGGCTATATCTTAACACCTATGAGCGAGGCATTTTTGAATAGTCCAGACTATCAAGCCTATTTTTTAGGAATTATTCCGATGAAAAAATTGGGAATGGCTGAAGATATTTCGAATGCTGCATTATTCTTGGCATCAGAGGAAGCAAAATACATTACAGGAGTAAATTTACCAGTAGATGGTGGAACAACAATCAAATAATGTATCCCTATATTAATATTCAAAAGCCAGGTTACAACAATTTAACCTGGCTTTTTTATCTTCTCATTTATCAAAAAGTTATGTTAATAGTATTGTTTATTAAACAAGAACATAATTTTTTCTAATAACTTTCTATTAGGTCCTTAAATCAAATTGAAAATACAATTTCTACTCATTTTTAAGGGATAATTTCCTAAGCATCGCAGCACTCATTCCATCTGTATAAGCACCGTAAGCAGTGACCAAAATTCCCTTTAAGCCATCTTTTGAGGCTATTCCATAAACAGTAGATTCATCACTGGGGTTGCTATCTCCCTCATATCGGTAGACTTGCTCAATTTCAAAGTCATCAATAGTATATTTATTGTTGCCACAAATTAAGCAGTTGTCTTCAAGATTAAAATCTACATCGTAACCTTCCTTGCGAAGATTTTCAATCGCTACCAACACTGTGGCATATTTGTACATTACATTTGTCATATCATAATATTATTAAGTTACTATTATCCTATCGCTGTACTTTTAGAAATCCTCCTGCAACAAATCTTTTAATTTTCGGTGTTGTACGGACAAGTCAGCATACATTATTTTTAATCGGCTATTTTCTTCGTTTAAATTTACCAATTCTAAAAGGATATCGGATCTTAAATCCTTATATTTTGATTTCAATTCAAAAATATTTGTACCATATATACCATATTTCTCAAAAAGTTCCAGACCGGTTTTACCTGCGTTATAATCTTTCAATATATCTAAAACTGGATGTTCGTTTATTTCTTTACTATTCATTTTAATGGATATTGTCTATTACAAAATTCGTTATGATTAATGGTACTGGATATATACTTTTCCTTGATTAGTTTATGATATTTAATGTTGTTGAATATACTTTCTTAAAATATCACAAAAGAAAACCGAAATATCATAAAGTCTTATTTTTAGTAAATGCTGAATTTTGTTTTTTAAATATAATATAGAGCTTATGACACTGTTAATAAAAGGAATGGTGTGCAATAGATGTATGTATGTTCTTGAAAAAGAGTTAACTATTTTGGGTTTTGAAGTAGTGGATGTAAAACTAGGAGAAGCGATAATAAAAGATACAGTAGCTTTTTCGCAAAAACTGGGAGCAATCGAAGCGATGCTGAAAAGTAATGGCTTTGAATTAATGTATAATAAAAACCAAAAAGCAATAAACAATATTAAAGAGTTGGTTGATAATGGTATTAATATGCAATTGGAAAGTGGAATACCTACAAAATTTACAGCTCTTATAAGTAATAAGTTAAACAAGAATTACGATACACTGAGTGCATTGTTTTCTTCAGAAGAAGGAATAACACTTGAAAAGTACATTATTCACTGTAAGATTGAAAAAGTAAAAGAACTTTTGATGAATACAGAAATGTCTTTGACCGAGATTGCTAATGTATTAGGTTATAGTAGTCAGGCATACCTTTCCAATCAATTGAAAAAGCATACAGGCTTTACATCAAGCTATTTTAAACAGCTAAAGGATAGGGATAATCAAACTTTGATTCTTTAAATCAAAAGACTGAATTATTCACGTCCTATTATTTAAGTTAAATGTAACTGTGAAGAGCTACTGATCATTCAGTAGCTCTTTGTTTTATGTCAATTATTGCACCTTATGAAAAGTAAATTTCACAACTTTTAGCGGTCATTTCGTATAGCTGTTTGTATGTTGTAAACCGACCTTTGTCCCTGAAATCTAAAGTTAAAATAAACGTAACAAAATAAATGTAATGATGAAAACAGGTAAAATAGGTTTACTATTCCTTTTCCTAATAGGGATAGGTTTGATACAGAGTTGTAAACAAAAAGAAGAAAAACAATTAAAAGATGAGCCTCCGGTTGTAACAGTAGGTACGATCCAAAGTTCAGAAACAGAAGAATCTGTTGTTTATTCAGGTTCCATCGTTCCAGATAATATGACCACCGTGAGCTTCGCTGTTCCCGGAACAATCAATAATGTGAGTGTCAATGAAGGTCAAAAAGTTAGTAAAGGACAGTTTTTAGCAAGTATAGATGCTACAGAATATGAAGCGGCCTTGCAAATAGCCAATGCTACATTAGAACAGAGCGAGGATGCATTCAGAAGGTTTGATGAATTGTATAAAAAAGGAAGTTTTCCTGAAAAAGATTACATCGATATCAAAACTAAAGTTGCACAGGCACAGGCAAATAAAAAAATTAATAAAAAGCGTATTGCCGACAGCCGTTTAATGTCGCCTACTAATGGAATAATTACAGTTAAATCAGCTGAAATCGGAGGTATGGCAGCACCAGGAGTGCCGGCTTTTACAATTGTTAAAACAGATCTTGTATACGCTCAGTTTTCAGTACCGGAAAGCGAAATAGGAAACTTCAAACAAGGTATGCAGGTAGAAGTAAACATACCTACACTGCAACGCAATTTCACAGGTAAAATCACAATTATCAATCCTGTCGCTGATGAAATTTCCAAAGCATATACTTTAAAAGTACGTCTTGACAATTCAAAAGGTGTTTTAATGCCTGGGATGATTAGCGAAGTATCTGCAGGTATTCCGGCTAAAGTTAAACAAGTACGTGTACCACTTACAGCTATCATAAACAATGTTGATAAAATCCCTCACGTGTATGTGATAGACAAAAATAGCAATGCAAAACTGACAAGGGTTACTGTTGGTAAAATTGCAGGCGATGAGGTTATAATAACCAACGGACTTGATGAAAATCAAACTATTATCCTTGCCGGGCAAAATAATGTAAAGGATGGGCAAAAAGTAAAAACACAAGCAGTATCTAAAACGACATCCGCTCTAAAAACAAAATAATTTATGAAAAGAAAGATAAACCTCATTGAAGCGGCAATGAAATTTCCACAAGTACCGATAGCGATTACCGTTATTATGGTGCTTGCAGGTCTGATTTCATTATTGACAATGCCAAGAAGTGAAGACCCGCGTATAACAGTTAGACAAGGGCTTGTCGTTGCTTTTTATCCAGGAAGTGACGAAGAACAGATGGAGAAAGAAGTAACGGATAAACTGGAACAATATCTGTTCGGTTTTGAAGAAATAAAGAAGGAAAAAACACATTCAGAAAGTAAACCTGGACAGGTTGTAATCACAGTTGAATTACAGGACTATGTCAAGGATACTAAAAAATTCTGGAATACTTTACAGCACGGTTTAGATGCCAATATGCCTTTGATACTTCCGCGAGGCGTACAAGGGCCGTATGTGAACAGTGATTTTGGTGACGTGGTGGTTCAGATGATTGCTGTGTCTGCACCAGGACGTACATATGCCGAATTGGAAAATTATCTGGATGAATTGGAAGACGGTATTAAAACGATTCCTCAAGTTTCAAAAATAAAACGTTACGGAGGTCAGAAGCAACAGATATATGTCACACTTCGTGAAGATGTATTAAAACAATATGGTTTTGGCATCAATGAAATTGCTTCCACATTGAGCCAGCAGAATGTTACGATCCCAAGTGGAGATATTGAAATTGACAAAAATCGCTTATTGATTTTTACAGATGCTCAGTACCAAAATGAAAATGAAATCGGTAATCTGATTGTATATAGTTCTCCTCAAGGTGGTAATATCCGTTTGCAAGATATTGCCAAAATAGAACGAAGATATGAAGACCTAAAAAGTAAAATTACTGTAGCTGGTAATGATGTAATGATGCTTACTGTAGAAATGCAACCTGGTCAGAATATTGTTGACTTAGGTAAAGCATTGACCCAAAAAGTAACAGAAGTAAAAGAAGTTTTACCTGCAGATGTACAGGTCAATACCATTGTAGATCAGCCTGCTGTAGTAGATATGAACTTAGGGCATTTCTTTATTGAGTTTGCAATTGCCATTGGAGCCGTTATTCTGGTGGTAATGATTTTGCTTCCGTTTAGAGTAGCTACGATTTCTGCTATTGCGGCACCTGTAACCATTTTGGCGACATTTGCCATTCTGAATATGATAGGTGTAGAAATGCACCAGGTTAGTTTAGCTGCATTGATTATTGTACTTGGAATGGTCGTCGATGATGCCATAATTGTCGTAGACAATTATATAGAAAAAGTAGATGAAAAAGTACCGTCATGGACTGCTGCCTGGCAAAGTGCAACACAGCTTATGGTTCCGATATTCACTGCGACACTTACTATTGTTCTATCATTCTTACCATTAGCATTTACACTAACAGGAATGACACGAGAGTTCGTACAATGGATACCAATTACGGTTAGCATAGCCTTGGCAGTTTCATTCTTAGTCGCGTTGTTTCTTACACCATATATGTGTTATCATTTCCTTAAAAAAGGATTGAAAAACCATGATACACAAAAACCTAAAAAACGTAATTTCTTAGATAGAATGCAGGATGGTTTCGACAGAGCTATAGAGTTCTGTATGAAATATCAGAAAACGACTTTGTTTGCAGGTCTGGCGATTTTCTTCCTTTCATTTGTAGTAGGAAGCCAAGTGAAAACCGAGTTTTTCCCAATTGTGGAAAGAAATCAGTTTAATCTTGAATTGTGGATGGACAACGGTACAAATATTCATGAAACAGAAGCAGCAGTTAAAAAGATTGAAAGGGAAATCGCAGGAGACAAGCGTATTGTTACCACAGCAAGTTTTATTGGTACAAGTTCACCACGATTTTATTCTACATATTCACCGGAAAACCCGCGAGAAAATTTTGCGCAAATATTTATCAATACAGAAAGTAATGATGCCACAAATGAAATGATAGATGAATATGTTCAAAAATTCAATAATTTCCTGCCAAATGGATATGTCCGCGTTAGACAGTTAAGTAAAAAACAACAGCCTGCTCCGATTGAGATCCGTGTGATTGGTAAAGATATTACGCAACAGAAAAAAGTAGCCAAAGAAGTAGCTACAATACTAGAAAACACAAAAGGAGCAAACTGGGTACGTACAGATTATCAGGATGATTATGTAGGCCTTAAGGCTGTAGTAAAAGAAGATGTCGCTTTACGATTAGGTGTTACCAAAGCACAGATTGCACAGGCTTTAGGTGCTAAAATAAAAGGTTTTCCTATATCACAAATGTGGGAAGGTAACAAAGCCATAGATATACTATTGCGTACGGACGAAGCTGACAGGCAAGATCTGGATGCTTTGGGAAATATGTACATCACCTCATCATTTGGAGCTAAAGTACCTTTAAAACAAGTAGTGGATTTACAACCTTCATGGCATACGGGAGCTATTGTACACCGTAACGGATTGCGAACATTAACTGTTTCTTCTGAAGCACAATTGGGTAGAAAACCTGCTGAAGTGTTCGCCGAGGCACAACCGAAAATCGATAGCTTAGAACTACCTAAAGGAGTTAAAATTGCCTATGGAGGAGAGTATGAAGATGGTCTGGAAAGCGGTCCTAAAATGGGAAAAGCTTTTATGATAAGTTTCGTGTTGATATTCTTAGTTCTGCTATTCCAATTCAAACGAGTGGGCAAAGTGTTCATTGTACTGGCATCATTCCCATTGAGTTTACTTGGAGCGATGCTGGGATTATTTCTTACAGGTTATGAATTTGGTTTTATGGCAATTATCGGTATTACAGCCTTATTGGGTATTGTAGTTCGAAACGGAATTATCCTTGTAGACTACGCTGATGAATTGGTGCGTGATCATGGACACACGATTAAAGAGGCAGCTCTATTAGCGGCTAAGCGAAGAATGAGACCCATTTTTCTTACTTCTATGGCAGCAGCTATTGGATTGATCCCGCTAATGTCGAGTGGTTCTCCTGAGTGGGGTCCAATCTCGAGTACAATATCAATAGGTATTTTAGTCTCTATGGTTACTACCTTATTTATAGTTCCGGTATTGTATAGCAGATTCGTAAAACCGTCAAAGAAACCCTTGAATAAAGGTATACACGAGAAATATGATTTTCATCACGAAAGTTAATTGAAAAAAAATAAATCATGTTACAAAGAAAATATAAAATATTCGTAAAAGCTTTTGTATTTGCTTTTGCTGTTTTACAGGGAACAGATAACCTGTTTGCCCAACAGCAATTAACTCTTGCAGAAAGTAAAGAACTAACCCTGAAAAACAATTACAGGATTAGTAAAGCCAAAGAAGATGTTACTGCTTCCAGATCTGAGAAACAAATATCAGACGCGACGGCAAGACCCAAAATAGATGCTTCTGCAACTGCATTTTACTTTGGTGAGCCATTAAATTCCATGCTTCCTGAGTACGGTTTCGCCCCGATGGTAAGCGTTACTCAGCCTATTTATACAGGAGGAAAGATTAAGTACGGTAAACAAATGGCGGAAACCAATATAGAGATGAGCAATGCTCAGCAGAGATTGGTCGAAGACGATGTGTTGTTAGCTACCGAAACTGCCTATTGGATTGTAGTACAGGCTAAAGAAGAAATAAAAATGGAGAAACAAGTTAAAAGACAGTTAGCTTCCCATTATACTTTTTTAAATAATCAATTCCAGGCAGGTATTATTTATAAAAATGATGTGCTTCGGGCAAAAGTACTTCAAAATGAAAATGAAGCTCGATTACAGGCGGCTGAGAACAAACTAATATTAGCCAAAAAAAGATTAATCCAGTTAACTGGAATAGAAGAACAAACGGATATTGATGTAGTTGGTTCATTGAGTGATGATGAATTTAGAAACTATGAGATGTTACAAAGCGTACAAGTAAATCGTCCTGAAGTAGACTTAGCCACAAGTGCCATAAAAATGAGTGAACTTACAAAGAATATGCTCAGAGCCGATCTAAAACCGACAGTTGGCTTATCACTTAACGGAATGGCTGCCTTTGGAAAAGAAGGTATTAATTTTGGAGATCCAACCAAAAACAGTATGCTTACTTATTTCGGAATGTTAAGCGTAAAGATTCCCGTATTCGATTGGGGAAGTAAGCGAGAGAAAGTAAAGCAACAGGAAGCTAACATACGTTCGGCAGAATATGGATTGAGAGAACTTCAAAGCCAGATTAATGTGGAGATAGAACAAGCAACACTTAACCTTCAACTGCAGGCAAACAATATAGATTTAATGCAGGCTTCACTAATTGAAGCTGATGAAAATCTAAAATTAAGTAATGATCGTTTTCAAGCAGGAACTATCACTGGAGAAGATGTATTAATAGCAGAAACACTTTGGCAGCGTGCGTATAGCAGTATGCTTGATGCAAAAGTAAGATACAAAATTGCTGAAGCTGTTTATCACAAAGCCATCGGACAAATAAAACAGTAGTCATTAACAATATAATGTAGAGGCTCAATATGCCTCTACATTTTTAAAATTGAAATTATGATAAAATGATACAAGAACAGCATACTGATAACCCAAAAGGTGTATTGATGATACCGGATATTTCAGGCTTTACAGATTTTGTTGTCAAGTCGAATATGTTTGTTGGAAAATATATAACAGAAAATCTCCTGAAAGTAATAATGGATAGTAATATTCTGTGTTTTGAAATTTCTGAAATTGAAGGCGATGCAATACTTTTCTATAAGTACCAAAACTTACCGACGTTTGAAGAGAGTTTAATGCAGATAGAGCTTATCTACGGTAATTTTCAAAAGGAATTACAGCGCTTATCTCAACAGTTAGCAATAGAAATACCTCTTTCTTTAAAGACAATAGTCCATTACGGTGAATTTACCCAGTACAAAATCGGAAAATTTGAGAAACTTTATGGTGCACCTGTAGTAGAAGCACACAAAATGCTTAAAAATCATATTGCAGAATATCCCCCTTATGCTTTGTTTTCAAATGCTTTTTTACAAGCCAATTTTGAGCAACCTGAACAATCAACATTAGAATACGATAATTGCGAAGACTGTAAATATTTGCCCGAAATAGGCTACATTCACTATTTATAAGACAGTAACCAGTAAATCTCGTAAATCTATCAAAGAATATTACAAGATGGAATAAAATCGACTTCTATACTTTTACATTGGATTTATTAGCTCATTTAATCCATAAAAGCAAGATGAAAAGTTTAGAAGAAAGGTTAGAAAAAAGAAGTATAAAACCAACATCAGTTAGATTATTAATTTTTCAGACAATGTCTGAATTTAAAAAAGCATTTAGCCTGACCGATTTGGAAACGGAACTAGAGACGGTAAATAAATCTACTATTTTTAGGACCTTGACCCTTTTTCATGACAACTTACTCATTCATACGATCGATGATGGTTCCGGCTCAATGAAATATTCAATTTGTAGTGATTCATGTATGTGCAATGTAGGTGACCTACATGTACATTTCAACTGTAACCGCTGTAAGAATACTTTTTGTCTTGAAAGTATTGCTATTCCACCGATTCAGCTGCCAGATAGTTTTTTATTGGAAAGTATAAATTTTGTAATGAAGGGAATGTGTAATGAGTGTTCGAGATTTTTTAAGAAACAAATAACTCCAAATAAAACCGCATTTTAAAAAACAGCCATATGTAAATATGGCTGTTTTGCATTTGCAACCAGGTTCCCAAATACTACAGCTAATTTTGTTGTGTAAAAATTCATAATATAGATATGGAAAATAGATATAATAATAACTCGAAAATAAAATCAGGTTACGTAGATAACCCAGATTTTGAGGTAAAAAAAATTGAATGTGTAGTTTCTGAAAAAGAAACAATGTATACCTATACATCAATACTTCAATCTATGTCATCACACCCTATAGCAAGAGCTATTTTTAAAGTGTTGCCATCTGTACAATTATCAGACTATAGAATTGAAAAAGTTGAAGAAATACAAGGAGGAATTAAAGGTTTTATTGATAATCATGAAGTAATTATTGGAAATCTTGAATTGATGAAATGTTACGATTTTTATTATGATGAAAGCTTGAATCATATCAATGAAAAGGTGATTCTTGTAATGATAGATGATAGATATACAGGCTGCTTTATAATGAAAGAGGTGTTAAATGACTAAATTTATTTTAAATAAATTGCTAATTACATAATCTTTTATAGATTTCATTCATGAGAAAAATAACTTATTTGTTAAGTTGAGTGCTATTATATTTTTTGTAAGTTTGTACCGACTTATTGGATGGATTATCAATCAATTAAAGTTTAAAATTAGAGAGGTGAAAATATTTGTATTTATATTCAGTGTTTATATGTTAGGGATGTCAATACTTCCCTGCACAGACGCTTTGTATGAATGTACAGCAAATAACAACCAGTTAGTAGAAATTGGACTATCACATGAAGATAATCATAAAACGGAACACAAAGATTTTTGTAGTCCTTTTTGTTCTTGCCAATGTTGTGGAACCATTACTGTAGCTATTTCGGATTTCAACATAACCGAAGTAGTATCCCCAAAACTTAAATTGAACGCTAAACAAAAGGTTTCTCTTAGAAATGTAAATCTCTATTCCCAATACTCCGGGAGCATATGGCAACCGCCAAAGATTAATGTTTAAAAAGTAATTACTAGTCTTTTCTCTTGCGCTTGTGAAGAATATTTCTTCGTGTGCGTCAGTAAAAATTATTGTACTATCATTTTAAATGATAGAAATCGTATATACTTTAAATATTAATACTAATCAAAAATGTTAGATAACATAATTAAATTCAGTATCAAGAATAAGCTCATTATTGGAGTAATGACTTTGCTGCTGATAATATGGGGCGTATGGAGTGCTACAAAACTTCCTATAGATGCCCAGCCTGATATTACAAATAATCAGGTACAAGTTATAACTCTATGTCCTACTCTAGCGGGGCAGGAAGTTGAACAATTAGTTACATTTCCAGTAGAGCAAAGTATTGTCAATCTTCCTGATGTGGAAGAGATACGAAGTATTTCCCGTTTTGGACTTTCAGTCGTTACCGTTGTTTTTAAGGATGAAGTAGACATCTACTTTGCTAGACAACTGGTTAATGAGAAATTGAAAGAAGCTGAGGAGCAAATTCCTGAGGGTGTAGGCACACCGGAACTATCCCCTGTTAGCACTGGCTTAGGTGAAGTGTATCAGTATATACTACATCCTAAAAAAGGTAGCGAAGACAAATATACCGCTATGGATCTGAGAACAATGCAAGATTGGATTGTTGCTCGTCAACTATATGGAACACCAGGAATTGCTGAAATCAATAGCTTTGGAGGGCTGCTGAAGCAGTATGAAGTTTCTGTCAATCCAGATCGTTTAAGAGCTATGGATGTGAGTATTTCCGAAATATTTTCTGCATTGGAAACTAATAACCAAAATACAGGAGGTGCATATATTGACAAGAAACCCAATGCATATTTTATTAGAGGTGTAGGTTTGGTAAACACACTTGAAGATGTAGGGAATATTGTTGTAAAGAATATTTCAGGAGTTCCTATACTGGTAAAAGATGTAGCAGAAGTACGTTTTGGTAATGCCATTCGTTACGGTGCGCTCACCTACAACGGAGAGGTAGATGCTGTGGGAGGAATCGTCATGATGCTCAAAGGAGAAAACAGTGCCAAAGTGGTAGAACGTATTAAGGAGAAAATTCCGACAATACAACAATCTCTACCAGACGATATCGTTATCGAACCTTATCTCGACAGAACAGACCTTGTTGGACGTGCCATAGATACGGTTGAGAAAAATCTTATAGAGGGAGCTTTAATTGTAATTTTTGTCTTAATTCTGTTTCTAGGTAATTTAAGAGCTGGTTTAATTGTCGCTTCTGCTATTCCTTTGTCAATGCTATTTGCATTAGGTATGATGAGATTGTTTGGAGTGAGTGCCAATCTGATGAGTTTAGGAGCTATAGACTTTGGTTTGATTGTGGATGGTTCTTTGATTGTAGTGGAAGCAACAATGCATCATCTAGGGCTTAGAAAATCAAATAAGAGACTTACACAGGGAGAAATGGATGAAGAAGTGTTCGATTCTGCAAGAAAAATACGTACAAGTGCGGCTTTCGGAGAAATCATCATTCTTATTGTATACATCCCAATATTAACATTAGTAGGGATCGAAGGAAAAATGTTTACACCAATGGCTCAAACAGTCAGTTTTGCAATTATTGGAGCTTTAATTCTTTCATTCACCTATATCCCTATGATGAGTGCACTGTTCTTGTCAAAGAAACCTATCACAAAAAAGAACCTGTCAGATAAAATGATGGATTTCTTAAACAAAGTGTATCAGCCCCTTTTAGAAAAAGCTATTAGATTAAAATATGTAGTGATAGGATCAGCGGTAGGTTTATTTGCAATCAGCTTATTCTTATTTTCCCGAATGGGTGGTGAATTCTTACCGAAACTAGGTGAAGGAGATTTTGCAATGCATTGTATTCTACCTCAAGGGACTTCTTTAAGTCAAAGTTTGGAGACATCTATGCAAGCGTCTCGAATTCTGAAAGAATTTGACGAAGTTAAAATGGTGGTAGGAAAAACAGGTGCCGGTGAGATACCTACTGATCCGATGCCTCCGGAGGCTACAGATTTAATGGTCATTCTTAAGCCACAAAAAGAATGGAAAGAAAAAAAATCTTATGATGAGCTTTCAAACGAAATGATGGAAAAACTAGAAAGTATCCCAGGGGTTTTCTTTGAAGCTAATCAGCCTATTCAGATGAGATTCAATGAATTAATGACGGGGATTCGTCAGGATGTGGCAGTGAAAATTTTTGGAGAAAATCTGGATTCTCTATTGGTGTATGCTAATAAAGTTAATACTATAGTACAGACAATTCCGGGAGCGACTGCGCCACAAGTAGAAAGAGTGGATGGACTCCCTCAAATCAACATTGATTATGATCGGGCGAGAATTGCCAACTATGGTTTAAAAATTCAAGATATTAATGACATTGTGAGTACTGCCTTTGCAGGAAAAGCAGCAGGTGTAGTATATGAAAATGAGCGAAAATTCGATCTGGTAGTTCGTCTGGACAATGAGCACAGAACCTCTATAGAAGATGTAAGTAATCTATTCATACCAACGCCTAGTGGAGAACAAATTCCGCTTTCTCAAGTAGCTGATGTCAACTATAAATTAGGTCCAGCACAAATAAGCCGTGAAGACGGAAAACGTCGTATATATGTTGGCTTTAACGTTCAGGGAAGAGATGTTGCAAGTGTGGTGAAAGATATTCAAGACAAACTCGCTCAAGAAGTGAAACTTCCGAGCGGCTACTATGTAACGTATGGTGGTCAATTTGAAAATTTACAAAAAGCAAGCGATCGTTTACTCATCGCAGTGCCGATCTCACTTCTTCTAATATTTGTACTTCTTTACTTTACATTCCGTTCACTTAAAGAAGCGGCACTTGTATATGCTGCAATACCTATGAGTGCCATAGGTGGAGTATTTGCATTGTTGTTGAGAGATATGCCATTTAGTATTTCAGCCGGAGTTGGTTTTATTGCTTTGTTCGGTGTGGCGGTACTAAACGGAATCGTACTTATAGCAACATTCAATAGGTTAGAAAAAGAAGGTTGGGATGACATAGTTGCACGGGTAATTGAAGGAACCAAAACAAGGTTACGTCCTGTTCTAATGACGGCATCTGTTGCCAGTTTAGGTTTTCTTCCTATGGCTTTAAGTACCAGTGCGGGAGCTGAAGTACAAAAACCTCTTGCTACCGTAGTAATTGGCGGGCTGATTTCAGCTACAGCATTAACACTCTTTGTTCTTCCGCTACTGTATTTGGTATTTATGAAAACAAATAAAGCAATGAATAATAATAAAATTAAATCGATAACTCCAATAATATTATTGGGCATATTTTTAGGTCTCTCACAAAATATTCAAGCACAAGATATTTCCGCAGATAAAGCTGTCCGAATTGCATTAGAAAATAATTCAGGAATTAAATCTAAAGATTTAGACGTAAGGGCAGCTGAAAGTCTGAAACGAACAGCTTATGAATTACCGAAAACCGAACTAAATATTCAATACGGAAATAACGAAGGATTTGAATATAATGATGGAGTTATGATTTCTCAAAACATTCCTTTTCCCACACTATTTGGAGCAAAAAAGGATCTTATTAAAGAAGAAATTAAAAGCAAAGAATGGGCAAAGGCTCTTTCAGAAAATGAATTAAAGAAGCAAGTACGTACCTATTATTATCAGTTGGAGTATCTTGAAAATAATGCTAAAAAACTTCAATACCTTGATAGCATTTATCTTGATTTTATAAGAGTAGCTAACTTGCGATATAAGACTGGTGATATTGGTAAAATTGATGTAAGTACAGCAAACACTAAACGAGGTGAAATCAACCTTCTTGCTCAACAAAATGAGGTATTAAGAAAAAATGCATACCTGAATTTAAAAAATCTAATGCAGATTGAGGAGGATTTCACCATCGAAAAAGCACTAGAATATAAGCCTGTATTTATAAGTGACATAATAGATAATGATGCTGTTAGGAATCATCCAAGTATTCAATCTCTGTATCAAGAAGCACTTGTTGCTGAAAAAAGTAAAAAGGTAGAAAGAGCGAATGGATTGCCAGACTTTACTTTAGGTTACAGCAATATCTCATTGATTGGTGAACATAGCAAAAATGGTGTAGAAAAGTTTTATGGAAGAGGTCAAAGATTTGGATTTGTCGATGTAGGAATTTCTATTCCAATTTTTACAACCACAAGATCAAGGGTTCGTTCGTTGGAAATTCAAAAAGAATCTGCAGAAATGAATGCGCAATGGCAGGAAAATGTTTTGAAAACAGAAATGAAAAATGCCATGACTCAATATGAGCAAAATGTGAGTCAGTTTAATTATTTTATTGAACAGGCAATTCCGAATGCAGAAGAAATTATAAATGCTTCACGTTTGGGATATAGCACAGGAGACCTTTCTTATGTAGAATATCTGTATGCCGTTCAAACAGCTACTGATACCTATTTAAACTATCTTAAAAGTATACAGCAAATAAATGAATCTGTGATTGTTATCTATTCATTAACAAATAAATAAACAAAATGAAAGTCAATATAATAAAAGTAACATCGGTGTTAAGTATTATTCTAGCATCCTTATTTTTGATATCATGTGGAGGTAAAGAGCATAAAGAAGGAGATGGACATGACCACTCTACTTCCCAAGAATCATCAAAAGAAAGTCACTCAGAAGAGGCTGAAAATATAGCAACGTTAACTGAAGACCAGATAAAGACGGCAGGAATTGAATTAGGAAGTATTGAGCAAAAGTCTCTAACGGCATCTTTAAAAGCCATCGGTAAACTTCGGGTTCCGAATAAGAGCAAAGCTAATGCAACTTCCTTGTTTGGTGGAGTTATTAAAACCTTAACTGTTGAACTTGGTGATTATGTAAGAAAAGGTCAGGTGATTGCAACTATCTCTAACCCTCAGTTTGTTCAGTTACAAGAAGAATACTCTTCCATCCAAAGCAGAATAACGTTTGCAGAACAAGAGTTAGAGCGTCAGAGAGAGTTGAACGAAGGAAATGCAGGAGCTAAAAAGAACTTACAAAATGCTACTGCAGAATTAAGTACTCTAAAAGCTAGAAAAGCTTCATTACAGCAACAAATTCAGATGATGGGAATTAACCCCAACAATATTGCTAATAATAATTTTCGTTCAAGTCTAACGGTAACAAGTCCAATTGATGGTACCATCAGTGATGTATTTGCAAAAATTGGAAGTTATGTGGACGTTTCCTCGCCTATTGTTGAAATTATTAATAATAGCTCTATTCATTTAGATTTACAGGTTTTTGAAAAAGATCTTCCATTAATCAAGGTAGGACAGAAAATTAACTTCACTATTACTAATAATCCGCAAAAAAGCTATGCCGCTAAAGTAACTACTATAGGATCATCTTTTAGTGGAGAAAGTAAATCAATTGCTGTTCATAGTGAAATTATTGGAGACAAATCAGGTTTAATAGATGGAATGAATATCACTGGGCTCGTAAGTCTTGATGATGTGTTGACTTCTGCTGTTCCAAATGAGGCAATTGTGGAAGCGGATGGTAAATACTACATATTTATTAAGACAGATAAGGAACCGGAAGAACATAATGAGGGAGGTCATGACGATCATGGTCATGGTCATGATGAAGGAGAAGCAACACATGGGCATAAAAATGAAAAAGAAGCTTCTGAGCATGCTACCCAAGCAGCACAGAAATTGAATTTTGAAAAAATTGAAGTAGCAAAGGGTACTTCAAACATGGGATATACAGCTATTACTCCGGTTAAAGAGATTCCACAAAATGCTCAGATTGTAACTAAAGGTGCTTTTTTTATTAATGCTAAGCTTAGTAATACAGGTGGTCATAGCCATTAACATAATTTAAAAAAAATCATGAAAAATAATTTTGATGTAATCATTATCGGATCTGGACCAGGTGGCTATGTAACCGCAATCCGTTGTGCTCAATTAGGCTTAAAAACAGCTATTATCGAAAAATATGCAGTACTTGGAGGAACTTGTCTAAATGTAGGATGTATTCCTTCAAAAGCAATGTTAGACAGTTCTGAGCGGTACCATGAAATCAAGGATAACGTAAATGTTCATGGGATCTCTGTTGATAATTTGCAAGTTGATTTGGAAAAAATGATTGCCAGAAAAGCAGATGTTGTTTCTAAAATAAACGGCGGTGTAAGTTATCTGATGAAGAAGAATAAGGTTGAAGTATTTCAGGCAACGGGATCTTTTGTGGATAAAAACACCATTCTTCTGAAATCCGAAAACGAAGAAAAAACAATTACCGGTAAAAATATCATTATAGCGACGGGCTCTAAGCCCGCTTCGCTTCCGGGAATTGACATTGATAAAAAAAGAATCATCAGTTCTACCGAAGCGTTGGTTTTAAAAGAAATTCCGAAACATCTTATCGTAGTTGGTGGTGGTGTAATCGGAATGGAATTAGGTTCGGTTTACGCAAGATTAGGAAGCAAAGTAACCGTACTTGAATATACAGGAGGAATACTTCCGAGTATGGACAAAAAAATGGGAGTCGAACTTCAAAAATCTTTAAAAAAGAATTTAGGTTTTGAATTTTTGCTAAATCATAAAGTTACCGGAGCAACCAATAATGGTGATAATGTAACCGTTACTGCCGAAGATAAAAACGGTAATACCGTAGCAATTGAAGGGGATTATTGTCTAATGGCAATAGGTAGAAAACCTTATACAACAGGTTTAGGTTTGGAAAATGTTGGAGTTGAATTGACTCCACGCGGACAGGTTGCCACCGATAGCAATCTTGAAACCAATGTAAAAGGAATCTATGCCATCGGTGATGTTGTTGTAGGACCTATGCTTGCTCACAAAGCGTCTGAAGAAGGTGTTTATGTGGCAGAAATCATCGCTGGGCAAAAACCTCACATTGATTATAATTTAATTCCTGGAATTGTTTATACCAGTCCTGAAGTTTCAAGTGTAGGGAAAACCGAAGAAGAGCTGAAAACTGAAGGGAAAAATTACAAAGTAGGACAATTTCCTTTTTCTGCATCAGGAAGAGCTATCACAAGTGGTAAAACAGAGGGTATTGCAAAAGTCTTGACAGATGCGGAAACGGATGAAATTTTAGGTTTTCACATTATTGGTGAAAGAGCCTCTGATTTAATAGGTGAACCGACTGTAGCAATGGCATTCAGAGCTTCAGCAGAAGATATTGCACGCATTTCGCACGGGCATCCAACGTATTATGAAAACTTGCGTGAAGCTTGCCTTGATGTTGATAAGATAGCTATTCATATTTAAATGAAAATTTTACAAGCCTTAATGTTTTTTTAGTAGCAAATTAAGGCTTGTATCAGTTTTTCGGGGAGTCTGAAAAGCAGTTTTGTATTTGCAACCAGGTTCCCAAATTTAGATTATAATTTTGCTGTACAAATAGGAATTAGTTAAAAACGACTACTAATACAGTTTACTAAAAAAATAATAATTATGTCAAAAATATGTTGCAGCACCGATGATGGTGGCCTGGATCTTACGGGTAAAAAACCGCACAAACATAAATATGATACTCAAGGTAATCAGTTGTGTTGTGTGAAAACAGAAAAAATTTATAAAAATGCCGGTGCGGCAGATTTGTTGAAAGATGCCAATCACGACGATCACGACCATAGTGGACACGATCATGGAGATGGTGATGGACACGATCACGGTAGCCACGACGATCATGACCACAGCGGACACAATCACGGAAAGAAAAAAGGCGGACACGATCATAGCGATGGCGACGGGCACGACCATAGCCACGATTTAGAAGATAAAACAGCTCTTCAGTTGTTTACTCCGGCAATCATTTCATTGGTATTGCTATTGGTAGCCATTGGTTTTGATAATTACTTTCCACAAACTTGGTTTACGGGTTGGGTAAGGATTATTTGGTATGTAGTTGCTTATATTCCAGTAGGTTTACCTGTTATTAAAGAAGCGATTGAAAGTATTCGTTACAAAGATTTCTTTTCAGAGTTTTTCCTAATGAGTATAGCCACTATTGGTGCATTCGCTATTGGGGAATATCCAGAAGGTGTTGCAGTAATGTTGTTTTACGCCGTAGGTGAAGTGTTTCAAACACTGGCTGTATCAAGGGCAAAAGGCAATATCAAAGCACTATTAGACCAAAGACCTGACGAAGTTACTGTTTTAAAGGACGGAAAAGCAACCATTATTCAAGCAGAAGATGCGAATATTGGCGATATTATCCAGCTAAAGCCTGGAGAAAAAGTAGGATTAGATGGTGAATTGGAGTCAGAAACGGGATCTTTTAACACGGCTGCCTTAACAGGAGAAAGTAAGCCGGATACCAAATCAAAAGGTGAAACGGTACTGGCAGGAATGATTAATTTGAATACAGTTAGTCAGATAAAAGTTACAACAGCTTACACGGACAGTAAACTGAGTAAGATTCTGGAAATGGTTCAGGATGCAACTGCACAAAAAGCACCTACCGAATTATTCATTCGAAAATTTGCAAAAGTATATACACCTATTGTTACTTTCCTTGCTATCGGAATTGCATTGTTACCAGCATTGTTTGTTTCCGAGTATGTGTTCAGTGAATGGTTGTATCGTGCTTTAGTATTTCTTGTTATTTCCTGTCCTTGTGCCTTGGTTATTTCTATTCCACTAGGTTATTTTGGAGGTATAGGAGCTGCGAGTCGCAATGGAATCTTGTTTAAAGGATCCAATTATCTTGACATTCTAGCCAGTGTTAAGAATGTGGTGATGGATAAAACAGGAACAATGACAGAAGGTGTTTTTAAGGTTCAGGAAGTGATTTTAAAACCTGAATTTGACAAAACTGAAATTCTGAATTTGGTAAACGCGATAGAAAGCCATAGCACACATCCTGTTGCGACAGCTATCTATAATTATGTCGGTGAAATAGATAATAATATCAAGCTAGAAAATACCGAGGAAATAGCCGGTCATGGTTTAAAAGCGACTGTAAATGGTAAAGAATTACTGGTAGGTAACTTCAAATTATTAGATAAGTTTAATATTAACCATGATGCTGATACCGCAAATATTGTTTATACCGTAATTGCAATAGCATATGGCGGAAAATTCGTGGGTTATTTGACCATTTCCGATAGTATTAAGGTAGATGCTAAGATTACAATAGACAAGTTGCGTAGTATTGGTGTAAGAGCAGTTATGCTAAGTGGAGACAAGAGCGCTGTAGTCGAACATGTAGCTGGACAATTGGGGATTGATAGTGCCTACGGAGATTTATTACCGGAAGACAAAGTAAGTAAGGTTAAAGAAATAAAATCCAGAAATGGCAGTGTAGCTTTTGTTGGAGACGGTGTAAATGATGCGCCTGTTATTGCGTTGAGTGATGCTGGGATTGCAATGGGAGGATTAGGTAGTGATGCCGCTATTGAAACTGCTGATGTTGTCATTCAGGATGATATGCCGTCTAGAATTCCAATGGCTATTAACATCGGTAAGCAGACCAAGAAAATTGTTTGGCAGAATATTATTTTAGCCTTCGGGGTTAAAGCAGTTGTTCTTATTCTTGGTGCAGGCGGGCTGGCTACCATGTGGGAAGCCGTATTTGCAGATGTAGGTGTAGCTTTATTAGCTATTCTAAATGCGGTTCGAATTCAAAAGATGAAGTTCTAACTAAGAAGCTAGACTGCCGCAAGAAATCTTGCGGCAGTTTTTTTATCCTAAAAATATTTGTGAAATGGCTAAAAAACAATCACAATCTTCATTAAGCGAAGTACATAATTCTGTAGACACGACTGTTCCTGGTCAATCTCGCTGGCGAAGAGTTTTGGCTTTTTTTGGACCGGCTTATCTTGTCAGTGTTGGATATATGGATCCGGGCAACTGGGCAACAGGCTTGGCCGGTGGTAGCCAATTTGGCTACTCATTACTCTGGGTTTTAGTAATGAGTAGTATTATGGGCTTGTTGCTACAAAGCTTGTCTGCAAGGTTAGGGATCGTTCGAAATAGAGATTTGGCTCAAGCAAACCGGGAAACTTATCCTAAGAAGGTCAATTTTGTATTATATATACTTGCTGAAGTCGCTATTGTTGCGACAGACCTTGCAGAAATATTGGGGATGGCAATTGGTTTACAGTTGCTCACGGGAATGCCTTTGATTTGGGGTGTTGCTATTACAGCCTTGGATACATTCCTGTTGATGACTTTGCAAAAATGGGGAATGCGCAAGCTCGAAGCCTTTATCATCGGTTTGATATTCGTTATAGGAATGTCGTTTCTTGTACAAATATGGGTAGCTGACCCTAATGTAGATGAAATTGCAACAGGACTGATACCACATATACAGAATGATACTGCATTGTACATTGCTATCGGTATTATCGGTGCAACGGTAATGCCACATAATTTATACCTACACTCTGCACTGGTGCAGACACGTAAATTTAATCGTGATGCTGCCAGTATCAAAAAAGCAATTAAGCTCAATTTTTGGGATAGTGCCATTGCTCTAAATATGGCATTGCTTGTAAATGCAGCTATATTAATTCTTGCCGCTACAGTTTTTTATAAAACCGGACGTTCCGACGTGGCAGAGCTAAAGCAGGCTTATGAATTATTGCCACAGCACCTCGGAAGCGATTTTACAGCAAAACTATTTGCTGTAGCTTTGATTGCTGCCGGACAAAGCAGTACCATTACGGGTACGCTTGCCGGACAAATAGTAATGGAAGGTTATCTACGCTTTCGAATGAACCCTTTGTTGCGAAGACTTATCACAAGGTTACTTGCCATAGTTCCGGCGGCTTTGGTAATTCTCATTAATGGTGAGGGGAATGTCGATAGCCTGCTTATCTTTAGCCAGGTAGTGTTAAGTATGCAATTAGGCTTTGCGGTCATTCCTCTTATTCATTTTGTAAGCGATAAAAAGACAATGGGCAAATTTGCCATCAAGCCCGTAATAAAAATAGCGGCTTGGATTATAACCGTCGTACTGGTATATCTCAACTCCAAACTATTGGTAGAAGAGGCTATCACTTTCTTTGCTACTTCAGGTAATATAGTCTGGAAAGGATTAATCATTTTGGGTGGGATTGGTTTTATGATCTTGTTGGCATATACCACATTATATCCTTTGTTTAGCAGAAAAGCGTTTTGTGAAATAACACCGCATGATAAACCTGAACCTTTGCTATTAAAATCTTATGCTTCATTTAATAAAATTGCCATTACTGTCGATTTCAAACAACTTGACCAAAAGGTTATCAACTATGCTATTACACAAGGTGGAAAAGATTGTACCTATACACTTATACACGTTGTAGAAAGTGTTGCCTCTGCCTCCCATCTTCAAGATAGTACAGATGAAGAAACGATAAAAGATCGCGAATTTTTGGACGAATATGTAAAGCAACTACAACAACAAGGCTATCATGTAGAAGCAAAGCTTGGCTTTGGAAAAACAGCCGACAGCATTGGAGAGATTGTAAATAAATCCGGGGCAGAGCTTATTGTAATGGGTGCACATGGGCATAAAGGATTAAAAGATCTATTGTATGGTGCAACGATAAATCAAGTACGCCATTTAGTAAAAATCCCAGTACTGGTTATTCCAGCAATAAAAGACAATTAGAAAAACCAGAAATCAGTAAAAATTATAAATTAAACAAAAAATCGTACAATAACCGTAAACGTTATTTTGAATAGCTTTAAAGAAAGATTTAATAAAGTTTAACCGTAAAAAGTAATGCTATGACATATGATGTAATTATTTTAGGAAGTGGTCCAGGAGGCTATGTAGCAGCTATTAGAGCTTCACAATTGGGGCTTAAAACAGCCATTGTAGAAAGGGAAAGCCTAGGAGGAATTTGCTTAAACTGGGGCTGTATTCCTGCAAAGGCTTTAATGAAATCTGCAGAAGTATTTGAATATCTTGCTCATGCAGAAAACTATGGAGCAAAGGTAGATGGGTATTCTGCAGATTTTGCTGCCATTATAAAACGAAGCCGCGGTGTTGCTGACAAAATGAGTAAAGGCGTTCAGTTTCTGATGAGAAAGAATAAAATTGATGTCATTAGCGGTGTTGGTAAAGTTATCTCCAAAAATGAAATAACTGTTAAAGGATCAGATGGAAAAACAGCAACTTATCAGGCAAAATACATCGTTCTTGCTACAGGTGCACGAGCTAGAGAATTGCCAAATCTTCCAATAGATGGCAAAAAAATCATTGGCTATCGTGAGGCAATGGTATTACCTGAACAACCCAAATCCATTATCATTGTGGGAAGTGGAGCCATAGGTGTAGAATTTGCCTATTTCTATAACAGTATAGGTACTAAAGTGACTGTTGTGGAATACTTGCCTCGTATTGTTCCTGTGGAAGATGAAGATATTTCGAAAGAATTGGAAAAAGCATTTAAGAAAAAAGGAATTGAAATAATTACCAATGCTTCTGTAGAAAAAGCAGATGTTTCAGCTACAGGAGTAAAAGCTACAATTAAAAAGACGGATGGTAGTGGCGAACAGGTATTGGAAGCGGATATACTGTTAAGTGCTGTAGGCATTGTAACAAATCTTGAAAATATTGGTATTGAAGAGTTAGGGATTAAAACAGAGCGTGGAAAAGTGCTGGTAGATGAAGGGTGTAAAACCAATATAGATAATATATATGCAATCGGCGATATTATTCCTGGTCCTGCGTTGGCTCACAAAGCGATGAAAGAAGCTGTAATTTGTGCCGAAGCTATAGCTTTTAAAGAAAGTAAATACGACCATCAACCAACGCCTTTAGATTACGGAAATATGCCAGCATGTACCTACACCGGACCTGAAATTGCTTCGGTTGGTCTAACCGAAAAGCAGGCACGTGAGGCGGGAATGGATATTAAAGTAGGTAAATTTCCATTGATGGCAAGTGGTAAAGCGAGTGCAGTAGGTGCTACTGATGGTTTTGTAAAAGTGATTTTTGATGCCAAGTATGGAGAATGGATTGGAACGCATATGATTGGCTATAATGTAACGGAGTTGATAGCTCAAACCACAACTGCGCGTAAATTGGAAACAACATGGCACGAGCAATTGGATACTATCTTTCCACATCCAACTATGAGTGAAGCCATAAAAGATGCTATTGAAGATGCCTTAGGTGAGGCAATACATCTATAAATAAATACAAAATACTTTTAAATTTATCTTTAAATTGATTGATTATGAAAAACAGACTAAACTGTTGGAAGTGTGTACTGTTACTGTCTTCACTTCTCGGATTGTTGATACAGATCTAAAATCCAGATTTGGTAATTTTTAAGAAGGCAGATATTTTCATCTGCCTTTCTTCTATCTATTAATTCAATTATTAAAAAAGTCACGGAATATAAAACGTGACTTTTTTAATAAGAATAAACGAAATTAGTCTTAATTTAGAGTGGCTACTAGTGAAACTTCTAATTTATAAGCTTTTCCTACCGGACACATAGCTTTTG
>NZ_CAMLDD010000025.1 GCF_946478785.1 uncultured Flavobacterium sp.
CTCTCAAAATTTATTTTTCCCCCAAATATAAATATTTGTGTCCAGACGGTAGGATGGAAACGGCATCCTTTTGTGCCGGGGTTCGGTACAAAAGATATAGTGTACAGCAGGAAATAGCTCCTAAATACAAACCTTTGAACCTTTGTTACTCTGTAGCTTTGAACCTTTTTTAAAGAACCAACTCTTCAAACAAACGCTGGATCGTTTTTTCTAAATCTTCACACATTCCGGGATGTGGTCTTGAGGTTTGAATTGCAGAACTGCGAATGGCCGTTAACCATCGAAAACGTTCCGGAATATCAAATTCTGCAATTGGACCACCGTCTTTGGCGCCTTTTGTGATTTTTTCGAGCGCGGTTAAATTGCATTTTAATTGGTCGAAGTCAAAATCGGCAGAAAGTGCCTGAATTCGGGCTTCATTGAGATGGAAAAGTACTTTAATAAATTTGGCTTTTTTGCAAAACATGATGATTCCGATATTCAGGAATTCTTCGCGCTCCACTCTTGGTACCACACGAATTACCGCATACTCATATAAGTGACTATCTTGCATTTTGAGCCTGATTTACGAAGATTTCGGAATAATTTAATCGGGTCTGCAAAAACTGTAAATAGACGTTTCGCAGGGCTTCGGGAGTTTCATCCGTATCTTCCCATTGCAGCCATTCCAGCGGAATCGTATTGACAATATCCTCTAATATTTTGGGGGATAAAAGCGCTTTAAACTCGGTATCAACTTCTTTCAGCAACGAAGCCTGAGGCAGTAATACATGGTCTTTAATCAAGTCAAACGGACTTTTGGCATGCTGCTCCCAGTTGTTCCAGGAGTGATGAAAATACAAACACGCGCCATGATCGATCAGCCATAATTCTTTATGCCAGATCAACATATTGGTGTTTTTAAAAGTTCGGTCGACATTGGTAATATAAGCGTCAAGCCAGACAATCTGCGAGGCTAATTTGGCGTCAACAGTCGTTACCACCGGATCAAAGGTTATGGCACCCGACAAAAAATGAAGTGCCAGATTTAATCCCTGGCTTCCCTGCAGTAAATCCTGAATCTCTTCATCGGCTTCGGTTCTTCCAAAAGCTTCATCAAGATTCGCGAAAACCAGTTCCGGAAGCTGCAGTTTTAAGGCTTTTGCAATTTGTCCGCCCACCAATTCTGCTATCAAAGCTTTTACGCCATGACCGGCACCTTTAAATTTCAGGACATATTTAAAGTCGTCATCGGCTTCCGCCAAAGCAGGCAAAGAACCTCCCTCGCGCAAAGGCGTGATGTAACGCGTAACATTTACAGTTCTCAGATCGAAATTGTTTTTCATGTAGGTAAAATATATTTCACAAGCAGTATTTGCTCTAATACAAACTTACTAAATTTAGATGGTTAGATTTTTGGACTTCTTAGATTTTTAGATTTCAGATGACTTTATTAAAATCAAAAAGCTCCGTTTCAAGGAGCTTTTTTGTATGTTCAAAAGTAATTATCTAATTGACAAATTATCTAATTATCACATTATTCCTCTTCATCCTCAATATGATGTGATTTCGAGTAATTGCGCCATTTTTCAAGGCAATCCTGAAAATCCTGAGGCAATTCGGTATCAAAACGCATCATCTCTTTTGTATTCGGATGTATAAAACCAAGTGTTTTAGCATGCAAAGCCTGACGTGGCAAAGCTTTAAAACAATTCTCTATAAATTGTTTGTATTTGGTAAACGTAGTTCCTTTTAAAATCAAATGACCTCCGTAACGTTCGTCATTAAACAACGGATGCCCGATATGTTTCAGGTGCGCGCGAATCTGGTGTGTTCTTCCGGTTTCTAATCTACATGAAATCAAAGTCACATAACCAAAACGCTCTAAAACTTTATAATGTGTAATCGCTGGTTTTCCTATTTCTGGATCTGCAAAAACGGCCATTTGCATGCGGTCTTTTAAATGTCTGGCAAGGTTACCTTCAATAGTTCCTTCTTCTTGCGCAACATTGCCCCAAACAAGGGCGATATATTCACGTTCAGACGTTTTGGCTTCAAATTGTTTCGCCAAATGCGTCATTGCCGCTTCGGTTTTCGCAACCACCAAAAGTCCTGAGGTATCTTTATCAATTCTGTGAACCAGTCCCGGACGTTCACTGCTGTTCATTGGCAGATTATCAAAATGAAATGCCAATGCATTCACTAAGGTTCCTGTATAATTTCCATGACCGGGATGCACTACCAATCCAGGTGGTTTATTAATTAACAAAAGTGCCTCATCCTCATAAACAATATCCAACGGAATATCCTCTGGATCTACCCTGTTTTCAAACGGCGGATGCGATAACATCACCGTAATGATATCAAACGGTTTTACTTTATAATTAGATTTTACCGCAATGTCGTTCACAAAAACACTTCCTTCGCTGGCTGCGTTCTGAATCTTATTCCGGGTTGCATTCGGAATCATATTCATCAAATATTTGTCAATTCGCAAAAGCGCCTGACCTTTAGGGACATCAAACCTGAAATGTTCGAATAATTCGTCTTCCAGATCTAAATTTTCAATATTATTGTTCATCAGTTGGGGTTTCTTCAATTGGCGCAGCAGTACTGTCTACAGCCTCACTTTCATCTACATAACTTGCTTTTCCGTCTCCTAAAACCAGGTCGATTTTAGACGCTTTAAGTACTCTGTCTCCGGCTTTCAGGTTTCTGCCTTTATAGCGAAGTTCTAGAACCATATCTTTGCCAAGGTTGGGAATATAGGTAATCGTTCCCTCTTCAAGCCCTAAAGCCTTCAAAGTCGGAACGGCTTCACGATACGTTTTATCAATTAAATCAGGAATTTTAACAGATGAAAAACCTGACGCATTAATTTTTATATATATTTTCCTGCCTACTTTTACCTTTGTACCCGGCGACGGATCCTGTTCTACTACACTGTATTTAGGAAATTCACTTCGATAATCAACACTGTCTAAAAGCACGTAATCCAGATCCAGTTCGTCTAATTTTGCCTCTACTTGCTCTTCTGTCAGTTTAGCTAAATCCGGAACCGCAATTTCATTTCCGTGATCAGTTGTAAAAGTCAACCAATGCATAAACAAATACCCTAGAACGACAATAATAGCCGCCGCAGCTAATAACTGTAAAAAAAACACCCGACTAGTTAAATACTTACGTAAACTCATAAATTTATTTTTAGTTGACGCAAAGATAAAGCTATTTCGTTTCAAAAAAAATGATAATTTTGTTTTAAGCAAGAAACTAATAATACACGTTATTATAAGGAGCTGTTTCCTGCTGTGCGCTGTATCTTTTGCGCCGAACCCCGGCACAAAAGGATGTCGCTGCCATCAGGGCTAGGGCTTTAGGTTTCATATGAACATTTCTTTTTTTATAAGAAATGACAAACTGAATGGAAATTAGCGAAAATTCGAGAAATTCGTGGCAAAAAACCGATTAAACAACAAATCACAATAAACACCAAAAAATGAAAAACATAGCCATCATCATGGGCGGATATTCAAGCGAATATAAAATCTCACTAATCAGCGGAAACGTAGTATACCAATATCTTGACAAAACAAAATACAACGGATTCCGTATTCATATTTTCAAGGAAAAATGGGTTTATGTAGATGAAAACGATGCTGAATTCCCAATTGATAGAAACGATTTTTCGGTAACCGTAAACGGTGAAAAAATCAAATTTGACTGTGTTTTCAATGCCATTCACGGTTCTCCTGGCGAAGACGGATTGATGCAGGCGTATTTTGAGTTATTGCAGATTCCGCAAACATCCTGCGATTATTATCAGGCAGCCGTAACCTTCAACAAACGTGATTTACTATCGGTCTTAAAACCATACGGAATCAAAACAGCCATTTCTTATTACCTGAATAAAGGAGATAAAATCAATACAGAGGAAATCGTAAACAAAGTAGGTTTGCCATGTTTCGTAAAACCAAACAAAGCCGGTTCAAGTTTCGGAATCTCGAAAGTAAAAACTGCTGCCGAATTGCCAATCGCTATTGAAGTAGCCTATAAGGAAGATAACGAGATCATCATCGAAAGTTTCCTTGACGGAACCGAAGTTTCTGTTGGCGTTATCAATTACAAAGGAAAAATTACTGTTTTACCCATCACAGAAATTGTTTCGGATAATGATTTCTTCGATTACGAAGCCAAATACGAAGGGAAATCACAGGAAATCACACCAGCGAGAATATCTAATGAACTGACCCAAAAAATAGGCGAAACAGCCAAACGCGCTTACGAAGTTTTAAAAATGAAAGGCTTTTCAAGAAGCGAATTCATCATCGTAAACAACGAACCGCACATGCTCGAAATGAACACAATACCGGGATTAACAACCGAAAGTCTGATTCCACAACAAGCCAAAGCAGCAGGAATTTCGCTGGAAGATTTGTTTACTAATGCTATTGAGCTGGCGCTTTCTTAAAGATACTAAGGCTCTGAGATTCTAAGTTACTAAGATCTCAGAGTTATTTTTTAGTTATAATTTATAATCTTGTCATTTCGACGGAGGAGAAATCACATAAAATGATGACATACAGTTCGTCGCTCTCTGGATGTGATTTCTCCTCCGTCGAAATGACAAAAAACTCAGTAACTTAGCAACTCAGAACCTCAGCACCTTAAAAATGAAAGAAATCTTCGAATGGAATAGATTATTATTTAACGAATTGCCGGTAGTATTTCTTCTGGAAGTCATATTTCGTTCCACAATAATGTTCATTATTTTACTGCTAACTCTAAAACTTGCCGGAAAGCGTGGCGTAAAGCAATTATCTATTTTTGAGACCGTCATTATCATTGCTTTGGGATCTGCTGCGGGAGATCCAATGTTTTATGAAGATGTTGGGATTGTTCCTGCTGCAATAGTTTTTTTAGTGATAATTGTTTTATATCGCGCTGTAACCTGGCTTACCGGAAAAAGCAAAAAATTTGAGGAATTTATTGAAGGAAAAACAGAATGTCTTATTAAAGACGGTAAATTTTCTTTATCCTCTTTTAAAAAGGAAACACTGGCACAAGATGAATTTTTCTCTGAGCTTCGTGTAAATTCTGTTGAACATTTAGGACAGGTAAAACATGCATTTATAGAACCAAGCGGTGAAGTAAGTATATTTTATTATGAAGATGCAAAAGTTGGATATGGATTGCCGATTTTACCAGCTTCATTTAATAAAAAAAATAATATTATCCCAGCTGACGGTATTTACTCCTGCACTTTTTGCGGCCATACCGAAGAGCAAAAAGCAGGAACTGCAAAATGCAAGGTCTGCCAAAAAGAAGAATGGGTTGAAGCAATTAATACCAAAAGAATTAGCTGAAAATAAATCTAAAATAACGTTTCAATAGATTTTAACTTCAAGAAAACTTTGAAACTTAATAACTCAGAACCTTAGAACTCTAAAAAATGCGAAAAGCAATATTTCCCGGATCATTTGATCCCATCACACTTGGTCATGAAGATATTATCAAAAGAGGAATTCCCCTTTTTGATGAAATCGTAATTGCCATTGGCGTAAATGCCGAAAAAAAATACATGTTTTCACTCGAAGAAAGAAAGCGTTTTATCGAAGAAACTTTCAAAGATGAGCCTAAGATTTCTGTTATTACCTACGAAGGTCTGACAATTGATTTGTGTCATAAACTCAAAGCGAATTTCATTTTAAGAGGTTTGCGTAACCCGGCCGATTTCGAATTCGAAAAAGCCATCGCCCACACCAACAGACGTTTGTCTAAAATTGAAACCATCTTTTTACTGACTGCTGCACAAACTTCCTTTATCAGTTCAAGTATTGTTCGTGATGTATTGAGAAATGGGGGGAAATATGAAATGCTGGTTCCGGATGCTGTACGAGTGAAGAAATAAAACATTTAATCTCAATTAGGTATATTTGTAGTAATGAAAAAAAATCTTTACATAATTGCAGGTTGTAATGGAGCTGGAAAAACTACCGCTTCTTTTACAATATTGCCAGAAATCTTAAATTGTAAGGAATTTGTAAATGCCGATGAAATTGCAAAGGGACTTTCTCCTTTTCAACCAGAAAAAGTTTCGTTTGAAGCGGGAAGAATAATGCTAAATAGAATAAATGATCTTTTGTATGTTAATGAAACCTTTGCCTTTGAAACTACTTTAGCTACTAAAAGCTACAAATCAAAAATAATCGATGCTCAAAGAAATAATTATACAATTACACTTCTTTTCTTTTGGTTAGAAAATATAGATTTAGCCATAGAAAGAGTTAAAACAAGAGTATTAGAAGGTGGGCACAATATTGAAACTGATGTTATTTATCGTAGATATAAAAATGGAATAAAAAATTTATTCGAAATATATTTTTCCCTTGTTGACGAAGCTATGATATTTGATAACTCTTATGGAAAACCTGAATTAATTGCAGAAAAAACTTTAGAATCAGAAATTACCGTTTTAAACGAAATGAAATTCAATAATTTAAAAAATTATTACAATGAAAACTCATAAAAGAACTGAAAACCAGACAAAAATTCTTGAGGGAATGGATAAGGTTTATGAAAAACTAATAGAGTTCAAAAAGAAAATGAATAGTGAATTAGTTGTTCTAAAAGACGGTAAAATAGTACGTATCAAACCTTGAATTTTAAGCAAAACATAAATTTGTAACCCATACAAATTAAAACTAATTTCGCCCTCTCAAATAAACAACAAACAATGAGCATCGAAAGAGAATTAAACAAACGCAGCGGAGCTAAATGTGAACTTTGCGGCGCAACTGAAAACCTAAAAGTATATCAGGTCCTTCCTACTCAAAAAGGAGGAATTGACGAAGCAATAATGGCATGTAACACCTGCATTGACCAAATAGAAAATCCGGATAAGACAGATTTAAATCACTGGAGATGCCTAAACGATAGTATGTGGAATGAAAATGTTGCCGTACAAGTTGTTGCCTGGAGAATGTTAAGCCGTATGCGTTCAGCTGGCTGGCCACAGGAATTATTGGACATGATGTATTTAGACGAAGATACTTTGGCTTGGGCGCAAGCAACCGGAGAAGGTGAAGAAGACGAAAACAAAATTATTCACCGTGACAGCAATGGTGTAATTTTAGAACACGGAGATTCTGTTGTTTTAATCAAAGATTTAAAAGTAAAAGGATCTAGCATGGTTGCCAAGCAGGGAACTGCAGTTCGCAACATCCGTTTAGACCATGAAAATGCCGAATATATTGAAGGAAAAGTGGATGGTCAGCAAATTGTAATTATTACACAATACGTTAAAAAGATATAATTGAAAAAGTCACAGTTTTGTTAATTCGACAAAACTGTGACTTTTAAATTGTAAAAAATCTATTAAGTAACGTTATTATAATTTTACATTTTTGGCAACAATACAGTATCCACTACATGTATTACTCCATTTGACTGATTAACATCTGCAATTGTAACTTTCGATTTATTTCCGCTTTCGTCAGAAATGTATAAGTCTTTCCCATCCATCCAGGCAGTTAAAGTTCCGCCGCTAACTGTTTTAAGAGCTGCTCTTCCTTTACCCATTTTAATTGCTTTCGCAATATCCGAAGCATTCATTTTTCCTGCAACAACGTGATACGTTAAAATAGTTTGTAATGTTTTAATATTTTCCGGTTTCAATAATGTTTCAACAGTTCCTGCAGGCAGTTTATCAAATGCAGCATTAGTAGGTGCAAATACTGTAAAAGGTCCTTTGCTTTGTAATGTTTCTACCAATCCGGCGGCTTTTACAGCAGCAACCAATGTCGTATGATCTTTTGAGTTAACAGCATTTTCGACAATATTTTTATTTGGATACATGGCAGCCCCGCCAACCATTACCGTTTTTTGTGCAAATGAAGTAAATCCGAATCCCAAGGCTAAAATGGCTACAGCTAAAAATTTTCCAGTTTTCATAATGAATGTTTTAAGTTATAAGGTCATTTACGCTATAACATTTACTTTGGTTTTTAATATTGATAAAATTAAAGATAATAAAAACAAGAACTATTATTAAATAACTGAAGAACAGTATTTTACCAAACAAAGAAAATAAATTGAATGTAAAAAAGTCTCTCTGAAATAATAAACTGTTAATTAAAATGGATCTTTACTTTCAATATTTAGCAAATTTCAATTGGCATCTGCTATTAATGAGAATTTAATAATTCTTTATGAGAATTGTATAAAAAATCTTCATAGCTGAAAATGTAATTTTAAATGTGTCCAATTAAAAAATGGTCAATTGCTAAAACTAAAAATTAAAACTGATTTATATGAAATCTGAAAATCACTTCTATTCGTCTGGGGAATCTGCAGGATATATGACAAGTTATAAAGAGCAGCTGTTATTAAATTACGATGATTTAGATGGCGCATTTGAAGCTGAATTGATCACCTCAAATCATTATAATTTAGACCTTGGTGGCTTGGAAGAGAATCTAGAGGATGATCTGGATTCGGAGTACGACGAAAATGACTGGGAAGAACTAGAATCTATTGGCCTCGAAGGTGAATATGATAAGAATGAAGAACAACCTGGAACTTTTCTTATGAAAAACTAAAAATGTGTTTATGGTAACGGCAAGTAATAAAGATAAATCAAAAAGTCCCCTTTAAATAATATGAGGGGACTTTGTATTTTCTTTTAAAATTTAACGCCACCCGAATTCTGGGGCAATATACTTTAGTATAGCTGACAGTACATGAATATTGTACTCAACGCCCAATGTATTTGGTATGGTCAGCAACAATGTATCGGCTTCCTGAATAGCTTCATCCTGAGCTAGCTCTGCAATGAGCTTATCCGGCTCAGCAGCATAACTCTTTCCAAAGATTGCCCGTTTATCTCTTTCAATATTACCAAAACTATCGGATCCTTTCCCCTGCTCTCCAAAGTAATACCTGTCCTGATCATTAACCAGTGCAAAAATAGAACGGCTTACTGAAACTCGTGGCTCTCGCTGATGTCCTGCTTTTTTCCAGGCTTCCTTGTATAATCTGATTTGTTCTGCTTGTTGAATATGGAAAGGCTTACCATTTTCGTCATACTTAAGAGTAGAACTTTGCAAATGCATACCGTTTTCGGCTGCCCAAACAGCAGTAGCATTCGATGCAGCTCCCCACCAGATTCGCTCCCTCAATCCTTCTGAATGTGGCTCCAGACGCAATAAACCCGGCGGATTCGGAAACATAGGATATGGATTTGGCTCTGCAAATCCTTCACCATTAAGTCTGTTCAAAAATTCCAGAGCTTTTTTACGTCCCATATCAGCATCTGTTTCACCCTCCATAGGTTCGTATCCAAATTCACGCCACCCGTCAATCACCTGTTCCGGTGATCCCCTGCTGATTCCTAATTGTAAACGCCCTCCTGAAATTAAGTCGGCAGCACCGGCATCTTCCACCATATAAAGTGGGTTCTCATAACGCATATCGATAACACCTGTACCAATTTCTATTTTACTTGTTTTAGCACCTATGGCCGAAAGTAAAGGAAAAGGCGATGCCAGCTGTGTAGCAAAATGATGAACCCGGAAATAAGCCCCATCCAATCCAATTTCCTCTGCTGCAACAGCCAAATCAATGGACTGAAGAAGCGTATCGCCTGCGGTACGAGTCTTATAGGAAGGATGATTGGCCCAGTGCCCAAACGATAAAAATCCTATTTTCTTCATAGATAGCATTATTATTGATTACTATTTCAAATATACGCATCATTCTTGAGTGATAGCTTAATTGATGGATAGAAAATATTACCACATTTGTTTATAAGTGGAATATAAAATTACTTTAACTCCTGAATCGACTTACTATAAATAAATCAGTTAAAATGGATTCAATTAAATCTTTATCTCAATCATTGGTTTTTTCTGATCATCTATTTGAAAAGTATATATTAGGAATAAAAGGCAACTGAAGAAGATCATGATAGCAATAATATTCAAAAAACTATATGAAAAGAAGGATTTAAAAATTGAAATTCTTAACTCTTTTTATTTGCAAAAACTATATATCTTCTTTTTTTTGATAACTTTAAATCAAAAATAGATTCATTATGGAAAATCTGCCTAAAAAAGTAAGAAGCAAAAAATTAAATACAAGAGTCGATCTGACTGCAATGGTTAGCATTTCTTTTTTGCTGATTATATTTTTTATGGTTGTGGGCGAATTGTCAAAGCCTAAAATAATGGACTTTGGACATGAGGATAGAGGTTGCGGCCCGGAACCTGTATGTAATCGCCCAGATGAAAATCGCATTCTAACTGTATTACTTGATGACGACAATAAAATGATAACTTATATGGGATTGTTGTATGCACCTATTCAAAACCCAAAAGAAGTACATTATGGAAAAGACGGCATCAGAAAAGAATTAATAGCTATAGACAAAAAAGTTCATGAATATTCTGCAGGAATGGGCAAACCTGAAATAGGTGTTACTGTTATCATAAAGCCAAGCCAAAAATCTAACTACGGCAATCTGGTTGATATTCTTGATGAAATGAACATTACAGGAATTAATTCTTATGCAATTGTAGATTATTATACTCCTGAAGAAACAAAATTACTGGCTTCTAAATAAAACTCTTCCTAACTAATACAACTTGATTTATGCAAAATCTACCTAAAAAAGTTCGCAGCAGAAAGCTTAATTCCACAGTCGATTTGACTGCAATGGTAAGTGTTTCTTTTTTATTGATTATATTTTTTATGGTTGTTGGCGAATTGTCAAAGCCTAAAATTATGGCTCTTGGTTTACCTGAAAAGTATACTGATGAAAATTGGAATGGTGTAATTAGTTGTGGTCATGTTAATTACCATCGAGTTACCACTGTTTTACTTGATGACAATGATAAAATTATAACTTATTCAGGTTTGTTAGAATATCCTGATCATTCACCAAAAAATGTGGATTATGGTCAGAAAGGTATTCGAAAAGAATTATTAAATATAAAAAGTGAAGTTTATCAATATACTGGAGATAAAAACAGAGGCCCAATTGTAATCATAAAACCAAGCAAAAAATCTAATTATGGAAACTTGGTTGCTATTTTAGACGAAATGGCAATTGCAAAAATTGATACTTATACAATTGTAAATGATTTCACTCCTGAAGAAACAAAATTGCTGGCACTAAATTAATTTTATGTTGAAATGATTGTCTAAAACAATAAAAAGTCCCACTATGATGTGGGACTTTCTGTTATATAATTATTTCTTTATAAACTTCATACTTGAACTCCCTAAATCCGACTTTACATTTATAAAGTAAGTTCCCGTTCTAAGCTTAGAAACATCAATATTAGAAACCAATTTTACATTTGGAACAGCAATCACCAATTGTCCCAGAATATCATAAATCGCGAAGGATTGTATCTTTATATTTTGAGTAGCACTAATATTCAAAACATCATTTACAGGATTTGGATACAAAGTAAAATAATTAGAAAACTCAAAATCAGGATTACTTAAAGTCGTTTGAAATTTTGATGTCGCTTTATTGGTAAGTATCGGAAAATTATAATCAAAATAGATATTGGCCTCGTTAGTAAACGAATCTCCAACTTTTAATGTTGGAAGTGTCTTAATTTTAAAAGCAATATAGCCATCATTATTCACGTCATCAAAAGGAAGGTTGATATTTTCGAATATAAACTCTACTTTGTTTCCTTCTGAAATTTTAGTCACAAACGAATGACTGGAACTGGTTGGAATCAAAGTCGAAATATCAAATTTTGATAAATCGATCATGTCTTTTACTACAATATTTTGTGCTTGATAAGTTCCTGTATTTTCAAAACGAATCATATAATGTACATACTCGCCTATTAAACTTGGCGTAACAATTGAACCTTCCAGACATGTTTTATCATTTGGATCGTAAGAGCCAACAACTGTTTGATTTAAAGTGAATGTATTATCAAGTGGAGTTTCGTCTGCGCTTTGTGATGCTATTGTTGTTACAAATTTTAATATATCACCGTTGTTTACCGCAGGTATTTCCATTGGTGAATTTACATCTAATGTAAAAGTAATTTCTCTAGTCTCAAATGGTTTTAAATTAGAAAAAATCCAGGATAAGTTACCTTCAGTTTGAGTATAAACTACAGGACTAGCAACAACCAATTCCAAAACTTCATCTTTAAATTGTAAATTAATTGTCCCGTTTTCTATTCTGTTTCCTTTGTTTTTATAGATGATTTTATAATTAGACTCAAAGCCTGGTCTGGCAGAATTAATAGGAACAACTATTACTTCAACATCATGTTTGTCAAAATTAGAAACACAGAAATTTTGAATAAACGGACTAGTTTGTATTGGAAAATTAACTGTAATATTTTGAGGAGTTATAGAAAAATAGCTTGGATTTTCTAGTAGTGGTGTTAGCGTGTATTCTCCAGCTTGCACAGGAACATAATAGGACCCGAAATTGTTTGCAAATAGTATTTGAGTAGAAGTACCATCACTTAATAAGTATTTGGAATATGGAATTAAATTATCATCACTATCACAACCGTCATTTAAAAAATCTAATTTTTGGTTACCTTCAATAGTATAAAACGTACCTCCAGGTGTAAAACTACAATAAGTATTTACATGACAATTAGGTAAATTTGAAGTCTCCTTTTGAACCAACGATAAATCTTCTTCATCTGAACATACATATCTTAAATATCGTTCCCCATTATGAATATCTAATTTTCTCCAATCATTGGTGTTGCCATTTTTAATATTTAAAAATTCTAATTGATTATAAAAAGATACTAACCAATTTAAATTTGGGCAATTTGATACATCTAATGAAGTAATTTTATTATCTTGACAAGAAATACTTTCTAAGCTTACATTCTTAGAAACATTTATCACGGTTAATTTATCAGATATACAAGTAAGTGTTTTTAAATTAATTAAATTAGATAAATCAATTTGACTTAAACTACCAGTATTGTAATTCATTTGAAATTGCACTAAACTTGGAATTGAGTTAAGTTCAGATAAATTTGATATTTTATTACTATGGCAAAAAAGTGTATGCAAATTACTAAAATACGATAAACCTGTTAAATCAGTAATATTTGCATTGGAAATATCTAATGATTTAATTAATAATGCTTCACTAATTTGAATTTCACCATCATTATTTGTATCAATCTTATTGTAATAAGTTGGATATCCAGGATTAAAATATTGTACAGATGCAACCGGTATAGTATTTCCGGAAGCTGCAGTTAAAAGTTTTGCTTTTAATTTAGCATCAGGAAAATTAATAATCTGTGCATTCAATCCATTAGCAAAAGAAAGAGCCAGAACAACAACCAAAAAGTAAATTTTCTTCATATGTATAAATTTTTACACAAAAGTAACTTTTCAAAACTATAACACAATTTTATTTGTTAAAAGAAATTATACGACAAAAAAAAGTCCCACATTACTGTGGGACTTTCTATTTAGAGGAAACTAAGAATTATTTTTTCTCCGTTTTTTCCATTTTAGCTTTTAATGCAGCTAATACATCATTGTTATCTCCTAAAGTTGCAGCTGGTGCATTTGTAGAAGAGTTAGATGAAGTATTTTCAGTTGCAGCTTTCACGTTTTTCTCTTCTTCTTCACGGAAGATAGCAGTGTGAGAAGCAACTACTCTTTTGAATTCTTTGTTGAATTCGATTACTTTGAAATCAGCAGTATCACCTTTTTTCAATTTCTTTCCGTCTTCTTTTTCAAGGTGACGAGTAGGAATGAAAGCAACAATATCATCTCCGAATTCTACAGTAGCTCCTTTGTCAACGATTTCAGAAATTTCACCATTGTGGATAGTTCCTACAGCGAAAGAATCTTCGTATTGATCCCAAGGATTAGCAGTAGTTTGTTTGTGACCTAAAGATAATTTACGTCCTTCAACATCTAATTCTAATACAACTACATCAAGTTTCTCACCAACATTTACAAATTCAGATGGGTGTTTGATTTTCTTAGTCCAAGATAAGTCAGAGATGTAAATTAATCCATCAATTCCTTCTTCTAATTCTACGAAAATACCAAAGTTTGTAAAGTTTCTAACGATACCTGTATGTTTAGAACCTACTGGGTATTTAGAAGTAATATCAGTCCATGGATCCTGAGTCAATTGTTTGATACCTAATGACATTTTACGGTCATCTCTATCTAAAGTTAAGATAACAGCTTCAACAACATCTCCAACTTTTACGAAATCCTGAGCAGAACGTAAATGAGTTGACCATGACATTTCAGAAACGTGGATTAAACCTTCAACACCTTCAGCAACTTCGATAAATGCACCGTAATCAGCGATTACAACTACTTTACCTTTTACTTTATCACCAATAGTTAAATTAGCATCTAAAGCATCCCATGGGTGAGCGTTTAATTGTTTCAATCCTAATTGAATTCTTGTTTTCTCATCATCGAAATCAAGGATTACAACGTTTAATTTTTGGTCTAATTCAAGAACTTCACTTGGGTGGTTGATTCTGCTCCAAGAAAGGTCAGTAATGTGAATTAATCCGTCAACACCACCTAAGTCAATGAACACACCATAAGAAGTAATGTTTTTAACAACACCTTCTAATACTTGTCCTTTTTGTAATTGACCGATGATTTCTTTTTTCTGTACTTCGATATCAGCTTCGATAAGCGCTTTATGAGATACAACAACGTTTTTGAATTCGTGGTTAATTTTTACCACTTTGAATTCCATCATTTTGTTTACATATACATCGTAGTCTCTAATTGGCTTAACGTCAATTTGAGAACCAGGTAAGAAAGCTTCAATTCCGAAAACGTCAACGATCATACCACCTTTAGTTCTGCATTTTACAAAACCATTAACGATTTCTCCTGTTTCGTTTGCAGAAATAACTCTATCCCATGATTTAATAGTACGTGCTTTTCTGTGAGATAATACTAATTGACCTGTTTTATCCTCACGGATGTCGATTAATACTTCTACTTTGTCACCAACTTTTAAATTTGGGTTGTAACGGAATTCGTTTAAAGAAATAACACCTTCAGATTTAGCATTGATATCAACGATAACGTCTCTATCTGTAATTCTAACAACAACACCTTCAACTACTTCTTCTTGGTCAGTAGCGATGAAAGTCTTAGATACTAGGTCTTCAAACTCTTGTAAGTTTTTCTCATCTACTGCATCAATACCTTCTTCGAAATTGTGCCAGTTAAAATTTGCTAAAAACTCTTCTTGTGATTTAATTTGTTCAGACATGCTGATAAAAAATTTGTATTCTGTTTTCCTCGAGTTTCATAAAGCAGTAGAAAAAACAGAAGTTGTTTTACATAAATAGTTGATACCTAATGGAAACTCTTCTTTGCCAAAAGGTCTGCAAAATTAATACATTTATTTGTAATAGCAAACTAAAATACAGATGATTGTCAGTTAATTGCTTAGAAGCAGAAGATTTTGTGTTTTTCATCACCGAAAGTCCCGCTTTCGCTCCTATCTTTTATGGCAAACCCTGCCATAAAAGGATAACCGCTCTATCGGGGCTAGGTTAGAAGTTTTGTGGTTCTTAAGAACTAAACCTCATCAAAAAAACCCGACAGGTTTTTAAAACCTGTCGGGTTTAAATCGCATAGACTATATAAATCGTTAGTAAGAAACTTAATTCATTACCTTTTTTAAACGGATTAAAATCCGTTGCTACAAAATAAATCGTTCCTACGGAACTTAAACATTAAAATAACCCAAAAAGAGCCATTGGGCTCGAAACATATTGTAGCGGCGGATTTTAATCCGCTGAACTAGAATTAAAAAAATATTCCCTAAAAATTTAATCCAAATAAAAATCAAAACCAACGGCAGATTTCAAAAACCTGTCGGGTTTAGATAAAATCTATTATTTTCTAACTAAGAAGCAAACCAGCCAGCCACTAATTCATCTTCAAACGAATTCGCGTTTTTATGAACAAACTCATTTGTGTTTTTATCATACAAATAATCGTGTTTCCAGTTTTCATGGCTTTTGGCCAAATCTTTAATACTTTCACAAACAAAAGCAATTTCTTCATTTGTTGTCGTTGGATGAATCGACATTCTGATCCATCCCGGTTTTTTGATCAAATCACCAATCGTAATTTCATCTACTAGTTTATTAGAGGTTTCCTGATCAACATGCAGTAAAAAATGCCCGTAAGTCCCAGCACAGCTGCAGCCTCCTCTGGTTTGAATTCCGAATTTGTCATTCAGTAATTTCACACCCAAATTAAAATGTAAATCTTCAATAAAAAACGAAATAACCCCCAAACGTTCCTGATGATGTCCTGCGAGAATTTTAATATTCGTAATCGGATTCAATTCATTAAAAATAAAAGCTACGATTTCATGCTCACGCTGCAGGATATTTTCAATTCCCATTTCTTCTTTAAGCTCAATCGCAAGTGCGGTTTTGATCACTTGTAAAAAGCCAGGAGTTCCGCCATCTTCACGGTCTTCAATATTGTCAATATATTTATGCTCTCCCCATGGATTTGTCCAGCTTACCGTTCCTCCGCCAGGACAATCTGGAATCATATTATGGTATAGTTTTTTATTAAAAATCAATACTCCCGAAGTTCCGGGGCCTCCTAAAAACTTATGTGGCGAAAAGAAAATTGCATCCAGATACGCTTCCTGATCTTCGGGATGCATATCAATTTCGACATAAGGTCCTGAACAGGCAAAATCTACAAAACAAACACCATTGTACTGATGCATTAATTTTGCTGCTTCATGAAAAGGTGTTTTTAATCCAGTTACGTTTGAACATGCCGTTATCGAAGCTATTTTTATCGTTCTATCTTTATATTTTTCTAATAATTCTTTCAATTTATCCAGACTAAAAAGCCCCTTTTCAGTTTCAGAACACGGGATAATCTCTACATCAGCAATCGTTTCCAGCCAAGAAGTCTGATTGGAATGATGCTCCATATGTGAAATGAAAACAATTGGTTTTTTTTCAGCCGGAACATTGGTAAAAGCTTTCAGATTTTCAGGAACTTTCAATCCTAAAATACGCTGAAATTTATTGACTACACCTGTCATTCCGGTACCATCGGTAATTAAAACATCATCGGGACTGGCATTGGTGTGACGTTTGATAATGTGACGCGCATGATGATATGCTTTTGTCATAGCGGTTCCCGAAACGGTTGTCTCGGTATGGGTATTGGCGACAAAAGGACCAAATTCGTTTAAAAGCTTCTCTTCAATTGGTCGATATAACCTTCCGCTGGCCGTCCAATCGGTATAAACAATCTGTTTTTTTCCGTAAGGCGAAGTAAACTCCTGATTGATTCCGATTATATTTTCCCTAAAACGCTGAAAATAAGTTTCCAGTGAAGTGCTGATGACTTTGGTATCCATTTGTATTTTTATTTGCGAGCAAATATATTCCTTTTTTACAAAACTGAGAATTTATCAATTATAATCTCAAAACTTTAATTTTAGCAATATTATAATTATCGAAAACATCGTTTTACAGACAATTTAACAACACTCCCTATAGAACAAGTGGAGTAATTAAAATCAAAACAATAGCATACACCGTAAAAAAGATCTTGAAAAAATTATTTATAGTTTTTATATATGTTTAAAGAGACTTTTTATAATTCAATTAACTTTTGAGGTAGTCAGAATCCGTATAAATAGTTTTAAATTTGATAAAACTATAATTTATTCAAATTTTAGAAGTTAAAAATATGAAAAATCAAGCAATTGCAACTTTTGGTGGTGGCTGTTTCTGGTGTATAGAAGCTGTTATTCAACGTTTAAAAGGTGTTGAAACGATAAAGTCCGGCTATTCTGACGGACAGATTAAAAATCCTGCCTACAGAGAAGTATGTACAGGAAGAACCGGCCATGCCGAAGTGATACAAGTTGTTTTTAATCCTGATATTATATCTTATCACGACCTGATTACCATTTTTATGACCAGCCATGATCCAACAACTCTAAACCGACAAGGTGCTGACAGCGGTACACAATACCGTTCTATTATATTATATCATGATGAAACTCAAAAACAAATGACCGAAAAAGTTTTTGAAGAATTAAAACCGGTGTATGCCAGTCCGATTGTAACGCAGTTAAAGCCATTTCAGGTTTTTTATGAAGCTGAAGAAGATCATCAAAATTATTACAATGATAATCCGGAAGCTGGTTATTGCCGAATGGTAATTGACCCGAAAGTGTACAAATTAAAGAAAATGTACGCTGATAAATTAATTGAATAAAGCCTAATGAAAGACTTAAAAATACATAATCGCTTTACAGCTGAATTACCTGCTGATCCTGATGAAAGTAATGAAATTCGTCAGGTTTCGAAAGCAGTTTTTTCATATGTAAATCCAACAAAACCATCCAGTCCTAAATTAATTCATGCTTCAGAAGAAGTAGCTGAATTAGTTGGAATCTCAGCAGATGAAATCCAATCCGAAGAATTTTTAAATGTCTTTTCCGGAAAAGAAGTGCTTCCGCATACACGTCCTTATGCTATGTGTTACGCAGGACATCAGTTTGGAAACTGGGCAGGACAATTGGGAGACGGGCGCGCCATTAATTTGACAGAAGTTGAACATGATAATCAGTTTTTTACTTTACAATTAAAAGGCGCCGGAAAAACACCATATTCCAGAACCGCTGATGGTTTAGCAGTTTTAAGATCTTCTATTCGGGAGTATTTGTGTGCCGAAGCCATGTATTATTTAGGCGTTCCTACTACAAGATCGCTTTCGCTGATGTTATCTGGTGATGAAGTATTGCGTGATATTTTATACAATGGAAATCCGGCTTATGAAAAAGGCGCTATTGTGTGCCGTGTCGCTCCGTCTTTTATCCGTTTTGGAAGTTTTGAAATGCTTACAGCCCGAAACGAACTTAAAAATTTGAAAGAGTTTGTAGAATACAATATCAAACATTATTTCCCTGAAATTAAAGGTGAGCCAAAGGAACAATATCTGCAGTTTTTTAAAACCGTAGCAGATACAACTAAGGAAATGATTCTGCATTGGCAACGAGTTGGTTTTGTACATGGCGTAATGAATACTGATAACATGTCGATTCACGGAATAACAATCGATTATGGCCCTTATGGATGGCTGGAAAATTACGATCCAAACTGGACGCCTAATACAACCGACAGCCAAAACAGAAGATATCGCTTCGGTAATCAGCCACAGATCGCACAATGGAATTTGTATCAATTGGCAAATGCTCTTTATCCTTTGATTAATGAAGCGGAGCCATTGGAAAAAATATTAGAATCGTTTATCACTGATTTTAATTCAGATTACAAAAAAATGATTTTAAGCAAAGTAGGCTTAGCTTCTCCAATTGAAAATGAAGATGAGTTTATCGCCTATTTAGAATCTAATTTGCAATTATCAGAAACCGATATGACTATCTTTTATCGCAATCTGAATAAAATTAAGAAAACTGATTCTGCTGAGAATGCCTTAAAAGCTATTGAAGCTGCTTTCTACAATCCTGAAGAAATTAAGGAAACTATTAAAGACAATTGGCTATTATGGTTCACAGATTACCTGGAACATTTAAACAAAGAAAACACTTCGGATGAAGAACGAATTGAACTTCAAAATTCAGTTAACCCTAAATATGTCTTACGAAATTACATGGCGCAATTAGCAATTGATGCAGCTGATAAAGAGGATTATTCTCTAATTGAAGAATTATACGAATTACTTAAAAAACCTTATGATGAACAGCCTGAACAAGAAAAATGGTTTGCAAAACGACCAGATTGGGCTCGTTCAAAAGTAGGCTGTTCTATGCTTTCTTGTAGTTCTTAAAGTCCTTTATCAACTTTTGTCAGTTAGAGCGGAGTCGAGAACCATTTATCTCTAGAGCATCTCGACTCCGCTAGATGTGACATCGTAATTACTATTTTCTTTCTATCGCGAAGTAATGTAATCTACAATCATATTGGCATGAATGCGTGAATTTTCAATAAACCATTTGTGTGTCTGCATTCCACCGCAGACTACTCCTGCCAAAAACAATCCTTTTACATTCGTTTCCATGGTTTCAGGATTATAATTTGGAGTTTTTAATTCATCATTGGATAATTGGATTCCCATTTTTTCCAAAAAAGATAAATCAGGTTTGTAGCCGGTTAAAGCCAAAACAAAATCGTTTTTAATAACAATTTTTCCGTTTGGTGTTTCAATTTCTACTTCGTTCTCTCTGATTTCAGAAATATTCGATTCAAAATAAGCTTTTACACTTCCTTCGGCGATTCTGTTTTCAATATCAGGTTTCACCCAATATTTTACCCGATTATTGATTTCGTTTTTACGAATCACCATGGTTACATTTGCGCCTTTTCTCCAACATTCCAAAGCTGCATCAACTGATGAATTATTGGCTCCTACAACCAAAACATCTCTAAAAGCATACTCGTGTGCCTCTTTGTAATAATGACGAACTTTAGGAAGCTCCTCGCCTTTTACATTCATTTCAATCGGAATATCATAAAAGCCTGTTGCGATAATTACATTTTTGGATTCGTAACTATTTTTATCGGTTGTGATCTTAAAAAACTGGTTTTCCTGTTTTTGAACTTCAGCCACCCTTTCAAATAAATTAATATTGAAATTAAAATAACGGTGAATGTTTCGATAATATTCCAGCGCTTCCTGACGACCCGGCTTTGGAGCCAGGCAATTAAAGGGAATATTGCCAATTTCAAGTCTTTCGGCTGTGGAAAAAAACGTCATATACAAAGGATAATTAAAAATACTATTGACAATTGCCCCTTTCTCTACAATCAGGTAATTCAGGTTTTTCTTTTGAGCTTCAATTGCACAGGCAAGGCCAATTGGACCTCCGCCTACAATAATCAGATCGTATGATTGTGTCATAAATTGTTATTTTTCCCAGTCTTTAAAAGGATTTTTACTTAAATAAGCATTGTAGTATCGCTGATCGTTTGTTACTTCTTCTCCCAGCCAATCCGGTTTCTCAAAAGACTCCGTTTCCGATTCCAGTTCAATTTCTGCCATTAACAAACCCTCATTCTCGCCATAAAATTCATCAACTTCAAAAACATGTTTTCCTGATTTTATTTCGAAACGTGTTTTTTCAATCTTTCCTTTTTCGCATAATTTAAGCAGTTCCTGTGCTTCATCAAGCGGAATTTCATTCTCCCATTCAAAACGTGACATTCCGCCGTGCTGTCCAATTCCTTTTATCGTAATGAATCCTTTATTGCCCTTAATTCTGATGCGTACCGTTCTTTCCGGCAAAGAGCTTAAATAACCCTGCGCAATTTTATTTTGGGTAAAAGCCTGTGCTTTGAATTCATCTGATTTTACAAGAAACTTTCTTTCAATCTCAATCATTAGTTCTGCTAATTAAATTTTATGCAAGTTACTTAATTTAGAGCTAAATCTGAATTTCTTATTTGGATTTGAAAGGTTGACCGAAATGATTTATTATGCTTTTTCTAAAAAACCAGACTCCCATTTTTTAGAATTATTGTACCATAATTGTCCATTTGAAACTTCGAGTGGACAATCAATATTGTTGGTATAAAGAGCACCCGTTCCTAAACCCTGAGGCATATTTGAATTTTGTAAAAAAGTCCATTGGGCAATGGCATTTAAGCCTATATTACTTTCTAATGCAGATGTGATCCACCAACCAATATTATATTTTTCCGCTAACGTAATCCATTCGCTAGTTCCTCTGAAACCACCAACAAAACTTGGCTTCAAAATGATGTATTGAGGTTTGATTTTTTGCAAAAGTGCTTCTTTATCTTCTAAAGTAAACACGCCAATGAGTTCTTCATCCAAAGCAATCGGGAAAGGTGTGGTTTTGCACAGCTCTGCCATCCTGTCAGTATTATTTTTTTGGATAGGCTGCTCTACACTATGTAGTTCGAATCCAGATAATTGATTTAATTTATCTAAAGCTTCATTTAAAGAAAAAGCTCCATTAGCATCAACACGAATTTCTATTTGTTCAGCAGTGAAATGAGCACGAATAAAGCGCAATAATTCAAGTTCTTTATGAAAATTTATGGCGCCAATCTTCAATTTTATGCAAGTAAATCCCTGAGCTAATTTCTCTTCAATTTGCTCTTTCATAAAAGCTTCTTCACCCATCCAGACTAAACCATTTATAACAATTGATTTGGAATTATTAGTGAATTCCGAAGGAAATAACAGATATGGATTTTCACTTTTCAGCGATAAAAAAGCCATCTCAATTCCGAATTGAATCGAAGGAAATTCTAATAATTCCTGCCACAAAACTTCTTCACCCAAATGAATATTTTGGCAAACCCAGTTTAATTTCTCTTCATAATCCTCTCTGTCGTCAGCACTCAATCCTCTTAAAATTCCACACTCTCCTATTCCTTTTTTACCATCTTTTTCAAGAATTATAAACCAGGTTTCTTTCTCGGTCATAACACCTCTTGACGTTCCGGAAGGGCGCTTAAATTCGAGCATGTATATGTGGTAAGTTGCTTTCATATGTGATGTGTTTTTAAACCATATAAGTGATTATAAGAAAATTTAAGCTCTGCTTTGGGGCAAATTTTAAATGAACTTATAATCACTTATATGGTGAAATATTTTTTTAATTGTACAATTTCAAAACCCTTTCAAAGTCTGATGAGGGTAATCCGGCTTTCTGGAAAAGAGCGAAATCCTGTTTGGTTTTCTCTATCCAGCTTAAACTATCGGTTACGTTTTGAGACTGGTATTTTTTATAAATTGGTTTTGCCAGACTATAATCGTCGCTTACTAAATAAGCATGCGCTAAATTTAGTTTTATCAATAATTCGGTATCGTCTAATTTTTCGCCTTCTTTTAAAAGCTTAATTGCTTTTCCGTATTGTTTGGTTAAAATATAGCTGTAACCAATTGAGCTATAATCTAGTACTGTAGCTTTTCCTGCAGCAATTATAGTATTCAATTTAGGAATAGCTTCGTTGTATTTTTGTAATTTTATCAAAGTATTTGCCTGAGTCCGCAAATCATTATACACATTTTTTGAAATAGCGGCATCATTATAACATGCATTTCCAAAATCCTTGTAAACCTTGGTTTTTTCTATTGCAAGTAATTTTTGATATTCACCATAGCGATATTGCTTCATGATTTTATCCAGAATACAAACGCAAAAATCATCAGAATTGGCCATTTTTTGAGCCATTGTTGAGGTTTTGCACAAGCTCACAATTTCATTCTTATTGTCCTGATTCCAACCACGGTTAAGCTTTGTGTCCACCCAAGGCACGACTTCTAAAACTATTTTTTGTTTCAATAACCAATTTTTGCTTTCGAAACCAAACCAAATTGTACTGGTATTTACTTGCAGACAAGAAGATTTATCGAGTGATAAACGTTTAGCATCTTTGCTTACAGGTTCTGTCTGCGAATGACAGGCGTCATTGACTTTTCCGTTATCAATGTATTTTTTGGCATTGGCATCAGAAGTAAAAATGGCATAAGTACATTTGTCATCACCTGAAATTTTTGACATCAGGAATACTGCTCCTGCAGAACCCTGGCCTATTCCGTATGGGTCTGGAATAGCTTTTAGAACAGAAACCAAACTATTGGCCATTTGCTGATTTTCATCCAAAAGTGTTATTCGGTAAACAATTTCAGTAGTACCAACGGGTAAATCTTCCGTTTTGATTGTTATTCTGTCACCAGCAGAAACGATAATTTCTTTTGTAGTAGCGCGTTCCTTGTCCCAATACCCATCTTTTTGCGCAAAAGCATTATAAAAAGAACCAATTAAAAACAAAACAAATATTTTCTTCAAATTCATCTTTTATGGATTAACACGTTTAGCCCTGATGGGAACGGCATCCTTTTGTGGCGGGGTTCGCCACAAAAGATACAGTGGACAGCAGGAAATAGCTTCTCAAAATTCAAAATATCAATAGCAATGTCAAAATTCAATTTCAATTTCAATGCCAAAATTATAAAAGGCTTCGACTTCGCTCAGCTTGACATTTTTAACCTGAAACATTAAACCTGAAACTAAAGATTCATCAATCCGGTTCGTTCATGATTTTCTCACGATACTTTTTACCGATTAATAAGGTCATTTTTAATTTATAATCGTCAACCAGCCATTCGCGGTAGTTTTTACTGCATTGGCTTAGGCATTTTGCATAGCGTTTGATACGGCATTCGATATCATCATCAAGCTCTTTTGCTAATGATTTTGCTTCCTGCAGCGTTTCGGTATTGTCGACACACATTGCTGCGTGTTGTTCTAATGATTTGTCTAAAACTACTTTTGAACGTAAATTTTGCTTGATGATTAGTTTGTGTTCTTCATCAACATCAAAAGTAACATCAGCAGTTTTGCTGAATTTAGCACGCAACTCCGGTGGCATGCTGTATTTGAAATACAATTCGATTTCGGTATCATCGCGCAGGTTTTCTAAGTAAAACTCCGGTGATTTAAAAATATGCTGCCAGTTAACCGGCTCACTCCATAATCCAAAACGCGCTGCATTATTACCTAAATCGATAACTGTAAATTCGTCCTTACCAGGTAATTTACGAGATCCACGACCAATCATCTGGTAGTATAAGGTCAGTGATTTTGTTGCTCTGTTTAAGATAATGGTTTCAACTGTTGGTTCATCAAAACCTGTGGTTAAGATTCCGACAGAGGTTAAAATAGCATCCGGAGTCTTTTTGAACCAAGCCAAAATATCCTTACGTTCCTCTGCACTGCTTGTATTATCAAGGTGCCTGATATCGTAACCAGCTTCTCTAAAGGTTTCATAAACGTATAAAGAAGTATGAATACCGTTGTTGAAAATCAGAGTCTTTTTACCCAATGAACGCTCTGTATAAGCATGCAAAAGTTTTTCCTGCATGATGGTATTGGTATATAAATCATCAGATGATTTTACGGTGTAATCTCCGTTGATCCCTACTTTTAGAGAGGTCAGACCTACATCATAGCTATAAGTTGTAGCACGCGCCAGGAATCCTTTGTCTATCAACGAACTAATCGTGTCACCCACAATAAGTTCATCATAACTCTGGTGCATTGGTAATTTTATATTTGAACTCAAAGGAGTTGCCGTTACTCCAAGGATAAAAGCATTTTTGAATGAGTTTAATAATTTTCTGAATGAATTGTAATGTGCTTCATCAATAATAACCAAACCAATGTTATCAAGATGTAATTTCTCGTCATTAATACGGTTTTTCAAGGTCTCAACCATCGCTACAAAGCATGAATAATCGTTTTGATCGGGTAATTCTTTTACTTTACTGTTAATGATTTTATTGGAAACACCAAAACCTTTCAACATTTTTGAAGTCTGCTTACAAAGTTCTATACGGTGCGTCAGAACCACAACTTTTTTATCATTATGGGCTAAATAACGACGAACGATTTCAGAAAAAATCACAGTTTTTCCACCACCCGTAGGCAATTGATATAATAAATGATGTTGGGGAGGAGCATTGTCTAAACGTTCAAAAATAGCGTCAATGTCGCCTTTTTGGTATGCATAAAGTTCTTTTTTCTCTTCTCTTTCTATTTCTAAAGTGTTTTGAAGCATGTAATTTTTGGGTTTTTGCAAAAATACACCTAAAAAACAGTTTATCATCTTATTTTATCTTAAAATAAATATTTTTTTTAAATAAGATTTTTTATGAGAAACGCATTTAAAGATCAATTTTGTCCAAAATTGCTTCAAATTCATATTTATTTTTCCATTTTTGTTGAAGAGTTTCTTTTTGGATGGCAATAATTCTTACCTTAAATTCATTCAAAATTCCATTAGAAATCACAAAATTTACCGCCTGCTCAAAAGAATTCAGCATGCTTTTGTAGAACAGCTCTTGTTTTATGAAGTTCGCAGATGAATAGGTTTGTGCAATTTCAATATTATAAAGCATAATATCGGCAATTACAAAAGGGTCAACTCCCAACGAAATAAAATGCTTAATGATTTTTTGTGCTACAGAGCGACGCATTTTTGCTTTCGGACGCCATTTTGCACCAGGCTTTTTTATGGGAAAATATTCATGTGAGATTTTTGTCTTGCTTTCCTGCAAAAGCTTATCCTCCTTGGGATTAAAAACAAAATCATAAAAGACTTTTACAGGGCTAAATTTCTCATACAACTCAATAATTTGTTCTTCGAGCTGTTCTTTATTTAACTCTCCTAAATATTTTTTTAAATCACGTTTACTCATACTCAAAGTTTAAGATTACAAAAGTAAATTACTTTGTTGATTGATAATCAAAAAACCAACGATATTACTTAGTTTTGCTTCTATATAATTTAAAAAAAACATCATGCTTAAGATTTTTAAAGTTACGGCCATATTAGAAGGAATTTCCTATTTAGCTTTATTTGCAAATATGCTCATTGTCAAACCCACTAATTTAGATCTTTATAAGTCGCTTTTATACCCAATAGGAATGAGTCATGGTATATTATTTATCGGTTATGTTTTACTGGCCATCCTATTAAGAAAATCTCAAAATTGGGATTTAAAAACTTTTGGAATTATTTTGATAGCTTCACTTCTTCCGTTTGGAACTTTTTATGTAGAGAAAAAGTATTTAGAAAATAATGCATAAGCTTTTGGATAAAATATTCAACTTTTTATATCCTCTTTTCAGGGATTGGGGAATGGGCCGCAACTTTGCGTCTTACATCAGCCTGATTCTTAATATTGCCATCATGGTGGCGCTGGCTTTTGCGATTTATTATCTCGCAAAGTTAGTATTGGTAACGCTGACAGCTATTTTTGCACAGCGTACCAAAACCAAATTTGATGATTATTTAATCCACAATAAAACAACAAAATACACGGCCTATTTAATTCCGTTTTTCTTTATTTACAAAGCAGTTCCCATCATTTTGGATAAATATGAGTATTGGGAAGCTATTTTTGGAAAAATAGTTGGTGTATATATAGTCTTGCTTACTTTATGGATTGTCAGGACCATTTTTAATTCTTTACGGGATTACTTAAAACAAAAACCGGAATACAGCGATAAACCTATTGACAGTTTCGTTCAGGTTATTATGATTGTACTTTGGATTTTTGGGGTTTCCATCATTATTTCGACATTGTTTGGAATCAAACAAACCGATTTACTTACTATTTTAGGGACACTTTCGGCCATTATCATATTGATTTTCAGAGATACTATTTTAGGATTTGTTTCAAGTGTCCAGGTTGCTATCAACGATATGGTTCGAATTGGCGACTGGATTACGATGGATAAGTTTGGTGCCGATGGAGATGTTATCGAAATTAACCTGACAACTGTAAAAGTCCGTAATTTTGATAATACCATTACTACGATTCCCACGTATGCCTTAAGTTCCGACTCTTTTCAGAACTGGCGAGGCATGCAAAAATCTGAAGGAAGACGTATTAAAAGACATGTATTGATTAAAAGCAGTACTATTCGTTTTTTGAATGATGAAGATTTACATCAAATGAAAAAAGTGCAATTAATAAGTTCTTATATTGAAACCAGACAAGCAGAAATTGAAAAATATAATGACTTGCATGGTGTAGATAAAACTTTGTCCATCAATGGACGAAATATGACTAATTTAGGTTTGTTTCGAAAATACATTATGCAGTATTTAGTATTGCACCCGGGCTTGAATAAAGACCTTCAAATTATGTGTCGTCAGCTGCAATCAACAGAACATGGAGTTCCTTTAGAAATTTATGTTTTTTCGAGTGATAAACGCTGGGCAAATTACGAATATATTATGGCTGATATTTTTGACCATGTCATAGCTTCGGTAGGCTATTTTGATTTGGAAATATTCGAATTACCTTCTAAAATTGGTCGTTTGGAATGATTTTCTTTATTAAAAAGTTTCAGGTTTCAAGTTTCAAGTTTTTTAACCAGATGATAAACATCACCACAAAAAACTTGAAACCTGAAACTTGAAAACTTGAAACTATTCTTTCAACTCTTCAAAAACAAACTTCGAATTATTGTATTCTATAGCTGTTCCGGGAATAAAACACGGAAGGTTTAGGTAAGTCCCAATTTCTCCGCTTCCTAAAAACAGTTTATTTTCCTTTTTCAATAAGGCAATCGGTATTCTTTTCCAGCTTCCCCCATTAGAAATATAATGAAAATCACCTCTTAAAGTATCGCCTTTCATATCTCCTCTAACATCTCCAGAGTCTTTCCCCACTTTATAGTACGATATTTCATAATGCCCGTAAAAACGTTTACTGTTCTTATTAATTGCTAAAATTGCTGTGTCTTTATTGTTTACAGCACGATAAACAGCATATTTGTAGTCCTCTTTTTCTTCTTTAGAATTACAGGACAATAAAAAAGAAAATAACACAGAAACCGTTATAAATTTTTTCAGCATTTTTAAGAGTTTTTTACCCGAGTGATTATAAATATAAGCTTTGCGCAAAGTTAAACGAACTTATATAAAATTTATTTTACAAACGGTCTTTTACGAATTCAATTTTGGTTTTTCCATGTGGTTTAGGTTTTCCATCTTCATCCAGATTTACCATTGTAGTGTGATCAATTGTAATAATAATTTCGCGTGTCATCATATTTCTTACGGCACATTTAAGGACTAAAGAGGTGGTACCAAATTTTACTACATCAATTCCAATTTCTACGATGTCACCTTGTCGTGCAGAACTTTTAAAATTGATTTCGGACATGTGTTTGGTAACCACTCTCGAATTTTCTAATTGCACAATGGAATATAAAGCCAGCTCTTCGTCAATCCAGGCTAACAGCTGTCCGCCGAATAAAGTTCCGTTTGGATTTAGGTCTTGGGGTTTAACCCATTTTCTGGTATGGAATCTCATATTTTTAGTTTATACGGGTAAAAATAGTTGTTTGGTCCCATAATCGAATTATGTTTTTTTATTAATACGTAAGATTTCAATAATTCGAAAATTTACTATTGAATTATTTCAAAAATCACTTTTAAAAGTCCAAATAATTAAAATTACAGTCAACGGAATATTTTAATTTATGAACTTATTTTTTATAGAATTTGTCAGTAACTAAATCTGGGAAACGTATCTTTATAAGAGATATTTTTATAATTTTAAAGAAAAACCATGGCAGACAGAGACACTTTTTTAAAAGAATTCAGAGGCGAAACTTTAGGAACTATCAGCGCTCAGTCATCAGCTGATGAGTTATTTCAAAATCAAACCATCAGACCCATTTTAAAACTTCAGAATGATTTATTCATTGCTGTTTTCCTTAATTATGTAAATAAGAACAAAGGTGATTTTTATTCTTATACGGTCGAAAAAAAACTGCAAGTAATCGAAAACTCCATTCAAAAAGATATCAAGTTCAGAAATTCCTTAAAAGGAATTGTAATGGCCCTTTTTACAATCGAAGAATACAATACATACATTCAAAATTCTTCAAGCTTAAACAAAAGAATGATGAATTTGTTAGTTGACAGATTGAAAAGTCAGGTGCAGTTGTTTGAATTGGAATCGAATTCGAAGTAGATTTCTTTAAATGGAAATAGAAATAATCGAAAAGCAGAATCAAAGTTTAGTTGAAATTTCTGCAACATCCTTTTAGAAAACAGATAATCAACAAGTTATTTTTTTTTAAAATTTAAAAAAGAAAAAAAGGATTGACAAAACCGGAATTTGGAATCTCAATTTTGTCAATCCTTAATATTAATAACTGAATTTAATACGCTAATAACTCCTTTAAAACCTCTTCAAAACGATTTTTAGGCAAAAACTGATCTTCCAGTGCTTTTGTAAACGGAATTGGAGAATCCAGACTCGCTACTCTTTTTACCGGCCCGTCAAGATATTCAAAACACTGTTCCATAATTAAAGCTGAAATGTCACTGGCAATTCCACCGAACAAAGTATCTTCCTGATAAATTATTACTTTTCCTGTCTTTTTAACCGATGTAAAAATAGTTTCGGTATCCAGAGGCTGTAAAGTTCTTAAATCGATTAAATCAGCGTCGATATCCGGATTTTTTTCTAAAGTTTCCAATGCCCAATGGACTGATGCTCCAAAAGCAATAATGGTTATTTTTTTACCTTCTTTAATTAAAGCCGCTTTTCCCAAGGGAATCGTATAATAATCATTTGGTACATCCTGATAAACACTTCTGTACAACTGTTTATGCTCAAAAAACAACACTGGATTAGGATCGTTTATGGAAGTATTTAATAACCCTTTTGCATCATATGGAAAAGCAGGATAAACCACTTTTAATCCTGGAGTTTTGGTGAACCATGCTTCGTTTGTTTGCGAATGAAACGGCCCTGCCTGGGTTCCGCCACCGCAAGGCATTCGTACTACAACATCCGCTTTTTCGCCCCAGCGATAATGTGATTTAGCCAGTAAATTTACAATCGGATTGAAACCGGTCGATACAAAATCGGCAAATTGCATTTCAACAATCGCCTTATAGCCGTTAATTGACAATCCCATTCCGGCTGAAACAACTGCGCTTTCGCAAATTGGAGTATTTCGAACTCTGGCTTTTCCAAAAAACTCAACAAAACCGTCTGTTATTTTAAAGGCTCCGCCATACTCTGCGATATCCTGCCCCATAATGACAAGATTTTCATGTCGTTTCATGGACTGTTCCAAACTATTTCTAATGGCATCTATAAAACGAAGATTTTTAGATTCTGATGAATGACTAATTCCTTCATGTTCATACCGTTTGTAAACATCTCCTAATTCACCTTCAAGAGTTGGAATTATTTCTGGTTCTGCATTTGCTATGGCTAAGTTTTCATCAATTTCCTGTTTGATTTCGTTGTGAAGCTGTTCATCAAAGTCGGGTTTCAAAATTCCTTCTTCTGTCAAAAAATTTCGATAATTTGTAACAGGATCTTTTGCTGCCCATTCCTCCATTAATTCCTGCGGGACATATTTAGTACCGCTGGCCTCTTCATGACCACGCATCCTAAAGGTTTTAAATTCTAATAAAACCGGATGTGGATTTTCCTGTATTTCTTCTTTCAGCTTCGAAAGTTTGTTATAAACTTCCAGAATATTATTCCCGTCAATAATATGACTTTCCATTCCGTACCCAATACCTTTATCTGCAAGGTTTTCACATAGATACTGTTCATTGGTAGGAGTCGAAAGTCCATAACCATTATTTTCAATGATAAACATTACAGGTAATTTCCATACTGCAGCAATATTTAAAGCTTCATGAAAATCACCTTCGCTGGTTGCGCCTTCTCCGGTAAAAACGGCTGTTATTTTTTTATTATTCTGAAGTTTATCGGCTAAGGCGATTCCGTCTGCAATTCCTAATTGCGGACCGAGATGCGAAATCATTCCGATGATTTTATATTTCTGGGTTCCAAAATGAAAACTGCGATCCCTGCCTTTTGTAAAACCATTCGCTTTTCCCTGCCATTGCGAAAACAATCGGTGCAGCGGAATATTTCTTGAAGTAAAAACTCCCAGATTTCTATGCATAGGCAACACATATTCCGATTCATCCAGAACTGCTGTAACGCCAACTGCTATAGCCTCCTGCCCTATTCCTGAAAACCATTTGGATACTTTTCCCTGCCGAATTAAGATGAGCATCTTTTCTTCGATTAATCGAGGTTTCAGTAATTTTTTATATAAATCTAATAATTGAACATCAGTAAGGTCTTGTCTGTAAAAGATCATTTGGTTGGGTTTTGCTGTTTCAAATATATTAAAATATAACAATTCAAACACTAAGGGTTAGATAAATAACACTGCAAATGATTAAGAGTTCAATAAATAGAAAATATAGACTGAAAAGTAATTTTTTGCATCATTTAACCAACAAAATAAGGAGCCAATATATCTTCAAAATTATATAAACCTTCTTCTTTGTCTTTTAAATTTTCGGCTACAAATACTACACCGCTGCCAAAAGCTTCACGGGAAATACTCTCATGAATTAATCTGACAGTTTGAAAAGGAAACCCGAAAACAACTTCATGCTTGCCTACAATTCCACCGGCCCTTACCGAATTTATATCATTTTCTTCCAAATCCAATGTTTCTGCGATTTTAAGGGCTGTTCCTGAAACACCGTCTTTTCCCTTAAAATGTTCTTCAATGATTTCGATATCAACCCACGGAGCAATTCTCTTCAAGAATTTAGATGCAAACAACAGATAATTCACTCCCAGCGTAATGTTTGGGCTCCAAAACACCGTCGTTTGCGTTGAAAGAGTCTTTAAAAAATCTTTTTCTTTGTTAGAATAATGAGAAATTGCAGAGATGATTTTTATCTTTCTTTTGCTGGCTTCCTCTCCATAACTGTAAATTCCGGAAGCTGACGAAAAATCAATTATCATATCGACAGGGCTATTATCCAGTAATTCGGCTATAGATACAGACGTACTGGAGTAAATCTTTCCTGTCTCATCAGGGGTAATTCCTAAATATTCAGAAACAGTTCGATTATCTAAATTGCTGCTTTTTTTTAAAACCCATTTTAAGGAAAAATTTTTGTTTTGTAATATTACCGAAGCCACAGCTTTGCCTGTTTTCCCAAATCCTATTAAACCTATATTCATGAATGCCTTTTTTTTATAAAAATAGATTTTTTTCTTGTAAAACAGCGTATTTATGGAATTGTTAACATTTTACAACCCAAAAAGAAGAGTTAAATTAAATTATAATCAAAAAACAAATATCTGTGGTTTTATTAAAATCACAGTTTTGAAAGCCAATTTTAATATAATTTTTAAAATTCAAAACTAAAATATTCTCTACATTTGTAAGGCAAAAGGTTTCAATGGCCTTTCACAATTAAATAAAAATGTAAAGTATGCAAAACATTCCTAGTGTAGACTTACGTGATTTCCTTTCGGACAACCCGGAACGTAAACAAAAATTTGTAAATGAAATCGGCAGTGCATTTGAAAACATTGGCTTCGTAGCCCTAAAAGGTCATTTTTTGGATGATCAGCTGGTAGGCGAGCTTTATGGAGAAATTCGAAAATTTTTCTCCTTGCCAATTGAGACCAAGCATCAATATGAAATTCCCGGAATTGGTGGTCAGAGAGGTTATGTTTCTTTTGGAAAAGAACATGCCAAAGGGCGCAAAGAGGGAGATTTGAAAGAGTTCTGGCATTTTGGCCAATATGTTGATGAAACTTCAAAATATGCTTCAGAATATCCGGATAATGTTGAAGTAAAAGAATTACCACGTTTTAATATTGTAGGTAAAGAAGCCTATCAAATGTTAGAAAAAACAGGTGTTTATGTGTTAAGAGCCCTTGCTTTGCATTTAGGTCTGGATGAGTTTTATTTTGACCAATATGCCAAAGAAGGTAACTCAATTTTAAGACCAATACATTATCCTCCAATTACTTCTGAGCCAGAGAATGCCATTCGTGCAGCTGCTCACGGTGATATTAACCTGATTACGCTTTTAATGGGAGCGCAGGGAAAAGGATTGCAGGTTCAAAATCATAATGGCGAATGGATTGATGCCATTGCAGAAGATGATGAATTGGTAATTAACGTAGGCGATATGTTGTCAAGACATACTAATAACAAACTAAAATCGACTATACATCAGGTAGTTAATCCGCCAAGGGAATTATGGGGAACTTCACGTTATTCGATTCCGTTTTTCATGCATCCTGTAAGCGATATGCGTCTGGATTGTTTAGAAAACTGTATTGATGCCGAAAACCCTAAGAAATTTGAAGATATTACAGCGGGAGATTATTTATATGAACGTTTAGTAGATTTAGGTTTAATAAAAAAATAATCTTTAAATTTACGAGAAGTAATAAAAAGACATTGAGTTCATGCTTAATGTCTTTTTGCTTTATAAAATTAGAACGCCGATGACGCGGATTTTAAAATAATATTATGGGTATACTTTTACATGAAGAATTAACCAAGTCAATACTTAAAGTTTTTTATGATGTTTATAATGAATTAGGCTATGGATTCCTTGAAAGAGTTTATCAAAATTCACTATACTATGAACTTAAATCAAACGGATTTAAAGTAGAAACTCAAAAAAGAATAAAGGTTTATTATAAAGAAATAGAAGTTGGTGAATATATTGCTGATATAATAGTTAATGATTTTGTCATATTAGAATTAAAAGCACAAGAATACTTAATAGAAGCTAATGAATTTCAATTAATAAATTATTTAAAAGCTACAAATTGTGAGGTAGGACTCCTTTTAAATTTTGGAAAAAAACCTGAATTTATTAGAAAAGTATATCAAAATTTCAAAAAATAAAATCCGCGTTATCTGCGTTCAAAAAAACATTCCAATGGACTTACAAGATCAATTAAAAAATTTATTTCCGGATCATATCGAATCTAATGAACCCGAAGAAGTTCAGGAACAGGAACATGTACTTTATGTGCAAAAAGAACCTATGATCTGCAAATTCGAAAAAAGAAAAGGAAAACCCACGACCATAATCGAAGGCTACGAAGGATCTGATGAAGATTTTAAAATCCTGGCCAAAGAAATTAAAACAAAGCTAAGCGTTGGCGGAACTTTTAAGGATGACTCTATTATCATTCAGGGAGATTATCGTGATAAGATTATGGCAATTCTAAAAGAAAAAGGCTTTAAAACAAAACGAGTTGGAGGTTAAAAAGTTTTTTTAGTTTCATGTTTCAAGTTTCAAGTTGTCCATGAAGTTATAAAACCTTTGTCCCTTTGTTACTCAGAACCTTAGAACCTCAAAAAAATGATACAAAAATCAGAATTAATACTAAATCCGGATGGAAGCGTTTATCACCTGAACCTTCGTCCTGAACACATCGCTAACGATATAATTTTTGTTGGAGATCAGAATAGGGTTGAAAAAATTACCCAGTTTTTTGATTCAATTGAATATTCTACACAAAAAAGGGAATTCAAAACCCAAACCGGAATTTACAAAGGTAAAAGAATAACAGTAATATCAACCGGAATCGGTCCTGATAATATTGATATTGTGCTAAACGAATTAGATGCTTTAGTCAATATTGATTTAGAAACCCGTCTGCCAAAAGAAGAATTAACTTCCCTAAATATCATCCGGATTGGAACTTCTGGGTCCTTGCAGGCAGATATTCCTGTAGATAGTTTTGTAATGTCCAAATTTGGATTAGGATTAGACAATATGCTCCGCTCCTATTTGATTGATGGAATTTCAGAAGATGGTCTGGAAGATGCTTTTATAATGCATACCAATTGGGATATTCGAAAAGGGAGACCGTATGCAATTCCGTGTTCAGAAAAATTAGAAAAAATAATTGAATCTGATAAAATATTCAAAGGTATCACAGCTACTTCCGGAGGATTTTATGGCCCACAAGGAAGAGTCTTGCGCTTAAATATTCAGGACGAGGAATTAAACAATAAAATGGATAATTTTAATTTTAATGATAACCGAATCACCAATTTAGAAATGGAAACGGCAGCAATTTATGGATTATCAGCACTTTTAGGACATAATGCCTTATCTTTAAATGCTATCATCGCCAATCGTGCTTCAGGAACTTTTAGTGAAGACCCTTACAAAGCGGTTGATGAGTTGATTGCGTATACGTTGAATAAATTGGCAGAAAAACAATTAGATATTTAGTCCATTTAAAAATTAGATAATTGGTTTAAAATTAAAAAAATGATTTTAAGAGTTGCGCGACACACCAACAATTTAGAAATAATTGAAAATTTTTACATCAATGTTTTGGGTTTTGAAAAACTCGGCGGTTTTCAAAATCATAATAATTATGATGGTATTTTTATTGGAATACCTGATTCAGACTGGCATTTTGAATTCACTCAATCTGAAACTAAAGCAGACCATACATTTGATGAAGATGATATTATTGTCCTTTATCCCGATACAATTAGAAAATATAATATGTTGTTAGAGAGATTTTATGATCATGAAATTTCGAGGATAACTGCAATAAATCCGTATTGGAATGAAAATGGACAAATGTTCCTGGATCCTGATGGTTATCGTATTGTAATATCGCCTTTAAAAGCAACAAATTAATTACAGAATGACAGAAACACACACAAAAGTCCTATTTAGATATTATAGTGATTTATTAGAAGAAACAGTTGTAGAAACGATGTGGGCAGAAATTATCGATTTAGAAAAAGGATATTTCAAGTTGGATAATATTCCTTTTTTTGGTCCTCTAATCGCTACAGACGATATTTTCTTTGCAGAATATGATAAAGATGAAGAACGTCTGGTTTACAAAAAGACAATAGAAAGTTTTGGTAATTCAATTCTTCAGGTTGTAATTTTAGAAAAAGGTTTTAACAAGGAAATAATCAGTGAAAAACTAAAGTCAATTAATTGTTTATCAGAAAGTTTGAACGAAACCTTATTTGCAGTTGAAATTCTAAAAGAAGTAGATTATTCCATTGTAAAAAACCTTTTAAGTGAATATGAAGCGACTTCAATAATTGATTTTGCAGAACCCTGTCTTTCAGAAAAACACAGAACAGATTTATTAAAAAACTAAACAACAAACTTATAATATCGCATACAAAACAAACAACTTAACTTAAACTTAAACTATAATGAAAACCGTAAAAATTGCAGGTGTTCCAGAACACTTCAATTTGCCATGGCAGCTATGCATTGAAAATGGCGAATTTGAAGCTGAAAATATAGATTTACAATGGAAAAATATTCCTGAAGGTACCGGTAAAATGTGTCAGATGCTTCGTGATGGTGATACTGATATTGCTGTTATTTTGACAGAAGGCATTATAAAAGATATCGTTGCAGGAAATCCAAGTAAAATTGTTCAGATTTATGTGCAATCTCCGTTAATTTGGGGTATTCACGTTGCAGCCCAATCTGATTTTCATACGATAAAAGATCTTAAGAATAAAAAAGCTGCTATTTCACGATTAGGTTCAGGATCACAATTAATGGCGTATGTTAATGCACATGAGCAAGGCTGGGAAACTGATGATTTAGAATTTGAAATTATTAATACCATTGACGGAGCTGTTGAAGCTCTTACAAACGGAACTGCAGATTACTTTATGTGGGAACGTTTCATGACCAAACCGCTTGTTGACAAAGGAGTTTTCAGACGTGTTGGGGATTGCCCAACTCCATGGCCTTCTTTTGTAATTGCTGTTCGTGATGAGTTTTTGAAAAAAAATCCTAAAACAATAGAGAAAATCCTTGAAATAATTAATGATACAACACACGATTTTACTCAAATTCCGGATATAGACAAAAAACTGGCTGATCTTTTTAATCAAAAACCGGAAGATATTCAGGAATGGCTAAAGCTAACACAGTGGTCACAAAAAAATTTAACCGAAAAAACTTTTATTAAGATTCAAAATCAGTTATTTGATCTGGGAATTATTGATAAAAAAAGTACTTTTGCTGAAACCGTAAAAGCGATGTAAAACACTGCTTTTTATTGCTATGATAAAAATTCCAAAAATTGACTTTCCGCAATTAAAATCCAAACTACAGATAAAATCTCCGTGGGACAGGATCATTATTATGGTATTAAGTCTTTTAATTACTATTCCGGTTTTTATCATACTACATCAAAACCTTATCGATTTAGAATGGTCATTTAATTTAGACCGAATCTTTATTTTTCTGCTTGTTTTTGCTGCCATTTTCTTTTTTTTGATGTTGCTGCGTACTATTATCTTAATTTGTATAGCACTATATTTATTGGTTTTATTCTACGGAACTGTTATTGGAGATTATGGCTTTACCGAAATATCAGAAGATTATAATTCCATGATTTATACCATGTCAGATAATCCTTTTCCGCAAGATATCATTGTGGCAAAACTGCTGCCTTTTCCAAATAAATCAAAAATTATAAATGCCATTGAATATCAGGATCCAAAAGTGCGAAATTTTGCCATTATGGCCACTACAAAGCATTTTAAGAATATAAAAGGATATTCTGATTACAGAACAATAATTCAATGCTTTGCTGTTTTTAAGGAAATCAATGATCGATGGAATTATGTTAATGATCCAAAAGAAGGCGATTATATTGCGACTGCAAGTGAATCATTACAATATTTTTCTGGTGATTGTGATGACCATTCTATTTTAATGGCTGCTGCTATCCGTTCTATTGGAGGAACACCAAGATTAATCCATACGAAAGGACATATTTACCCTGAAATACTTATAGGTTCCATGATTGATCTGGAAAAAGTCAATTATTTGATTAAAAATGTACTTTTTGTGAAAGAAAGTAAAGGAAAAATAATTCATTATCATATTGATGAGCGCGGTCAGGTCTGGATGAATTTAGATTATACTGCCCAATATCCGGGTGGTCCTTTTTTATATGAAGAGATTTTAGGAGCTTTGACTTTAAAATAAAAAAATATACATTGCTCAAAATAAAAAAGCCTGTTGGAATTTGAATTCCAACAGACTTTTTTACATTTTTCTTTAAACTACTTCTGACGTTTCTTTAAAATATCAACCACATCATTGAGCTGAAAACCTTTTGCCTGCAATAAAATCAGATAGTGAAAAAGCAAGTCGGCACTTTCACTTAGGAACAAATCATCGTTATTATCTTTTGCTTCGATAACCACTTCTACGGCTTCCTCACCTACTTTTTGTGCAATTTTATTGATTCCTTTAGCAAATAAAGAAGCCACATAACTTTGCTCAGAATCAGCATTTTCTCTTCTTGTTGCAATTGTTGCTTCCAAATGAGATAGAAATCCGTAGCTTTCTTTATTTTCTTCCTGCCAGCATGTATCTGCTCCCGTGTGGCAAGTTGGCCCCACTGGCCTAGCCTGAATTAAAAGCGTATCACCATCGCAATCATTTTTAATGTCTACCAAATTCAAAAAGTTACCACTCTCCTCGCCTTTTGTCCAAAGCCTTTGTTTTGAACGGCTAAAAAAGGTAACTTTTTGTGTTTCTATTGTTTTTTGAAGCGATTCTTCGTTCATGTAGCCCATCATCAGGACATTTTTAGTTTCCGAATCCTGAATAATGGCCGGAATCAATCCGTGTGCACTTTTTATATCTATGTTCATATGTTTTATTTAATGATTGAAAAATTTAAAGATTTAAAAAATATCTACTAGATTTTCTTTCCTCTTTATTCTATTTTCTATATTCTATTTTCTATTTTCTATATCCGAACTTCTATATTATTTTTTTTAAGTTCTTGTTTTAAGGCTTTAATTTCGATTTCTTTAAAATGAAAAACACTCGCTGCCAAAGCCGCATCCGCTTTTCCAAGTTTAAAAGAATCCACAAAATGCTGTATATTTCCAGCACCACCCGAAGCAATTATCGGAATATTAATCAATTCTGATAATTTAGCCAAAGCTTCGTTTGCAAAGCCATTTTTGGTTCCGTCATTATCCATCGAAGTGAATAATATTTCACCTGCTCCGCGTTCTGCCACTTCCATCGCCCAATCAAATAGATTGAGTTCTGTTGGTACTTTTCCACCCACTAAATGAACAATCCATTGTCCGTCGATTTGTTTGGCATCAATAGCCACTACAACGCACTGGCTTCCAAATTTCTGAGCCAGATCATTAATCAGTTGTGGATTTTTCACTGCTGATGAATTAATCGAAACTTTATCGGCTCCATTATTCAGCAGAATTTCAACATCTTCTACAGACGAGATTCCACCGCCAACCGTAAACGGAATATTGATTTTCTCCGCCACACTTCGCACCATGTTTACCAGGGTTTTTCTACGTTCTTCCGTAGCCGAAATATCCAGAAAGACCAATTCATCCGCACCTTCTGCAGAGTAAATTTCTGCCAGCTCCACCGGATCTCCGGCATCACGCAAATCTACGAAATTAACGCCTTTTACGGTTCTTCCGTTTTTTATATCTAAACAAGGAATGATTCTTTTTGCAAGCATTTTTTTAGTTGTTTCACAGAGATTCACGAAGATTTCACAGAGATTCACAAAGATTTTTTAGCGAATCTTTGTGTTTTGCTTTGTGCAACTTTGCGAAATAATCTATTTATTTAAAATATAATTCTCTAACTGTTTCAAAGTAATTCTGCCTTCGTAGATTGCTTTTCCAATTATCGTCCCTTCACATCCCAATTCAGCTAATTTTGGTAGTTCGTCAAAAGTTGAAATTCCACCGGAAGCAATTAATTTTATTCCTTCAGCTTCTGCTAAAATTTTAGCATAAAGATCAAAACTAGGCCCTTCCAGCATTCCGTCTTTGGCAATATCAGTGCAAATAACGTATTGGATTCCTTTGGTTTGATAATCCTGAATAAACGGAATCAAATCTTCATCTGAATCTTCCAGCCAGCCAGAAACAGCGATTTTTTCGTCTTTTGCATCAGCTCCTAAAATGATTTTTTCCGAACCATATTCTGAAATCCATTTTTGGAAAATTTCTCTGTTTTTTACAGCAATACTTCCACCTGTAATTTGATTGGCACCGCTTTCAAAAGCAATTTTTAAATCGGCATCCGATTTTAAACCGCCTCCAAAATCAACTTTCAATTTGGTTTGTGAAGCAATCTGCTCCAAAATTTTATAATTGACAATTTTGCTTGATTTTGCTCCGTCCAAATCTACTAAATGCAAATATTCGATTCCGTGTGCTTCGAATGATTTTGCTACTTCAAGCGGATTTTCGTTGTAGATTATTTTGGTATCATAATCGCCTTTTGACAAGCGAACACATTTTCCGTCAATGATATCTATGGCTGGTATTATTCTCATTATTGTTATTTTAGATTTCTGATTTTAGATTTTAGATTCTAAAAATTGAAATTGATTTTTGATATTGTTATTGCAATTTAAATATTGGAATTTAACTTCAAAAAGTTCTCCAATATTTTCTCTCCAACAGCACCACTTTTTTCCGGGTGAAACTGGGTTCCGTAAAAATTATCTTTTTGCAAAGCCGATGCGTATTCTAATTCGTAATTCGTTGTAGCAATGGCTTCAGCGCAATTTGGTGCGTAAAAACTATGCACTAAATACATAAATTCGTTCTCCGGAATTCCCTTAAACAAATCCGATTTTAAATCATAAATCTGATTCCAACCCATTTGTGGCACTTTTACTTTTGAAGTAAATTTAATCACATCCACATCAAAAATACCCAAACCTTTGGTATTCCCTTCTTCAGACGAATTGCACATCAATTGCATACCGAGGCAAATTCCGAAAACCGGCTGTTTCAAATTCGGAATCAAACTGTCCAAACCGCTTTCTTTCAGCTTTCGCATAGCATAACTCGCTTCTCCAACACCAGGAAAAATCACTTTGTCAGCAGCCTGAATTTCTGCAGGAATATTACTCAAAACAGCTTTAAAACCAAGCCTTTCAATAGCAAACATAATGCTTTGAATATTTCCTGCTCCGTAATTTATAATTACTATTTTCATTTATTTAGTTTTTGGTTGTCAGTTTTTGGTTGATAGCCATCAACTATCAACCAAAAACTATAAACTTTAAAGCATTCCTTTTGTACTTGGCAAAATCATTTTCTCCGTATCTCTTTTCACCGCCACTTTTATTGCTTTCGCGAAAGCTTTAAAAATCGCTTCAATTTTATGGTGCTCATTGATTCCTTCTGCTTTGATGTTGATGTTGGCTTTGGCACCATCAGAGAATGATTTAAAGAAATGATAAAACATTTCTGTTGGCATTTTACCTACCATTTCGCGTTTAAATTCGGTTTCCCAAACCAGCCAGTTTCTGCCTCCAAAGTCAATAGCAACCTGCGCTAAACAATCATCCATTGGCAAACAGAAACCATAACGCTCGATACCTAATTTATTCCCCAAAGCTTTTGCAAAAACTTCTCCCAAAGCAATCGCAGTATCTTCAATCGTGTGGTGTTCATCAACTTCTAAATCGCCTTTTACCAATATTTCCAAGTCCATTTGACCGTGACGCGAAATCTGATCTAACATGTGATCGAAGAAAGCGATTCCCGTATCGATTTTGCTTTTTCCTGTTCCGTCTAAATTCACATTAATAAAAATATCCGTTTCGTGGGTTTTACGGGTAATTGATGCCGAACGTGCCTCTAATTTCAAAAATTCATAAATCGTTTTCCAGCTTGTTGTCTGAAGTATGATTGTTTCATCCAGTTCCTCACGTATTGATGAAATTTCGTTGCTTCCAACTCCGTCCGTAATATTCATAAAAATAGCTTTTGCACCTAAGTTTTTAGCCAATTCAACATCTGTTAAACGATCTCCTAAAACAAAGGAATTCGCCAAATCATATTCAGGGTTATTCAAATATTTCGTCAGCATTCCTGTTCTTGGTTTGCGAGTTGGCGCATTATCTGCAGGAAAAGATCTGTCGATAAAGACTTCATCAAAAAAAACTCCCTCATTTTCAAAGGCTTTCAATACAAAATTTTGCGTTGGCCAAAACGTATCTTCCGGAAAACTATCTGTTCCCAAACCATCCTGATTTGTCACCATCGCTAGTTCATAATCTAATTCACTGGCTATTTTTGCCAAATATTGAAAGGCTTTTGGATAAAACTCCAGTTTATCCAGGCCATCCAATTGTAAATCTGCGGGTTCTAAAACAATCGTTCCGTCACGATCGATAAAAAGTACTTTTTTCATTTTTCTAACTAATAAAACTTATTATTGGCATTCTGTATCTTCAGACATATTACTCATCTTTTGTTTAGCAGTATTCTCTGTTACTTCTTCACAATATATATTATTAACAAGTAAACCTGTTTCAAAAACTAATTGTACATAAGTGATTTTTCCTGCTTCAACTTCAACTTCAAATTTTTCAGCACCTTCTTTAGATTTTTTTCCTCCGAATTGAACAGAGCATTTGTGTTTGCCAACGGGAACTTCATGTATAGAATATTTTTTATTATTCAGTTTACAAACAAATTTTTCATCAATAAACGTTTTAAATGCTTGCGCTGATCCGGCAAAACCAGTTGAACGCAAGAAATAAATTTTACCCGTTTCTATATTTTCTTTGTCCTGAGCATTCGTTAAAGAAGTGAAACATAATGCAATCAAAAGTGTCAACATCAATTTATATATTTTTACCATTCTTTAAAATATTAAATTTTTTAATAATTTTATTTAAACTCTTTTAATTCCTTAATCAAAACAGCATTTTCCTCTGGAATTCCAATCGTAAAACGCAGACAATTTTCACATAAAGGCTGAGTCGTTCTGTTTCTGATTACGATTCCTTTTGCAATCAATTCATCATATCTTTTATTCGCATTATCAACTTTTACCAGTACAAAATTAGCTTCTGTTGGGTATACTTTTTCAACAAAATTAATATTTGCCAAAACTTTAAGCAATTCCTCCCTTTGTTCGATTATCGAAGCTATTTCATCTTTTATTTTATCAGAATCTTTCAAACGGGTAATGGCTCTTTGCTGAGTCAGTTCGTTTACATTGTACGGCGGTTTGATTTTATTCAAAACCGAAATTACCGCTTCAGAAGCATAACAGATTCCTAAACGGATTCCAGCCAAGCCATAAGCTTTTGAAAGCGTTTGCGTAATAACCAGATTTGGATATTCATCAATTTCTGTCAGCCAGCTTTCTTTATCCGAAAAATCAATGTAAGCTTCGTCAATTACAACCAAACCCTTAAAATTTTGAAGCAATTTCACCACACTTTCATCTGAAAAGGAATTTCCTGTTGGATTGTTTGGCGAACATAAAAAGATGATTTTTGTATTCCCATCAACAACTTCTAAAATCTTCTCCACCTGTGGCTGAAAATCGGTTGAAAGTAAAACTTCCCTGTTTTCTACAGCATTAATGTTAGCTAAAACACTATACATTCCGTAGGTTGGCGGCAGTGAAATAATGTTGTCTGTTTTCGGTTCACAGAAAGCCCTGAAAAGTAAATCTAACACCTCATCACTTCCGTTTCCTAATAAAACCTGACTTTGTTTTACATTATTATTTTTAGCCAAAATCGCTTTAACCGAATTCTGCTGTGGATCCGGATAACGGTTCACACCATTTTGAAACGGATTTTCATTCGCATCCAAAAAAATCATTTCGGCTGTATCAAAATCTTCAAACTCATCACGGGCAGAAGAATATGGTTTTAAAATTTTTACGTTTTCACGTGTTATAGTGTTTATATCAAAAGTGCTCATTATAGTCTTTTTGTTCCTGCAAGGTTTTTAAACCTTGTAGGTATGATTATTATTAAGGATTTCAAAAAAATCAAAATTTTCTAAGTTTGACATGCTATACCTACAAGGTTTTGAAAACCTTGCAGGATTACTATCTATTTTAAAGATTGTAATCGTAATGTCACCGCATTTTTATGTGCCTGCAATCCTTCGGCTTCTGCCATAACTTCAATCGCTTTACCAATATTCTGAATTCCGGTTTCTGAGATTTTCTGAAATGTCATCGATTTCATAAAGCTATCCAGATTTACTCCACTGTAATTTTTGGCATATCCATTTGTTGGTAGCGTATGATTTGTTCCTGAAGCATAATCCCCAGCACTTTCAGGCGTGTAATTTCCAATAAAAACAGAACCTGCATTTACTATCCCGTTACAATAAAAATCATCATATTCTGAACAGATGATAAAGTGTTCCGGTCCGTATTCATTGATTAAGTCCAAAGCAATTTTGTCATTTTCTACAAAAATCAATTTCGAATTTGCAATTGCTTTTTTGGCTATTTCTTTTCTTGGCAATTCTTCAAGCTGAATTTGAATTTCCTTTTCCACTGCTTCAATAATCCTTTTCGAGGTAGAAACTAAAATTACCTGACTATCTGTTCCATGTTCTGCCTGTGATAATAAATCTGAAGCTACGAAGGCAGGAACAGCTGTGTCATCTGCCATAATCAATAATTCTGATGGTCCTGCAGGCATGTCAATGGCAACTCCAAACTGTGTTGCCAATTGTTTTGCTACTGTTACAAATTGGTTTCCGGGTCCAAAAATTTTATATACTTTCGGAATTGATTTTGTTCCAAATGTCATTCCGGCAATCGCCTGAATTCCACCTACTTTTAAAATTTTGGTTACACCGCATAAATTCGCAGCATATAAAATCGCCGGATTTATTTTTCCGGATTTATCAGGAGGTGAACATAACACAATTTCTTTACTACCTGCAATTTCCGCAGGAACAGCCAGCATCAAAACGGTAGAAAACAAGGGAGCTGTTCCGCCCGGAATGTACAAACCAATTTTTTGAATCGGTCTTTTTTCCTGCCAGCAGTTTACGCCTTCAATAGTTTCAACTGAAATTTTTTCTGTCTTTTGTGCTGTATGGAATTTATAAATATTGTTTTTAGCCAGCTGAATCGCTTCTTTCAGCTCCGTTGAAACAGAATTAATTGCTTCTTCAATTTCTGCTGTTGATACTTCGTAATTATCTAAAGTAATTCCGTCAAAGATTGAAGTGTATTTTGCAACCGCTTTATCTCCTTTTTTCTGTACTTCCTTAAAAATTTCCTTTACCGTAACTTCGATGTCATCGATCGTTTTGGTTGGTCTTTTTAATATCTCTGACCAGGTGTTCGGTTTTGGGTTATTTATTTTATTCATAATATTTTATATTAAATCCCAAATTTTTAAAATTCCAAATTCCAATTATTGTGTTGATTTACAACAAATAACACCATTCTTTCACTTTCACTTGTCAAAAATATTAAGTTAGCAAAGCTGTTGTCAATGTTGGAATTTGGAATTTTATAATTTTGAATTTTATTTCTTACAGTACCATTTTCTCAATTGGGCAAACCAAAATTCCTTCAGCTCCGGCTTCTTTCAACTGATCGATTACGTCCCAAAAAGTATCTTTATCGATTACTGAGTGTACGCTGCTCCAGCCTTCCTCAGCTAATGGCAAAACGGTTAAGCTTCGTAAAACAGGCAATATTCTGCCAATTTCATCAATCTTTTCGTTTGGCACGTTCATTAAAATATATTTTGAATTTCGTGCTCTTAATACCGACTGGATTCTAAATTTAAGTGTGTCAATATGTTTTTGAATTTCAGGAGAAACCTTTGGAGAAACCGCTAAAACTGCTTCACTCTTCAGAATCACTTCAACTTCTTTCAAATTGTTTTTGAACAAAGTGCTTCCGCTTGAAACGATATCAACAATAGCATCAGCAAGACCAATATTTGGCGCAATTTCTACTGATCCTGAAATCTGGTGAATATCAACTGTCAATCCGAATGAACCAAAATATTCGGTAACCGTATTGGGATAAGAAGTCGCCACTCGCAAACCTGCTAAATCCTGAATAGAATTGTACTCAAAAGTTTTAGGAACTGCAACAGAAACTTTGCATTTTGAGAACCCTAGTTTTTGAATTACTTCAATATGCTTTCCTTTTTCTACTAATAAATTATCACCTACGATTGCTAAATCTACTACCCCATCAATTAAATACTGTGGAATATCTGAATTTCTCAAATATAAAACTTCTAACGGAAAATTAGAAGCCTCTGCTTTTAACTGATCGTTTCCGTTGTTGATTGAAATACCGCAGTCTTTTAGAATTTGAATGCTGTCTTCGTTTAAACGACCTGATTTTTGAATTGCAATTTTTAAAGTACTCATTTTTCTTTTTTTGTTTAATTAATAGTTTGAGTACAAAGAATAGGTAACAAAAAACCCGTTTGATGTACTCAAACGGGTTTTAAAATATGATGATTTACATGCATATCATTAACACATCGCCTGAGAGCAATTATGAAAATGATGATGATGTAATTGATTTGCAAACATTATGGTTGATTTTTTATTCTTTGATTCGGTTGCAAATATACAGGTAAATTTCATAAAAAAGCAATTTTTATTTTAACTTAACGATAGTTTATTGTTAAATATATTTCAAAACGATTCATCTGATGAAAAGCTAAACCCCTAGCCCTGATGGAAGCAGCATCCTTTTATGCCGGGGTTCGGCATAAAAGATATAGCGGACAGCAGGAATTAGCTCCTTAAAAATTTCTGTTCAACATTGGAAATTGCTGCATTTTAAAACGTTAGATTTATGTATCTTTAAGTAACTATTAATTGATGGATAATGAGGGATATATTAAAAAAATATAGTAACAAAACAAAAGCCGCTTTTATATTACTGATTGTGATGCTGATCATCGTGCTGAGTAATTTTAATACGCTGCGAAATTCTAAAAAAGTCAACGAAAACATCAATACTATTTATAATGACAGGCTGGTTGTGGCATACTATATTTTTCAGTATGCGAATGAACTTAATTTTATAAAAGCTGAAGCCCAGAAAGAGAATTTAAACGATATCACGAAAAATGATGAAATTAAAAATGCATTGAAGATAATTCATACAATTGATGATTTGTATTTTAAAACGGTTCTGACCCCGAAGGAAAAAATTCATTTTAATAATTTTCTGGCTTCCTGTTCAGAAATCAATAAAGATGTACAAAATAAAAACTGGAGACATATTGTGCCGCTATGTGATAAGGCTTTAAACACGCTAAATCAGCTTTCTGAAATTCAGGTGAAGGAAGGCAAGGCAAAACTGGCCAATGCCAATGCAATGCACAGCGGCAATAATACGCTGGGGCAGCTGCAGATTGCTCTTTTGATTGTTTTGGGCGGTATTACTTTTTATTTATTGATTATAAAAAAGCCTAAAAAAAATATTAAGATTCCGGAATCGCCGAGTCTGAATTAAAAATCAAAAGCCTGCGGATTGTTTCGCAGGCTTTTGGATTTATTTCTTAATCATTTTGATTTTGCATTCCGAAAAGGTTTCCTTTCTGAAATAACTTCAAATCCTGCTTTAAAGCTTTGCTGTTGCGTTTTGTAAGTTCTTTAGCATCTAAATCGCTTAAGTCCGGTTTTCCGGCATTTACCCATGCCGTGTACCAAAAACTTGCTGTTGCGGTTATGGCTTTTTTCATTTGGTTTTCGACCATTCCGTTTAGTTCTGTATGCAATTTGGCTGCATATTCATCTGAAAATTTAGCCGAATTGTATTTGCTTTTTACAATTTTGCCTTCAGCATCCACCACGAAAACCTGATTTTCAGGTGTTGAAGTTCTAAGTTTTTTATCAACCGCTAATAATGGCTCAACCAAACTGTGGGTATCTTTGATCATATCCCAGGTTGCCTTATGAACATCTTCATAATATTGAGCTTCAGGTACATTTAGCTTGTAATTTTTAACGAATAATTCCGGCAATTTGCTTTCCCAAAGAGAATGGATTCCTTTTTGACCGGTTAACTGTCCGTCATGATTGGCAGAAGTATGCAACGGCATATGTGCATCGCCAATATAATGACCTAAATCTGCTGCAAGAAATAAAATTTCAGCTCTGTTTTTTTCTTTGAACGCTTTCGTCAATTTAATCATCATATCTTCGATGTACCAAGGCAAAATTCCGTTATCGTTTAAAAATTTGGCATCGTATTTTTTAGTCACTTCCTCTAAAGTTCCAGGTAAACTGTCGATTGGAGACTTGAAGTTTTCCAGATCAACATAATGCCTTGGATTTTCATCTTTGTATTTTAAAGCATATTTACGAATGTCCGGAACTGAAGCTTCCTGCGTAATAAAATCGATATGATTGTAAAAAAACACTTGTAGTGACTGAGGCAAAGCCATTACGGCTGCTTTATTGATTCGTTCGTGGCCAACAATTCCCCATGAGAGAGTCAAAAATCCAATTCCGATTGCAAAAACAGCAATTAGTTTTGGGTTCATTTTAAAGTTTTTCATTTGAAGTATATTTAAGGCACAAATTTACCTCTTTTAAAGATAACTCAAAAAAATACCAATTAATAATGAGTTAATTTAACTTTTACTGTTTTTAAAGCCCTTTAAGTGACAGAAACTCATTTAGCATAGATCTTTCAGCTTTTCCGATAAATTTGTATTAATTTTACTCAAAAAATTACCGTATGCGCCTGTTTCAATCCATTATTTTTTTCCTGATTTCCATTTCTATCTGCTCCGCACAGGACGATCTTGTGCAATTAAAAAACGTTAGTGATACCATTTTAAACACCAAACGAACATTAAAAATAACCGATGCTCCGGATGGAGTAAAAACAATGCAGCAATTATTTCCCGGGAAATTATATAAAATGTCTGAAAGTAATACTTTTGTAAGCTGGAAATGTAAAAGCTGCAAAACTACTGCTTACACTGATGTAAATGGTGTTGAAGGCGACCAGTTGTTTCCTTATACAGAAGGTGTTGCGACAAGACTTGATACTACAATTAATTATTCAGATTCAAAAGGGAACCAATTCAAAATGTTGGTTTTTAATCATTCCGTTTACGATACTGATGGTTTGCAGACTGGCCGTTTTAGCGGAGGTCTTTTGGGATTAGCTAAATTTACAAAAACCGAAAATGTATGGGAAATGAAATCTTTTCAGCCCGGAATTGCAGCCTTTGGTGCTTTCGCCAGAATTCCCGCCTTAAAACTTGTAGAAATTGGAGACGATCAATATGCGTTTACATTAATTCATGCCAATGGCGGTGCTGGTGCTCCTTATAATGGTTACCTCTATCTTATTGCCGGGTTTGATGGAAAATATCAGACTTTAATGGAAGTTGGAGATTACAGACTTTCGAATAATGCTGAAGGCGGTACAGAATGGTCAAGTACTTACACCGTTATTAATGACGGCAAGAAAAAGTTTTTCAGGGATTTTGTCATTACAACTACCGGATTTTATAAAAAAGCAAAAGGTACTGAAGATGATTACGAAATTGAAATGCCAAAGGAACTCAGCGAAATGGCTAAAACTAAAAAGCAATTTAATTTTGTGATAGAAAAGCATTTTTCATTCAAAGGAAAATGGTACAATATTACAGGTAAACCTGTAGTGAAATATTCTAATGTAAAATAACTGATTTATATTAATGGAAGTATAAAATAGAAGCCAACCCCAAACCTGCAATAAAAACCCAAAGAAAAACACCTTGCAATAAAGGCTTCACTCCTACTGATTTTAGGGTGTTTAGATTTAATGTTGCTCCAATTAAGAACAAAGTAATCGTTAAACCTATTTTTGCAATACTTACAATGCCTGATGCAATAATGGTTGCAGGTACATAAGTATTAAAAAACATTGCCAAAATAAACAATCCGATGAAATAAGGAATCTTGATTTTTGAGTTTTTATTTTTGAAAATAACTGCTGTCAAAATAGAAATCGGGATAATCCATAAGGCTCTCGCCAGTTTTACTGTTGTTGCAACCTGCAAAGCTTCAGGTCCATATTTATTTGCTGCTCCTACAACAGAACTCGTGTCATGAATAGCAATGGCACACCACAAGCCCAAATCTTTCTGGGACAAATCGAGTTGGTGTCCGATGAACGGAAAGATAAATAGGGCAATGGAGTTTAGAATAAAAATTACACCCAATGCAATTGAAGTCTGATTTTCACTTGATTTAATTACCGGCGAAATAGCGGCAATGGCACTTCCGCCACAAATGGCAGTTCCACACGAAATTAAATGCGATGTTTTTTTCTCGGTTTTAAGCCATTTCCCTAAAAGTATTCCGAAAATAAGCGCGCTGAAAATTGAAAAAACAGTCAGTAAAAAGCCTTCTTTTCCAGCTGAAATTGCTGATGTTGCATTCATTCCAAAACCTAAACCCACCACAGAAAATTGCAATAAAAATGTTATTGCTTTGTGATTGAATGCTATAAACGGATTTCCAAAAACATTTACAATCAACACACCCAATAACAAAGCAATTGGTGGCGAAATAATTGAAAACAGACACAAAATGATTACTGCTCCAAAAATAAGCTGCTGAAGAAAAAGATTTACTTCAAATAAATGGGAAGCTGTATGTTGTTGTGTTTTCAAAATAGGGTACTTGATATTACCCTACAAAGGTCTGCTCTTTATATTGAATTCGCCAATCGTTAAATACAATCGACTATAACTTCAGGTTATAATAAGAAGAAATATTTTGAATGAATAATTCAGATAAGGCATCTGATTTCCCGAGTAGTGTAATGATGTAAAAATATCTTTCGATGGTTAGACTTTCGACATCTAAAACAATCAGTTCGTTATTTTTAAGCTCTTTATCAACCGCATGGATTGACATGAAGGCAAAACAATCTGAATTGAGTAAATATGATTTTATACTTTCTGTACTTCCTAATTGCATTTCGATTTGCAGATTGGATAATTTTACGCCTACTTGCTTTAAAGCATATTCTATAACTTCAAGTGTTCCTGAACCCCTTTCACGGGTTATAAATTTCATCGTTTTTAAATTTTTTAATGAAATTATGTTTTGTTTTACCAAAGGATTTTTGGTATTGCAAACCAAAACGAGTTCGTCTTTTATAAACGGAACATATTTGATCGACTGATTTTTAGATTGTCCTTCTACAATTCCGATTTCGATTTCCTTGTTGATTAAGGCGCTTTCGATTTGTTCGGTATTTCCGTTCAGCAAATTGACTTTTATATCTTGTTGCTTTTGATGGAATCGTGCTAAAACCGGCGAAATAATATATTGCGAAATAGTCGTACTTGCTCCTAACCTTAATAACCCCTGGCGATCCTTGATAAAAGAACTCATCTCAAAGTCGATTTCGCGGTAGATTTCGAAGATGTTTTTTGTGTGTTTCAGCAGAATTTCTCCAGCTGGCGTTAAGGCAATTTTAGAACCGTTTCGTTCAAAAAGCTTGGTTTTATAAGTTTCTTCGAGTTCCTGAATATGTTTGGATACTGCTGGCTGCGTAATGTACAATTCAGTTGCCGCTTTAGTAAAGTTAAGGCGGAGTGCAACGGTGTAGAAAACTTTTAGCCTGAAATCCATTTTATTTATTTATAAATTCTTTGCAAATCTCTGTGTGAAAGCTTTGAGAAACTTTGTGTTATAATTATTTCACAGAGATTCACAGAGTTTTCGCAAAGTTACACTGAGATAAAATAATATAATAATCTACAACAACCCATTATACTTCCTAACAAACCATTCAGTAGTTAATAAAGTAGCAATTAAAATTAACAACCAAACCCAGTCAATTAAAGGTGTTTTGGTTGAGATATTTTTCTCAATCGATTTGTATTCTTTATTTTCCAAAAGCTGCTGAATCAAATCATCGGCCTGATCCTGGAAAAAGGCTTTTCCGTTTGTCTGCAACGCTAATTGTTTTAACTTTTGAACATCCGGATTTACGAATTGCTTTTCGATATCAAAATCTAAAATCTCAAAACGACTGGAATAAACTGTGTTAGTATTCAGTTCTTTTACTGTAAAACTATATTTTCCGGCTGCTAAACCATCTAAATTTGCCGAGAAAGAATTATTTCCTTTCAATAAATCGTAATTTTTGGTTTGTTTGGTCTCTGCATTTTTAACTGTGATGGTTAGTCTGGCTTTTTCATCAAACTCATAATTTTTATTGAAATATTGCGCATTGATCACAATCGCTTCTCCCGAATTATAAAAACTTTCGTGCGTTACAACCAATGATTTTTTTGAAGCTGATGTTGCCAAATACTGGATAATCTTATCTGTAAAAACATCATATTTTTCAAATGACTGATTATCAATATGACTTTGTAGACGCCATTTCCAACTATTTTCTCCTAAAAGAAAAGCAGTTCTTTTGCCTTGATTTTCGGCGAAAGCCAATAAAGGAGCATTTGTAGAAACATTTCTGATTTTTGATGAAAGCAAAACGGAAACGTTTCCATTTGTGGTAATGGTTCCGAATAAATTCTGCAATGGCGGAAAGTTTTCAAAACCTATATTTTCAATGGCAAACAAATTAAACTGCGATTGAAACTCGTTTAAATAATCTTCTCTTTGACCGCTCATTTTAAAAACCAAACTATTCTGTTTTTGGTTCAGAAAATTAAAATCGGTGTTGTTCCCGGTAATAATAAAAGTATTTGTTCCGGCTAATTTCTTGTTATCAAAAATAGGTTTAAAAGCACTATTTGGCTGATACAAAACCAAAACCGACACCTCATTTAATTTGTCAACTTCATTAGGTTTTACCAGAATCACTTTACGTTGGGCATTCGTTTCAATTGAACGTTTCAACGCTCCAATATCCGGATGATTTATTGACGAAACTATAGCAATGGTTGATTTTTGGTCAATCACTTCAACAGCAAAATTCTTGACATTATTATAGCTGTTTTTCTCTTTTGCATTAGAAGAAATATTGGCCCTGAAAATTTGCAATCCTACTTTATCGGCAGGCAAAAGCAAATTTAAAGCAGCCGTTTTTTTAGACGAGGAAAAAGACACTTTCTCTCTGGCAACAACCGTGTTTCCTTGTGAAATGGTAAAATCTGCATTTATGGATTTATCTCCTGCATATTGCAGAAAAACTTCAACCGGGAATTTATTTTTATGAAAGGCGTATTTGTTTACGTTTAACTGATTGATTTTTAAATCAAAAAAAGTGGTTGTATCTCCCACAACCAAAGGATACACTTTATTGACAGGATCAAAACGATAGACATAATCATTTCCTGTAGTCTGATTTCCATCCGTAATGATAACCGTTGGAAAAATCAGGTTTTTATTGATGCTTTTTAAATTCTTCGCAACTTCATCAAGATTGGTTTGCTTTCCTTTAAAATCAAATTTTTCAGAAGGGTTAAAATCTGCATCAAACTGATACGACTGAATTTCAAATTTGTCCTGAAGAGCCGGATTCGAAATTAATTTCTGGTATAATTCAGCAACCTTCTTATCTGATTTTAAAGCCGTAATCGAACTCGAATTGTCAACCACAATTGCCAAAGGGGTTTTGGTAACTTCAAGTGAATTTTTCGTCATAACAGGATTAATCAGTAAAACCAATAATCCGAAAATGATTAAAAAACGCAAAAAAGCCAAAAACAGATTCATTTTCGAATCGTTTTTGGCTTTATAAAAATATTGAAAATACGACAATCCACCAGCTATTACTAAAGAAAGTAATAATAATAGAATCGTGTTTGTAGTCATATATTTATTTGTTTATAGTTGTTAGTTTATAGTTTTTGGTTCTGAACAATAACAACAAACCATCAACAATCAACTTATTAAGTAAGCATTCCTCCGCAAACATTTAAAACCTGCCCAGTAACATAAGCACTCATATCTGAAGCAAGGTAAAGACATGCATTGGCAACATCTTCAGTAGTTCCGCCACGTTTCAACGGAATCCCGTCTCTCCAGCCTTTCACTACATCTTCAGGTAATTTTGCAGTCATCTCTGTTTCAATAAATCCGGGAGCTATTGCGTTGCAACGAATATTACGAGAACCTAATTCTAATGCTACGGATTTTGTAAAACCAATTGCACCAGCTTTTGAAGCCGCATAATTAGTTTGTCCAGCATTTCCTGAAACTCCAACCACAGAACTGATATTGACAATAGAACCAGAACGTTGTTTTAAAAAGGTTTTCTGAATCGCCTTTGTCATATTAAAAACCGATTTCAAATTCACATCAATAACCTGATCAAAATCAGCCTCAGACATACGCATCAATAAGTTATCTTTTGTAATTCCGGCGTTGTTTATCAAGATATCAACAGTTCCAAAATCTGCCAGAACAGCGTCAACAAAAGTCTGCGCTTCATTAAAATCTGCCGCATTTGACTGGTATCCTTTCGCTTTAATCCCTAAACCGTTCAGTTCTGCCTCTAAAGCCTGAGCCGATTCAACAGATGAGCTGTATGTGAAAGCAACATTTGCTCCATGTTTAGCAAAAACTTCAGCAATTCCTCTTCCAATTCCACGACTGGCACCAGTAATAATGGCAACTTTTCCTTCTAATAATTTCATATTCAAAAATTAATTTTTTTTTATTTTTAGCTATTGTCTTTTTAATAATTATAACAATCACAAAAAGGTACATTCAGGGGATATGAATGACTTGTCAAATATATGATAATTCCCTTTTTAAAAAAATAACAATTGCAATAACCTTTAAACAATATCATTTAAATTTTATATCTGACTAAAACTGTCTCTGCTCAACTCAACCATAATAATCGAATATATATACCATTATAATAATGATACAAACTATTGTTTTGTGTCAGGTGTAATTATCTAAGAGCAGTTATTTTTTTGTCAGTTTAATTGTTTTTGGTGTAGTCGTCACTGTCACAAATCAGGATAACAACCAGAACGAAAATTATAAACATTACTATTCTCATAATTATTAGTTTTAAGTTATTTTGAAGAAACATCAATTCTAAGACGATTTCGTATATTAAACTTTGTATTTCAATACTCATCTCTTTAAAGTAAATTTGCTTAATAAGTACTGATTATCAATATTCTTTTAGTTTTGAAAAACGAAACAACACAATTGATACATTATCAAGGTTTATATGAAAAAACCGCCTCAAATTTTAGGTTGAGACGGCTTTTAAAAATAGTAGGCACTTCTACCAGAGTTGGGATTGTGTGATCTCGCGTTTACCGGACAAATAATGGTATCACGCGGATCGTTTTATATCAAAACATAATTTTCTTTCATCAAGAGTGAACGATTTGTTTTGGAAGTTCTTCCCCAATCAAATCAGCAGTATCCTGACAGCAAAATTTATGGTGTCTTTTTTCTTTAAATAGTGTTTAAATTAATTTCTAAAGTGAGTTAGCAACCATTCTAAAAGGAGTTGTTGTACTTGTAAAAGTATATCCTCTATAACCAATAGTCGGTATCTCTGTAAAATAAAGACCATCAGGATCCATAAATTCATCATCAAGCGCTTTTAAAAAAGATGGACGTGAGATTGTTGGTCCTTCCGGATCAGTACCTGATTGGCCTGGGGTAGCAGTACCTGATTTCCAAACACCCGGAATAAATGTAACGATTTTGTTTACCTCATCTGCTTCTATAGTAAAATAGTGGTAATATCTCATTTCTGCTAGGTCGTCACCAGATCTGTATTCTATATAATTAGTCCCATCACTGTTATTAAACCAAAGCTGTGCTCTTATAAGCGGTACTCCGCTAGCTTGCTCTATGTCTTCTAATAAAGATAAAAATAACGGAGAGTTTGGTCCTTCATATTCTGTAAAACCACGCATATAGGCATAAACATTATTTCCGCCTCCTGGTAACAGTAATTGATAATCATCCGTTAAAATCAAAGGTTCTGTTCTATATTTAATTGTAGCACTCACCCCGGTTGTACCGGTTGCCGTAAAATCACCAGTATTATCATCATAAACAAACTCGGTTAATTCCTGATTGTTGACTACTAAAGCCGGACTTACAGAAATACCTTTTTTTGTGAAAGCAACACCCATAGCATAACTCATGTTATAACCCAGTTCTATAGAATTTGCAATTGCAAATCGAGATCTGAAAGCATAATTAAAGTCCAATTCATGAATATCAGTACCATCATTAATTTCCAATACTCTAAAAATAGGACCTTTAGCTAAACCCATTAAATTTTGGGCCATTTTTGTATTTAATTCGAGATCTGTCCAATCTTCAGCTGTTGCTTTTACGAAGCGCAATTCCTGAAAACTACGATTGGTTCTAAAAATTATTTCACCATTTTCCTGTCCGTAATATAAAAACTGAAAATCTCCTTTGTATCCTTTACCTTTTAATCCCAACGTGGGAAAACTATTTGAATCAGATAACAAGTGTATTCTGTTTTTGGTAGAGAATATTAAACTAACTGTGCTGCCTAACTCAATACTGTAATCACTATTATAAGTATTGGTATCGCTATCAAAATCAGATGCCATAGCTACTTTTCCGTCAGCAGAAAATTTAAACAAATGCGTAAATCCTCCAAGTTGGGTATTATCTGTATAATAAACTAATTTCCATCCGTATTCAGATGAAAGCAAGACATCATTAAGCTCTTTTTTTCGGGCATTTATTCTTTCCGTTGGCGTCTCATCAAATTTTTGTTCTGCTTCATTCTGGTCGCAGGCTCCTAATTGTGTTGCCAGAAAAGCAATAATCAGAAACTTAAATATATTTTTTATTTTCATAATGTTTTCTTTTTTTTAAGTTAACCTAACCTCAATTAGTTTAATTTCCATTTAGTACAGCTGTAGTATTTTTTTCTGCTTCATCCCTTAAAGCATAAAAATCCACATTGAACTCTTTTTTGAAATATTTGACAACAATAGCTTCTTTCGCTCTTATTGCAGCAACAGCTGTCTCATTTTGTATACCTGTCAAAAAGGTCTCATATTCATCTTTGGAATTAATAAGCATAATAGAAGCCATTTCAGCAAAATCCTCATTAATATTCGATTTCGCATAAGCTGAAATAAATCCTTCTTCATTAGCATTTTGATCTGAAGTAGCATACCAGTCTGCCGTGTAACCGGATGGTGTTATTTTTGCCATCGATTTTTGATCATATGGCTTATGCTGATTCAAAATATGAATGTATTCATGCTGAATCGTATGGATAAATTGTTTGACGTTTTCTGTGTCTGTCATATCTACATTATCAGTTTCAAAAAGTGTTACTCTTTGTCCGCCTTCCGCCAAACCCAAAGTAATAGTTCCGGTGAAGTCTAAATTCATTCCCCCAACCATTACAATTTCACGCGGAGCAATTTTCTTTACAAAATCCGGACCGGCAACTGCCATATAACTATTCAGCCAGATTTTTTGTATAATTTCTAAAACTTGCTGTACTTTATCCTCCTGAGGTGGATACAGGTAACGATTATTGTCAACGGTATACTGGTTCCATTTGTATTGAACATTTATATTATAAGGATTTAAATAATTAGCTGTAATCCAATTATCTAATGCTGTTTGAGGAGGATTTGTGACATCTAATTGACTACCTTCAGGCTGATCTTCATGTGTACATCCTGTAAAAGCAATTGCCGCTATTGCCAAAAAAGTGATTGTATATTGTTTTACTATTTTCATGTGCTTGCTATTAATTTATCTTGGATTTTTTTCGATACCATTTGTTGATGCCTGAAGTGGTATTTGTAATGCCCGGCGATTGTCATCTTTAGTTAAAATATTCGTTGGCTCATTGTACGTTTCATGTTTAACTTCTAAATTAAATCGTTTAATATCAAACCATCTGATGCCTTCCTGTACAAAGTCTTTCCTGCGTAGTTCTCCTATAGCATTTATGTATGATTTTTGCAAATCAGTCAGAGCATAAAAAGGAGCATATTCATTTTGGACTGCAGGATATTTATCAACTATTAATTCATCAGTCAAAATATCGGTTTCCGGATCATGATTCCACGTTCTTGTTCCAATAAAATATTGCAATGCTCCTCTTGCTTCCTCTATTCTGTTAGCCATTACAAGTGATTCTATCCTATTCAAATAGAATTCATCATTACTGAATAATACTATTGCAATATATCCGTAACCAATACCTGCATTGGCATTTGTATATTTGTACTGTTCATAAAACTTGGGTACAAATGATGTATTGTTATTGTAGCTTAAGTATACATAAAGCCATTCTTTATTAAAAATATTTGTTGCGGCACCTAAAATCTCATTTTGTCTGGCTAATGTTAGCTGAAACCTGTTTTGAGAAAAAGATCTTGTGTAATATGACGTCACTGAGGCAATTAATAAATTTGTTTCCTCAGTTGGCTCACCATAAATTTTTAATTGAGTACCATAATCAAGATTCACATAAGATCCATAATCTCTTAATTTTCCATCCGGATTAGCTGCTAATTCATCGGTAAGTTCAATAACTCTTTGCCAATTTCCTTTTATCAGATAAAAACGTGATGCAAAAGCTTTAGCTGCGTCTTTATTAAAATGGAATTTACGCTGATTGTAACCATCGGTAACATATTTTAGTCCTTCTTCTATATCATTTTCCAGATAGTCATAAACTTCCTTTATTGAATTTCTTTTGTATTTTTTGATTAATACATCTTCCGGTTCTGTTACATATGGTATTCCTAAATCTGTATCAGCAGTAGCCGGATCGTAACGTTTAGACCAAAAAGAAACCAACATAAAATGGGCATAAGCCCTCGCGATTAAGGCTTCTCCTTTCTGCGGATTTAAGCTTGCAGGGCTGCCTAGCTCCTCAATAGCCTCAAGTGCTTTATTAGCATGGGCAATTGCAACATAACAAGCATTCCAATAATTGGTCTGTGTGTCAGTACCAGTATTGTTGTTCATTTCCCAGTTGTAGTTTTCTGAATTCATAACTGTAAATAATCCAGGATCACCACTATCAAAAACATTGTCAGTCATGGTTTCGGCAAACTCTATATAAGATGCATTTGGATAAGCATTAACCAGCAATTCAGAAATTTTTTCAGGTGTATCTATTTGTGTCCTGTTATCGGGGGTTTCAGAAAGAAATTCATCACAACTACTAATACTTATAAGTAGTAATAATGCTGATATAATTTTTAATTTTTTCATAATATTTATAGATTATAATGAAATGTTTAAAGTAAATGTATATTGAGTTGTAATTGGTAATGCTACACCTCCCGTATTACGAAATTCAGGGTCCTGACCGTTTAATCTTTTATCTGAATAAATTAATAATGGATTAATTGCTGATCCCTTTAATGTAAAATTTGTTACTCCTATTTTTTGTTTGAAAGCTCTAGGGAATTCCCAACTTAAGGATACATTTTTTAATCTGACAAAATCTCCATCTGCGATACGCGCATCTGAAAAATTGTATGTGTTATAAGCGATTCCCAATGATTTTGATTCGGTATTGTAATTATTAATTAAAGCCTTATCCGCTATTACGGGTACATTGGTATTATTTTCATCTCCGGGATTAATCCAACGATTGGAAAAATCTTTTGGAAAAACAGTTAAGTCACTATATTCACTGGAATAAACAGGATTTAAACGAACTTTATTTCCTCCGGATGCAACAACAAAAACGTATAGTGACCAATTTTTATAAGTAAAAGTATTTGAAAGTCCAAAAGATTTATTAGGTTCTATTGAACCCTCATATTTTAAATAATCAGTTATTTTATCACTATCATAAAAATTTGCTCCCGCAATATTATCCGATACTCCATCTTTCATTGCAAAAGTTGGTAACCCCTGATTATTCAATCCTGTAAAACGATAAGAATACAGAGCATTTCTTGGATGACCAATAGTATTTCCACCTGTTCCTTCGACTAAATCAAAAACTGTTGGATCGTTTTCCAATTTTGTAATTTTCTGATTATATACAGAAAAATTAAAAATAGTTGACCATTTAAAATCTTTGATGGCTACATTTTTAGTAGCCAGGCTAATTTCAAGACCTTTAGTTTCCATATTGGCATTATTACCTTGTTTGATTGTTTGTCCGCCAATTCCTGATGTTATTACATAATCAACTAAATCAAAAGCTTTACGGCTGTATACATCTGTTGTTAATTGCAGTTTGTTGTTGAATACGGCAAGATCGAAACCTAAGTTAGTCTCAAATTGTTTTTCCCATGTCAAATCTGCATTTTGCAATTGGTCTATACTAATACCGGATTCTTTATCGCCAAGATTTACACGATCAGTGATAAAACTTTTATAAATTGCTAATGAATTAGTAGCCGGACCTGCTGTCGCAGTAAGTCCGTAAGAAGCTCTCATTGCTAAATTATTAATAGATTTAACATCTCTCATGAAATTTTCTTCCTTAACATTCCATTTTCCACTAAGAGTAAAGGTCGGCAGCCAACTGGATGAATTATTATTACCCTGTCTGTTTGAACCATCATAACGTCCAGTAACCGATGCTGTATAACGTCTATCGTAAGTATATCCCATTTTTCCAAAGAAGCCTACCGTTCTTTCTCTTTCTGCATTAAATCCAAAATAAGAATCACCTTCAGTAATCGCTTTATCTAATATTCTTGGATCTGTAAAACCAGTAAGACCTTTATTATATTGTATGCCATAAGCGGTAACATTGTCGCTATTTCTATCTATGGACCTTAGTTCTGTACCAAATAATCCCTCAAGTTCATGCTTAAAATTTAAAGTACGTCTATAGTTTACGCTATTTCTTATATAATAGGAAGTCATATCGTCTGTAAATTTCCTTAACATTCCACCATTAGGAAGAACGGAAACTTTTGGAACTGTTAAATCATTTGGATCCTGATATAAAAAAATATTTTCGTTTCTCACAGCAGTTGTTTCTGCTGCATTATAAGCGCCAATTATATTTGAATTTTCACGAATTTTATGCTCCCTTCCAGTATTGGCATAACGGGCAGACCCAGCAAAATTATAAGTCAGGTAAGGATTAATTTTATATTCTAAATCCATTTGGAAACGAATATCTTTTACCTGAATTTCCATTAAATTATTTTCAAGTTCATTCAAAATATTAAAAGGTGCCCAATTGCTTCTATAATATTCCAAATTGCCATTGTCATCGTAAGGTCTTAGAGTTCTGTTTGTATTTAACACATACTTAAAAGGATTAATATCAAAATTTCGGGTTGTCGCTCCATAATAATCATCTTTTTCACTGTCATAACTTCCAGGGGCTCCCTGATTTCTTATCGAAGCCTGTGTAGTTAGCGTAATATTTAAGTCTTCATTAATATAAAAAGTACCTTTTAAGTTTGATGAAAGCTGTTTTACATGATCAGCAATACTCCAGCCCGGATCACTATAATAAGCTAATGAAGCATACATCGCATTATTTTTTCCTCCACTAGAAAAACTTAATGAATGATTTTGGGCAATCGAAGGTCTAAAGAGTACCTTAAACCAATCTGTATTGGCTAGTTCATATTTTCTTAAAAAAGCATTGCGCCCAGCCGGATCATTACTTACTAAATAGCTGTCTGTTCCGGGAATATACGTATTAATTCCTCTGGCTAAAATATTATAAACTCCTCCATAACGTCCTTCTGCAGTCGAAGGCAAATCTAAAAATCCTTTTGCTTCAACTTCTTTCAAAATACTCATCGTTTCTTTTGAATTCAAAATGTCATATTGGCTATAATTAGGTGTTGTTCTAGCCGTTTGGTCTAATGAGTATGTTATCTTTAACGGAGAATCTTTTCGTCCTTGTTTTGTAGTTACAACCACAACTCCATTTAAAGACCTTGACCCATAAATCGAAGTTGCAGACGCATCTTTCAAAATTTCAATGCTCAGTATATCATTAGGATTTATTCCGGCAACTGAAGAACTTAATAACGTTGCAGAATTTCCGGAAGCCAAATCAGATACAGACACATTAATAATATCTTCCTGAACAACACCATCAATAACCCATAAAGGCTTTGTATCTCCAAAAATTGAAGAAGATCCACGAACCGTAATTTTTGGAGTTGTCCCAAATGTTCCTGAAATATTCTGTACAGTAACCCCTGCCGCTTTTCCTTCTAATACTCTGCTTATATCAGCTAATCCGTTAATTCTAAGTTCTTCAATAGGAATTTTACTAACAGCACCTGTAAAAGTTCTTTTTGAGGTTTTTTCATAACCTGTTATAACTATAACCTCTTTTAAACTTTGCCCAACTTCAGCTAAAATGATTGTTGGTGAAGTATTCTCTATTCCAATTTCTTTGGTTTCCATTCCAACATAAGAAACAACCAGTTCATGACAATTTATTGGTACTTTGATAGAAAAGGTACCGTCAAAATCCGTCAACGCAACAGTTTTAGTCCCTTTGGCCGTTACTGTCACTCCTGGCAGAGGCACTCCGTTTTGGTCAGTAACTTTTCCTTTAATAACAACAGGATCTGAATAGTTATTTAATTTTATATTATTTTGCAAAATAATCTGATTGCTTATTTCTGTAAAATTAATACTCAGTGGTTTCAGGATTTGATTAAGAATATTAGACAATGTTTCCTGATTAGCCTTGATACTAATTTTTTGATTTAGCTGTGGTAATCTTGAATTATACGAAAATTTTACGTTTGCAGACTTTTCAAGCTTAGATAAAACATTATCCAAACTTAAATTCTCAACTGCAATAGTGACTTTTGTATCTAATTTTCTTTGTCCATTCACACTGTTTGCCAGAGTGACACTTGAAAATATAAGCGCTAAGATGAACTGAAATAGTGTTATTTTCATGATTCGATAGAGTAATCGTTGTTTACCAACTGATTTTTTCATAATTTTGATTTGTTTTGATTAATACTGTTCAAGCGTATTTTTTTAGAAACATAATAAAATGACTCTTTACAGAGAGTTATTTAATTTATTAAGTGTCGGGTGTTACAGCATTCCGACACTTTTTTTGTAGTTTTATCACATAGGCAACAATTTGGTTTTATTAAAGATTACATTATTGTTTTAGTTACAGCCCTGTGATGTTATTATAATTTGATTTCCATTCATCTCAAAACTGGTATCACTGCCAATACTCTGACAAATAATTTTAAGTTTTTCTGATAGTGGTTGGTCACTTAATGAGGTTGTTAAATAACAATCCCTTAATTTGTCCTTAGGGAAATCAATCTTTACAAGGTATGCCTGTTCTATTGTTTTTAAAATCTGATCTATAGGAATATCATTAAATTCAAAACTCAATTGTTCAATATTGCCACCACTGCCTAATGTCTTGTCTTCCGTGATATCTGTTATCTTATTAAATTTTAAGTTGCCTCTTATGAAACGTAAGGCCTGATTGGGAAGTAAAACGATCTGTTTATTCTGATCTGAATTTGCAACCAATTCGTTTGAGCTTACCCTTACTTTCCCAGTACGGACAAGCACTTCAACATTTGGGTAGTCCGAGTAAGCTTTTACCCGAAAACTAGTACCAACTACCTTTGTAACAATTTCGTTTGCGTAAACTAAAAATGGCTTATGGGGATTTTTACTAATTTCGAAAAAACCTTCTCCTGATAAATAGACTTTTCTTTCGTTACCTGTAAAGATTTTAGGATAACTTAATTTACTATTAGGCTGCAACAGGACAGAACTGCCATCTGATAAAGTAATTACTTGTGGCTTGTCAGAATTATTTGTTTGCTCAACAAGTCCTTCATTATTATCATTAACAAGTTCTTTATAAGTCAAAACAGTATAATTGTTTCGAAATTGATTTTGATAAAACCAAACCGATAAAAATCCAAAAAATACAGCCGCCGCTGCACCTGTTAGCCAATACTTTTTTAAGTATCTGACACCATCGTTTTCAGTTGATTTATTGAGATTTTCTATCTCTTCAATTTTAATCCATGTTGATTGTAGTGCGAGATTTAGTTCAGAAGAAGAAACAATAGTATAAGGTACTTTCATCGCCAGCAATAAAAGTCTGGCATCTTCAACCAATTTAGCCCGATGCTGATTTTCTAAAGTCCACTCTTCCCAGCCTTGTTCGTCAACTTTGGACAAAATCCATGTTCGGAATGATTCGTCAGATAAAAAATCTTCTATTTCGATATAATAATTACGTTTTTGCATCTATAGATAAGGTTACAAAAACACAGAGGACAGCTTTCTTATTATATACTCATCAATTTTGATTTTTTTTTTGATTTTTTTTAAAATAAATTAAAAAGCACTTGAAGACAGCAATGCAACAATTGAAAAACTTCCTTTCCATTCCTTGCGAAGAGTAAGTAATCCGCGATGTAGAAGATTACTTGCAGATTGATAATTCACCTCTAACATTTCTGCAACTTGTTCTACCGTGAGCCCTTGATTATACCTTAAAAATAAAGCCTCCTTTTGACGCGGAGGCAAATCGTTTAATAATTTATTGAGATGCAAAACACGTTCAGCAGTTGTTTCATCAGCTATAAGTTCATGTTCTACCGAAAAATCAAAAAGAAATTCAATTGAATCTGTATTTGCAATTTTTCTAAAAATATGATCCCGTTCATATAAACGCGCAATTCTCTTTCGGACACTTGATAATAGATAAGCCTTTACCACATTAGGTTCTTGCAAAGATTCACGATATAACCACACATCTGCAAATACATCCTGAACACAGTCCTGAACTTTTTCAGCAAAAGGAGAAAATGAGTTTCCGTAATTAATCAAATCACCATAGTACTTTTCAAAAAGCAAAGAAAATGACTTTTCATCACCTGATTTAAGTTTACTCCAAAGTTTATGATCATCATAAGTTTTCATTGTCAGGGTCTGGGTCTTCATAAAAATTGTTTTTAATAAATACAGTTCAATTTTTATCATGGGGACAAACGAAAAATATCCAAATTCCTAACTTATCTCTCACTGAGAATAAAGAACTTAATTATCCTGATAGACTTCAATTAGTATGGTAATTTTATTTAGCAAAAATTAGATTAAAATCAATATAAAATATACCATTGTAATTCAGTTTGTCATGTAATAAAAATTATATCTGCAAACCTCATTAAAACTTCACTATTTTATGGTATCCTTTTGTATCAAAAAGCTGCCTCATTTGTTGTAATTGATATATTTGAAATTTTGTTTAATAAAAAACATCGCTGCTCTAATAAAAAACCCCTTCTGACTAAGTATAGCAATTATAAATCATTAAAACTTCCTAACAATTTTGATTTTTAAAAACTGTTCTTTTTAGATAAAGATGGTTTCAAAAAATAATTCCTCATAAAAAATGATTCTTTCCTGATTATAAAGCAACTATTATTCATAAAATCTAAACATAAAAAATAAAAAAGCCTTACTAAAAAGTAAGGCTAATAATAAATTCTTATTTCTGTATAGCTTAAAAAGCCACATTCCATCTTGGTAATTTTGCGTTTTCATCTAAGAAACTCTGTAAAATCTGTCCTTCAACTGCAGTTGGAATAGCTTTTACATCAGCGTTAAAAGTTTCATACCAAACCACTTCTAAAACTTCAATATTTTCTAATTTCATTTGAGCAGGCCATGAATATTTTCTTCCCGTTTTTGCAAATTGATGGCCGTTTACAATTTTATCGTATAAGCCGCCATTTTTACTTTTTAAAGTCCCATCATTCTGAACAGTTCCGGTAGAAGCTACCATGATTAATTCCTTTTCATCACCTTCAACTGCATACACAACAAAAACTCCAGCACCTGTTTCAGGAGCGTTACATGCTTGTTCTAAACTGTCTTCTATAGTAAAAGTAAAACTATTGCTTACTTTAAATTTTTCTAATTCTTTGTACATATTTTTTGTTATTAAGCTACTAAAGCTCTGAGAATCTCAGTTACTAAGTTTTCTATTTTTATTCCATGCATTTTAAAAATGTAAAAGTCTCAACAAAATATTGAGACTTTTAGGAATTTATTATTTTCAATACTGGAAATTATCCAAGTATTTCTTTTACTTTTTTACCAATTTCAGCTGGCGAATCAACAACGTGGATTCCGTTGTCTCTCATAATTTGTTTTTTAGCAGCAGCTGTATCATCAGAACCACCAACAATAGCACCTGCGTGCCCCATTGTTCTACCAGCAGGAGCAGTTTCTCCGGCGATAAAACCAACAACTGGTTTACGGTTACCGTCAGCTTTAACCCATTTAGCAGCATCAGCTTCTAATTGACCTCCAATTTCACCAATCATGATGATAATTTCAGTTTCAGGATCGTTCATTAATAATTCTACAGCTTCTTTAGTAGTAGTTCCAATGATAGGGTCTCCACCAATTCCGATAGCAGTAGTAATTCCTAAACCTTGCTTTACAACCTGATCAGCAGCTTCATAAGTTAAAGTTCCTGATTTAGAAACGATACCAACAGTTCCTTTTTTGAAAACGAAACCAGGCATGATACCAACTTTAGCTTCTCCCGGAGTAATGATACCAGGACAGTTTGGACCGATTAATCTTGAATTTCTTTCTTTAACATAATTATTAGCCTTAATCATATCTGCTACAGGAATTCCTTCAGTAATTGCAATAATTACTTTAATTCCGGCATCAGCAGCTTCCATAATTGCATCAGCAGCAAAAGCTGGTGGAACAAAAATGATAGAAGTATCAGCTCCGGCTTGATCTACAGCATCTTTTACTGTGTTAAAAACCGGACGGTCTAAATGGCTAGTCCCTCCTTTTCCAGGAGTAACACCACCAACAACATTAGTACCGTACTCAATCATTTGAGAAGCATGGAAAGTTCCTTCGCTTCCTGTAAATCCTTGAACAATTATTTTGGAATCTTTATTAACTAAAACACTCATGATATATATTTTATGTAGTTTTTAAAATTGTGATGCAAAAGTAAGGTTTTGTAACTTATTTTTACCTTTTTTCTTGGCAAAAAATATCACGAAAATTGACTCATTTGATAACCTCTGTACAATTTACCATCTTTTATCTGCCAAATCGTAAAAAAATGAGCTAATAACATTTCCTCGCGAGGATTTTCAATCGTTTTTACAAAATGAGAATAACGTACTGAAACCAAATCATCTTCGGCTATTATATGACTAATTCTAACTTTTGAACGTACATAAGCACGGCTCAGTTCATTAGCCATGTTTATTATCGAATCGTAATCCATATGGATTAATCCTTTACTGCTATTCCAGTCAATTGTAACATCTGGATGCAGATAGGCTTTAAAAATTTCACTATCAATCAAGGCATCCGATTTATAAAATTTCTGAACAAATTCTTTGATAGACATAGTTATTTTAATTTACTTAGAATTTCAGGAATTTTTTTGATATTAGCTAATTGCTTCAACTTTTCTCTTGATTCTTCGATTGGGGTTCCAAAATAAGATTTTCCGCCTTCAACCGATTTTGTAACACCTGTCTGTCCCATAATAACAGCCTTCGCTCCTATTGTAATACCGCTTGTTGTGCCAACTTGTCCCCAAATAGTTACTTCATCCTCAATAATAACACAACCGGCAATACCGGTTTGAGAAGCAATTAAACATTTTTTCCCTATTACAGAATCATGTCCAACATGTACCTGATTGTCAATTTTTGTCCCTTCGCCAATTGTCGTATCGCCTGTTACACCTTTGTCAATCGTACAAAGAGCACCAATGCCAACATTGTTTTCAATTACAACTCTTCCACCGGAAATTAACTGATCAAAACCATCAGGACGTTTTTTGTAATAAAAAGCATCAGCTCCTAAAATAGTTCCCGCATGAATAATTACATTATCACCAATCACGGTATGATCATATATGGAAACATTAGAATGAATCAAACAATTTTTACCAATTGTAACGTGGTTACCAATAAAAGAGTTGGGCTGAATAACGGTTCCTTCTCCAATTTTTGCAGATTCAGAAATAGCTGCATTGGCAGATTGAAAGGGTTTGAAATGTTTGGTTAGGGTATTAAAATCTCTAAAAGGGTCATCAGAAATTAAAAGTGCTTTACCTTCAGGGCAGTCTACTTTTTTATTAATTAAAACAATTGTAGCTGCAGATTGTAAAGCCTTGTCATAATATTTTGGATGGTCAACAAAAACTATATCTCCGGGCTCAACGACATGTATTTCGTTCATGCCTAAAACCTCAAAGTTTTTGTCACCAATAAATTCGCAATTAAGCAAATTTGCAATTTCTTGTAAAGAGTGAACTTTTGGAAATTTCATATTTTATACTTAGAAAATTTGTCAATCAGAGAATGTGTCAATTAGAAAATGTGTCAATTAGAAAATAAAAATTATTCAATTCTGTATATCAATTTTCTAATTGACTCATTGACAAATTATCCAATTAAAAATTACTCTTTTACACGCTCCATGTAAGAACCTGAAGCAGTATCTATTTTAATTTTGTCTCCTTCATTGATAAATAAAGGTACGTTTACAGATGCTCCTGTTTCTACTGTAGCAGATTTTGTAGCATTTGTTGCTGTATTTCCTTTTACTCCAGGTTCAGCGTAAGTTACCTCTAAAACAATTGAAGCAGGCATATCAACTGACAAAGGCAAATCAGTTTCTGTATTAACCTGAACCATTACATTCGTTCCTTCTTTTAATAACCCAGGAGCATCTAAAATACTTTTATTTAAAGAAATTTGCTCAAAAGTTTCAGCATTCATGAAGTGAAATTCTTCTCCTTCAGCATATAAAAACTGATACGTATGTGTTTCAACACGTACATCTTCAATTTTGTGTCCGGCAGAAAATGTATTATCCAATACTTTTCCTGTTGTTAAGCTTTTTAATTTTGTTCTTACGAAAGCGGGTCCTTTCCCTGGTTTTACGTGAAGAAATTCAATAATTTTATAAATATCGTGATTGTATTTGATACATAATCCGTTTCTAATATCTGAAGTAGATGCCATTTTTTATTTTTGATTTAATAATGTAGATTTTAGATTCAAAAGAATCCGTAATCTTCATTGATTGTTATTTTTATATTATATTCTTTAATGATAGCCAGAAATCTAAACTCTAAATTAATAATTCCCTGAATACCCTTTCATTACCCCTCTTGATGAATTTCTAATGAAATCTAAAATTTCATCTCTTTCGGGAGTAGCTTCCATTTCAGCTTCAATGATACTCAAAGCTTGTGTTGTATTATAATTCTTTTGGTATAAAATTCTATAAATATCCTGTATTTCCCTGATTTTTTCAGTTGTAAAACCTCTTCTTCTCAGCCCTACAGAATTGATACCTACATATGACAATGGTTCTTTTGCCGCTTTTGTAAATGGAGGAACGTCTTTTCTCAATAATGATCCTCCTGAAATCATAGCATGATCTCCAACACTAATAAATTGATGAACAGCTGATAGTCCTCCAATAATAGCATAATTACCAATAGTTACATGACCTCCTAAAAGAACTCCGTTAACAATTATCGCGTTATTACCAACATGACAATCATGGGCAATATGGGCAGTTGCCATTATTAAACAATTATTACCTATAACTGTCTGACCAGAAGCTATTGTTCCTCTATTGATAGTTACACATTCTCTTATGGTACAATTATCGCCAATGATAGCTAAAGAATCTTCTCCTCCAAATTTTAAATCCTGAGGAACTGCTGAAATTACTGCACCTGGAAAAATATTACAATTTTTTCCAATTCGGGCACCTTCCATAATGGTTACATTTGAACCTATCCAGGTACCATCACCAATAATAACATTATTGTGAATAGTTGTAAAAGGCTCAATTACAACGTTTTTAGCGATTTTAGCGCCAGGATGAACATATGCTAATGGTTGATTCATCTGTATTTTTTATATTTTAAATTAAAATAGTCTAATTTGGGCAACAAACGTAAACAATAAATTTGATTAAATTATTATTGTTTTTTGGCAATTTGAGCCATTAATTCTGCCTCAGCAACTAATTTTCCATTAGCGTAAGCATTTGCCTGCATGTGACAAATTCCTCTTCTGATAGGAGAAATCAAATCACATTTAAAAATTAAGGTATCACCAGGTAATACTTTATGTTTAAATTTAACATTATCTATTTTCATAAAATAAGTCAAATAATTTTCAGGATCCGGAACTGTACTTAGAACTAAAATCCCACCAGTTTGTGCCATCGCTTCAACAATTAATACACCCGGCATTACCGGAGCATCAGGAAAATGCCCAACGAAGAAATTTTCATTCATGGTAACATTTTTCAATCCAACTACATGGGTGGATGACATTTCAATAATTCTGTCAATTAACAAAAAAGGAGGTCTGTGAGGCAAAACAGCCATGATTTTATGGATATCCATCAAAGGTTCCTGATTCAAATCATAAACAGGAATATGGTTTCTTTGCTCAATTTTTATAATTTTTGCTAATTTTTTGGCAAATTGAGTATTTACATAATGACCCGGTTTATTCGCAATAATTTTCCCCTGGATTCTAACTCCAATTAAAGATAAATCACCAATAACATCCAAAAGTTTATGTCTTGCAGCTTCGTTTGGATAATGCAAAGTTAAATTATCAAGAACACCATTTGGCTTAACCGAAATTTCATCCTTCCCAAAAGCTTTTTTAAGGCTTTCCATTGTAGATGCTGAAATTTCTTTATCTACATAAACAATAGCATTATTTAAATCTCCGCCTTTTATCAATCCATTTTCCAATAAAGATTCTAATTCATGTAAAAAACTAAATGTTCTTGAGTTTGAAATTTCCTCTTTAAAATCAGCAATACTTTTTAAAGTAGCGTTCTGGGTACCTAAAACCTTAGTTCCGAAATCTACCATTGTAGTTACCTGATAATCGTCGCTTGGCATAACAAGAATCTCACTTCCTGTAGTTTCGTCTGTAAATGAAATTACTTCTTTTACGACATAAACATTACGCTTTGCGTCTTGCTCTTCTATTTCAGCTTTTTCAATTGCTTCTACAAAATATTTTGAAGAACCATCCATAATTGGAAGTTCTGAAGCATTTAATTCTATAATAACATTATCCAGATCACACCCAACTAATGCGGCTAAAACGTGTTCAGGAGTTTGAATTTTTACACCTAATTTTTCTAAATTGGTACCTCTTTGTGTGTTAACTACATAATTGGCATCAGCCTCAATTATCGGCTGACCTTGCAAATCAATCCTAACAAAAGTGAAACCATTATTAATCGGAGCAGGTTTAAAAGTCATTGTAACTTCTTTACCAGTATGTAATCCAACTCCTGTTAGTGAAATTTCATTCTTGATGGTTTTCTGTTTAACCATTATTTCCATTTTTTGGGTTTATTATTTGTTTTTTTAATTCTTCTAATTCGGCAACAATCTTAGGTAAGTTTTTAAAATGTACATATGATTTACTAAAATCACTATAACCAAATGTAGGACTTCCCTGTAAGGTTTCATCATCTTTAATATTTCTTGCAACACCCGACTGAGCCTGAAGTCTGACATTATTACCAATTGTTAAATGGCCTGCGATACCAACCTGTCCGCCAATCATACAGTTTTCTCCAATTTTTGTAGAACCTGCAACACCTGTTTGAGCAGCAATTACGGTATTTTTACCAATCTCTACATTATGAGCAATCTGAATTTGATTGTCCAGCTTTACTCCTCTTCTAATAATGGTAGAACCTAGCGTAGCTCTGTCTATTGTAGTATTGGCACCAATATCTACATTATCTTCAATAATAACGTTGCCTATTTGTGGCACTTTATTATATTCTCCATCCTCATTTGGCGCAAAACCAAAACCATCAGCACCAATAATAGTTCCGGAATGAATGGTGCAATTATTACCTATAACGGTTTCAGAATAAATTTTAGCGCCCGCAAAAATATGTACATTATCGCCAATAACAACATTATCGCCAATAAAACTGTTTGGATATATTTTTACATTGTCGCCCAAAACCACATTCTGACCAATATAACTAAAGCTTCCTAAATATAAATTTTCTCCGTATTTAGTTCCTTCAGATATAAAAGTCTGTGGCTCGATTCCGTTTTTATTTAATTTTACCTGATTATAAAACTCTAAAAGTTTAGAAAAAGACACATAGGCATCTTCAACTTTAATTAAGGTAGTAACTATTTCAGATTCAGGCACAAAAGAATCATTAACAATTGTTACGGATGCTTTTGTGGTATAAATATGATTGATGTATTTAGGATTTGCCAGAAAAGTCAGTGAACCCTCCTCTCCTTCTTCAATTTTAGACAGTCGAAAAACTTCGGCATTGGGATTCCCAACAACCTCTCCTTCTAAAATTCCTGCTATTTGTTCTGCTGTAAATTTCATCTTATTGGATTCTATTTTTTATACGAATAAGATGGAACTCTCTCTGTAACGTTCTACTTATATTCAAAAAAAATGCACTGGTTTGTTTCATTCCGACAAAAATATAAAAAATAGGTTTTAAATGTTAATTTTAAATAAGTTGTTTTGGAAAACAGATGTAATATTTTGTTACCAATTTAGATAACGATTTCAAATTCAACTGGTCAGATGCTTCGACAACATCTTCAATTGTTTTATCCTTTTTAAAAATCCGTATCGGTTCTGCTTCTTTACTGTATGCTTGATTTTTAATTTTCCCTCTAAAGATAAAATAATCTGCTTCTAACTGTGAGATATTGTGTTCCCTGGCAAATTTTTCTTTTAATTCCTGAACTTCTTCAGTCGGAATTTTTTCACCACTCATTTTAATTTTCAATAAATCTCTGTTGATAATCATTTTACTCAGCGTTGAAAGTATAAAATCATCTTGCCTTTGCCAGACTTTTAAAGCACTAATAATATCAAAATCATCTAATTGTGAAAATAAATCAAGATTTTCTGCATTAAAATCTTCAAGTGTAATTTTATTTTGCATAAAAAACTGAAGTGGTTCGCTGCAAGGCAAACTGATCCCTTTCAGAGTTAATTCTTTGGCCCTTTTTAAGACTTTCATCAAAATTAACTCTGCCACCAAACTGGTTTTATGCAAGTAAGCCTGCCAATACATTAATCTTCTTGATAGCAGAAATTTTTCTACTGAATAAATTCCTTTTTCTTCAATAACCAAAACGCCATCAACGACATTCATCATTTGGATCAATCTTTCAGAATTTACATTTCCTTCGGCTACTCCTGTGTAAAAACTATCGCGCTTTAAATAATCCATTCTATCCATATCTAACTGGCTTGAGATCAATTGTAGCATGAATTTCCTATGATAATCGCCTTTAAAAACCTGAATTGCCAGACTTAATCTTCCGTCAAATTCATCATTGAGCTGATTCATAAACAATAAGGAAATAGCTTCATGATGCACATCTTCAACAATGCTTTTTTCCATAGCATGCGAGAAAGGTCCGTGTCCAATATCATGCAGTAAAATAGCAATATACAAGGCATTCTCTTCTTCAGGTGAAATAGCAACGTCTTTAAAACGAAGTGTTTCAATTGCTTTTTGCATCAAATGCATACACCCAAGTGCATGATGAAAACGAGTGTGATTGGCTCCCGGATAAACCAAATATGATAATCCCATTTGTGATATACGTCGCAAACGCTGAAAATATGGATGCTGTATCAAATCATAAATAAGCTCATTCGGAATAGAAATAAAGCCATAAATGGGATCATTGAATATTTTTAACTTATTGATTTGAGTCACTATCTGGTTATTTTTAGGTCAACAAATATAAGTAATTAAGTATAAAGAGTTTTAGGTTTTTAATTTAAAAAATTGAAATAATCACTAATTCTCAACTTAAAAAACTAATAAAATCAAGGATAATGTTGATAAATAAAAATTACTTTATGAAATCACATAAAGAAGTCGTTTTGAAAATTGATATATTTGAAAGTAACAAAAATTTAGAAAATCATGAGAATAGAAACCGAGCTTAAATTAGGCTTTAAAGATGTGATGATCAGACCCAAAAGATCAACTTTAAAAAGCAGGTCTGAAGTATCTTTAGAAAGAAATTTTAAATTTTTGCACAGTACAACGTTATGGACAGGAATTCCTATTATGGCAGCCAATATGGATACTGTGGGCACTTTTGAAATGGCTGCTGTTTTAGCCAAAGAAAAACTTTTTACTGCGATTCACAAGCATTATTCACTTCAGGAATGGAATGATTTTTTGAAAAATGTAACCTCAGATTTCTTTGATTATATTGCTGTCAGTACGGGAACCGGAAAGGAAGATGCCTCTAAAGTTGCTGAAATTATCAAAGCAAATCCGTCACTAAAATTTATCTGTATTGATGTAGCCAACGGATATTCAGAACATTTTGTCCAGTTTTTAAAACAAACACGAAAACAATATCCTGATAAAATTATCATTGCCGGGAATGTGGTAACAGGCGAAATGACGGAAGAATTATTATTGGCCGGAGCTGATATAGTAAAAGTCGGAATTGGTCCCGGATCCGTTTGTACAACACGTGTAAAAACAGGTGTTGGATATCCGCAGCTTTCAGCCATTATTGAATGTGCCGACGCTGCTCATGGTTTGGGCGGACATATTATTAGCGATGGAGGATGCAGTACACCAGGCGATGTTGCGAAAGCCTTTGGTGCAGGATCCGATTTTGTTATGCTTGGCGGAATGCTAGCCGGACATACTGAAAGTGGCGGTGAATTGATTGAAGTAAATGGAGAAAAATTCAAACAATTTTACGGAATGAGTTCAACTACAGCAATGGAAAAACATGTTGGCGGAGTTGCAGAATACAGGGCTAGTGAAGGAAAAACGGTTCAGGTTCCCTTTAAAGGTAAAGTAATCAATACTGTGTTGGATATTTTAGGAGGTTTACGAAGTACCTGTACTTATGTTGGGGCTTCAAGACTGAAGGAACTGACTAAGCGAACAACGTTTATAAGAGTAAGTGAACAGGAAAATCAAGTTTTTACAAAATAATATTATAATACATTCTAAAATTGAACATGATTACAATTTCTCAAGCAACAGCAGAAGACATCAAAACCATTCAGGAAATCACATATATAACATGGCCAATTACGTATGGCAAAATTCTATCTAAAGAACAATTAGATTATATGCTTGATTTATTTTATTCTGATGCAGCTTTAAATGATCAATTTGAGAAAAAAGAACAATTATTTTATTTGATTTCAGAAGATGAAGCAACTTTGGGTTTCATTGGAATTGAACATAATTACAAGAATGAGTCTGTAACAAAAATTCATAAGATATATCTCTTACCCGAAACACAAGGGAAAGGCATTGGAAAAAAAGTAATTGAAAAGATTGAAAAATTGGCCTTAGAAAACCATTCAATTGCTTTGTTTTTAAATGTAAACAGATCCAATTCAGCTTTAAGTTTTTATAAAAAATTAGGCTTTAAAGTTATTGATGAAGTTAATATTGATATTGGAAAAGGATATTTAATGGAAGATTATGTGATGGAAAAGAAGTTATAATCAACTTATAATAACATTGTGTTTAAACAATAAACCTTTTACTTCATTCAAAGAAAAAACAGCTTTTTTAAGTTTAGTTTTGGATGGGTCAATCGTATAATTATAGCTTGTTTTAAAATCGGCTTTGTTCGCAATTGCTTTATTAAACTCAGACCGATACAAATCACAATTATCAAAAATCACGCTTGTAAGATCTGTGGCCATAAAATCGACGGCAACTAAACTGCAATCTGTAAAAGTTGTTCCTTTTATTTTTAAGGTGTAAAACTTTGAAAAATCCAGAGTACAATTATTGAAATGTATCTCGAAAATGAGTTTGTCGCACATGGCAAAATTCACGTCTTTGATTTCACATCGATTAAAAGCAGCCGTTCTAAAAGCCACATAATTGATTTTTGCCTCATTAAAAATACAATCATTAAAGATGCAGTCAATAAAAGTAACAGCTAAAAAAGTACAGGCAGAAAAATTACAATTATTAAAAACACAACTTTCAAAATCCTTGAAATTAGCCCCATCCCTATCGTAAATGATGCTATTATATTCTTTATCAAGGAAATATTGACTTGTCATTAAAGATCAATTGTTATTAAATTTAAATAAATCATTATGGATGAATTCCATAGTTAACTTTAGCATACTAAAGTCTATAAGTTGCAGTACTTATATTAACCACAAATTACTCAAATTAGCGCTAATTAATTTGTGAAAATTTGTGTAATTTGTGGTTAAAATATTTTTAGAAATTACTAATTATTTTTTATGTACTCTTCGTAAAAGGAAAATAGCAATCACAAAAAAGATTCCTAAAAATACGATAGCCAATCGAGGGCTTCCCGTAATCTGATCGATAATTCCGTAAAGACACATTCCTATTACGATTCCTATTTTTTCGGCTACATCATAAAAACTAAAAAAAGAAGCAGTATCTTCTGTTTCTGGCAATAATTTTGAATATGTTGAACGTGATAAAGCCTGAATTCCCCCCATTACAAATCCGGCCACTGTAGCCATTACATAAAAATGCATCGGTAAAGTAATGAAGAAAGCCAAAGCACAAAAAACTGCCCAAATGCTATTGATTACGATTAAAGTTGGAACATTTCCGAATTTTTCTGAAGCCCTTGAAGTTAATACAGCTCCGACAACTGCAACCAATTGTATAATTAAAATGCAGATGATCAATCCTATTGTACTTTCTTCTTTAGAAGCCCAAGTAATTTCCTGAGCGCCAAAGTATGTAGCCACAAGCATAACGGTCTGAACAGCCATACTTGATACGAAAAAACCACCTAAATATCTTCTTAAAGGAATATTATCTTTCAATATAGCCCAAACCTTCTTTAATTCTTTAAAACCATTAAATACAACATCATTGGATAACTTTTTATTGGTTTCTTTACTTCCTTTAGGCAAAAAATAATAGCTGTACTGACTAAATAAAATCCACCATACTCCTACCATTACGAAAGAATATCGCATAGCTTTCATAGCTGCTTCACCATCTGTTCCCGTAATTCCAAAAACTTTTGGTTTCATAATCATCGCCAGATTGATAATAAGCAAAATAACACTCCCAATATATCCTAAAGAATATCCTTTGGCACTAATTTTATCCTGCTGTTCCGGAAATGCGATATCCGGCAAATAAGAATTATAGAAAACCAAACTTCCCCAGTAACCAATAAGTCCAAGAAAGTAAAATAATAATCCGATGTAAATGTTCTCAAGATTGAACCAATACAGCCCCATGCAGGATAGAGCTCCAACATAGCAGAAAAATTTCATGAACGATTTTTTATTGCCAACATAATCTGCAATACCAGATAATAATGGCGAAAAAAAGGCTACAAATACAAAGGCAAATGCTGTAACAAAGCTAATAAGAGCTGAATTTTTCAATTCCAATCCAAAAACTTCTATATAGTGTCCTCGCTCAGAAAATAAGGCTTCATAAAAAATAGGAAATACAGCGGATGCAATGGTAAGCGTGTAAACTGAATTTGCCCAATCGTAAAAAGCCCAGGCATTCAATAATTTTTTACTCCCTTTTGGTAAGTTGGTCATGGTTTTGGTTTTGACGGCTAATTTATTTATTTTTTCTTATAAACATCATTAATGTTCATTAATAAATAATGAATGATTTGTTTGCACTCAAATTTTGTTATTGATGATGATAAGGCTCATTTCTTAAAATAGTGAAACCACGATATAATTGTTCTATAAAAAACAAACGCACCATCTGATGCGAAAAAGTCATCAGCGAAAGCGAAATTTTACCTTGCGCCTTATTATAAACCGTTTCGGAAAATCCATAAGGACCGCCAATTACAAAAACCAACGTTTTAATTCCGGAATTCATCTTTTTTTGTAATTCTTCAGAAAAACCAACGCTTGAGAAATTTTTTCCGTTTTCATCCAACAAAATTAATTGATCTGTTGGTGTCAATTTAGATAAAATCAACTCGCCTTCTTTCTCTTTTTGCTGGCTTTCCGATAAATTTTTTACGTTTTTAATATCTGGAATAATTTCTAAATCAAATTTGATATAAAACGACAAGCGTTTCATATAATCATCAATTAAAGTTTGCAATGATTTGTTATCCGTTTTGCCAATGGCGATAAGTTTGATATTCATATTAATGGATTTCTGAACAGCAAAGATAAAAATGATTCGGAGTCTATAGTATTAATTTTATTAGTATACCTAAAAATGCTGCTATTAAAATGATAATCGGTTCGGATATTTTTTTTATAAATAGTAAACCCAAAATAGTCAGAATAGCAATTAATGCTGTCCATACGTCAATAATACTTTTTGAAGCAATTATAATCACAGCTCCAACTAATGCCCCAATAACTGCTGCTGTAATACCTGTAACGAAAGTTTTTATAGATTCATTTTTTGCAATTTTATGAAAGTAAGGAGCCGGAATAACCGTGAATAAATAACAAGGCAGAAATGTTGCTAATGAAGACACACATGCACCGGAAAATCCGGCAACAATATATCCTATAAAAGCAACCGTAATTACCACAGGTCCAGGAGTTATCATGGCTATGGCTACGGCATCAAGAAATTGCTGTTCAGTCAGCCAATGGTTTTCTGTAACAACTCCTGCATACAAAAATGGAATTATCGCTAAACCGCTTCCAAAGACAAAGGCACCAGCTTTGATAAAGAAAATTGCTATTTTCTCTAAAGTTGTCATATCATCATTAAAAAATAAAATAGGCAGCATAAACAACGAGTATGTTTTTTTAGTTCTCCACCAATTTTGAGGCGATTTATAAAGCATATATATAAAACCTGCACAAATAAATAATAAAATATGCTCTCGTTTTGTTACCAGGGTTATAGTCAAAGAAAGCCCAAATATTAACCATAAAAGCCAATTTTTTTTTAGTGATTCTAATGTGAATTTTCCAATAGATTTTTGTGTAAGTTTATAAGAACTCATTACTATAATTCCAATTACTGCCGCGCCAACACCATAAAATATAGCTTGCAGCCATGAAAGTCCTCCGTGAATTGTATACGTAATACTAAGCAGAACAACAATAATAAAAGAAGGAATTATAAAAGCTAAACCAGCCAGTGTAGCACCTAAAATTCGATAATGTATAAACCCTAAATAAATACCTAGCTGTGCCGCTAAAGGTCCTGGAGCTAATTGTGCAAGTGCCAGTCCTTCTTTATAATTTTCTTCTGAAATCCATTTACGTTTTTCTACTAAATCTTCATGCATGTATCCCACTAAAGCTACTGGGCCGCCAAATCCGGTTGTTCCTAATTTTAAAAAATAGTAAACAAGCTGTCGTAAAGTATAAGTTGGTTTTTGTATCATTTCAATTTTCTTTAAAATAAAACTCCTATTTGAAATCCAATAGTAAATGTTGCCGGTTTATCATTACCAAATCGGGCAGGCAAAGGCAAAGCTGCATAATAACTGCAATTTTCACTTTTAATAAGAGTTTTATTAAAAACTGGCGTAAAGCCATATCTTCCCGAAGTTTCAAAAGCGACTCTTCCCGCAAAAGAAAATCCGCTTCCTAGAGGCACGAGGACTCCTGGATGAAAGGTTAAATTACTTGATTTACTTACTCCGTCTTCGTCTTTGATGGTTGGAACAATTTCGAAAGAAAATCCTACTTTAGAAGTTTTCCATAAATTGATTCCTATTGGAAAAGCAACAACATAATGCCCGTCAAAATTTGTTGTTGTTTCGCCTTCACTGAAAGTAACAATTGGATGCATAATACCCACATATCCATTTATTTTTGGATAAGTAGTCTGGGAATAAGAAGCTGTATAAATTAGTAAAAAAAGAAAAATAAAATTTGTAACCCGTATCATTTTGTTTTGTTTTATCGATTTAGACAAAACTACGGAGCTTAAAAAGCAACAAATAGGATACTATTTACTTTTTGTATCTGAATTACTTTTTATTATTTTTTTTTCTAAATGAAGAAGGATTTTCACCTGTATGGAGTTTGAAAATTCTGGTAAAATGACTTTGATCTGAAAACCCTGTTAAATAAGAGATTTCGGTTAACGTATAATTGGAATTCTGTATAAGGTTAATGGCTTTTTCAATTCTGATTTTTCTAATATAATCACCAAAATTAAGGTCTTCAAAATATTTAGAAAACTCCCTCGATAAGTAAGAAGGGTTCAATTCTAAATCAGTTGATATTTTTTTGAGATCAAAAGTATATTGTGCATCAATTTGATCCTGAATCATTTCTTTTAGTTCATTTACCCAACCCGGAACTTTCTTTTTCTCTTTTTTGTTTGTTTTTAAAAACTTTATATACACTTCATGAAGCAAATTTTCAAAAGGGCTATTTTGAAGGTGTTTTTGGTTATACAGATGAGAAGCCCAACTATATAAAGCATCATAAATTACGATCCCCATTTCTAAAAGTTTAGAATCATCAGTTATATTATGAGCCAATCCTGCTGAAATAGCCCAAAGTCCTGCCGATTCTTGAGCAATATCATGTCTGTCTGTATCGGCTCCCCGAACTATTTTTGAAATGACAGTAATTGCAGAATCGTCAATTTTATGTTTTTTAATTATATAATCAAAAGTACATTGATCTTCATAATGCGTGTATTCGACTCCGGGAATATCAAATGGAATCGCATTTAACTTTTTTGCTTCTTTAATAACATTATCAAAAGGGACATAAATAAATTCAGCTTCAGCATCAACAAATTTCTGAATAAGCCATGGACAGGCTAAACGGTCTATTTTAGGTCGTTCACGGGTAATCCATTTCATTTGTTACTTATTAAGAATTGTAGCTTTATTTTCATAAACGGTTTCAAAATGTTCTACAATTGGAAATGGTTCATAATATTCATGCAAAATTCTTCTCCATTCTAAATAAGCTTCTGAAGTTCTGAAACCGATTGTATGATCTTCAAGAGTATTCCAATTAACCAATAAAAGATACTTATTTTCTACTTCTAGGCATTTCTCTAAACGATGTCCAAAATATCCTCCGACAGAAGCTATATATTGACTAGCTTTTGCAAAATCAACTTCGAACTGATTTGACAAATCTGGTTTAATGAAAAGAATGGCAGCTTCTAATATCATAATTTAATTTTTAGAAAATTCATTCTCAAAAATTTTAAATCTGGCATCCAGATCTTTCAGTAATTGCTTTTTTACAGCTATATCCTGAATAAAACTGTAATTGATACTGTTGTAAACATATTGCTTTATTGTTGCATAAGAAACATCATGATATCTTTTCGCCAATAAAACATATTGTTCCGTCATATTGGTTCTTAAGATTCCGGCATCATCGGTACTGATTACGATTGGCACATTAAATTCTTTATAAAGTGTAAATGGATGCCTACCCTCTTTTACTTTCAAAATAAATTCGTTACTGGCTAAATTAATCTCAATCGGAATATTGTTTTTTGACATATAACGCAATAAGTCATAGGAGTTTGCCTCGTAAGCAATATCTACTCCATGGCCAATTCTATTAGCTCCTGCTGTATAAATTGCCGAACTAATATGCCAGGTCAAATCCTCTGGCTGAACTAATCCTAATGTCAGTTCTCCGGCATGAAGCGTATATTTTACATCTGGAAAACGAGAATGATAATATTTAAACATAACCATGTGAAGCCAATAGTCTTTCATTGAATTTTCTCCATGTTCAGGTGAAACGATGTTTACACCTGCAACAAGTTTACTTTCGTTAGCAGAAATAAAAGCAATAACCAGGTTTTTAAATAAATCAACAGGCTCCATAAAACGTAATACAAAATTCTGATAGCGCATTGTAAAACGCTCATCATCCATTTTTAAATCTTTATGCAGTTTGGCTATAAAATTAGAATTGAAATCTTCAGCATATTTTTTAGCGTCTCTCTGTTCAATCAATTTACACAAATCATCCAGAAATTTTAAAACAGCTTTTTCATCTTTCTGACTGGCTGCCTGACGGAGTTTTGAATTAAAATAGGAAAGATCATCTACCTTCATATCGCAAGGAATAATCGATAATTGTGTTTCAATATAACTCACATTTTCTGAAAGTGCACGCTTTTTTAATTCTAATAAACCTTCGGCAAAATGTCCGTCGATTACAGGGAAAAACTTATCGAATGAATCAAAAAACAAATCATCTGAAGGAACTGAAACTCCATTATAATCTTTTGCAGACCAGGTTTGCATAACTTGCTGGTGATAAAATGCCAGCTGACCTTTATTTTTTAGAGAAGAAAAAGTTTCCCAATTGCCATTTGAAGGTTTGGCTCTTACAACTTGCATTGTTTCTAAATTCAGATAAAAATCTTCTTTAATTGCTCTTTCCAAAAGAGGTTCTGCATAGATAGATCCTGAGAAATGATGATGTAAATCGCCTCCTTTTGGCATTTGCTGAAAAAAAGCGGTTAAGAGCGCTTCGTTGTTTCTGATCTTTTCCAAATAACTTTTAGCCGATTGCGAAAAGCTGATTTGCATTGCCAAAAAACAGAAAGTTGTAATTATCCTCGTCATAGTCTAAGTTTAAATTACATGCAAATATAGTTAATTCGAAAGACTTTTCAGATTACTAAAATTGGAGTTCAAATTATGATTAAAAAATAATTATAACCTGAACTCAATTTTATCTTTTGGAGCAGAAAGATCAGTAATTTTCAGCAAGCATTGTCCAGCTTTCCGTTAGACTTTTTTATGCCGAACCCCGGCACAAAAGAATTTCCACTTCAAACGAAGTTCACTTAACTCCAATTAAAATAAAAGCTAGGTTAATTAATCGGGCTAAAGGAAATATTTTGCTTTTTACAAATCATTTTAAAGACTTTTTTAAACAATTTATACACATACAAAAAACAAATAATGAGCTTTTAAAGATCTTTAATTTAAGGAATCATTAAAAAATTAAAATGTCTCACTAAACTATTACGATTTCATTTTTTTATTCTTTAAACAGATTTTATTTTTTACTGATAAAACTATGCCTTTTCCAAATTTTGCTATTCAGCATTTTTGTTTCGATTTGTTTCTTTAACTTTGTTCAAAACATATAAAGATGAAACAATTAGTTCTATTGCTTATTGCTTTTGCTACATTCTCCTGTTCAAAAGCCCAAAAGAGCCAGTTTTCAGAAGAAGCTTTATCTGAAAAATTATTAGCTGTTGATGGAGACGAGGTTGCTTTTAAAGATATTTTAAAAAAACACGAAGGAAAAACTTTAGTCATTGAAGTTTGGGCTTCATGGTGTGGCGATTGCATAAAAGCAATGCCTAAAATAAAAGAATTACAAGCAAACAATCCTGATGTAGCTTATCTATTTATTTCTGCTGATAAAACGCCCGATAAGTGGAAAGTTGGAATTGAAAAACATCAATTGAAAGGTGATCATTTTATGATGAATGACGGAATGAAAGGTGTTTTCGGAAAAGCTATTGATCTGGACTGGATTCCGAGATATATCATTGTTGACAAAACAGGAAAAATTGTTTTGTACCGCGCCATTGAAACCGACTTTGATAAAATCAATGAAACATTAAAAAATCTGAAATAGAGTGAGGTCTTATTTCTTTTTTCATATAAACTCTAAAAAAACAAAAAATTAATAACTATCCAAATGAGAAAACAAATTGTCGCAGGAAACTGGAAAATGCATAAAAATGCTGAACAAACCGAAGAATTATTAAACGAGTTAATTACAAAGATACCTGCAAAAACTAATGCTCAGGTAATTGTGGCACCAACATTTATCAATTTAGCTGCTGCTGCTGCCAAATTAAAAAATACGCCAATTGGTGTCTCGGCACAGAACGTTCACCAGGCAGAAGGAGGCGCTTTTACAGGGGAGATTTCTGCTGACATGCTAAAAAGTGTTGGAGTAAATACGGTAATTTTAGGTCATTCAGAGCGAAGAGCTATTTTCAACGAAACTGATGCTTTAATCGCTAATAAAGTTGATACCGCTTTAAAACATGAAATGACAGTTATTTTCTGTTTCGGAGAAGAATTAAAAGACCGTCAATCCGGTAATCATTTCAATATCGTTGAAAATCAATTACGTGATGGAATCTTCCATATTGCTAAAGAAGCATGGTCAAATGTAGTTTTGGCATACGAACCAGTTTGGGCAATTGGAACTGGTGAAACTGCATCTCCGGAACAAGCTCAGGAAATGCATGAATTTATCAGAGAAACTATTCGCAAAGCTTTTGGAAATGATATAGCTGATGAAGTTTCTATCTTATATGGTGGTTCAGTAAAACCTGAAAATGCTAAAGAAATCTTCTCTAAACCAGACGTAGATGGTGGATTAATTGGTGGAGCAGCCTTAAAAGCAGATGATTTCCTTGCTATTGTAACAGCTATCTAATCAACAAAATATATCTTAAAAAACCCGATAAAATTAATTTTTATCGGGTTTCCTTTTTTTGTATTAAAAAATTTACTCTGTAATATTAGAACTTGTTACATAAAAATCTTTACCAACTTCAATCGTTCTGTTATCACCGGTAACTCTTTCAGATTTCCATTCTGTAGTTGGATTAAGCCACTTGTCAACTCCATTTAATTTTACTTTTACAGGCATATCAAATTTAGCAACACAATTAGACCAATGATATTCTAAAGACCCGTCTTTAAAAATATATTCCAAAATCGGAATCTGAGTTGTTGTTAAATATTGGGAAAATACTCTGTTAAAATTTATTCCAGACTGCGCATTAATATAATCTTCAATCTGTTTAGTCGTGACTGTCTGATGGTAAAAAGTACTATTTAATCCTCTTAAGATGGATTTCCATTTCGCATCATCATTAATTATCTGGCGCATCATATGCAGCATATTGGCTCCTTTCGGGTACATGTCACCGGATCCTTCATTATTTACATCATAATGACCTATAATTGGAATATCATTTTCAATGTTTTTTCTGCATCCTATTACATATTCCGCACCTGCTTCCTTTTCGTAATAATATTCAACAAAAAGACTTTCTGAGTAATTGGTAAAGCTTTCATGAATCCACATATCAGCAATATCTTTATAGGTAATATTATTTGCAAACCATTCGTGTCCAGATTCATGAATAATAATAAAATCGAATTTTAGTCCCCATCCTGTTCCACTCAAATCACGACCTAAATAACCATTTTTATAACCATTTCCATATGTAACACTGCTTTGATGTTCCATTCCTAAATAAGGTGCTTCCACCAATTTGTAACTGTCTTCATAAAAAGGATAAGGTCCAAACCAATTCTCAAAAGCTTTTAGCATTTTGGGCACATCTTTAAATTGTTCTTTCGCTAAAGCTAAGTTATCTCTCAAAACATAATAATTACAGTCTAAATTGCCTTTTTCGCCTTTATATTTCTCAGAAAAATTCACATAATCCCCAATATTAATGTTTACTCCATAATTATTTATAGGATTAGAAACATACCAATTAAATGTTTTTGTACCATCTTTTTGTTTTTTAACGCTTTGCAATCTACCATTTGAAACGTCTGTCAAATCTCCCGGAACATTTACACTAATCAACATATTTTCTACTTCATCATACATGTGATCTTTACATGGCCACCAAACACTAGCACCCAATCCCTGACATGATGAAGCTATAAAGTCTTTTCCATTTTTATCCTTTTTCCAGGTAATACCACCATCCCATGGTGGATTAACTGCTTCTTTAGGTTTTCCACCAAAAGAAACAATAATTTCGTTAATTTCTCCCATTTTCTGAGCTGCAACCAACTGAATAAAAAAAGCATTTCCATCTCTCTCAAATTTCAATTCTTTTCCATCCTGGGTCACTTTATATATTTCCATTGGTTCCTGTAAATCAATCTGCATTTTCATACACTCGTCTAAAACTGCATATCGAATTGTATTAGAACCTAAAATAGTCTTATTTGCCGGATTTATCTTTACATCCAAATGATAATACTTTAAATCCCACCACGCTCTTTCTTTAGTTATACTTCCTCTCAAAGAGTCTTGATGTGTAAACACTTTTTGCGGGTTACTAAGAAGTCCTTGTGAATTTGCAATAAAAGTCACTAAACAGGAAATAATAATGATTATATAATTTTTCATTAATTATAAAATTTAAAATTTAAAACTCAAAAGGATCTGTATTAACAAAGGTAATATTCAATTCTGTTTTATTAACATAACGTAATTTAAAAAAACAACATTTTGTAAAACAAAAAACCCTTCATCGATTGATGAAGGGTTTT
>NZ_CAMLDD010000026.1 GCF_946478785.1 uncultured Flavobacterium sp.
TTTTTTATTTTCATCCTGATCATTTGGGAAGTACTTCGTATATTACAACTAAAAACGGAAGCATAAGCCAGCATGTGGAGTATATTGCTTTTGGGGAGGTTTTGTTTGAGGAGCATAGTTCTTCGTTTTCTTCGCCGTATTTGTTTAATGGGAAGGAATTGGACAGGGAGACGAATCTTAGCTATTATGGGGCGAGGTATTTAGACATGAAGACTAGTCTTTGGTTATCTGTTGATATTATGGCTAGTAGATATCCTGAAATTTCTCCATATGCATATTGTGGAAATAACCCAGTTAATGCAATTGATCCTGATGGCAAGGATATTATATATTTAAATAGTTCTACTGCAGTTCACGGTTTGGGTCATGCTGCTGTATTAATTGGAAATGATCGTGAAGGATGGCGTTATTTGTCGATGAATGGAACTGGTGAAGGTGCCGCAGCATTTGGTAGTAGTAAATTTGAAGATTTAGGAAACATCAAATATGATAAGGATACTCAAAAAGGAAATGATTTTAGAGGAACAGGAATGACTGCTACACAAGTAATGAAAGCAGTAAATAATTCTAATCCAAAAGAAGATCACGAGTATGATAGGGCGATTAGAGTTGTAACGAATTCTTTTGAGGACGGTTTAGCATATGCAGCAGCTAAAAAGCAAGCTGGATTACCAGATTATAATCTATTTGGTTCTTCTTGTATAGATGTTCCACAAGAAGCTTTAGAAGCTGTTGTAGCTCATAGATTAAATGTGCAATCAAAAAAAGACCCTCAATTCTGGGATAAACATTTAAGTTTTTACGATGCAAACAAATATGGTTTCCATATGTTAGCACCAAATGACTGGTATAACGACTTACTGGGAGGTATATTTAATAATTTTGTAAAAACAATAAATTCTGATTTAAAAACTAATCCAATTCAAGTGCGAAAAATGCCAGTAACAACTGTTGTAGTTGGACCAATTGAAGAATTATAAAAAGAGAAATGAAAAATTCAAGAAAAAATGTTTTTTTTCGACCTGTATTGATTTTAGGAGTAATATGCTTTGGCTATTTTGCTCTAAATCTAATATTTGGAGGCTGGTATGGCTATGAGAAATGGAAACCTAGAAGATCCACATTTGGTAATAAAAAAGAAGCAATTGAAAGAAATGTTTTTGTAAAGGATTTACAATTTAAATCTAGCATTCCAATAGACAGTTTTAATGTTTATATTGAAAAAGGTTTTAGGTATGGATATACAAGTTCAAATAATACTAGGATAATAGAAGATAATTGGCCATTTCAGGTATCATTTACGACACAAAAAGGAATTAATAATGTAAATTTCTATATAATAAATGCAAATAAATTTGGATCTATAGATAATTTAAATGTTTATATCAAACAAGCCAAGTTAAATGATACATTATTGATTGGAATAAATAAATGGAACTTAAGCAAATGGGATTCGATAGGTTATATTAAAGTTTGGGATAAAAGATAGCTTCCGCGGCTTCCGCACGAATCCTTTCGTGTGGCGCAAAGAGAGTCAATAAAGAATAAAACAAATTTAATCATTTATAAAAAAAGTGTTTTTGGAAAAACCACTAAATACCACAACATAAGAAGCCTCGCAAATTGCGAGGTTTTTTTATGCTTAACCCTTACCCATCAGAAGTAATCAAACCAGTAGAAGAAAATCAAGAACCACCGGAAGGCTGGCCTAGAAATCCTGTTTTTAATGCTCCTGGTGATGTTCCGGGACCACCTGTTCAGTTTGGCCCGACAGTAGAACCTACAACAGTTATGCCTGGAGAAGGATTTACAGGAATTGGTCTTCCGGAAAATGATATTTTTTATTTTCATCCTGATCATTTGGGAAGTACTTCGTATATTACAACTAAAAATGGAAGCATAAGCCAGCATGTCGAGTATATCGCTTTTGGCGAGATTTTGTTTGAGGAGCATAGTTCAAGTTTTTCTTCACCTTATTTGTTTAATGGAAAGGAATTGGATAGGGAGACGAATTTAAGTTATTATGGGGCTAGGTATTTGGAAATGAAGACTTCGCTTTGGTTGAATGTTGATCCGTTGGCTGAGAAACATCCTAATATTGGTGGATATGTTTATTGTATAAATAATCCTATTCTTTTAAAAGATCCAGATGGCAGGGATCCGATTACAGCAATTTTGGAAGGTTTAACAGCATTTGGGATAGAAGCGGGATTAGATTTTATGACAAATTTAATTGTAAAAGGACAGAAGACAGATAAAGCATTTGAAAATATAAATTGGAAAGGGGCAACCTTTGAAGGGGTTAAAGCAACTACAATTTCTGCATTTCTTCCTACTGGTACTCAAACAGTTTCAAGGATTGCCAGAATAAGTCGATCAAAAATTGGAAAATTAGCACTGAGTTTCGTTGAAAATTTAACTACTGAAGCTTTAAAGAATTATGTGTCAGGTAAATATAATGATAGTGATGGAGACTTTAGTATGGATATGATGATGGAAGATTTTGGAAACTTATCTGCTACTGCTGCTATTTCAACATTATTAGACGCCGGAATGGGAGGAAAAGCTGAAGAGATGTATAAGAAATTTTCGAAATCAAATGAAAAACTAGCTAAACAATTTAAAAAATTAGCTCGAAACCTAAATAGTTCTGGTAGTACACAAAGGACAATAAATAATCGAATTAAAAAGATAAAAGGAGCTGCAACCGAATTAACTAAAGATGCTGTAAAAGCGACAGGATTAAAGGCCGGTGAAGAAACAGTTAAAAAAGTTGGTGACGAAACGCAAAAAAAATTGAGAGGCGTTAAAGATTAAATTAAAGTAAATATGACAAGTAAAAAAGCTAAAGAAAATAATAGACTAACAACTGGAGACTGGATTAAATTAATAGGTTTTTTTTTAGTTTACTTTTTCTTTTTAAAATCAAAAGATATTATTATAAATTATCCCTATTGGTTACTAATTATGGTATTTTCAATTGTGTTAGTTATTTGTATAAGTTTACAATTTCGAAGAATAAAAGAAGATTTTGTTACGATTGAAAAAAAAGACAAATTTCTATTCTTCGGAATAAATATTCTTCAAATTGCGGTAATTGCTTACTTTATTTCAGGTATAATTTTGATACCATTCAATTATTATAATATTTATAACTCAAAAAATAATAATTTGATTAGTGAAAAATGTGAAATTACAGGTATATCCACTTATTCAAAAAACAGAAGTATAATTTACAATTTTAAAGGAAAATCTAATGTTATGAATGGTTTTAAGCCAATAATGGAAAATATTAAGGATGATGGTAAATTTAAAAACTATTACTTTGTAGCAGAAGTTAGGCAGGGCGCTTGTAATACTTATATTCTTGAGAGTTGGGATATAGTGCAAAAATGAGAACTCTAGTCAGTCTGGAAAAAAAGTAGAATGGGTAAGATGTTCCATATAATATAGTAGGTAATTTTTTGGTAGCTAATTAATTAACATCTGTAACGTCAAAGTTAAATGAAAAAAATAATTGTTTTTTTAGTTTTAATATTAGTTCTTAAGGGAAATGCACAATCTTTTGAAGGTAAGGTCGAGTATGTAGTAATTACCGAAATTTTAGGAGATAGTTTATTTCAGGGAGTTAGTAAAAAGGAATTGGTTGAGAAATTGAAAAGTCAAGGTGAAATACCGATAGATACTTTAAATTATATTTATTCCGAAAAAGGGGATTTTGTTTCTATTTGGAAATATGATGATATTGATATGATCAGTAATTATATAAAAAAGGATAATTTATTATACAATTTTGTAGGACATTTAAATGTTGTATCAGCAATAGATGTCACAATGGATTTGGAAGAAAAATTAGGAAATCCACCGGTATTAGAAAAATTAAATCAGAAAGAAAAAATAGGTGATTTAGAATGTTCTATCGTTGAAGTAAGATGGAAAACGGGTACATATAGATATTATTTTTCGAACACTATATTACAGGTTGATTCCGAATTGTTTAGGGGCTATAATTACGATCAGTTTTACGAATTCCTAAAGATCTCTAATTCGCTGCCAATAAAAATTGAAAAAATAACGAAAGATTTTTTTAAGTCTACGTATTTGTTACATTCTTATACTAAACGAAAAGTAGATAAAACAGTTTTTACTATTCCAAAGATGAGGGAAGATAAGATGATGAGTAGTATTTATAAAAATAAAAAAATTTTCATTATCAAATAATTTTCTGACCTGCCTATGTAGTTTGCTCTTTCCTGGTTAATGTATCAAATATGTTGGTGGTTAATTATTGCAGCAAACATTCAAAGATTATCAATGATTTTATATTAATATTCACCGTGCTGGCGCGAGCATCTTGCTCGTGAGACAAAGCAACCCGATTGCTCGGTTATGGTCAACGATAGCGCAGAATTGCATTCTGTGGCTGCAAAGCGAATTGACAAAGCAAAACAAATTTAATCATTGATAATCAAACGTTTTTGTAAAAACCACTAAATACCACAAAATAAGAGACCTCGCAATTTGCAAGGTTTTTTATGCTTAAATAGTAGTAATAGGCAGAACCCAAGGGAATATGTTTACGAGGCAACGGAAATCCAACTAGTTATACGGAAGAAAGAGTTTCAGAAAAATGACGTGAGACGAAGAAAACCGTTTATCTGGTATTAATGATAACGGAAGAATTCATCAATTTACTTATGATGCAGGAGGTGACCGAGTTATAAAGAGTTCAGGAGATTCACAAAACGTTGCCATTAATGGGCAAACTGCCGCCACAATAGTACATACCGATGATTATACTGGTTATGTAAGTCCTTATTTTGTGATAAGCAAAGGAAAGTTCACCAAACATTATTTTGAAGGTGCAGGAAGAATTGTAAGCAAGTTAGGAAATGGTTCATTTGCACAGCCATTGAAATTAACCGCAGGAGGTGTCAATTATGGCAAACTGACCGCCGAGCAGCAAAAAGCCCTGGACAATTATGTAAAAACTTTAGGAGTTCCTCCAGGACCACCAACACAGCAAGGTATTTATGCAACGCCGGAATTTACTGGAGATCCATATCCTTCAGAAGTAATAAAGCCAGTAGAAGAAAATCAGGAGCCACCGGAAGGCTGGCCGAGAAATCCTATATTCAATGCGCCGGGAGATGTGCCGGGTCCGCCTGTACAATTTGGTCCTCCAGTAGAACCGGAAACGGTAAAGTCCGGTGAAGACTTTACTGGAATTGGGTTGCCGGAGAATGATATTTTTTACTTTCATCCTGATCATTTGGGAAGTACTTCGTATATTACAGCTAAAAATGGCTCTATTTCGCAGCATGTGGAATATATCGCTTTTGGGGAGGTTTTGTTTGAGGAGCATAGTTCATCGTTTAGTTCGCCTTATTTGTTTAATGGAAAGGAACTTGATAGAGAAACGAATCTGAGTTATTATGGTGCGAGGTATCTGGATATGAAGACTTCATTGTGGTTGTCTGTTGATCCTTTGACTGAAGAGCAGCCAAATAAAGGATCATACCAATTTTGTTCTAATAATCCGATTAATCTGATTGATCCCGACGGTCGCAAAGAGAGGCCTAATGATTATAAAGGAGAAATGGGTAAAGGTGACTGGAGAGTAGATGATAGAATAAATGGATCTGATGTGTGGAAAAATGCAAATTCATATAATTTACAACAAGAAAAAGGCTATAATGAATATACTTCTATAGAACAGAGAACTGAATTCTACAAATGGTTTCAAAATTCAACAGAATCAAAAGGATATGATACTAAATGGGCAGGTGCAGCTTTTGTAATAGCAGCACAAATGTCAAACATTCATAGTATGGCAAGTTCTTTAATAAAGGATGACGTTGAAACGGATGTGAAAGCATTTGCAGAGGCTGGAAATAAAGCAATATTTAACGACGTTTTTCCTAAATTAAAAAAATTATATAATGGTCCGGTTTTAAAAGGTGATTCTGCATATAAATGGGATAGTACCACGTTACATAATGAACAGTTCAATGTGGTTGGACCAATTTACAAACAGCAAAGGCCTGAAGTACTTAATGAACTATCTTATATGGCAAAAGGACAAAATACATATTTTTTCCCAAGAGTTTATTCACTTGGAGTTCCTATAAAATTAAGATTTAATCCAAAAGGAAATATTCGAGATCCACGAGAGAGATTTGCACATGGGATGAATGTTGCCGTACCATATTGGAACAAATATTATTCTAAAAAACGATAAAAATGAAAGAAATTTATAAAGCATTAATTTTAATTGTTGTTCTGTTTTATTGTTGTAAAAATGAACATAAAGATAGTAGTAAAAAAATTAAACTAAATGCGAGCGCGAAAATCTTTAATGATAGCCTACTTGTTTGTAGTACATTGAAGGATAGTATAGTTATAGAAAATATTAAAAATAAAAAGACTGTTTTCTCTAAAAAAATAAATGATACAGAAGTTATACGACCACAACCAGTTTTGGATAAATATAATTTTCTTTATGCTGTTTTTTTTGAAAACAAATTGACTTGTATTGACATAAAAACCAATATTGTTAAATGGACATATTCATCAAAAGAAAAGATCAATGTTATTAAATCAATTAATGACTCTCTTATTATTATTAGTATTAGAGGATTTGGGTTAGTTGCTTTAAATAGTCAAACAGGAAAAGTTGTATATAAATTAATTGATAGTGGTTCCTCTAATTGTCCAACAACTTTTATTATCGATTTCACATATGATAAAGAAAATCTTTATGTTCCAGATTTTCAATGTAATACTATAACTGCTTTTAGTTTATCAACAGGAGAAAAAAGGTGGTTATATGGATTTGATAATTATGGACCTTGCAAAGCTTTAATTTATGGAGATTTCATTTTTTGCGGAACCACAGGAGCTTCTAATAATCAGGGAAGGATTTTTGTCTTAAATAAGAATACAGGAAGCCTTATATTTGAAGACAATTCTAATCAACTTGATATAATCACGAATCCAATATTGTATGAAAACAAAATAATATATTCTACTGATGACAATAGATTGATGGCTTTTAATTCACATACTAAAAAATCTGAACTTTTATATAAATTCAATACTAACGACGGACTCTGTGGAGGTCAATTGCATTTGATAGATCATGATATTTATTTTGATGCTTGTGAAGATAATATATTGAAATTCAATTTAAAATCAAAAACATTAAACAAAGTAGGAAAAGTGAGAAAAGGATTAAATGAAATTTATGTTTATAATAATCAATTGAAATTTGTTTATTAATAGCCTCTGCTCTCCAAAGTGTTTTCATAGAATAGGCATTGTAAAAGAACACTTCGTAGAGGAAGTATTTTTTGGAAAATTTATAAACAATAAAATGATATTAAGAAATCTAACAGTAATTATAATTATTTTGTTGACTTGTTCTTGTGGAAAGATTAAGCACATGATAATAGTCCGGAAATTATATTTGACACGATAAATAAACCGAAAAAATTAAAACAAGAATGCGATAATGTAACGAATGGTTATAAAAAAAGTTTGGTGCTTATATATCGAATTATTCCGAAATAACAGATGAAATGACAAACTAATGCCAATATATTCAATAACTACCTACAGATATAAATACGATAAAGGAAATTTAATTATAGCAATAGCAATTGATAAAGAAAGTAAAAACCTTAATGTGGATAAGCTAACATATAAAGCAATAATTTCACTAGTATCAAAAATGAAAAATTCACTTACAAAATAAATAAGGGTGATTTTGATGAATATTTTTATGATGTTCCTTTATGGACAGAAGGTTATAAATAGTTTGAATAAATCATATTATTTATCGAAGGTTTTATATTTAGAAGTTGCACAAACGCCCCAGACCTTAGCACTTTTGTACGGCTGATGCTAAGGTCCAACTCGTAAACGCAAAGAAATCCTTGAAGCATGATTCTTATGAAGGTTACTTTTAAATATCGGAGAAAGAAGTACTCAACGCAAGAAATAGTATTTTTAAAGATTATGGTATTCCTGAACTGGAAGAACGGTTATGTAAAATCGCCATTTAAAACTTCTTGGTTTGGACAATACGATTCTAATATTCGCGAATACTCCTATGTGTTATGTAAGCTTACAGATCAAAAGTATCTACATATCATTACAGCTGATATGGTTAAAGTAGATAAATGGATGAAAATATTTTTAAATATTTTTGAACTCAACGAAAAATTAAATTCAGTTGATGAATTAAAAGATTGTGATGGAATAAATTTTAAGCTTCCGCCTAATGATTCAACTATTATGCAATTAAGAAGCGATGATTATAAAGGCCCTCCTTTGTTTTATATGTTATTTCTACCAGAGCACAAACTAGGGAAAATCAACAGTGAAAGTAGTTTCGAAAAAGAAGTCAGTAAATTAAAAGATTTGGTAAAAAAAGATATGGCCAATATTGATTCTTTTGTACTTAGATGGTATGAATTGCATATGCCCTATATAACAGACAAAGAAGGCAACGTAGTCAAAAAAGACTAACGTAATATATTATATAATTAAAGTTAAATTTTTTAAATATGAAAAAAATACTATTACTTGCGATTACACTATTATTCGCAACAACCGGACACGCTAAATTTATTAAAGCTGTTTTATATATGGAAGACGGATCAACAAAAAAAGGACTTGCTGAAATGGTCGAAAGTGATGATTCTAAAGTCTATTTCAAAACAGATGAAGAAGCTAAAAAAGAAAAAATTGAAAGTGCCAACATCAAAAAAATAGAATATGCAGATGGCGAAAGCAAAAAATTTATGGCAGAACGATTATATGCCACAACAGCTAATATTTTAACCGGCAAGTTTTCGAGATCAAAGAAAAAACTCTGGTTTTACATTGTTTATGATAAAAATGTAAAAATAGACGGGATTGCTTCGGAAGGCAGTAATCGTCGAAATGCAGCAGGTACGAGTACTATAGTTACTTTTGCGAATACAGCTTATTTTTTTGGTAAAAAAAATAGTGAAGAATTAGTATTTGGTTATGCTACCACAGGATCAAACAGTTTCGCGATAGGAACAGATTCACTAATCAGAAAAATGTCAAGAGAAGCTTTTGCAGATTGTCCTAAGCTGATTGATGCAATCGCAAAAGAAGATTTTAAAAAGGGATCTATCCTGGATCAATTAAAAACTATTTTCGAGAAAATAAAATGTAAGTAAATATTTTATTGTTTGTTGGTTCTATATCAGGTATGTTTTTGAATAAATCATAGAATGATATGATTTGTTTTATAAAAATATATTTAATGATTAAAGATTTACATTCACTAGCCAGAATTGCGGTTCCTCTTCCCGAGGTCTTGTCACATTTTTTTCCATTAAATCTGCTGAGGGTCTTTGAAGGACTATGGTTTGTTCCCATGTTTGGTTCTCCTAGCTTTAAACATAAATTTTCAAAACCCGGAGCAACGACAGTGCGAAAATTCTTTCTGTTCCTGCAAAGCGAGTCGATAAAATAAACAAATATAAATTAGATAGTAAGGAGAGCTTGAGGCATTCTGAAAAACTCAAAAAACAAATGAATAAAATTTTCTACTCAATATTAATTTTTGGTGCTATAATGCAAGAGGTCGCTGCACAAAAAATTGAAGAAAACAACTTTAATTTATCAGAGGGTGTAACCTATACGGTAAAACGATTTTACAATTCCAGAACTTCCCCGTATGGTGACGCCGGAGCTGTTCAGACTCATTATTATGCTAAAGACCATAGATTTAAAACGGCATGGATTGAATTTTCTAATAACACGGATAAAGATATTGAGATAGACTTTGAAAAAATTTTTCTTATTGGTGCTGACAATAAAAGATACCATATCCATCAAGTGGCGCAAGGCATGCAAATAACCACGACTACTGAAGATTATAAAAAGATACTAAAACCAAGAAAGACGAAAGTCTTCATGGCTAAATTTTGGCCAATTTTTCCAAAAGACGAAAAAATTCAAGAAATGGAGGTATATGGTCAATCTATTTCTTTAAAGGAAGCAGAGTGAGCACAATTCCCCTGTACCGATCGCTCAGGTATGTGAAACGATAGGCGAAAATTCTCTTCGTACCTGCAAAGCGAGTCGATAAAGCAAAACAAATTTAATCATTGATAAAAAAAGTGTTTTTGGAAAAACCACTAAATACCACAACAATTAACCTCGCCACAAGCGAGGTTTTTTTTATGCTTAAAAAGCAGTAAAAACCCGATTTGGGGATTGCATTTTTTTTGTGACAATGCCGATTGCATATTTGACTGAAAGCATAAATCCCCATGCTGTGGCGAGCATCTTGCTGGTGAGACTAAGCAAATTGGCAAAGGTAAAACAGAAAGCTCGCAGCAAATAGACAGCACCCATAATTTTAGCCAAATTCATATTAAATTTGGCTTTTCTTTCCATATAATTATCCCAAACAATGTCTAACTTTTTGGGGCAGTTCACACACGTTAGCACCTTTTAATTACTTATATATAAATATGATAAAATCCTACTTACTTTTAAAACTAGAAAGTAAAACCTTTTACATTATCAATTTACTTTTGATCTTATGAATTCATCTACAACATGCTGAACAGAAGCGGCAACATCTCCCGCTATCAAATTAGTTTCAAGTATATAAGCGTCTACAAAACCATTGACGGTTTTTTCAATTTCATTCAGTTTTTTGATTTCATCCGGCTCATCGAGAATAGTATAAATACTTTCAAGATGTGCCTTTAAGCCTATTTCAAATTGTTTTAGTATATCTTCCATTTTTAAGATCTTTATGTTGACTAATGGCTTATAGAATTGCCCCTTTAAATTAATTCATTAATAATTTTTTTATGGTTATTTAAAAAAGAGGCTTTGGATTTTTGCAAGGGCTTTGGCCATATCAATGCCTTTTTGCAAAGTACCTTTAAAGAGATCGCCTTCGGATTTGATTCGCTCAATGGAATTCTTTATGGTAAAATCTTTCATGGTCAGTCCTTTTTTAACTTCGTCCCAATGCAATGGCATAGATACTGTTGCGCCGGGCTTGGGCCTGAGTGAGTAAGGGCTTGCAATTGTAGCGCCCGGGCGGTTTTGAAGGAAGTCGAGATACATTTTCCCGTTCCGGTTTTTGATCAGACGCTCCAGGGATGTAAATTCAGGCAGTTGTTCATGGACAATGGATACAAGAAGTTTGGCGAACATCTGTGACTGGTCATAGGAATATTTGGCCCCAAGGGGAATATAGATATGAATTCCCGTTGAGCCTGATGTCTTGACATAACCGGGGATCTCTATTGCGTCGAGTATTTTTTTTACTTCCTGGGCCGTTTCTATAACCTGATCAAAAGTGTTTTTGTCCGGGTCCAGGTCAATAACGGAGTAATCGGGATTATCAGGATGCTGGATCCGGCTGAACCATGGATTCATTTCAATGCATCCCAGTGAAGCCATATACAAGAGCGTAGCTTCATCTTCGCCAACCAGAAATTCCTTGTCCTGGCCATCACTTGTAGTATACGGAAAAGTCTTTGCCCAATCTGGAGCTTTTCCCTTCACATCTTTTTCAGTTATGATTAATGAATTTGTCTGTAGATTATGGAAGTAAAATTATTAATATTGAATTATCTTAATTTTAAGGCGATTTAAGTATGGATTTTTTATGTCTTTTTTATGCTTTGTAAGGCCTTTATTTTCGTAGGGATATATTTATTTCATGTCCCGGAAGTGACCCGTAAAGGTCAGATTTCGCACCATTTTATGGAAGATTTGAAGAAACTGTCTTACTACAAGTAGGAGCTTATATGTACATGTCTTCAGTATTTTGTTTTGGATGTCCAGTTATTTAAAATGAACACTATAATTCCTTTTTTGAAAATAAACTAAGAAAAAAAATTTTAGAATGACATCTTTCGATAAAGAAAGATGTCATTTGTGTATTATTTTCAAAACTTAAGATGAATGTTATTTTTTTTTATTATTTTATAACTATCTGCTGTAAATTCATATAAAATAGTATTTTTGTTTTTTTTTAACATGGAAATAATTACATCTTAATGACTAAAATCAAGTTTTTTTTTTATATATTCTTATTTTTTATATCGTTAGCATATTCTCAAACAAAGCAAGCTACTGTAATGGTAAATGCAAGGGCTCAAAAAGATCGGATTTTGATTCGTTGGGCGCTTAATTCTCCAAGCGAATGGCAAAAAGCAAATAAAAGAGGATTTATTATTACCAGAACCACCATATTAAGAGATGGTAATGTTTTACCTAAATCTGAAAAAGTTCTGCTTACGCCAAAACCACTTCTTCCCGAACCTTTAGATTCGTGGATAGAGTTAGTACAAAAAGATAATAACGCAGCTATTATTGCGCAATCTATTTATGGTGAAAGTTTTGAGGTAACGGAAGCTAAAGAAGGAGATTTATCGAAAATAGTAAATATGGCAGATGAGCTGGATCAACGATATACTTTTGCGTTGTATGCCGCAGATATGAGTTTTACAAGTGCCATAAAAGCGGGATGGGGTTTTGTAGATTCAAATGTAAAAAAAAATGAAGTCTATGCTTATCAGGTAAGTGTTTTTGAAAGCCCCAAAGTTAAGGAATCATCGTACATGATTGGCTTAAAAGATTACAGTCCTTTGCCTGCTCCAACCGATTTTATTGCAATTCCTGATGATAAAAAGGTGTTGCTGTCCTGGGATTATGAAACTTTTAAAAGAATCTATACTTCCTATATGGTAGAAAAATCTTCTGATGGAATAAATTTCACTCCAATAGCTACTACGCCTTTAGTAAATCTTAACGATAAAGACGATCATCCGTCAAAGGCTATGTATTATATTGATACGCTTAGTATTAACGACAAAATATATCATTATCGATTATTTGGGATTACTTCATTTGGAGAAAAAGGAGAAATAACCAAGCCTATTACTGTTAAAGGAATAGCTGCCATTGTTACTGCAGCCAGGTTAATTGATTATAATATTGTGAACTCAAATGAGGTAAATCTGGAATGGGAATATCCTGCAGCTTCAGAAGGTTTTATTCAGGGTTATGAAATCAATTTAGCAGATAATGACAAAGGTCCGTATAAAATAGTTTCTAAAATGATTCCTCCCTCGGAGAGAAAACTCAATTTTAAGGAAAATTTATATCCTTCCAATTATTTTACCATTTCTGTTGTTGGTAAAAACAACCAGCGTTTGACCTCTCAAAGTATGTTGGTTCAGCCTGTTGATTCTATACCGCCTGCAAAACCAATAGGATTAGAAGGTGCAATTGATAGCCTTGGAGTGGTGCGACTGAAATGGAAAGCCAATCTGGAAAAAGATTTAAGAGGTTATCGAATTTTAAAAGCCAATAATCCCGATGAAGAATTTGTAGATATTTATCACAAATCGTACGTGGGTAATGATTATAAAGACAGCGTAAGTCTTAAAATGACCAACAGCAAAGTATATTATAGAATTGCTGCCGAAGACATGCGATTTAATATTTCAGATCCATCTGATGTTTTGGTGTTGGATAAACCCGATAAAATTCCCCCAGCCGCTCCGATTTTTAAGGATTATGATAATAAAGATGGCAAAGTACATTTAAAATGGATACGCAGTTATAGTGAAGATGTAGTAGGATATAGTCTTAGAAGGAAAGAGAAAGGACAGGAGAAATGGCTGGAGATTAAACAGATAAATGATACCATTCAGGAATTTACAGATGATAGGGTAGAGAATAAAAAAACATATCAGTATGCTATTTTGGCAAAGGATAAAAGCAATCTTTGGTCATCCCTGGATCATTCTACAGTAACTGTTCAGATTTTAGACTTTACACCTGTTAAAATAATTACATTTTTGCAAGGATTACCAGATAGAGAAAATAAAAAAATAGTATTAAGCTGGGACTATGCAAAAAATAAAGGCAAAGTCTTGGGGTTAAGTATTTACAAAAATGTAAAAGGAACTCCGCCAACTTTATGGAGGGAATTAAGGGGTGATGCTTTTACTTTAGAAGACAAGAATTTAAAAATTAATCAGGAACTCGAATATCATTTCATTCCTAATTTAGAAAGCGATACTCCGGCAAAAGCAGAGACTTTAACAGTTATATATTAAGCCTATGAAGAAGATTTACTTATTGATAATTTTATTGGTTTCTGGATTTGGATATGGACAGATCAATTTAACAGGCGAAACGAGTTATAAATTAAACATTGTTGGCTACCAGTCTCGCAACGGTGATGGCTGTGGTGACATTGATGGATTAAGAGAAATAAAGGCTACACGCAGGGATGGAACTACTATTTCTATATTTAACGGCAGGAAACTTTATGATGATGTTATCCATGAACAAACTTTTACCAAAACAAATCCCATTGTAAGTGTTGAGTTTTATAAAATTGAGAAGTGGGAAAACTGGGCCGGTAATTGTGATGGCGGACCAAATCACAATAGGGATAAAATAAATATAAATTATAATTGCTTCTCTTCTTATCAGGATAATGCAGGTAGCAACTTACGTTATTTAACAGTTACCTCTAAACCCTATATTAAAATTAATGAACCTGCAAAATCTCAGTATTTAGGAAGTTCCGAAAGAATCAAGATTGAATTACCCGATAATTTGGATGCGAGTAATTTTGATTGGAAATACAGAGTTGATGACGGAATCGAAAAAACCATTCCCTACCCATACAACTACAAAGCTGTATTGGATATTAAAGGTTCGGACTTTTTAACAGAAGCAGACTTCGGAAAGGATATTTCAATTTATGTAAATATGAATTGTAGTGCAGGTAGTGAACTGGCAAAAGGATATGCCAATAAAGATTCATATTTACAAGTTCTGGAATGTCTAAGACATTGTTCAATATTTAATTCAAAATGCAGGAATGCTTGTGTTGCTGCGCGTCAGGGTTATATTGATGAAATTTTAACGGAAGAATTTATAAAATTATACCAAAGTAACACTTCAAATGCGATTACATTTACATATTTACAATCTGCACCCGATGTGGTTTCTATTACTTCAACAGATCCAAAATGTTACGATAGTCAGGATAATAATATAAAAATTCTATTTGGCAGACCATTGTCTGTAAATGAAAAATTAAATATTACTTTAACGAATATGGATGATGATGAACAGCTTCCTAATTTTATGGATATTGCCTTAAATGATGACAATTCATTTACTATTTTCAACATCCCAACAGGAAAATATGAACTTCAGCTTAATGGATTTCATAACGGTGCACCACTTTATTCTTCTACCATTGCAAACCCATTGAATTTTGAGATAAAAAAACCATTGCCTCTTGATTTTACATTAAAAAGCAGTGATATTTTATGTTATGGAGCCATGAATGGTACTATTACCATTTCTCCTATCGGAGGAAGTCGTAATGTGTCCGGTTATGATTATTATTCATTAGATGATGGTGGCAGCTGGATACCATTTCCAAATAATAAACCTTTTACTATTACGGGATTAGCACCAGGGACCTACAAAGTAAAAGTAAAAGACATGAACGAATGCATTGCTAAAATTCAAAAATTAGTTAATGGGGAAATTGAACTTAGTGATGATGCCAAAGTACTTGAAAGGACTATATTGCAACCCGAATTACCATTAACATTAAATTACACATTCAAAAAAGACCCTACTTTTTACAGAGCTGCTAATGGAAAATTAACAGCCTCAATAACCGGCGGAACAATCAATGATGATAAAACGTATGGGTACGAATGGAAAAACAGTGACGGTATAGTTTTGCCGGCAACAGCCCAGTATAACTCTGCTGATAAAACATATAATATTACATTAGAAAATTTTCCTGATGGAGAATACAAACTAACTGTAAAAGATAAAAATTACAATAACGCCACAAATAACGCAGGTTGTTCTATTATTGAATCATCTCAAATATTAACTCAGCCTGATCCAATTGTAATTACAATAGAAGAAGCGCAGGCAATTTCTTGTAATACCGAAAACAATGATCTTATAACAGGAAATCTAAATAAACTATCAGACGGGATTTTAAAAGCAACAGTAAACGGCGGTATTAAATTTACAGGATCTGCAAATAATGGTTTGCCCTATAAGTTTATTTGGTCAAAATACAATGCTGCAACCAATTTGTGGGAGGAATTGACCGAGTATAAAACAGATACTGCCGGGAATCTTTCAGAGGGGAATTATTCATTAAATATTGAAGATGCTAACGGAATAGTACAAGGAACTTACAATACAACAGATTTAGTAACTGCACTTCCAACAACAAAAGAAATCGCAGAACCAGCGAAATTGGAATTGTCCTTTACCACCGGAAATGTTTCCTGCCACGAAGGTAATAACGGTTGGGCAACAGCCAATGTTACAGGAGGGTCAGGATCTTATACTTATACATGGTATAGTACAGGTGGAATTATAGACCAAAACAATATAACTCAGCTAACAGCGGGCGAATATACTGTTGAGGTTACAGACGATAAAGGATGTTTTGTAAAAGGCAGTATAATTATTCAGGAGCCAAGCGAAGAAGTAAAAATCGAGTACGAAGAAATTTATACACCTACTTTTTCAGGAGCGACTAACGGAAGAATTATAGCCAGGATAACAGGAGGAACATCAAATGATGATCAATCTTATAATTATGTGTGGAAAAATTCAAAAGGAATTTTGCAAACTACCACTGCTGAAATGAAAGATGGAATTTATACCATTACCCTAAATGGTGTTCCGGCCGATGATTATTTTTTAACGATTACCGATAAAAATTATAACGAAGCAACCAATCAAATTACGAATTGTTCGGTATTAGAGTCAAAAGTAACACTGAATGAACCTGATCCTTTAAAAGTTGTTTTTGAAATTGTCCGTACTATTTCCTGTAATACCAATAACGAATTCGGAAATGATACAGATACAACCCCAATTGACGGTCAGCGTGATGAATCGCAAGATGGTATTTTAAAAGCTCGTGTTTCTGGCGGGACACCGCTGGCATCCTCTGTAAACAATGGATTGCCTTATTATTTTTATTGGAAAAAACAACAGGCAGATGGTTCCTGGATGGCTTTGCCTAATATTACGGGAGAAACAGCTTCGAACCTTTCTCATGGAAATTATGCGCTAAATGTAAAAGACAGAAACGGAATCATGTTAGGTACCTACGTCAACAATGTACTCGCACAGGAAATTGATGTTACCCAATTGATGCAGGAACCTCCAAAATTATCCGTAACCATTACCCATGGCGATGTTTTTTGCAATGGAGGTAATGACGGTTGGGCTACAGCGAATGTTGTGGGAGGAGTGCCTCCGTATGATTATAAATGGTCTAATGAAGTAGAAATAGGTCAAAACACGGTTTTAAAAGCAGGCGAATATTGGGTATTCATTACAGATGCCAAAGGATGTACAACGCAGGAAAGTGTTACGATTTTGCAGCCTCCAACACCACTTGCCATTAAATATACTGAAGTTCTTAACCCTAGTTTTTACAAAGCTACCAATGGAAAAATTGTGGTGGAAGTTACTGGAGGAACTATTTTTATGGACAATACCTATTGGTTTGAATGGAAAAATAGTAAAGGGATAACACAAACGACAGCAACAACCCATTTTAGTAATGGAGTATATACAATTTCTTTAAACGGGCTTCCGGAGGAAATGTATAGCTTAACGGTTCGTGATGCTAATTATAATCCTGCAACAAATAAGACAAGTTGTACCATGGCCAATTCTGTTACAGCTTTAGACGATCCGGATCCGCTTGAAGTTACTTTTGAAGTAGTTCGTACTATTTCTTGTAATGTGAATAATGAATTTGGAAACGAGACAGATGCTTATCCGTTAGACAATCAAAGAGATGAATCGCAGGATGGTATTTTAGTTGCTCATGTGAAGGGCGGAATTCAGCTGCAAGGAGACAAAAATAATGGGTTGCCTTATTTCTATACTTGGAAAAAACAACAAAAAGACGGTTCCTGGGTTCTTTGGAATGATCAGGATGAAACAGCAGAATACCTGTCAGACGGAACTTACGCTTTGAATATTGAAGATGCTAACGGTATAAAACTCGGAACCTATGTAAATAACATTTTAATAAAAGAAAATGATGTTACACAGTTTATGCCCGAACCGGAGAAACTAAATCTGACTTTTACAAAAATGAATGCCAGTTGTAACAATGGAAATGACGGTTGGGCAGAAGCACATGTTTCCGGTGGAACTCCGCCCTATATCTATGAGTGGACAAATGGAGAAACATCACCAAAAATAGAAAATATTACCACAAATAATTATTTTGTAATCGTAACCGATGCGAAAGGCTGTGTGGTACAGCGAAGTATTTTTGTTGGTGATCCAAAAGGAATATTTACTACCGAAACAGTCAAAAATCCTGTTTGTTATAAAGGTAATGACGCCTCAATAGAACTTAATGTTACAGGCGGAAACTTGCCTTACAGCTATTTATGGAACACTGGAGCGACTACTAAAGACTTAAACAATCTTACAGCCGGGAATTACGAAGTAATCATTACCTGTCCGGATTGTTGTGTGTACAAAAAGAAATTTGTTTTAAAAGATCCTCAACCCGTTATGGTTGCTATTGGGCCAGACAGGACCCTATGCAATGATCAAGATCTGGATTTAGATGCGACAATTGCAGATCCAAATGCAAAATACAGCTGGACGTCTACAAACGGATTTACATCGAATGAAGCAAAAGTAACTGTAACAAAAGCCGGAACCTATCGTGTAAAAGTAACTTCAGATTTAGGATGTATGGGCGAAGATGAAATCGTAATAAAAACAAGTCAGGCAATTATTAGTTCAGAGTTTTTATTGAGTTCACAAGCCTATTTAGATGAGGAAGTAATTTTAGTGAATACCAGTAACCCTTTTGGTGAAAGTACAAATTGGGTGATTCCTGACGGAGTACAAATTGTTGAACAAAAAGAAAAATACATAACCCTGAAGTTTGATGCTGCAGGTGTATATGCCATTGGTTTAGAGCAAACCCAGGGAGAGTGTTATGCAACATTCAGCAAAAATATTACAGTTGAGAAACGAAACGGATTGCCAAATGCAGGCACAACTTCGCAATTTATTGTCGATTTTATTGTAACCCCAAATCCGAGTAATGGTAATTTTAAAGCACTTGTAACTTTAGAAAATACGAGTGCCATCAATTTAAGGTTGTTTTCTACCACAGGACAAAACACCATGATCCAGAAAAGTGAATCGGGAAAAAAGAAATATGAAATAGATTTTGTAACCTCATTAGAATCCGGAATGTATGTTTTAGTATTAGAAACGGGACAACAAACATTGATTAAAAAAATTATCATCTACTAAAATGAAGAACCTTTTCAAGAACATATATTTATCAGTTTTATTTTTGTTTTTAAGTGTAACAGGATATGCGCAATTATATCCGGTTCAGGTAACGCCTATTTTTAATAGTCCGTATAGCGTCAAAATATCTGAGTATGCTACTAGCATGGATACTAAAATGCAGCTGCTGATCAATCCTACCGATATCTCAATATCGCAAAGACAAGTACGTTTAAAATTGTACATACAAGGCAACGGACTTAATATACAGAGTAGTGATCTTATGCAAGGACAGCGGCCAATTTTTATAAATGGCGGGGAATTACAAACGCTTACCAATACCGATATTGCTGCACTCTTTAGGTTAGAAAATCTACAGGGAATTTCTCCGGCTCAATATGCAAACCCGTTGCCGGAAGGAATGTACAACTTCTGTTTTGAGATGTACGATTTCGTAACCAACCAAAAGATCTCTCAAAAAAGTTGTGCCAGTTTATACCTCATTTTAAATGATCCGCCATTATTAAACACACCACAAAAAAACGAGCAAATTGCATCGACAGAATTTCCGAATATTTTATTTACCTGGACACCACGTCAGATAAATGCGACCAATATATCGTATAAGTTCGAATTAAAGCAGCTTATCGATCCTACATTAGATCCGCAAATTGCATTTCAGATGTCTCCTGTTTTATATGAGGGAACACTTTTTGGAACGGCTTTGCTGTATAATTTGAGCATGCCGGTTTTAACCCCGGGATTTCGATATGCGTGGAGGGTAAAAGCTATTTCAACTACTGGACTTTCAGAGAATGCCGTTTTTAAAAATGATGGCTATAGCGAGATATATTCCTTTAAATACACTGCTTCCTGTGCGGCTCCAACCTTTTTGTTGAGTGAATCCCAAAGTTCTAAAAGCGTAAAAATAACCTGGGAAGGAGTGCCGGAGCATACCCGTTATCAGGTACAATACAAAAAACAAGATGTACGCAACGCGCAATGGTTTTCATCAAACAGCTTAAACAAACAAACTTTAATCACCAATTTAGAACCGGGAGTTACCTATCAATTTAGAGTAGGCTCAAGCTGCGATCCTGTAAGCGAAGGCGTTCAGTCATTTACGTATTCAGGAATAAACACTTTTACAACACCTACAGAAACAACAGGCGTTCCGGCGTATAATTGTGGCATTGTTCCTCAAATTAATATTCAGAATCAAAAACCGCTTACTAATTTAATACAAAGCGAAACCTTTAAAGCAGGGGATTTTCCGGTAACCATTTTAGAACTTAAAGGCGAAAACAGCCCTTATTCAGGACGAGGTTATATTGTTGTGCCTTATCTGGGAGATACTAAAATTGCGGTAGAGTTTAATAACATCGTAATCAATACAGACTATCAGTTGATTAGTGGTGTTGTAGAGACAAGTTATAATCCGGATTGGAAAAATATAGCTGATTTAAATCCAGATCCTCCGGTTAAAGAATCTTTAGAGCCACAGGATGAAACGGACACCGTACATAATGATGATGAAGTAATTACTAATATTGATAATAAACCTACAGGAGACAATGAGGGGACAAATCCAAGCATAGGATCTGATGTAAATACAGTAACAGAACCTGTAGCTAATTTGGATCCTAATAATCCTGAAAATTCCGATACTACAGTAAATACTCCACCTGAAAAACCTATAGCGAATAATTCGGATAATAATAACGAAAATTCAGAGACAGGTAAAAGTGATTATTTTATAGAATTTAAAGGGAAAAAATATAGATCCGGGGAAAAAATACAGATTCCATACAGTAGAAACTTGTTAGGGCACAATAGGTTTAAAATGCGTGAACTAAATAAAGAAATAAATGTAAAATACGAATTAACTTATCAAAGTGAAAACGGAGTTAAACCTGAAAAAATAGAAGGAGATAATTACTTAAAGAAAATGGAATCAAAAACTGAAGCTGATTTTGATTTTAGTTTTGATAATACTTTAAAGTATCAATTAAAATCTGTTGCAGATATCGATAAAAAGCCAAGTTTATCAAATGAAATTGATTTAATTGTTAAGCCTGTTCAATTAAAATTTTTAAAAGCAATTGATAGTTCTGACAAAAACAATAATAAAAGAGTTGCTGTTGAGACAGAAACATTGTATTATGTGGACAAAGATCCTAATTCTAAGCAAAACAGAAGAACAAAATTTTTAATTGGTTTAAGTATACCAACAGACGAAATTCCAAAACAAAATATAAAATGGAAATTTGATGAAGATTATAAATTAGATTATGAGGGACTAGATGTTCTTGATTACGTTTATATGTACGATGATGCAAAAAATGTCAAAGTAACATCAATAGTAGGGTTTCCATCTGAAAGTATTAAAAATCTTAATATTAAATGGATTGACAAACATGCAGTCGCATGGTCTTTTGTTCCGCCGGGGATTAGTCAAGCTATTAATACCTCTTTTGAAGAAATAGATGGAAATTTAAAGAAACTAGATAGATTTATAAAAATTAGTAAATTTTTAAAACTTAAAGTTGATAAAGTTAAAATAAATGGGTCAAAATATAACGAAGAAGATACAGAGTCAAGACTTTATAAGAAAATGGAAGTAGGATCCGTTTCAGGTGGATTCGGAGTAGAAACTCCTGAAAAAGTAATTCCAGTACCTGCACTAGCAATGTTGTCAAGAGCAGGGATAGTAGATATCGGATTGTATTTTAAAGCATCGTTTGGAGTTGAGGTTGAGGGAGGGGTTGAGAGATATATATTAGCAGAACAAACAAAATATATTAATAATAAGAAAGCATTTTTTAAGATTGGCCCCAAAGGTAGTCTTACTGCAGGTGTAAAAGCTGAGTTATTAGTAGCTAAGGATCAAGTAAAGTTTGATGTGCGTGGGGGAGCCGAGGTAAGTTTAAAAGGTGATATAAATTACAGTTTTTCTGATAAAAAATTGGTAGGAGAAATTTACTTTCCTCCAGTAATTCTCTTTGCAAATATTCAAATAGAAACTAAAGGATTTATTGAATTTGAATTGGTTGATTATCAAAAATCTATAGAAGTAACAGATAAATTCATACTTTATGAGTACAACAAACAGTTTTAGCACTAGTTTTAAAGGAATTATTTTATTAGCCTTTATATCTTTTTCAACTTTTTTTATTTTGTTGATTTCATTTGAATTTTATGATAATTGCAAAATTTTATCATATAAAAGTGAGATTAAAAAAATAAAGGTTAAAATTGATTCGTTAGAAGTTTCAAGCACAAGAAGCGGAAAATCATCATCAAGTTCAATATCAAGAAAATATTATTACAATAAGGGATTAATTTTTCAAGTACCAGAAACTAAGGGATTTTTACTAGAATATGAAAATCCTACGGAACAAATTAACGAATATATGCAACATCATAAAGACTCTTTAAATTTATGGGTTTTAGAGAAGACACCAATAAAATACGCTAATGAAAAGGAAAAAGAGATAGATGTGTCGTTAGAAAAAAGTAATAATATGATAATAATTTTTTATTTTATCCTATATATAATTTCAATGTTAATTATAAAATTTAAATTTTAAAAAATGAATAAACAAATTATAATACTTATTTTATTAATTATTTTTTGTAAAAAAGTATATGCACAAAATGATTCAAATCTTAATCTTGGAATAGAGCAAGAATCAGAACTGTCTTTTCAAGTGTATGATTCTTTAATTATAAAAAAAGAATATGTTAAACTTGAAGAGGTCAAAAATGATACTCCCGAAAATTTAATGAAATCAATACTTTCCGCAAATAGTCAGGAATGGATTGATTATAATACATTGGGTGGAAGCTCCAGATCTACTAAAAGAAAGGAAGATTATTTTGTAAAAATTAAACAGATGAGTATTAATAAAAATTACATTAAATTAATACATAAAGTTTCTTTTTTTATTAATAATACACCAACAGAAATAATCAAGTTTTATTTTAAACAGGAAAATGCAAAAGAAGTATCTGGCTGTTATGTTTTACAAAAAGTTGATAATCGTTGGTATAAAGTGTCAAATACTACAACATCTAATCTCTCTATAATTATAATGAGATTAAAAACCGATATTCTTATTGAGTTGTTTTCAGGAAAAACATCGAATGTTTTAACGAAAGAATTATATGATACGATTAACTTAAATGGATATATAGACTTAAGTAAGCTCGAAAGTATATTTTTTTCGTGGTACAGTCCAATTAAAAAAAATGAAAAGCTTAATTTATTCATAGATTCTAAAACTTGGTAATAATGAAAAATATTTTAATCTTAGTTATCCTGCTAATTTCTCAAAAATCAATTAGTCAAAATAAAATTGAAACAAAAGCAAAATTTTTAAATGTTTTTGACCTTACTAATGCTTACGATTATACAAAAGAAGAAAATGATACACTGATGGATAGTAAATTTATAGGGAAATTACCTGAAAAACTATTGCAATCAGAAAAAGAAACTTCAATAAAATTGTTGACAAAAATTAAGATAGTTTACAATAATGAGGAGCACATTTATATTAAGTACTATGAAAAAACAGGAAATGTATCTGATTTAAAAATAATAGATATTCTTTCTCGTAATAGTACATTTATAAAGAATGAATCTGTTAATATAATTTTAGATCCAATAAAAAGAATAATGAATTCAGTAAATGCGAATATATTGTTTGAATTTTATAATAAAGAAAATGATATTTCTTATCCTGAAATAAATGAACTCAAACCTCTTGTAAAATCGTCAAATGGAATTCTTGATATTAATAAACTTGCAGATGTAGTTGAAAAGAACAAAAATATTTTATCTAAATATATATTCAAATAGAATTTATTAGTTAACCTAAATGAAGTGAACAATGTTCTTTCAAGTATAAATATAATAATTGAATGAGAGTAATGAATTTAAGTGATGTTTACCAGTGTCTGGCGAGAGCATCTTGCTCGTGAGCGCAAAGAGGTGTGAGTTCATTCAAAATGAAAATAAGATACGTTCATTGAAATTTGGTTTTAGAAAGATTTGTAAAGTTAAATCATATTTATAATAATCCAATCGAAGCAGGTTTTTACTACGCTATTAAATCGGTTAGAAAAAAAATGATAAACTGAATATAAAATAAATATACAAACCTCAAAAATAAATATGAAAAGAATAATAGTAACAGCAATAGCTGTATTAATTGGAATTGGTGCTTTTGCACAAAAAATCAAGATTGATAAAGGAGAAATAAAACTCGATGATAAAACAATTGCTTATATAGAAGGTAAAAAACCGCTTTTTAAAATTTCAAATCTTGATAAAAGTTATTCAGTGACAGCAGAGCTAAAGAATGCTCCTAATGCTGATTCGATGACACTTCCGTGGATAGAACTTAGAGATGAGGCAACGGGAAAGTCGAATGAATTAGAATTTAAGAATAAGAGTAGAAAATTCAGTGCCTTTAATTATGACAGAAGTATTATCTATGAACTGTTTGACAGAAATTATATGAGTGCAGAAGGCTTAACTAAAGAAGCAATCGAAAGTTTTATTAATGGGCCATCAGCAGGGATAGCTGCAAAAAAGTTGGGAGTTCAGGGTGATATCGACAAGGTAAACAGTCTGGCAGATACGTATAATTTAACGATTGATGATGCTGGTGTCATATATAGCGTAAAAGCACAGAATCCTGATCCTAACGATAAAAAAATAGGCTACATCAAAATGACTTCACCCTCCACAAATGGGGAATTAAAATATGAGGTTTTAGATCTGGATAACAGATTAATAGCTACATGGTTCGCAAGAGCAGGGATGATTTCAGGATATGATAAATTTTTAAACCAGGAACTAATCACATTTGATAAAGAAGTTCTTAAAGCAGCTTTTGATAATAGAGGTAACCCAACAGGATATAAAATGAGTAAAGATATTACGGTTATGAATATTGCAAGAGTACTGGTTGGTAACGGCTATACGTTAGGAAGTCATTATGCTAATAAAAAATAATTTAAGTTAAATAGAAATATATAAAAGAATAAAAAATGAAAAAAAGAATTTTATTAGTAGCCGTATTGCAGCTTTTTTTAACCTTGAATAGTTGCAGTGGAGGAGATGATTATGTACAACCTGTAGAGGAGATACAAGGAGAGATTAAGGCAGACTATATGACCTATGTTTCTTATCCTGACGATTTTATTATAGATAGCAATAACAATGTCTTTGTAACAGAAGAAGTTACAGGTGAGAGTTTTTCTTGTAGAGTTAAAAAAATAGATTCTGACGGCAAAGCTACAGTAATAAAGTCTCTTGATTTTGTAAATTTTAAGTCCTCTATTTTATCTACATCGCAAGATGGAAACATTCTTTTGGTAGCAAGATTCCATAGCACAGATTGGGACAAAATATTTCGATTTGAAAATAATTTTTCAGATCTGAATCCTTTTTACAGTATGAAGCCTGTAAGTTCCCCTTCTGCTACTAAGGCCAGACTTTTTTCAATTTGTAACAATAATGATAATACATATTTTGTATTTGATTACAATACTAAGCAAATGAAAAGGGTTGTTACAGAATTAAATACAGATGTTTTTGTAGCAGGTTCAGGAAAAAAAGAAATAAAAGATGGAACAGGATTAAATGCTGGGTTTGGGACTGTAAATAAAATAATTTCTAAAAATAATATTTTATATGTAGTTGACAATTTGTATTCTGCATCAGGTTCTGATTTATTGAGTTCTAACATCCGAAAACTGGAGTATATCAATAATGAATGGAAAGTAACGACCTTAATTTCAACTACTAATAGTGATGCTTATTATAGTGATATTGCATTTGATTCTAAGAATGAATTATATGTGTTAGTTAGAGGAAAAGGAATCAGTAAATTGAATATTGAGGATAACACTTTACACTCTTTTAGAGAGGGAGAATTTAAAGTTGGGAAAGGTAGTGTACATTCTTCTTTAGAATATAAAAATATCGAAATGATGAAAATTAAAGAAAATGATATGTACTTAGTGGTAGATAACGAATTAATTAAGATTTCAGATTTCCAATCAAAATTTGCTTTAGCAGAAAAATAAAAAAGATTAAAAAACCACTATAATCTGTAAAGATGTAGTGGTTTCAAAGTACCCAGTATGAAAAAAACTTTACTATCATTCTTATTTGTTTTTATTATTTCTTGTTATCAGGAAACTTCTATAGCCATAGAAGGTGATTTTACAACTTCGTATGTCAACGAGGACGAATCGATTCCTGTTATTGTTAAAATAGGCAATAAAGTTACCGGTGCAGATACTTATGAATGGACATTTGAAGGTGGTGAACCTGCCGTTTCATCTGCAAAAAATCCTGGTGAAGTGTTGTATAAAAAGCAAGGAACGTATACCATTATACTAATAGCTACAAATATAGATGGAGAACGTAAAGAATTTAGCAAAAGTGTAGTAATAAAAGAGGGAATTAATATTGAGTTTACCCATGAAATCATAAAAAGCAATTATTCTCCGGTTGAGGTCGTTTTAAAAAATTCTACTATAGGAGAAGGATTAACTTTTAAATGGGATTTTCAGGATGGAACTCCCGCAACTTTTACAGGAAAAACACCTCCAAATGTGGTATTTAAAAAACCTGGAGATCATCTTATAACGCTAACTGTTTCAAATGGTTTTGAGTCAGAAAAACAAACTCAAACCATACATGTTGCTCCTTATTTAGTGAGCCTGTTTTCGTGTGAGCCAAATTTTGAAGACGATGATAATGAGGCTCCCGTAACTATTAACTTTGCTAATAAATCGATTAGTGCAACTCGTTATAAATGGAGTTTTGAAGGTGGAAATCCATCTATTTCAACAGAAGAAAATCCTAAAGTTGTTTTTACAAGTGCGGGCAGTCATGAAGTTACTTTGGAAGCTTTTAATGACAAAACGAGCCAAATTTTAAAATCAACTATGACGGTTTTACCAGATACGAATTTGCGCACTTTAACTAATGTTAAATTAGGAATAAATTCGGCACATAACAACAATAATAGTGGTGCTATGTTCTCGACATCAACAAGACAGGTTTATAAGGCAAATGAAGTAAACGACCAAAACAGCGGTCTTATAGATATCGTTTTTCAGGGATTAAACAGCAATTTTACTTACAATAGATTTATATCACCGGATCAGGCAAATAATTATGGTTTTTTTTCATTAAAAAATGCACAAAGCACCATTTTTATAAATTCTCAAAATTTGTGTAACTGTGGCTTAAATTTCACAGAATCGCAGTTTGATGCTATGGCAAATGACACTCCGATAAAATCTTTGAACATAAGTTACAGCGCTGCGGGAGAACAGCAATTTGGTTTGGTCTACCCAAGAATCATTTTATTTAAAACACAAGACGGAAGAAAAGGAGCCATAAAAGTTAAAGATATGGTTAAGAACGGAGCAAGTTCTTATATTTTATGTGACATCAAAGTACAAAAACAATAATCAATAAATGAAGAGAGAGAATAAGAAGATCTTGTTTTGGTTATGTATTGTTTTTGCCTGTTGTTTTTGCAGGAAGGGATATGCTCAGGATGTAGACTTAGAGAATTTTTATAAGCCAAATTTTAAAGTAACAGGTAATGTAAATGCGAATATGATGTATTATACATCTAATGCCGATATACACAATTCACGTGAGCCTTTTACCTATCTGCTTTCAGGTAATTTAAATATAAGTGCTTTTAACTTTAGTATTCCGTTGTTTTATAGTATTACCAATCAGGGAAATAATTTAGGTTATACAGCCCCTTTTGATTTTAACAGATTAAGTATTATGCCAAAATATAAGTGGGTAAAAGCTTATATAGGTAATGTCAGTATGACTTTTTCGCCTTATACCTTAAGTGGTTTTCCGTTTAAAGGAGTTGGTTTAGAACTTACTCCGCAAAGCCCTTTTAAAATAACCTTAATGGGAGGACAATTATTAAAAGCGGTTTCAGAAGAAGAAGCTTTAGGCGGAATTCCAGTTTACCAACGTTTTGGTTACGGAGCAAAAATAGGTTTTGAAAAACAGAGATATAAACTTGGCTGGATTGGTTTTTACGCCAAAGATGATCTTAATTCACTAACAATGGTTACTGACAAAGGAGTAACACCAAAAGAAAATTTTGTAAACAGTTTGATTTTTAGTACTTCTGTAATCAAAAATTTAAATTTAAATGTTGAATATGCTTTGTCTGTCTTAACCGATGATACCAGAAGTAATACTCTTTCAGGAGGAAATTTTAGAGATAAGTTATTTTCCAGCAAAGAAAGTACAAGTTTTATGAACGCATTAAATGTAAATTTTGATTATAATATTCAAAAAAGTATTGTAGGATTAACCTATGAGCGTATAGATCCTAATTACAATACACTAGGGGCATTATATTTTAATAATGATTTAGAAAATATTGCGTTGCGTTTTTCCCGTCCCTTTTATCAGGACAAAATTACGGTATCAACCAGTTTAGGATTTCAAAGAGACGATTTGGCGAATGAAAAAAAACAGGATACTAAGCGTGTTGTTGGTGCCATTAACATGAATTATAGAGTAACAGATCAAATTAATATTACGGGTAGTTATTCAAATTTTTCAACCTATACAAATAAAAAGCTGGATCAGTTTGAGCTCATAAACAACCCAAATGTAGTAGTATCCGATACTTTAGATTATAGACAATTGTCGCAAAATGCAAATGTAAACATGTCGTATGCTTTTGGTAGCAAAAGAAATCAAAATTTAAATTTTAATTATAGTATTGCTGGTCAGGCAAATGAGCAGAGAGGCGTGATACGCAGAGGGCAGGCAAGTACTGTTCAAAATTATAATGTAGCACATTCGATAAATTTTATTGAGATGAAAGTTGGCTTAAACAGCTCGCTAAATTACACTAATAATCAGGTGGGTATAAACAATAGTGCTTCAAGTGGAGCTTCAGTTGGAGTCTCTAAAAAATTATTTAAAGACAAGCTCAATACAAATTTGGGATTTTTGTATAATAATTCTCAGGGAGATATGAATTCGAGTTCTGTTTTTGGAATTAAGTTCAATAATAGTTATACATTCCTTGAACGACATAATTGTAATATAAATGTTATTTCGATGTTTAGAAGCAGTACAAATACCAAGAAATTTAATGATCTAACCGCTACATTCAATTACGCCTACTCAATTGATAAATTAAAATTACCGGCGAAAAAAGAACCTAAAAAGGAAAAGGAAATTGTTTTAAATCCTGTTTTAAAAATAAATCATAAGGAAAAGGCATATCAGGGAACAAGGGATGAAATCATAAAACAATTACAGGATCTCCAGCTTGCTTTGCGACCAGTTCCAAAGGAAGATTCAGATGAATTGCAGCATTTGCTGACCCTTACAACTTTGACTCCGGATGATCAAAGTTTTAAAGAAAAAGCTCTGAATTATTTAAAAGCATATGATGTAAATAATGACATCTTAGATAAGTATAAAAATTACATTTTGGAAACTGTAAAAAGTTTGCAGGAAGAAATGATACGAAAAGATGAAGGTTTTGAAAATGATTATGTTATGGCGCTTGGAAGAGTGAATAAACATAAACTACATGGGGTAAATGAAGAAGATATAACAGACAAAACGAGTTATAAATCGTATTTAAAATTAGTTGAGAGAAAAGATAAAAAGTTACAGCCTTTATTAATACATAGATGGATGATTAATGAAATTTCCCTACTTGCCAATACACCTGCAGCTGAAATTCACCAAAATGAGAATCTTTCAAATTTTAATAAACAGCAGCTTAATCAATTCTTTAAAATGATGAAAGAGAAAAAAACGGATGCAGCAGTAATTGAAGAATTAAAAATCAAATTGATTCCTTTTTATCATGATTTAGCCAATAAAAACGTCAAAGAGGATGTAGTTGAATTCAAGTATTTAAAGAATAATTAAGATATATAGTGCTCTAATAATAAATGTTTCAGAACTGTTTTAATACAGTTAGACAAAATAGAAGTTGTTATGCTTCATTTTATAAAAACCATGCTTATTTGCTTATGAAAAAGTTTTACAAAATACAGTTATCGGTAATATTTATCATGCTTTGGATTGTTTCATCTTATGGACAGGATATTGTACCACCTAAAGAATTAGGAGCAGCTTCAAGTGCTATTGAAAAGATTGAAGCCTCAGACCGTTGGGTAGATAAATTTTCGAATGAGGATCTCGTAGAATTACCAATCGGAATCCGTAAAACGGTAAGTAATGTTCAATATTCTATCGGGATTACAAAAGCTGTTTTTTCTCCAGAATATACTACTTTGACTGTTTTTTGCAGAGTTGATATTCCGCAAAAAGATAAAAATGGACAACCCATGCAACTGTTTTTTGGTGCTGATAATGTAAAATTATCGCATCAGGGAGGTATCATGGGCGAAGCTAAATTGGTATTACTGGGTAATGTAGACATCCCGTTTAGCGATAATAAATGGCAGGTATCTTTGTATGGCGGTTTTGATATGGCAACCGGAGATGTTAAGGATTTAACGTATGTAACGATCGACTGCGATGGTTTTAAAGAAATGAAAATATCAGGGGCAGTCGAATTTTCAAGAAATCTAATATTGCCAATTGATCCTCTAACTAAAACTGTAAATGAAGCAAAGATTACAGTTCCTAAAACCTATTATAATGGGAAAACGGTTCAAATACCAAACAGGGTTAGAGGGGAGTTTAGCTTTATGGCAAGTAGCTGGAATGATATTTTAGTAAATGTAAGCTTGCAGCCTTTTACATTAAAAGATAAACGAAACGGACAAGATTTTGATGGTAATTTTCAGTTTTTAGTAAGTAATGCAGTTCTCGACTTAAGTGATTTAAAAAATGATCCAACAGTTGTTTTTCCGGAATATTATACGAAAAATGCACTTTTAGTGCCAAGTCAGGAATCGTGGAAGGGAGTATTTGTACAGACTTTTGATGTAGGTCTGCCAAAAGAATTTCAAACCACTGATACCGCATCCAGTAAGGAAAGACTTCATGTAGGAGCACAAAATCTTATTATAGATAAATATGGCGTTTCGGGAACTTTTTATGCCGATAATGTTTTCCCACTCGATCGGGGTATTACAAGCCAGGAAAAATCATGGGCTTATTCCTTAGATCATATTGATGTAACTATTGCGGCCAATACATTTGTAAAAGCAAATTTAAGCGGGCAGATTCTTTTGCCAATAAGCAAAGCAACAGCAGAGAAGAAAGAGGCTACAACCACTGCAACACCAACTGCAGGGACAGCAGCAACACCGGCTAAACCGACCCAAACCAATAGAGCAGGTTTGGCTTATAATGGATTTATATCCATGGAAGAGCAGCAATTAATTGTAGTTACAAAAGATTCCATAGCTTTTGATATCTGGAAAGCAAAAGCTTTGCTGTTACCGAATAGTTCCGTGGAATTGAAATTAGTAAACGGAAGATTTCTACCCAAAGCAAATTTAAACGGAACAGTTTCTTTTGGAACCAACAAAGGAGCATCTGATGATAAGGAAGTAGAAGGAAAACGTACCGTTGATTTTAAAGGAATTTCTTTTGAAAACCTGCAACTGCAAACTGTTTCTCCTATTATTTCTGTTCGAAATATGGGCTATAAAGGTACCGTTGCCTTTGGTAATTTCCCAGTTTCGATTGGTAATATAAATGTTGCCATTAATGGAGATAATTCTCGAATCGATTTTGATTTAGGAATTAATTTAATGGAAAGTATTGGAGCCGGTGCCACAGCCAGAATTGGTATAAAAGGCAAAATGTATGATGATGGATACAGGCAGCGAAGCCGGTATGACGGTCTGGATTTATCGGCAATTAATATCGATTGTAAATTCAGTGGACTAACCATTAAAGGAGGTCTGATCTTAATGGAAAAAGATCCTGTTTATGGAGATGGATTTAATGCAGACCTTGAAGTAGATGTTGCCGATGTGGTAAATGTAAGTGCAAAAGCTATTTTTGGGCGTAGTACTTTTAGGTATTGGTATTTTGATGCAGCAGTTAAATTTCCTTTACCACCAACACCATCACCTTTTATGATTACTGGTTTTGGAGGTGGAGCATATTATAAAATGCATCGAAATCAAGATATAGCCATTGGCGATTTCTCTCCGTCAGGACTGAGTTATACCCCTGATGAAAAAATAAGTCTAGGGGTCAAAGCTTTAATTTATTTTAACATTGGTTCAGAAAGTGTTTGTGATGGAGAAGCCGGATTTGAAATTGCTTTCAACTCAAAAGGAGGTGTAAACAGATTAGCTATTTTTGGAAAAGCAAATGTAATGGCTACAATACCAGGACTTAAAAATGTTACAGACCTAATGAGTAAAGTGGCATCTAATGTTACTGCAAAGAAAAGTTTTATGGGGGTAACGGATAAAGATCTAACAGGATCTTTCGCAAGCAAATATATTCCTGCAGCAAAAGAAGCAATCCCCGGAGATTTATCTGCTCAGGTAGGGATAAGAATGGCGGCAGCAATCGAATTTGATTTTCAGAATAATTCATTGCATGCTACAACAGATGTGTATATCAATACGCCTGGTAATTTTCTTTCAGGGACAGGGCCAGGTGGACAAGCAGTTTGGGGTGTTTTTCATAAAGACCCCGAAAATTGGTACATGTATATGGGAACCCCGGACAAAAGATGTGGCGTAAAGATTGGAGTAGCGGGAATGTTCTTAAAAACAACCAGTTATTTTATGGCTGGAACAGTACTTCCGGGAAGTCCGCCTCCACCACCTGTTGTTGCGCAGATTTTAGGTGTTGATGCTAAACAACTGGATTATATGCGTGATGAAAATGCATTGGCAAATGGAGGAGGTTTGGCCTTTGGGGCTAGTTTGGATTTTGACACCGGAGACTTAAGTTTCTTGCTTTTTTATGCCCGTTTCCAGGCTGGAATGGGATTTGACATTATGCTAAAGGATTATCAGGAAGCCAGATGTTCAAATACAGGAAAAACTGTGGGTATAAATGGCTGGTATGCAAACGGACAATCTTATGCTTATTTGCAAGGAGAATTAGGAATTAGAATCAAATTAGCATTTTTAAGATTAAAGATTCCAATTATTTCAGGAGGAGCCGCTGTTCTGCTACAGGCAAAACTACCAAATCCGGTTTGGATGCGAGGTTATGTAGCTGGAAATATGAATATTTTGGGAGGATTAATAAAAGGTAAATTTCGATTCAAATTTGAATTGGGAGAAGAATGCCAATTTGAAAATGGCTCACCGTTGGGAGGACTTAAACTAATAACAGATGTAACTCCAAAACAAAATTCTGCTGATGTAGACGTTTTTGCTGTGCCACAAGCGGCTTTTTCAATGAAAGTTAATGAAGCTTTTGTAATTCCGGAAGATGCCGGTGATGTTACTTATAAAGTGATATTAGAGAAATTTAAGGTTTTTGACGGGACAAAAGAAATTCCAGGAATTCTGGAATGGAGTTTTATGAAAGACAGAGCTAATTTTGTATCGGCAGATATCTTGCCTCCAAATTCAGCACTTAAAGTACAGGTTGAGGTTAGTTTCCAAAAGATGATTAATGGTGTTTTTGAACCTATAAAAGTAGATGGAAAAATAGCCACAGAACTTGAAGAGAGGTTATTTACGACTGGTGGAGCTCCAAATCATATTCCGCTTAACAATATTAAATATTCATATCCGGTTGTAGATCAAAAATATTTCTTTGAAGAAGAATATCCGAAAGGTTATATTCAGCTTAAACGCGGTCAGGATTATTTGTTTGAAGATGGAAGTTGGGAAACAAGTATCAGGGTTGATCAGGAGGGAGCTTCTAATTCAAAAGCTACTGCTTTTAATTATAATATCAATTCAAATGAAGTGTATTATGATTTACCTAATATTGATCAGGACAAGAAATATAATTTTTCAATAGTAAGTAATTTGAAACAAACTCCATCGAGAAATGCTACAACTTCGACCAAAACAAATACAATTAGTGAGGAAGGTAATGATATACAAATAGCAGAAAATCAGGCTGATGTATTATCTAAGTCAGAAGGAAGTATTGAACGTTTGTCTTATTCATTTCATACCAGTAAGTACAAAACATTCAATTCTAAAATGAATTCCATAAGTACACAAAGTTATAATTTTAAGGCGTTATTTCCAGATGTTGTATACCTGTCAAATACCATTTCAAGTGATGAAGCTTTTGATATTGTTGATTTGGAAGGGGGCAATTACAGTGATAATAAACCTTTTATAACAGCCCAATCAAAATTGAATGACCAATATTATATTTTAGATATATATCCGTATCTCTACATGGATTATCCTCTTAATAATAATTATTTCATAACAAACAGGGATACTGATGATTTAGGGGTTATTCCGGCAAAAGCTATTACACTAAATTCATCCTACATAACAAATGTAGAAAACGACGTTAATCAATCTTGGACGATGAGAAATTTTCCTTTCAAATATAACATGCCTTTACTGTACAAACAAGATTGGGATGATTTAAATAATCAAATTATTAACGATTACGTAAATGGAAATTCAAATGAATTACTAATAAAACGCTTTTTAGCTAGTAATTATCAATTTATGAGATACGGAAATTATGAAATAGTAATGAAATACAGTTTACCAGGAGATAAACAAGCGAACGAGTTTACTTATAAGTACAGAAACAATAATAATTTTAGGTAAATACAGCCGAGTGATTCTTGATGATTTTTATGCAGCGGAGGAGAAGGAAGTAAAAAGCTTGCCTACAATAGAAAAGCTTGATGTATTAGCGGAAAAAATCTCAAACATCGGTAGATAATACTTTTGGTGATTTATTACCAGAAGACAAAGTAAATAAGGTTAATGAAATTAAAGCCACGTAAAGATAATACAAAAAGAAATTAAAACATAGAAACCTCGCAGATTGCGGGGTTTCTATGTTTTAAGCGATATTTTATTGCGCTAATTGCTGATTTTTTTTTTTAAAAGTTATGAAAGCATCGAATCCTGCATCAATTCATAGTGCTTACGAGCTGATTAATTAAAAAGCTCTAAGCATAGTAAAAACGTTAAAGTTTAGTTCGCGAAACAACGTAAATAGCTCTTGAATGTAAAGTATCATTCCTTTCGTGAGAATTATAATTGGACAATTTTGAAGTTTTTAAATGATAGACAAGTGATTTTATATAATGAGGAAATTTAATGTAAATATCCAATTGAAATACTGGATCAGAGCAAGAACAACTCATCTTTTTAAGTGTATATCAAATCTTATTATGAAGAGTTTTGTTTTGGGATAAAACGTTCTCAATTTGAAATAATAATTTTTTCATAAATCCATCGAAAGAATGATTAATACCAAATCTATGTATCATAAATCAGATAGTAGTTTATAACTAAACAAGATTATACAAGTGTGAATGTTATGAAAAAAAATGATGAAATGGCGCCTATAAGGCACCATCATCTATAAAGGAATAATAGTTTTCTGAAGTGATAATCAAATGATCCACTAATTTAATATCAAGCAATTCACCTGCCTGCTTCATTTTTTTAGTTATGTGCTTATCAGCTTCCGAGGGTGTCGGATTGCCTGAAGGATGATTGTGGGCAATGACAATGTTGGTGGCATTGGCCTTCAGGGCTGCCGAGAAGATCATACGCAGATCGACAATAGTTCCGGTGATACCACCTGAGGACATTTCATAAAGCCCTAAAACTTTGAACGACTGGTTGAGAAATAGAATTTTAAATTGCTCGAAGAATTCAATTTTTCCCTGATCCCATGAGGATTTCAAAAGGAGATAAAGATCCTGAGATGATTTGATTTGAGGTCTTTCAGATGCTTTTACTTTCGATTTGTAGATCAGTTCGATTTCCGATACGATCTGCCAGTTTTGACTTGAAGTTTCCATGATTTCTAATTGTTTAAGATTAATTATGGAACCTCTGCCGGGCAGGGCTGAGCAAGCGCAAAAAGCAACGCAATAAAGTGTGGCGGAGCCACGCATTTATGGGGGAATTTTTTGAAAGCGCACCGACGACAGTGCCCGAACTTTGTGATACAATTCAGCACAACACTCTGCCAATACTTTTTCAGTACCAAAAACCATAAAACTTTCCGGTGTCTGCCCGCGCCAAAAAACAGGGATCAATAACGAACTATCAATCCCTGCAGGGCTAATTTAAAATGCTGTTTCCCTTTTGGGCAAAATCCTCACAGAGATTAAAGGCCGTTTGTGATCTGGCCTGCGCATTGCCACCCAAAAGCACAGACTTGAGCTTGGCTTGCGGATCCTTATAGGATTTGACATTTTGGAAATAACCCGTTACGGCGTTATAGGCTCCGAAAAGTGTGCCTTGCGTGGTATGGGTCAACTGGGTTTCATCAGTCATGGCATACGCATAGGCATTTTCAATAATGTTCGAAAAGCAGGAGGAAAGTTCCTCAAGCTGGTCTGCTTTGAGGTGTTCGGTTACCTCTTTGCTTGGGGAAAGTGCCAGCGCAATGAGTTTTTTTACTTGCTGGTCTGTAACAGGCACTTTTGTCCAGTGGTTAAAAATGTTTTCTAATTTCCCTGATAGGCTGTCGGTTATTCCCATTACCTTATGTGCCTGTTCCAAACGTGCTTTTGCGTTGGTGGTGTGGCGGATGCGTACGGTATTGGTCTGCGTGCGAAGGGCGGCATTGAGCGTGTTGGCGCACACAATCCGAATAGGAGTAAAGGCTGCCGTGATGGAACCGCTTCCGTCATGCGAGGTGGTCAGGAACAGGTATCTTTCAATAAGGTCCTCTTTCCCGACACGAATGTGGTCAGGCAGTTTGGCGGTAATAAATATGCGTTCCCCTCTGCCCAGTGCGCCTGCAGTTTCATACAAAACGCCATGCTCTCTTGCAATAGCATCAAAAAATGAAAAGGCGTTTGTATTCTGTACAATCTGATAATCTTTCCCCACAACGCCCAGTACAGATTGCGTATCGGTTCGAAGTGTGCTGTACAATTCAGGTACTGCAATTTTTTCGTTTTCAAGGTATTCTGTGAACAAAGGCGTTTTGATAACCTCATAGTCCAGTCCCGCATGCACAATTGCTTCACGGCTGGTGGGATAGTCAGAAACAACCTGCCCCAGATTGTGCCATGGCTTTTCCTTTACGGAAAAAAAAGAGTGTTTCTGTGTTACTTCGTTGAAATGGATTTGATGTGACATGATATTTGAATTTAAAGTGAGACAATGGTTAAAAAGGCAGGTCGTCAGGTTCTTTTTCGGTGTTGGTTTTAGTACCAATATTGGCTTGTGGGGTTTCTTGCAGGCTTTTTGCAAAAGCGAGAATTTTAATATTGCTGGTGTGAAAAGTCAGGCTTCCGTGTGCTTGGGCATCATTGCCGATATAGACATTCATGCCGATACGACCGAAGAGTTCCACCATTGCGCCTTTTTTGAGCCATTGCGCTGATTTGGAGGAAAGCCAGTAAGAGCAATCGATATAGGTCACGATTTTTTTGAGCTCGGAGCTATTTTTGGGTTTATAGCTGTCGTTGACTGCTATAGTAAAATTTACCACCTCCCGGTTTTCTTTCAATTTAAAAACGGAGGCATCCTTTACAATTCGTCCTGTGATTTCCATGATACTTGATTTTTAGTGAATACTTTTTTAAGTTTTCTCCCCCATGTTTTCCAAATGAATTTTTTCAAAAGAAAAAACGGGAAAAAAGAAAGCACAAGTAAAGTGTCCGGATAAGGAGCCGGAGTGCTATAAGTCCCGAAGGGCGGCGTGAGCCGTTATGCGAATGCAGGTGACGGCGGGCACTACTTTAGCTGCCTTTTAGTCCGTTTTGATGAAAATCATACTGTCCTTTTTAAGCCTTTTGAAATTCCGGCCTAATAGTAGTACCTTAGCCATGCACAAGAAATCCCGGTCAATGGAAGCCCACCCCTATATCAGACTCTCAGCACTTAATGACATGATCCATGATGCGCTCCATGCGCATTTTGCAGGACAGCGTTTCTGGGTACTGGCCGATATCACCAATCATTCTTACAAGGCAGATAAGAAGATCCATTATTTTGAGCTGGTGGAGAAAGCACAGAACGGCAATGCGGTAACGGCCAAGATCATGGGAAAGTCATGGGGTACAGGAGCCATGCGTATTGAGGAATTTGAAAAAAATACAGGACAGTCTTTTACCAACAACGTGCATGTACTGGTTCAGGTAAACGTAGATTATCATCCTTTATACGGCTTGTCTGTGAGTGTGCTGGATATCGACAGCAATTTTATGCTGGGAATCTTGGAACAGCAGCGAAATGCGACCCTTGATCGTCTGGTAAAAGAAAATGATTTTATCCAAAAAGAGGGTGATTGTTACTCCACGTATAACAGCCGGCTGAAACTTGCAGCGGTAATTCAGAGGGTAGCGGTAATTTCTTCGAGCAGTTCGGCAGGAAATGAGGATTTCCGCCACACTATGCAGCATAATGATTTTGGATACGCTTTCCAGATCGATGATTATTATACGGTTGTGCAGGGAGATAACAATGCAAAACTATTCCTCAATAAACTCATCGAAATCTATAATACCGGAATCCCATATGATGCCGTTGTGATCAACAGGGGAGGAGGTTCCCAGTCTGATTTTCTGATTTTTGACAACTATAACATCGGACGGGCGGTGGCCAAGTTTCCCATCCCGGTCATAACAGGCATAGGGCACCAGAAAAATATCAGCATCACCGATTTGATGGCCCATACCCATACCAAAACACCAACCAAGGCGGCGGAGTTTATCATTGCCCATAATCGAAGTTTTGAGTTAGGAATCCTTTCGCTGCAGCAAAATATTGTGATAAAATCACAGCAGCTTTTTCATGAACATTACAAAGTGCTAAGCGAACTAAAAAATACTATTTCCCATAAGGCCAGGGAACTGGTACAGAAGCACGTAGAAGAGCTGACAAAAACCAATCAGCGGATCATCAATAGTTCAAGAGCCGTTTTGTATGGACATCAAAAGGCACTGATCCTAACAGCACATCAGCTGGTGCAGAGTCCGAGAATGCTGGTACAGCAGAAAAAAAATGATCTGGTGAATATAAAAAACACAATAAAGAATTCTGCAAGTGAGTATCTTCGTCGGGAGAAACTTACTTTGGAGCACCAAAAAAAAAGCGTACAGATGATGTCCCCGCAGAATATCCTTCGCAAAGGCTATGTAATTGTGAAAGCCCGTGAAAAAATTATCAGTACAGCCGAAAAAATAGAAGTTGGACAGGAGATAGAAGTAATACTGAAAGACGCCAAACTAAAAAGTACCGTTAAAGAAAAAATATTATATGATGGAAGAAATACTGACCTATGAGGCCGCAAAGACTGAACTGACGGCGATTTCAAAACAAATAGAAAGCGATGAAATATCAGTTGATGAACTGGCTTCAAAAGTAAAAAGAGCATCAGAATTGATCGAGTTCTGCCAGGCCAAACTTAAAAACACAGAAGCGGAAGTGACCAGGATCATCAGCAGGATGGAAAATCCTGAGGGCTGAAAACAGGGTCTGAATAGATAAAATTGTTGCATCCTTTATTTCAAATGTAAACAATATAGGATGTTTATGAATCAAAATATCTTTGAAGATTTAAAAAAACACCATATTTTTTAAATTCAGGTGCCGAACAAATTACACAGACAATAAAAATCATTTATTGTAAGAAAAATTGATTATATTTACATGTAACCAATAATTAAAAAAAATGCAGAAAGGTACAGTAAAATTCTTCAATGAAGAAAAAGGCTTCGGGTTTATAACACCAAAAAATGGCGGAAGTGAAATTTTTGTTCACGCTACCGGTTTATCAGAAAGTATTCGTGAGAACGATCAGGTACGTTATGAGGTAGAGCAAGGAAAAAAAGGCCCTAACGCCGTAAACGTGGTGGTGGTATAGGGACAAACAAGAAAGACTGTTCTCAGTTCGGAACTTTTTGTTTAATCAAATCTTACTTTATTAGATTCGTAGCAAGCAAAGCGCTGATTTCATTTGAAACCAGCGCTTTGTTTTTTTATAAGTATCTACATATTGCTATTTACTAAGCGCCTTAACATTTGCTTATTTCGTTTGTATTCAAGAATCTAATTTTTTTAGTATCATTAAAACGTATTTCATGATTTTTTTATAAGATTGCGATTCACAACATTTTACAAAGGTTAACTGGAGAAGGCCAGCAGTTATCTTATCTGACCTGACGGAAAGTTAAATTAATTCGGGGCAGTACATCACGCGCGGTTTTGGGTACCTGATGTTCCCAATAGGTATTGGTATGTCCTGCCATAAGCAAAAAAGTACCGTGATGCAGGTGTATTTCAATCTGCGGAATATCTTTGCGTGTTTTATGGCGCAGACGGAACAGTCGTGTCTCACCAAAAGTTACAGAGGCAATGTTCATGTCTTTGTTGCTGCTGGTCGTTTTATCGCTGTGCCAGCCAACTCCGTCAGTGCCGTCCCTATAGAGATTGAGCAGTACGGCATTAAATTCAATATTGGTCTGGTGCTCCACGCGCTCCCTGATCTGAAGCAGTTCTGCGGGCCACTGCGGATTTGATTTTCGTGAAGTCCTTTTGGATTCTCCATACCAGGAAATCATTCTTGGAGCCGTTACGACTTTGTCATACATGTGCATTTCATATTCCCTCCACTGGGTAGTGTGATATAAAAAAGTATAATAATAATCGGATTCTTCCTTATTGAAGAAGTTATCGATCAATAGCAGATCCGCATCAGGTGCTTCAAATATTTTTGTGCCTCCTTTTCCTGATGAAAAAATTTCAGTGTCATTAAACAGCATCATTGTCCTTTTCGTTTTTAATTTAAACTCTTTTGTCAATTCTTAAATCTCACAGTCCTAAAAATATTTTAACGGGTCATTTTTTCCCTTGGCAAATTAATTTCATGCTCCTGTGGATAAGGTGCGCGATGGGTCATACTTACGTCTTCGCGAATCTGTTGCTGGGCATGAAATCTTCTCTCATCAGTAGCACTGTATCGGGGGTCAGCAATAAAGGGCATCTTTGCCATTTTTAATATGGTAATGGTCGGGAAATGATAATCGACTTCGACCTTACCCAGCAAGAGATAGCAACCACCTCCCAGAAAAGGATACTTTTGAAGAGAGTCTGCAAAATGCGCCGTATCGAAAAAATCTCCCTGCGCATCTATCCAGGTGCCAAAAAACATATCGCCCCGTTTGGTGGGAACGTGTTTTCTTGCAATCAAATAGGCAAGCATCCTGACTGTTTTTTTATGGAATCGGGTTAAATCCTTTGCCATTACATCGCCGCGGAAAGAAGTCTGAAGCAAATTGAACGGGGTTACCGAAACAGGGAAACTAAGCAGTTCAATTTCATCAAAAGCATCTTCATATGGAGAGCGCTCGAGTACCGGCAATTTATATTCTTTTACAGGTTCCTGAAGAAGCTTCAGGGTGCGGTTCTCAGGTTTGAAGTTGATCAGGATCAATCGTGCAATAATCAGCAATTCGTTTTTCTGTTTGCCGGTAAAACGGAATGCACCAATAAAGATCAAAATCTGTATGGCTTCTATTCCTATGGGAACACGTTCGATGAAATCCTCAAGGGATTGATAAAGGCCATTCTCATGCCTTTCCTTTACAATCAATTCGGCAGTCAGAGAAGGCAGGCTTTTCAGATGCTGAAATCCAAGGTAAATATGGTTTCGGTATAAATTGGTCTGAATATCGCTTTTGTTGACACAGGGATTATGGATTTTGGCCCCGGACATCCTTGCCTCATGTATGTAAACCTCTGTGCGGTAAAAACCGCCAAAATTGTTGATTACCGCCGTCATGAACTCAATAGGGTAATTGACTTTCAGATACAGGCTCTGATAACTCTCAACCGCGTAAGATGCCGAGTGCGCCTTGCAGAACGAATAACCTGCAAAGGATTCAATCTGGCGATAGATTTCCTGGCTTAACGGCAAAGGATGCCCTTTTTGCGCGCAGGAAGCAAAAAAGTTGTCTTTCACTTTTTGCAGGGCGGCTTTTGACCGCCCTTTGCCTGACATGGCACGGCGCAGGATGTCCCCGTCTGCTGCGGGGAGTCCGCCGTAATGCAGGGCAATCTTTATCACATCTTCCTGATATACCATGATTCCGTAAGTTTCACCCAACTGTTCCCTGAATACCTCATGAAAATATTCAAAACGATCGGGATGATTGTGCCTGAAAATGTATTCTTTCATCATGCCCGATTGGGCAACCCCGGGACGAATAATAGAAGAGGCTGCCACCAGTACCTTATAATTGTCACATTTGAGCCTTCGCAAGAGCCCTCTCATAGCCGGACTCTCAATATAAAAACATCCGATGGTTTTGCCATGGCTTAAAAACTCGTTGCATTTTGCCTCATCTTTGGAAAGTGCAGTATCACGGATATCCACATTGATATTGCGGTTTTTCTTAATCAGTTTTACCGCGTCATCAATATGGCCAATGCCACGCTGGCTTAAAATATCAAATTTGTCAAAACCGATCTCTTCCGCGGTATGCATGTCAAACTGAATGATTGGAAAACTCTTTGGAGGCAGTTCCAAAGCCGAATAATTGGTAATAGGCTCTTCGGAAATAATAATCCCACAAGAATGCATACTGCGCTGGTTGGGATATTTCAAAAGCATCATCCCGTATTGTTGCACCATCCTGACCACATCGTTTTTATGATGTTTGGTCATGGGATTTTTAGCCAACTGGTCCAGTTCTTCTTTAGGCAGGCCGAAAACTTTTCCAACCTCTCGAAAAATGGATTTGTGCTTGAACTCTACATTGGTACCGCAAAATGCGACATGGTCGGCGTCATATTTCTCAAATATGTACGTTAAGATCGAATCACGTTCGCGCCAGGACCAGTCAATGTCAAAATCGGGCGGCGTTTTTCTGTTCAGGTTCAGGAAACGCTCAAAATACAAATCAAGCTCCAGGGGACAGATATCGGTAATATCAAGGCAATAGGCCACGATGCTATTGGCACCGCTTCCTCGTCCTATGTGAAGAAATCCCTGACTGATACTGTATTGAACAATATCCCAGGTAATAAGAAAGTAACCGCTGAATTGCAGCTCGTCAATCACACGGAGTTCCTTTTCCAGTCGCTGCAAAGCTTGTGAATTGTCAGGCCCGTATCTTCGGATCATTCCTTCATGAGCCAGTCGGGACAGCAATCTTAGATCCTCCTGTCTGTTTGCCGTATAATGCCTTTTGTTTTTGGGAGTCGTAAAATCATATTTGAAATTGCACAGTTCAATTATTTTTTGGGTGTTTTTTAAAATAACCGGATAGTCGCTGAATTTCGAAACAAGGTCTTCCTGAGGCAGCATCACATCGGAAATCCTGCAATGGTCACTAGCAGTGAGCTTTGAGCCAATGATATTCAGATCAATTGCCCGTAGTATTTTATGCAGGCTGAATTCCTTTTTTGTCCGGTAGGTAACACTCTGCAGTACCACCATTTTATCAATTCTGTTTTTCAGGACGGGATTATACAGTTTAGTAAGCTGCTCAGCGGTAATGCCAATAAATTCATTTTCCTGCAGCACATCAGGGAAATTGTCCAATGGATAGACAACAAAGACATTTTTAAAATGAGGAGCATGGGTGGGAAGCTGACTCTTTTCAAGATTGTGCCTGGTCAGTAAACGGTTCATCTCGGCCATACCTTCGCTGTTTTTTGCCAGACCCACATAGAGCTGCCGGCAGTCATTACGGAAGTCAATCCCCACCAGCGGTTTTATTTGCAAAGGTTCGCACGCTTTTATAAAATCATAAATACCTGTTATAGTGTTAATATCTGTAAGCGCCATGGCCGTAACGCCAAATGCGCCGGCTTGCTGTACCAGTTCATTTAGTGGAATAGTGCCGTAACGCAGCGAGTGGAAGCAATGGCAATTCAGGTACATTATTCCGGATTTTTAAGGTTACTATTTTGTGCTTTGGGAGTAGAGATGATATTCCCTGCTTTTGATTTAAGGTTCCTGCCTCCGCAGCGGGTAACGGCTTCAAAGCCATAACGCTTTTTGAGTTTGTCCATTACCTGATAAAGCGCCAGCATCTCTTCGGTGTTTTCAAACATGTTGATCTGGAAGTTTCCGCGTACCAGATTGGTAAAGGTGACTCCCACAAGACGGATGCGCATACGGCGGTTGTAGAGTTTTTGAAATAACTCCAGTGCTATTTTACCCAAAATATGATCACATGAGGTATATGCTATTTTTTTTTGCATGTTTTGGGTATCAAAATTGGCATATCGTATTTTGACCGATACAGTCGAAACCAGCCACTGTTCACATCGTGCCTGAAAACCCAGTTTTTCGACCATTCCTAAAATGAGGGATTCTACGTGTCTAATGTCAATAGTATCCTGAAGATAAGTATGTTCTGTTGAAAGGGATTTCCTGTCGGTATAAGGCTCAACGGGCGAATTGTCAATGCCATTGGCTTTTTTCCATAATTCCAGCCCATTTTTCCCTATCAGGCTTTGCAGCACTTCAGCGGGTGTTTCGGACAATTTTTCTATGTTTCGGATTCCCAGTCGCGAGAGCAGGTTAAAGGTGACTTCGCCCACCATAGGAATTTTACGGATGGAGAGCGGATTAAGAAAGGGCTGCACCATATGACGCGGGATTTCAAGGTTGCCTTTTGGCTTTCCTTCCCCGGTTGCTATTTTGGAAACTGTTTTATTGACCGACAAGGCAAAACTTATAGGCAGCCCTGTTTCACGGATTATGGTTTGTGAGAGTTCGTTTGTCCATTTGTAGCTGCCATGAAACCTGTCCATCCCTGTAATGTCGAGATAAAATTCATCAATACTGGCTTTTTCTACCAATGGGGCTTTCTCTTCAATAATCTGGGTTACTTCATGGGACTTGTTTGAGAAGAATTCCATGTCCCCTTTAACGACTTTTGCCTGTGGGCAAAGCTGCAAAGCCATGCGAATGGGCATTGCAGAGCGTACCCCAAAATACCTCGCTTCATACGAACAGGAAGCGACAACGCCCCTTTCACCGCCGCCTACAATCAGAGGGATTCCCTGAAGTTTCGGATTATTTAATTTGACGCAGGAAACAAAAAACGTATCCAGATCCATGTGTACAATTGCCCGCTCCATTTTTCTTTTATTTAGTACGGCACAAAATTAGCACAGAGTATAACATTTTTAAACATCGTATTGTTATAAATCATAACAAATTCATTTTATACCCCTTTTTAGTGGGCAATAAGTTGATTTGTTTTCATTAAGTTTGCCTAATTATTTTAAATGAAAATGGTATGGATAAAACTATAAAACTGCGGATAAAAAGAGGAATTGATTCTGGTAATGAACTTAAAATATTAAAATTAAAAGGTACATTAATCACTGAAGGTTTTACTGAAATCATTCACATTGCAGATGAAAACGAAGATTTTTATCTCAACTCCTTTTCTATTTCAAAAGATGATAAGAAGAAAGCCGAAGACTTTGTTTTAGGTTATATTTCAAGTCATAATCTAACTGATGCCATTACAATACTATAAGGCCATCATTAGTCATTAAATACTTAATTTTGATAGTAATCAAAGCCATAACTGCCGATATTATGGATAATCATTTTTTCTTTATTATTAAATACGACAAACCTGAATCGAGGATTCTTTCTATTTCTGAGTTGATAATATCCTGTATGTCAAGCTTTATCTGCTGATAATTTTGATGTATTATGTGCTGATCAATTTTACGTATCACAGGGATATTTTCATAAGCAGACTCTTCCTTTTTAAGCTCCTCATGATTGTTTATAATTTCAGAGTGAAAAGTTTTCAGTTCTATTTTACAATCAGGATCATCTGATACCATACCTACAAATTCACCCGAACTCAAGGCCGAAATTTTAGAAGCCGGAACGGCTGATTCCAATTGTTTGGAGCGGCTGATCGAGGTATCGGAACTATTGATGGAAAGGCTCTCCCTGTCCTGCATAATTTTTCCAAACCGTTCTGATAATTGCTTGGCCGTATCCCCGGTATCCTGCTACCGTCTGGACACATCTTGGAATAGTTGCCATCCCTGCATAATTGAAGTAAATTTTTGTACTCCAATCCAAAATGTGGTTATTCCAGGTTTGCGTTCTGAACTATAGCCTTTCCAGCCTCCCAATCTTGCAATTGCCCAAACATAACGTTTTAAATCTTTGCCCAGTTAAGGGTTTTTCAACTTTTCAGTCTTTCCCTCTAAAGCTATTATTTGATATTCCAGACATTTTATTTCATCTTCTGAAAAACAGCTGCCAGATCCAATCTCTTCTTCAGGACAATTATAGGCTATTTGCATCAAAAATAATTTTACAATAGTTTCCATCATAAGCAAAGAAAGTTTACGTATGGATTTAGCATAAGTTAGTTCACTTGCTTCTATGTTAAAGCCTTCTTTTTTCAAGATCCTAAAAACTTCTTCTATAACCCATCTGCAGGTATACCAAGTAATGCAGTTTAAGGCTGTTTCCAGGTTCTCGACATTTATAGTTGTCAATAATCTCCAACAGATAGGATTTTCAACATCGGTATTTATTTCCTTGGCTTCTATGATATTAAGTGTGATATTTTGCGGAGCAGTTTTAGAACTTAAGTCATTTTTATTTATCGTCACTTCAGAGAAGCGAACTTCTAAAACTGCTTCTCTTTTTTTTATATTCTTTCTTTTATCTCCCTCCAATTCTATTGTATAAGTTCCTTTGGATGGCTGGTTTGCGATATAATCAAAAAGTTTTGTCTTATCTGAAAGGGTTCTATTGGCTCTGGCACGGACTAATAGATGCGTTTTTTGGTCTGGAACAATCCCGAATTGCTCATAAATATCGCCTTCTCTATCCTGAATGATTATAATTTCTTTTGCCTGGCTCAAAACCTTTTTCGAGTTTTGAGAAGACTCTATCCATTTGCTGCTGGTTCCTTGACCCGGTACATTACAATTTCTTCCTGAAGCTCCTGGTTGCCCAGTTCCCCGATTTCGAATCCCTCTTCACCGGATTATCCTTTTAGGGTTCTATGGTCTCAAAGGGATCATTTTTCAGCCTCATTGCTTTTGTTGGTATTCATATCAGTTTGAGACCCCCTTTAAAGGGTCATTCTCTATAAGGTACTTTTCTATGTCCTTGCGGGTTATGTCCTTGGGGCCGCTGTCGGGTTCCTTTTAAGGGTTCTGCGGGTCATAGGGGCTGGGTGTTTTTGGACTGTGGTTTTTGGGTCTTTGATTTGGTTTTGGGAATTACGGTCTTCATGATCGTAATTTTTCGTTGTATGGGAATTTTTTATTTTATTTTTTTTAATTATTGCTGTTTCTTTTTAGGTTTAATATTATTTTTTAGGAGCTTTTTCCCGCTATCCGTTCCAATCTTTTGCGCCGAACCACGGCACAAAAGGATTTCCACTGCACACGAGCGAAGCGAACTGGCGAAGCAATCGGGGCTAGGGCTGCTGATCTGCCCGGTTCCTTAGACTAATAAAAATAAGTGAGATTATAAAAAAATGGCTCCAATTGTCTTCAATTGGAGCTATTTGGCTTGTTTGTGACTTCGACGGGACAACTTTCAACATCTTTTTTGGATGATTTGAAAAAATTGGCTTACTATATATAATGTCTGTCTTCCATTGGCTTAGTAAATTTGGTTTAGCTGTCCTGTTGGGATTGATCTAAAAATTATAAAACTAAATTAGTTTATGGTAGTAAACTAATATACAATTCTACAAATAAGGTTGAACGTATACTTTTCCCATAATTAACATATCTAATAATATTAGTAAACTTTTGTTATCATTTCATCTATAGGTAAACGAACTTTTTTCGTAGCTGCCATATAATCTTTTTCCAAATCACGATATCCTAAAGCGAGGATAACTGCAGCATGCAGACCTTTCTCCTTCAAACCCAAAACCTCATCGATAGTGGCGGCGTTAAATCCTTCGATAGGAGTGGCATCCACTTTCAATTCTGCTGCACCAATAAGTGCTGTTCCTAGTGCAATATAAGCCTGTTTGGCCGCCCAAAGGGCTTTTTGTTCTGCATTTAGAGCGCTGAAATAGGAATGCAGTCCATTTCTAAATCCTGACAAGGTACCAGCATCAAGACCTCTTTGCTTTTCTGTCATTGCCATATAATCGTCAATGTAAGTAGAAGACATGTCAGTGAAAGCAGCGAAAACCAACAAATGAGAGCAAGAGCTAATCTGTCCATTATACGAATCAGCACCTAATTTCTTTTGGATTTCCAGGTTGCTTACAATAAAAACACGGTAAGATTGCAGACCACAGGAAGATGCTGAAAGATTTATAGCCTCTAAGATCTGATCGATCTTCTCTTCTGTTACTTTAATGTTATTGTAAGCTTTTGTGGCGTAGCGCCATTTTAAATTTTCTATCAAATTCATTGCGATGTCTATCTTAAATTTTGGCAAATATAAATGATATTGTTATCATTTTCGAGTTTTTCAATCGCTCTTAGAAACGCCAAATCAATCATCTTAGGCTACTAAAGAATATTTATCTGTTTTGCTTCATTAATACATTCGTTTAGAGATTAATAATCTTTAAAAATATCTATAAAAAGAATCTTTATCTGATTTTTAGTATTAATAAAAATATTAAATCTTTTATTTTCAAATTTGCAGGGTAAAAAAACTAAATACTATCATCAGATGAAAGCGAGTATACAAGAAGATAGGGGCATAAACGAAACGCAGGATGTTGAAAACACCCAGAATACAATCCACAATGATTTTGAATTCACACTAAAGAGCACTCGTTTAGATGAAAACTATCACCCCTCAAGCGAAACGCGTTTGACAACCAATTTTGCAAACCTGGCCAGAGGAGGTAATCGCCAACAAAACTTACGTAATGCCTTAAATATGATTAACAATCGATTCAATGCATTGGCTCATCTGGATAATCCAAAAGCGGATCGTTACCTTGTAGAACTTGAAATCATCACAGTAACGATGAGTATTGATGATAAGAATGGTATCAACAATCTGCCGTTGATTGAAGTTTTAAAAACGAATATTCTTGACCGCAAAACTAGCCAGCGTATCGAAGGTATTGCCGGTAATAATTTTTCTTCCTATGTTCGTGACTATGATTTCAGTATTTTATTGATCGAGCACAATAAAAATAAATCTAATTTTTGTATTCCTGAAAATTTTGGCGATTTGCACGGAAAACTTTATAAGTGCTTTGTGAGTTCAGCCACTTATAAAGAGCACTTTAAGATGTCACCGATCATTTGTCTAAGTGTATCTAGCAACAAAACTTACACTCGCACTGACTATCAGCATCCGGTTCTTGGTTTTGAGTATCTGCAGGATCAGTATTCTGTCACTGATGAATATTTCTCTAAAATGGGCTTAAAGGTTCGTTTTTTCATGCCTCCCAATAGTGTGGCACCGATGGCTTTTTATCATTCCGGAGATTTGCTTGCTGATTATACTGATCTTGGACTAATCAGCTCAATCAGCACGATGGAGACTTTCCAGAAGATTTATCGCCCTGAAATTTACAATGCAAATTCAGTGGCTGGGAAAATATATCAACCTACTCTTAAACACGAAGATTATTCACTGACCCGCGTGGTGTATGACCGCGAAGAACGCAGCCAATTGGCAGTTGAACAAGGTAAATATGCAGAAGAGCATTTCATTAAGCCTTACAAAAGTCTTCTGGAAAAATGGTCTGCTAATTTTACTCTTTAATTGATTACAACGCATTAATATTATACTATTATGAAGAAATTATTATTACCCACCTCTATTGTTGGAAGTTTACCCAAACCAGCCTGGCTTGCACCACCCGAAAAACTTTGGTCGCCATGGAAATTAGAAGGTGATCAGCTAATTGAAGGGAAACAAGATGCGTTGCGCATTTCGCTGCAGGAACAACAATTGGCAGATCTGGATATCATTTGTGACGGAGAGCAGACACGCCAGCATTTCGTAACCACCTTTATCGAGCATTTAAGTGGTGTAGATTTTGAAAATCGTAAAACAGTAAAAATCCGTAACCGTTATGAGGCGAGTGTTCCAGTTGTTGTAGGTGAGGTTGCACGTCAAAAAGCAGTTTTTGTCGAAGATGCTAAATTTTTACGTAAACAGACTAACAAGCCTATAAAATGGGCATTGCCAGGTCCGCTGACAATGGTAGACACCTTGTACGACGACCATTATAAGAGCCGCGAAAAATTGGCGTGGGAATTTGCGAGAGCCCTCAATGAAGAAGCAAGAGAACTTCAAGACGCAGGGGTAGATATTATCCAGTTTGATGAACCTGCCTTTAATGTGTTCTTTGATGAAGTAAACGATTGGGGAATGGCAGCATTAGAAAGAGCCATTGAAGGTTTACACTGTCAAACTGCGGTTCATATTTGCTATGGTTATGGAATACAGGCAAATACTGATTGGAAAAAGACATTAGGTCCAGAATGGCGACAATACGAAGAAATTTTTCCGAAAATTCAAAAATCTAAAATTGATGTGGTGTCTTTAGAATGTCACAACTCCAATGTACCTTTACATTTAATGGAACTTGTTCGCGGTAAAAAAGTAATGGTCGGTGCCATTGATGTGGCAACCAACACTATCGAAACACCAGAAGAAGTAGCGAAAACCCTGCGTAAAGCTCTTGAGTTTGTAGATGCCGAAAATCTTTACCCTTCTACAAACTGCGGTATGGCACCGCTATCTCGAAACGTAGCCAGAGGCAAGTTAAGTGCTTTAAGCGCAGGAGCCGAAATTATACGCAAAGAACTTGGGATTTAGTCTTAATGTATTAATTTTGAATATGGTTTCCTTGTTTGAAGCCTGCTGTCCGTAGCATTTAACAGAGCGACTCTGCGAACAGACTAGTGAATCTAGAAAATCCACGTTTATCTGCGTAAGATATATTTGTAATCCTGACTCTGCGGAGTAATAATATTTAAAGCACGTTGAAGAAATTATTAGAAGTATTAAAAAAAGCAGGTTTCGACGGTTTCCTGTTAATGATAGCCGCCATGATTCTGATGGCTTATTTTTTGCCAAAGCCAGGCATGGTCAAAGAACCTGTTTCGCTGGAGGAGATTGCAAATGCTGGCGTTTCCTTGATTTTCTTGTTTTATGGCATGCGGCTGAGTGTTGAGAAACTAAAAGCCGGACTTTCCAACTGGAAAATGCACATTGTTGTTCAGTTGACAACCTTTTTATTTTTTCCGCTCATTGTTTTGGCATTTCGCCCGTTGTTTGTCAATAACGGCTTCGAGTTGCTTTGGCTCGGTGTATTTTTTTTGGCAGCATTGCCGTCCACAGTTTCCTCTTCCGTGGTCATGGTTTCCATCGCTAAGGGAAACATTCCCGCAGCCATTTTCAATGCAAGCATTTCCAGTTTGATCGGAGTAGTCGTGACGCCGATCTGGGTTGGGCTGTTTATAGCTTCTGCGACAGGTGATTTTGATGTTACTCATATCGTCATTAAGTTGATTCTGCAGGTCTTGCTGCCTGTCATCATTGGCATAAGTCTCAATTCCCGTTTCGGCGCCATTGCCGAAAAATACAAGAAGCAGCTCAAATATTTCGATCAGGCAGTTATTCTAACGATTATTTACACGTCGTTTTGCAAGTCATTTTCCGAGCATCTTTTTGAAGGCTTTACCGCCCTTGAACTTGCCGGACTCGCTGCAGGGATGATGGCGTTGTTTTTTGCCGTATTCTTTTGTGTCGGCCTACTCAGCCGCCTGCTTGGCTTTTCAGATGAAGACCGTATTACTGTCTTATTCTGCGGGTCTAAAAAGTCATTGGTACATGGCACTGTTATGTCAAAAGTACTTTTTCAGCACAGTACCATCACTGGCATCGTATTGCTGCCGCTCATGCTTTATCATGCATTGCAATTGATTGCCGCCAGTATCATCGCTCAGGGTATGGCTCGACGAAAAGAAATATAATTTTATTTATGATGTGGCCGTTTATCTTTTTTCGATAAAGGGCACCAGGGATAACGCTCCCTGCTATAAAATAATGCCTTTTAGATTTTTATACTTTGAAGTTAACGCTGCAGTATGTTATGTTTTAAACTTGTTCAAAATAAGATTTTTGTATTGTTTTTGGTTACATTTGAAGAATTTTATTCTGATTTAAAAATAAATTAACCTGTTTAAAGTAATATTCTATGGAACAAATAGACGCTATTGATCTTCAGTTATTAAATATACTTCACGATAATTCTAAATACACTGTAAAAGAGCTTGCTAAAATGGTAAATCTTTCGGCATCGCCTGTTTTTGAGCGGATTAAAAGATTGGAAAACAGCGGTTACATTAAGAAATATATAGCCCTGCTGGATGCAGAAAAACTAAACAGGGGATTCATTGTTTTTTGTAATATCAAGCTTAAACAGCACGATCGTAATATCGGGAATCAATTTGTTAGTGATATTATGAAAATAGAAGAAGTTGTGGAATGTTATAATATCTCAGGTGATTACGATTTTTTAATGAAAGTTTCTGCCAAAGACATGAAGCATTATCAGGATTTTGTGTTTAATAAATTGGGATCAGTTGAAAGTATAGGCAGTACCCAAAGCACCTTTGTTATGTCGGAGATAAAAAATATGTATGGATAGATGGTTTATTTATTTGAAATTGGAAATTTTTTTATCATTTGTATAAATTTTCATAGACTAGGAGCCTGATTTTGTCCAGGTCCTCGTTGGCGCTTGCTTCTGGCTCGTGAACCCTTACATGGCAAGATAGTAGAGAAATGAAGCAAATTATTTTATTTATGTTATTTTTGCCCCGAAAAAAAACTTTTATTTAAAAATACTTCCACATATCTTATGAAGTTCTTAGCTGCTTTTGGATGCTTCATTTTATCTATTTCTCTTCAGTCCCAATCTTTAAATGGATTGATAAAGGATGATAGGGGAACACCACTTTCTGATGTTTTGGTTCGTGATTTAGTTTCAAAAACACATGCTCATACTGATAGCAGTGGAAAATTCACGTTGGAAAATGCTGTCATTGGTGACAGTCTTCAAATCTCCAAACAAGAATTTGTAACGCAAAAGATTATATTAACTTCTTTTGATTTTCTGACGATCTCACTTGGCCAGAAACCTTTTTTACTGGAAGAAGTAACCATTACCAAATCCTTGAAATATTTAAATACCATTTCCAAAATTGATTTGGAAATTCAGCCCATATCCAATTCGCAGGATTTACTGCGAAAAGTTCCCAGGCTTTTTATCGGCCAGCATGCAGGGGGAGGAAAAGCAGAGCAGATTTTCCTTCGTGGTTTTGACTGTGATCATGGAACAGATATTAATGTTTCAGTTGATGGAATTCCGGTCAATATGGTCTCACACGCACATGGGCAGGGGTATGCCGATCTTCATTTTGTAATTCCCGAAACCGTTGACAATATAGATTTTGACAAAGGATCGTATTTTGTTGATAAAGGTGATTTTACAACTGCAGGATTTGTGGGTTTTAATACCAAAAATGTTTTGCAGCACAGTTCCCTTTCTTTCGAAGGCGGGCAGTTTGATACATTTAGAACCGTGGCTTTATTTAATTTACTGAGCAATGAAAATCAGTCGGCCTATTTTGCCGGTGAATATATGATGACCAATGGGTATTTTGATGCGCCGCAGAATTTTAACCGAATCAATCTGTTTGGAAAATATTCGGCAAAAATGAAAAATGGAGATAAACTGGCGCTTTCTGTTTCGCATTTTAAAAGCCAGTGGGATGCCAGCGGGCAGATTCCCGATCGCGCGGTAAACGATGGGACGATCTCGCACTTTGGGGCAATTGATCCCAATGAAGGAGGAACGACCGGCAGGACCAATTTTAATCTGCAGTACGATGCCAGAATTGATGAGGACACCCATATTAAAAATACAGCGTATATAAGCAAATACGATTTTGAACTGTACTCGAATTTTACTTTTTTTCTCAATGCCCCTGTAAACGGCGACCAGATCAAGCAAAAAGAAAACAGGACTATTGTAGGTTTTGAGTCCCAGTACAATGAGCAACTAAATGATAAATGGCTTTTTAAACTAGGCGCCGGACTTAGAAATGACAATAATAAAAATGTGGAATTATCACATACTGTAAACAGAAATACGGTTTTGGAATAGCTAAGTTTAGGAAATGTAAATCAGACCAACCTGTTCTCATACTCCAGTTTAGACTTTACTTCCGGCAAATGCGTAAACGGTGGTTTACGTTTGGATTATTTCAAGTTTGGGTATGAAGACCAATTGGCAGCAACCTATACCAACCAGACACAGTCAAAAGCCATCCTAAGCCCGAAATTAAGCTTTCTGTATACCCAGAATGAGAAGCTGCAGTATTTCTTTAAAAAATTTACTGCCCCTTATGGAAGTTTTGGACAGTTTGCTAATTTAAGATCTCTTTTGGATTATTTCGATAATGGTGTTCTGGGTGCCGATAATCTTGATCCGATTCTTAAAGAAAATGGCAGACGAATTCCGCTTACCGAAGAAGAAAAAAATAATCTTACTGCCTTTATGAAAACTTTAAGTGACAGTGAGTTTTTAGGAAATTTAAATTAGTAAAATATTCCATTAACGATTGTAGTTTACTTCAATGAAATAAGATATTTATTCTGAAATTCCCTTATTGTTAATTTCCAAGAGCAGAAGGTCTTCTAAATCCATTATAGTAATGATTCGAACTTAAGGTTTCAAGTGATTGTATAACAGTATTTTAAATTTGTTCGAAAAAGTGATGCACCGATTCTGCACCTAAATTCAAATATGTTAATTTAAATATTTTACTGCGTAAAAAAATCTTTATAATACAGTTTAGAACCTAAACTCGTCACCACTTGATTTGACTGAATTTCTAGTTTTCAATGTACTCAGGTGCAGTATTGCCTAAAATAACACAGCCATCCAAAATCAACTTGCCTTCTTCACAAAGCTGGTAGGCTTCTTCGGTGGAATGACTATTCACGATTTCTACCACGGTTGTGTTGTCGCAGTTTTGGCACTTTGTGGGTTTATGGGAAACTTTGATTGCGTTCATTTGTTTTCAAGTTTTAATTGCTTGATTCTAATAGTTTCGTCAATTCATTCAACCGAATATTTAATTCAACTTTTTTATTAAATTGGTTGCAACGTTTGATTTCTGACTTAATTTGCTCGATTTCCTTGGCCATTGAATCCATTCTTTTTTCTTTTTCAATTAGTTCTTTAATTGAAGAAAAATTACTTTTTGTTGATTTTAATTGCTCACAAAAATTTTGAAATACCCAATCCAAGTTATTTTTTAATTCTATTGTATAAGGTTGATTAATTAAATCTAGCCAACATGACTTAAAAGTATAATCGATAACAGCACTATCTTCATTAGACGGATGAATATGCTTTGCAGAAGTAGATATATAATATTCATCAAGATATTTAATAACAAATATTATGTTATAGGGTATTGCTTTGTCTATGATTGTCAATAAATCCTTGGCTTCAAATTTATCTTTTAATTCGACTTCAAAAAACAGAATTTCTTTTACTTCTTTACCTGAAATATTAATAGTATCTAATGACACTTTGTTTGTCCAAGTAATCCGTAATATCTTTTCCGTAAACACTTTCTTTTGCTTCGTATTGGTATAAAAATCAAAAGCATTTTTTGGAATAATTTTTTTTACAAAAGTAGATTTAGGTAAATTAAACATAGCTACAATCTATTTTACTATTAAAAATGAGATCAATTTAAAATCCTCACTTCCCTTAAACTTTTCCTTCATTACACTTGTACCTCCTGATTTAAATAAGCTCAGTACTTCTTTTTCATCTTCAGTTTCTAAAATTGTTGAAATAGATTTTTTGAGCAATTCTGAATAGGCAGACATATTGTGATATTCATCAGTTTCTACATTTAGTTTCTCGCATAGTGAAGTTATAGGTTCTTTAATTCCTTTGCTTAACATTCGAATAGCATCGAGGATTTTCTTTGAATCAATATGATTGAATAAAAGCTTTCCTTCATTGTTGATATAAACCAAATAGAAAGGATGTAATCGGTTTAATTTATTAATATTAATACTTTCGTTGATATTCTTTAAAACATAAATTACTCCAGATTTTAAGGTTTCAGTAGATTGAACAACAGCGTGAATACCTTCAGGAATATCCACCATTTCGCCATATTCTTTAATAAAATTAGATAAATCTATCCTAAAATCATTAAGTCCTAAATCGGTAATATCAATTCCCTCTCGCAGGTCTTCCAAATCTGTTACCTCATCTTGTAATTTTTGCAATTGAATTTTACGATATTCTAAATCTTTTTGATTTTCTTTCAAGATGTTATCGTCTGCTGTACTGGCCATATCAGAAATTAGCATCCTATCTTCTACACGTTGCTTCAAATTGATATAATTATCCAAAGTCATATCAGGCCAGAAGTTGACCAAGGTTATAGCGTCATTTTTAGAGCCTATACGGTCAATCCTCCCAAAACGCTGGATAATACGAACTGGATTCCAGTGTATATCATAGTTAATAAGATAATCGCAATCTTGGAGATTTTGCCCTTCGGAAATACAATCTGTTGCAATTAAAATATCGATCTCTTCATTGATTGTCGGAAACAATAATTCTTTATCCTTCGATACCGGGGAAAAACAACTCAGAAGCGTATTTAATTCTGTAGGGATGGTTTTAGCAGTCGTAACTCTTCTAGAACCTGAAATCAAAGCAGTATTGATTCTGAATTTATCTTTAAAAAGTGTACTTAAATTTTTGTATAAATAATCAGCAGTATCAGCAAATGCAGTGAAAACAATTATTTTCCTATTGTTTTGGTTAAATGGTTTTTCAATCTTATTGGTAATATTTTTTATAATGGTTTGAAGTTTGTAATCCACTTCAGGTGTAATTGTATTTACTTTTTTTAGAAGTTCATTGAGTGTTTGTAAGTCCTCTTCTAAATCTTCTTTCCATTGTCTTCGATCAATATCAGCCAAGTGAACCTTTACCTTTTTACCAAAAACATTTTCTTCATCGCCCCAATTAGAATCCCAATCAAAATTTTCATCCTGGGTATCAAATTGCGGACTAATAAGGTCGTCCAATCCTTCTTTTGACAAAGCCTTTATGGTTTGTTCTATCTGATTCACAAGACCATTGGTTGTAATTCTAAAAGAATCAATAGAGCTTTCAATACGTTTGAGCATATTGATACGCATCAAAATCTTTAAGCTTTTTTCTCGGTCAATTTGTGTAAGTTTTGCTCCTTTGGTCTTTTTGTCATATCGTTCCTCATATTTTGGCAATTGACTTGGCAAGATATATTTTAGCGGGGTATAAACAGAAAGATTTAAACGGCTTAATAGTTCAGCTACTTCTACATAAGTCAACGATTGATCTTCTGTTAAGGGACATTCAATTGAAACAGGCTTATTTCGCTTTGGAAATTTACCAATGTCGCTGGTATCATAATAGGTAGTAATATGTTTTCGAGAACGCGCTATGGTCAAGGAATCTAAAATTTCGAAGAAATCAAAATCCAACATATCCAATAATTTCTCTGTGGTTCTATCAGACAAATCCATTTTTGTCCAATCGTTGAATGCTTTTTGAGTCCTTTTAAAAATCCTGTCGATTCCTAAAGCTGTATCTAATTTTTCATCTATCAATTCAGAATCGCCTTCATACGCCAATGCCAATTGATTTTTCAGATCATTGAACTTATTATTTACTGGGGTAGCTGAAAGCATCAGCACTTTGATATGCGTGTTTAATGTAAAAGGAAAGCCACACAAGACTGCCACCTCCTTTAGATACTCATTCATTTTCTGGTTGGATGAAACAGGAAGCACGGTTCCACGCTGGATACACAGCGGGTGCTCTTTATATTTTTCAACTATTTTCAGTGCTTGGGGAAGAAGAGGGACATTAAATGATGAGTTTGTTTTCTGCCTTTCGGACATAATCCATAGATTTCCATCAATGCCTTCTTTGATATCAGTTTTCTTTAATTGATAAGCGTCTATGTAAGCCAGGCCAGTGTAGCATTGGAAGACAAATACATCCCTTACGACATTGAGCCTGTCAGTTGTGAAATAATGACTTTCAAGTTCGTACAATTCCTGTGCGGTGAGTGGTTTTTTTACCAGTTTTGTTTTACGTCCCTTAAAGTTCTTAAATGGGTCCTTGGTGATTAATTCCTTATCAATGGCGCGGATTACAATCTTTTTGAAATTTGCAATATACTTTAGGGTTGTGTTGTTGCTGCAGTCGCGTACAGTTCTAAGGTAAAACTCGAAGTCCTTTACAAACTCAAGATTCAAATCCGCAAATTCAAGATCGTGCTTTTTAAGCTTGAATTTGATAAAAGCTGTTAAATGGTTTTTAGTAATGGTAAACCGGTCAAGGGTGCCTTTTGCATAGCCTTTTCCAAGAAGCGCCTCCATTTCATCATTATGCTTTTGAAATTCTTCGAGCACCTTAATCTTTGGCGCTGTCCTTCCCAGAACCTCGTCCATAATTTTCTCAGCGGTTATGGTTTTGCCGCTGTACATCATTTCGGTTTTGATTTCATTGATTTTTAAAGTCAGCGAATCCAAAAAGAAGTTCAGCGACTTTGCATCTTCCTTTGAGCCGACCGCTCTTTCGAACCTTTGATCCCATCGTGTATTATCCCATTTTCTCTTAGTTGAGCTTTCCTTACGGATACCGTCAACAGTTATTCTGAAATATACGATCCATTCTTTACTTTCTATTTTGGGTCTTTTTAAAAAGAATCCCAAACCAAAACTGCTTTCCAACATAATCCTACTTTTTAAATTAATAAATGTAGAATAATATTACTGCCAAATCAAGTCGTTAATCTCGTTAACCCCTGTAATATAAGGGATTTTTACTGTTTCTGGTGCACTTTTCAGCGCGCCGGAAAGTGCACCGATTCTGCACCTTTAATTTTGTGAGGATTTATAAATATTGAAAACAGGCCTAAAATAAAAAAAACCTGCAAATCCTTGAATTTGCAGGTCTTCAGACATTTTTTGTGGCTTTTTAAAAAGAATGAAAACTTTAAGTTTTCCGCCTTTTAGGCCTTTCCGTGGGGAGAGCAGGATTCGAACCTGCGAAGTTCACACAGCAGATTTACAGTCTGCCCTCGTTGGCCGCTTGAGTATCTCCCCGAAGCTTGTATTATATGTGCTTGTTGTTCTAAGCGGTTGCAAATATATAAACGTTTTTGATGTTTGCAAACTAAAATCGAACTTAATTTTAAGTTATTTATTAATTAACTGGTATTGAATAAAGTAAAAATTGATATTTTTTAATGTTTTTTAAATTACTGAAAATTGCTATCAATAATTTAGTTTAATTACAAAGATTAATACCGTTATGATAATCCATCATTATACAGAAAGTTTTTTTTCATATTTAAGAAGCCATTTATTTAAAAGAAACATAATATCTAATTAATAACTTGTTGTTAGAGTATTTGAACGATTATTTAAGTTTTTAATCGAATAAATTTCTCCGAAAAGTCGTTTAAGCCTATTTTAGTAGTATTAAAACGACTAAAATGCCTTGAATTAAGTATGATGAAGATAAAATTGCTTACGTTGTTGACTGTCGCTTCAATAGATGCTAACGCCCAAAAAACGATTCAGGAATTTAATTTTAATGGCACATTACATAATACAGAAAACACCATATCTTTTACCGGAACAGAAAATTATGTAGCAGATAGGATTGGGAATGAAAAAAGCGCACAAAGATTAATAAACAAGACTTTAGAAGCCGTTATTGACAATCTTCCACAAGATGGTGCTCCCAGAACTATAACTATTTGGGTAAAAATGCATGATATATCTTCTGCAAATTATATTGGGGGTTATGGGTCAGCTTATAATGCTCAATATTTTGGATTACTGCAACAAGGTACAACAACTTCTCATTCTGTTTTGAGTTTGGCAGGTTGGGGAGCCTCGAATGATCTTTTAGTGAATGTTCCTTTGTGTACAAATACATGGTATCAATACAGTATTACCTTTGATGGCAATACTTCAAAAATATACAGAAACGGAGAATTATTAAAATACATAAAGGGTATGTCCCGTGATACAAAAGGAACAATTTTTAAATTAGGGGAAATCAATACAACAATAGGAATAAACGCTGATGTCGATGATTTAAAAATTTATGATGTTGCTTTATCTGATCAGGAAATATATGAATTATATAATGTTTCAAAACATTCTCTTCCTGTTGCGATTGCAAAAGAAAATCAAAAAGAAATTCCTGATTCAACGACTAAAATTTTAAAATCTAATGTTTTAACAACAAAGAAAGTAGAAGTGTTTTCTCAGGGTCAAAAGGTATTAAGCAATAATCTTCACGGAATTAATATAAATCAACTTCCGGAGGGTACTTATTTATTAAAAATAACTAATCAGCCGTCTAAAAAAGTCACATCAAAATAGACTTTAATTGATTAAAAAATTCTTATTGAAAGCATGTAAACAAGAAAGGCTACCCGTTAAGATAGCCTTCCTCTTTTTATTCTAGTTTTAAAAAATTGTAATTAAAAAAAAACAGAAATAAAATAATCTTTAATTTTAATGTATTTTAAAAAGTAAAACTTTTACGAATTTTTAGAGTTACTTTTTTTTTAACGAATGTCTTTTAAACAATCAATTCATTTTTGTTCAAAAACAATCAATCAATTTCACGGCTGAACCTTTGGTTTGATAATATCGTTTATAGAAAGTTTTCAATTTAATTCTCAATTATCATAATCTTTGCGATAAATTGAATATGCAATTCTACTATTTAACCCTCGGTGTTACTATCTTTTTCTTGTAGTTGAAACATATGAATAAATCATTTGCCCATTATTTTTTGTTCTATAGTTAAAAACCGTAAAAATATGAGCGACAATTTTTTTAATTTTTCTCAAAAAAGTCATTTTTTAGGTTAATAAATCAGTGAAAGAAAATCAATCTTTAAATCAATAAATAAAATGTATCTTATTGATTTCTAGGTTGTAAAATTACTTATTATTTTTTAAAAACAAGTGTTAAAAAGTGTTATTTTTTTATTTTTCATGCGCATATTTTATTTACATAATCTTATTTAAAAAATGACTTGCTGTGAATTGAGTAGGTAAAAATGTAAAAATGGTTTATTTTTACACTATAATTTTTTAAAACAAATAAATACAAATGGATTGGATAACTGCCAGAGAATTCGAAGATATAACATATAAAAAATGTAACGGAGTAGCTAGAATAGCTTTTAACAGGCCAAATGTTAGAAATGCTTTCCGTCCTAAAACTACCTCAGAATTATATCAGGCCTTTTACGATGCACAGGAAGATACTTCAATAGGAGTAGTTTTGCTTTCTGCAGAAGGACCTTCAACAAAAGACGGAGTATATTCTTTCTGCAGTGGAGGAGATCAAAATGCACGTGGACACCAGGGTTATGTTGGAGATGATGGACAGCATCGTTTAAATATTCTCGAAGTTCAGCGGTTAATCCGTTTTATGCCAAAAGTAGTAATTGCTGTTGTCCCGGGTTGGGCAGTTGGCGGCGGACATAGTTTGCATGTGGTTTGCGATATGACACTAGCCAGTAAAGAACACGCTATTTTTAAACAAACAGATGCAGATGTAACCAGTTTTGATGGTGGATACGGATCTGCTTACCTGGCCAAAATGGTAGGACAGAAAAAAGCACGTGAGATTTTCTTTTTAGGAAGAAATTATTCAGCTCAGGAAGCAATGGATATGGGAATGGTAAATGCCGTTATTCCACACGATGAGTTAGAAGCAACGGCTTATGAATGGGCTCAGGAAATTCTTCAAAAATCTCCAACCTCAATAAAAATGCTAAAATTTGCCATGAACTTAACGGATGACGGAATGGTTGGCCAGCAAGTTTTCGCCGGCGAAGCAACGCGTCTGGCTTATATGACAGAAGAGGCAAAAGAAGGAAGAAATGCCTTTTTAGAAAAAAGAAAGCCTAATTTTGGCGAAAATAAATGGCTTCCATAAAAAAGCTGACGATTTTAGCTCTTAAAGAATCAAAAACGATTCAATAATTAAACGAATAAACAACAAGAATGAAACATTGGATTGAAGCCGCCAGATTGCGCACATTACCTTTATCAGTTTCCGGAATTATAGTAGGAAGTATTTACGCCTTATCTAATCCAACAGAAGCCATCAATACACCAACAGAAGTCTTCAGCTGGAAGATCTTTGGTTTTGCACTTTTAACAACACTTGGGTTACAGGTTCTTTCCAATTTTGCAAATGATTATGGAGATGGTGTCAAAGGAACTGATAATGCTGATAGGGTAGGGCCTCAAAGAGCTATTCAGAGTGGTGTTATTACGCCTAAGGCTATGAAAAAAGCTATTATCATTACTTCATTATTAACGCTTTGTTCTGCAATCACACTGATATATCTTGCTTTTGGAGAAAGTAATTTTGTCTATTCAATTTTTTTCTTGCTTCTGGGAATAACAGCAATTGCTTCAGCAATTCGGTATACAATCGGTAATTCTGCTTATGGATACAAGGGTTTTGGAGATATATTTGTTTTTATATTCTTCGGATTGGTAAGCACTTTAGGAGTTAATTTTTTACATTCTAAAGAAGTTGATCCACTGTTAATTTTGCCGGCCATTTCAATAGGTTTATTAAGCGTAGGAGTATTAAACCTGAACAATATGCGGGATGAAGAATCCGACAGAAAATCAGGAAAGAACACCATAGTGGTTCAGATTGGCGGAGAAAAAGCTAAAGCTTATCATTTCACTTTGATAATTACGGCCATGCTTTTGGTGCTTATTTTTGCTGTTTTAAGCGATTATAATTTTGATCAATATTTATTTTTATTAGCCTACATACCTTTAACAAAACATTTAATTACCGTTTATAAAAATCAAAACCCCAAGCTGTTAGATCCTGAATTAAAAAAACTGGCACTTAGTACTTTTTTGCTTTCTATATTGCTGACAGTTTGTATGATATCGCTAATTTCTGATATCATTGTAAATCTTTTTTTAGGAGGAAGATAATTGTTTCACTTTAAATTTTTATCAAATGAAAATTACATTTTATGGCCACGCATCCCTTGGAATTGAAGTAGGAGGAAAACATATTATTGTTGATCCTTTTATAACTGGAAATCCATTAGCTTCAGCGATTGATATAAATACATTAAAAGCCGATTATATTTTGCTTACCCACGCACATGCAGATCACGTTCTCGATGTTGAGGCAATTGCAAATCGTACGGAAGCTACCATAGTTTCAAATGCAGAAATTGCAAGTTATTATGCAAAATCAGGTTTAAAAGCACATCCAATGAACCATGGCGGAAGCTGGAATTTTGACTTCGGAAAAGTTAAATATGTCAATGCAGTGCATTCCAGTTCATTTCCTGACGGAAGTAACGGAGGGAATCCTGGAGGTTTTGTTATCGAAGGCGAGCATAAAAACATCTATATCGCCGGAGACACAGCCTTAACAATGGATATGAAACTGATTCCAATGCGTACCAAACTGGATTTAGCAATTTTGCCTATCGGGAGTAATTTTACAATGGATGTCGAAGATGCCATTATCGCTTCTGATTTCATCGAATGTGATAAAATACTCGGCTATCATTTTGACACTTTCGGATACATCGAAATCAATCATGAAGAGTCTATTCGCAAATTTTTCGACAAAGGAAAAGATTTAATGCTTCTCGAAATCGGAGAATCAATCGAATTATAAACTGAATATATTTCAAAACAAGGAGCTGTTTCCTGCTGTACACTATATCTTTTATGCCGAACCCCGGCATAAAAGGATGCCGTTTCCATCAGGGCTAGGGCTTCAGTTTTCATAACAAACTAATTAAATATTTGAGTTAATACATCAGAATGTTTTGAGTAGTAAAATGGAACAAAAAATATAAAAAAAGCCCTTTTTAAATTCTAATTTTCTTGTTATAAATAAAATCCTGTATAAAAAGAGTATTATTCAAACTGACAAAAAATCCAAAATCTAAATTCAGAAATCTAAAATAAAAATCAATGTCTAAACAATTCGCATCATTAGGAATTTCAGCACCAATTTTAAAAGCATTAAGCGAATTGAATATTGTTGAGCCAACAGAAATCCAGCAAAAAACAATTCCGTTACTTTTATCTGAAACCCACGATCTGGTTGGTTTAGCAAAAACAGGAACTGGAAAAACCGCTGCTTTCGGATTACCATTATTGCAATTAATAGACACAAAATCTTCTGTTATTCAGGCAGTAATTTTAGTTCCGACAAGAGAACTCGGACAGCAAATCTTTAGAAACCTGGAAGATTTTTCAAAACATATTCCAAATATTTCTATTGCAGCAACTTGCGGTGGAATTCCAATAAAACCTCAAATCGAACGACTTACAAGTCCAACACACATTGTTGTAGCAACTCCGGGCCGTTTAATAGATTTGATTCAGCGAAAAGCTATAGACTTAAAACAGACCCAATATTTAGTTTTAGACGAAGCCGATGAAATGGTTTCTATCCTTAAAGAAAGCTTAGATGAAATCATTGCCGAGCTTCCTAAAAAACACCGTACTTTATTATTTTCTGCAACTTTACCCGGAACCATAAAACAACTGATTCAGAATTACTTAAACAAAAATGTAGTTCAAATTAGCGCCAACATGGAAACAGTTGGTAACCAAGGTATTGATCATGAATATATTGTTGTTGATCCAATAGAGAAATTAGATGTTTTAATGCATTTTTTAAACTCAAGAGATGGAGAACGTGGAATCATTTTTTGTAAAACCAAAGCAGCTGTCAATAAACTAGCTAAAAACTTAGCCATAAACCGCTTTTCTTCAGGAGCTATTCATGGAAGTTTATCACAAGGAATCCGCGACAGAATTATGGAGCAATTCCGTGAAGGACACATTAATATTTTAGTAGCAACCGATTTGGCAGCCAGGGGAATTGATGTAAAAGAAATCTCTTATGTAGTCAATTATCATTTACCCGATGTTTATGAGACATATGTACACAGAAGCGGAAGAACAGCAAGGGCAGGAGCAAAGGGGCTTTCCCTAACCGTTTTGCAACAGGAAGAAGTAATTGAAATTCCTGAATTTGAAAGAGAATTAGGTTTGAAATTTACGCAATTCAAAAAACCTTCTGTTGCAAGTTTAGAAGAAAATAATACGCTTTTATGGGCAAAACAAATCTTTAAAACAAAACCAAACCACGATATTTCAAACGATTTAAAAACAAAAGTTAAAACGGTTTTTCATCATCTTACAAAAGAGGAATTAATTGAAAAGTTACTGGCCAACTATGTTTTACAAAACAAGGTTGAAATAACGGAAAAGCCTGTGAAAAAGTTTAAAAAGTAGTTGTGATTATAAACTCTTAAAATATTTAAGAATGAATAACATTGAAATAAAGAAAATTTCGCTTAAAGAAATTGATCAATTACAAAAAATTGGCAGACAGACTTTTCAGGAAACATTTTCAGAATCAAATTCTGAGGAAAATATGAAAAGCTATGTCGAAGAAGGATTTTCTAACGAAAAATTAACAGCAGAACTGAATGATAAAAATTCTGAATTTTATTTTGCAATATTGGATAGTAAAGTGATTGGTTATTTAAAAATAAACTTTGGAGAATCACAAACCGAATTAAAAGACAACAAAGCACTTGAAATAGAACGAATATACGTTTCAAAAGAATTTCACGGAAAAAGTGTGGGCCAATTACTTTATGATAAAGCGATAGAAATAGCAAACCAAAAAAACTCAGAATATGTATGGTTAGGTGTTTGGGAAGAAAATCAAAGAGCAATAAATTTTTATAAGAAAAATGGTTTCGTCGAATTTGACAAGCATATTTTTAAATTAGGAAATGACGAGCAGACAGATATTATGATGAGGCTCAAATTGATTAATTAGCGCTAAAACAGACAAAAATAAATTAACAATATTAATTTGTGTAATTTTAAAAAATAAATTTCTAAGATGAGTTTGTACTTGGAATTATTAATGTTAAATTTATAAAGTAATCTAACAGAATAAGTTTTTGTACAAAAGTCTAAAATACAATATATTATGAATATAGTCATCATTGGAGGTGGTTTTGCCGGATTAAATTTGGCAAAAGAACTTCTAAATCATCCTGAAATACAAGTAACTCTTGTAGACAAAAACAACTACAATTTTTTTCCACCCCTTATATATCAGGTTGCTACCGCTTTTTTAGAGCCATCAAGTATCAGCTATCCCTTTAGGAAGTTTTTTGCCGGTAAAAAAAATCTTCAATTTCGTTTAGGCGAATTATTATCTGTTGTGCCTTCAGAAAACAAGGTAATTTTGAGCAACGGCGAATTATCATATGATCATTTGGTTTTTGCAACAGGCGCTGAAACCAGCTATTTTGGTATGGAAAACGTGATGAAAAATGCCATTCCGATGAAAACTCTAAATGATGCCATCGTAATGCGAAATACATTGCTTAAGAATTTAGAAAAAGCAGCTATTTGCAAAGAAATCCGCAAACGCCGTAAATTATTGACGATTGTTGTTGCTGGTGGAGGACCGACAGGAGTAGAGGTTTCAGGTATGTTTGCTGAAATGCGTAAAAATATATTATTAAAAGAATATCCTGAATTAGATACAACGGCTAGTAACGTTTATTTAGTTGATGGTGGAGATGCATTGCTTGCGCCAATGAGTGAAGCTTCTCAAAAAGATACGTTGGAGGCACTTACAAAATTGGGTGTAGTAGTTAAGTTAAACAGTAAAGTAACTGATTATGTAGATGATACGGTATATTTTGAAAACGGAGAAACCATTAAAACAAAAAATTTAATATGGGCAGCCGGTGTTACTGCTAAAATTTTTGAAGGAATGCCAGCTGAAAGTTATGGCCGTGGAAGAAGAATGGCTACTGACGCTTTTAATAAAGTGAATGCTACAGAAAATATATATGCTATTGGTGATACTGCTATTTTAACTGCTGATAAAAACTTTCCTAATGGGCATCCTCAGGTAGCACAGGTTGCAATTCAGCAAGGGATAAATCTTGCTAAAAATTTTAAAGCTTCACTTCAAAATAAACCACTTAAACCTTTTGTTTACAATGACAAAGGATCAATGGCAATTATTGGAAAAAATAAAGCTGTGGTAGATTTACCAAATCCTAAATGGCACTTTAACGGATTCTTCGCATGGTTTATTTGGCTATTTGTTCATTTGATTTCCCTTATAACTTATAGAAACCGATTAAACACATTTTACAATTGGATGGTCGCTTATTTTGCAAGAGACCAATCCCTGAGAATGATAATCAGGCCAGACAAAAAACAACCTTAAAAAAAAAATCCGGAATTCTAAATTCCGGATTTTTTTTATTAATGTCCAATAGCAACTTCATCAGAGGATATCTCTATTTTCTGCTTGATAAAGCGTTTACCAATATTCAGAATAATAAAAGCCAAAATGGTTGATGCTGTCATAATTATTACCATCGGTGCTACAGAATCTTTAACAAAATTTCCTATTACAAAAGAAGCCAAAGCTCCTAAGCCTAGCTGAATTGCGCCCATTAAGGCAGAAGCACTTCCTGCATTTTTAGCAAAAGGAGCTAAAGTAAGTCCCGCAGTATTGGGATTTGATATGCCCAGGCAACCCAAAAATAAAAATAACATTCCAATGGTTTCGTATAGTCCTAAAAGATTATTTAAGGACAGAATTAGAAAAATAATACTTATGACTGATTGTGTAATTAAAGCGCCAAAAATCAATTTCTCACTTGAAAATTTCTTTAATAAAACCGAATTTAATTGGCTGGCACCAATGAAGCTTACGGACATAAATGCGAAAATCCAGCCATAAGCCTTAGCATCAACATGGTAAATATCCATAAAAATGATAGGTGAGGCGGCTACGTATGAAAATAATCCGGAAAATGCTATGGCACCAGTAAAAGCATATGTGAAAAACTGAGGCTCTTTTAGTACTTTTAAAAAATTAGAAATGATTGGTTTTGGTTTTAATGAAATTGAAGTATCAGGTTTATAAGTATTCGGTAAACCAATTTGTGATGCTGCCAGAATAGCAATTCCCATACACATCAGTATTAAAAACACAACATGCCAGCCATAATCTTCAGTTACATAACCACCAATTGTAGGTGCCAGCATTGGCGAAAGCCCAAGAACAAGCATTAATAATGAAAAAACTTTAGGAATGTCCTTTACAGGGAATAAGTCCCTTACCATAGCAACAGAAGCGACCGTTGCGGCGCAGCTTCCAATAGCCTGAATAAAGCGTAACAATATAAAAGTGTCAATATCTGCAACATAAACACATCCTAAAGATGCCAAAATGTAAACCATCAAACCCACAAACAAAGGTTTTTTTCGACCAAAACGATCCAATAAAGGACCATACAACAATTGTCCTGCAGAAATTCCGATAAAATAACTTGACAAGCTCATGGAAACTTTTGCTACAGTAGTATTTAAATCTGCTGCAATTCCTGAAAAACCAGGTAAGTACATATCAATTGAAAAAGGTCCAAGTGCTGTTAAGGAACCTAAAATAAGGATTAGTTTGATATATTTTTTTGTTGTCATTTTCTTAAAATATTGCTTAAAATTTCATTCAAAGATAATAATTTACTATCTTGTTATATATAATAATTTTTTTTATGCAAAAACTGGTTATTATAATAGTCTTCAAAAATATTTTAAAAACTTCAATTCTAAATTCAAAATTATGAAAAATTTCACCTTACTATTAGCTTTTATTTCTACAACAATTTCATTTGCTCAAACAATTACTTCTAAACAGGAAAATGCAGATGCAGCGCAATATGCACTGCTCACTAAAGTAAATGAGTATTACCCGGATATAACATTAAACAAAACGATTACAAATTTTTATGCTGATGGAAAAATAATTGATTCACAGCAGCAATTTGATTTGAAAGGAACAAAATTTTCCAGTTATAAATTAGGCATTGAACCAGACAACAAAAAATTATTATTTGAGTATGTATCTGACGAAACAGGAAAAGTATATGGAGATATCACGATTTTTAAAGGAAATGCTTTACGAACAACTTTTTATGAACAAAAAGGAGAAATCGAAGTTGCATTGAATGGTAAAGCAGTTTATTCTAAAAAGATTTAAAAAAATCAACATACGGTTAATTAAAAGCATTATTATTTAATGCTTTTAAAACAACTCAATTTGAACTATAATTTATAGTATGGAAAGCACTTTTTTCGGAATGTTTTAAGTATATTTGTCATAGATTTTTATCAATAAGAGGCGAGGTTTTGGCGAACCGTTCGAGCCTCTTTTTTTTATGGTTAATAATTTTAACGTTGTTTTGTTGTTCCTGGAAAAAGCACCGGTTATTGTTTTAACGTTGTTTCTTTCTTCAGCTGAACAGATCAATTTTTTTTATAACGTTATTTGCTCTTAGGGTTAGGGCTACGCCAGTTAACGAATTAATAATATAACCTAAAAATTTAAATGTTCTTTATTTCTTGTAATATATCCGATTTGTGGACCACAAGAACCATCTTCGTTTTTTAGATAGATTTTAAGGTATTTAAAAGCTTCTTTGCTTCGCCAGTAATAACTGAGATATTGCAAAGAAGCTTCTTTAAATTTGAACCAACACGAGTTTGTACCGTTCTTAAGTATGTGATTAAAAGTGACTTTTAGTAAGCCGTTCTTTAGTTTTGTAGACATGTATTTAGATTTTTATCAACGAGAGACACTTGGCGGTGTCGTTTTATTTCTCGCAGAAGTTTTGCCAAATATACATATATTTTTGATTTTAAATGTTAAAATTTTAAGAGTTAAACTCTACCCCTACCCGAGTGGAGAGGGGCAAAGTTTTTTTTTAAGGAACAATATAGATATCTGAATTTCTAAATACTCCCTGAGCATCACGAATATAAATCTCAGTACCGCTAACAAAGTTGTTTACTCCTAAATAGATATCAGGGTATGAAGAAGGATTTAAACCGCCTGTAGATTCAAAAGCTTGCATCTCCGGCGTTTTAATCATTACAATAATTCTATTGTTGTAATTTGCGTCCAAAATGCCTTGCTCTAACCAAATATTAAGAATGTACGTTTCAGTGTTATATTTGTTGATTACACCGCATTTCGGTATGAAATACTCACTCAAATCATAAGTTTCACTTTTTCGACCTGTAAACAAATCTTTGAAATAAACATATCTAAAAGGCTTTAAACTGTTATAAGATTCATCTGTTCTAAATTCAGGAACAACGTAGTAAGATACGTTTGTTTGGTCTCCATTCTGAGAAACTACGATTGAGGCTGTTGGTCTGTCTTCACTTTCCCAAAATGCCTTATCAAATCTCTCCCAATTTCCATCCGGTACACTAAAATAGATATCATGCGGAGATTGATAATTGTTATAGCGAAGAACTGGCAAACCTTCATTAAACCAAATCATAGGTTCAAATGAATAATCTATAGGATAAATTTCGTCAACCTGACAGACATTTTCTAAGTAAGTGAATGCTTTTCTAAAGTCTGATTGTTTGATTACCGAAGTATCGAAAAACTCTGTAGATATGATTAAACGCTCTAAATCCGTCAACTTTAAGCATTGATGCGGTTCTTTTATAAACTCAATACCTTTTCTGATATTGGTAAAAATGCAAGCTTCATTTAACAGGATTGGAGCGTTTAAATTCTCGACCTCTATCGTATGAAGTGCATAATTTTCATTGATGTAATATAGTACATACATAGCTTAAATTTTTAGACCATTTCTGACAAGAATTAACTCTTTATCGTCTAATAGTTCGTTTATATCTTTTCTTAAGTTCCTTGAATTTGTATCTATTTCGTAGTACAATTTTTCCAAAATAGGGAAGTAGTTACGATATTTTAAAAGTGTATTTCTTATTGAAGCATCGTTTTCCGTCCAGCCTCTCGGGTTTAATCTATCTAACCAACCGCCTGTATCTGAGTAGGTAAAACCGAAATCATGTGCTAATTTTGTTGATGCTGCCCAAAGTTCAGAACTGCCCGTAATTTTTCTACGTCTGGAATTTTGTGAATTGGGATTAGCATTTTGTATTACTTTGATTTCCTTGACTACTTCAAACGTTTTTTCCGTTTCTTTTAGAAGATTGTCAGATTGATTGTTTTTTATGGCTGTCTTTTGATCGTCTAAGTATCTTTTTAAATAAGGGACTGCAATTAGCAGTCCCGTTATTACTATCCAGTTACGTTTTATGAAGTCTAAAAAATCATTAACGCCCGTTTTTTTGGATGTTTTACTATTTCTTATCATGGATAAAGATTTTGTAACCTAAGGCAACTACGCCAATTACTAATGCTCCAATGATGTAAACTTGATTTGCGATGATAAATGTTTTTACTTTTTCCATTTTTAAATGATTTTTCTAATTATAAATTAATTTTCTATTTGTGCTTTTTTTTCTTTTATCGAACCATGTTAGCAAAAAAAAACAGCCAAAAATGCTAATGCGGGTAATAGTGGCTTCCAACTTTTTTTAATAACAACTTGTAAAACGTTATCGGACATGTTTCCTAAAACTTCTAAAGCTTGCTGTATATCTGAATCGGTAACTTGTGTGTGGGATGCTCCAAGTTCTACTTTCATTATTGCCCTTGCTAATTGAATCAAAAAGGCGTTATTAATGCTCGTAATTTTTTGGTCAGCTGTAACGCCCAAAGTTTTGCAAACAGCGGTAATATATGCCTCTGTGTTGTTTTCTGTTGGTGGTGCGTACTCCTTGATTAACAAACGAACGGTGTTTTTGCCTTTCTTGATATCGTTAATCAAATCCCTCAGCATAGCACGGATGCCAAATTTTAAAGTTGTGAACTGCTCAAATTTCAAGTCTTTGCTCTGTGGAAATGGTATTTTTCCCTGCCAAGCTATTGAGGTTCTAATAAGGTTGCCCGGATTGTTGTTTCGTAAACCTCTTACGGTGTGATTATTCAGAAATGACTTCGACATCTTTTGGCTCTTTTGGGTTTAGGTCTTCTATCGTTTTTATAGCAAATTCAACTATTTTGAAGATTGCTAAGGCGTAAACTCCGAATTTCGATACAGTTCTTAAACCGTTTAATAATTTTTCAAATTTTCCCATGATTTAAGATTTAAAGTTTTTTCCAAAATATCCGGTTACTCTTTTTCCTTTTCGTGTAACTCCTGAACCGTTTGGAGTGATACACAAACTCAGTTCCTGAATTACAATAACCTGACTTTTTAAATTCATTAGAACATGATACGTTTGACTTGTCCCGAGAGTAGTATTTTTGATTGTACAAATCATTTTTTGATACTCTTTTTCTTGGTTTCCCGATTTACCCTGAGAATTGACAATTTCAAGACCTTTTTTTCCTTGACCGGAATAAGGTGCTACTGTGGCAGTCATTAAACCCATTTTTGTAGCCCTCCAAGCATTTACAATTGTATCGCCTTCGAATGCACCTTTTCTAATCTTTGAATAGGTTGCACCGCTACGCTTATACTGCTGTTGTTGTGCTTGTGGTGCTTGCTGTCTTTGTGGAGCAAATGACGCGTTTTGCGCTCTTACTGGGTAAAAATTACCGTCTGTGCCTTTGTAATATTGTTGTGACATGATTATTGTAGATTTTGATTACTAATTACTTCTTTTGGCTTTTTGAACATTTTCCACAATGTTGCAATTCCTATAACAACCTGAATTGCGATTTTTATAATCTCACTCGTTGGAGTGGGAGCGGGAAAGGTTTCAACTCCTTGAATTGCACCTATCCCGACTGTACCAGTTAAAAAATGCATTATCTGCGACCTCTTTTTGATGAACTACTACCCATTTTTTTGTAGAAGAAAAGACCTCCGCAAATGACACCTGCACCAATCAATAAATGTGACCAATGTTTTTTGAACCATGCATTTATCCCGTAATCAGCTACCGTACTTGCTACAGTTCCGAGTGTTTGCTTTGTTGAATCCGAAGCTTGTAAAATCAATTCGTCAGTTACACCTTTTGAAAAGGTTTTTAAAGTACTTCCTGCAACCTGACCAACGTTTGCGCCTGCAAGTTGTGCCTGTTGTTGTGCTACCTGAGCATAGTATTCTGCCTGTGCTTGGTTTCCAGCCTCTATAGCTGCTTTTTCTGCTTTTTTCGCCTCATGTGCCTCACTTAATCCAGATACGACATTTTGAGCTAAGCCACCAACTACGGGTACCATAGATAAAAGCGGTGTACCGATTTTAACCACGTTTTTAAGCGAAATTTGTTTCGCTCCCTTTTTGATAGCCTTCCCGATTTTTTTAAAGAATCCCATTATCCTTCAATTCTACATAAAAGGTTAACGATATTCCCTTGTGACTTTCTGATGTTTACAGAAGTGACACCAAATAAAGGAATTTGAATTTTTGAAGCAAAACCACTCAATACAGTACCGTCCTGCTTTACGTAGGCTACTGGGTCGATTTCACGGCTTAAACATTTCAATTCGTGCAATGTGTATTTTACTACTACACCATTCATGAAAGTGTAAGCGATTTCAGTAATATCTGCGGAATTGTCTAATAAAGCCAAATCGCAATGCTCGATATCAAAAGTTTTGTCTTTGTCATCGGATGACATTGATTTGTTTTCAAAAGCAAGAACAGATTCAGCAAGTTGTGGCTCTTCGATTGTATTCAACACATAAGTGTTTGCTGTTTTCAATCCCTGCAACTCGATTTTGATAACGTCTTTTTCGTCCAAAAAGATGTAACCATTTTCGGCAATCTCACAAACTGCAAGTGTTTTGTAAGTTGCATCAGCTGAAACTGCATCGCCATTGAAAGTAGTAAGCAAAATAAAGTCCATTAAAGACATAAAGCCTTTTGTAATCTCCAAGTTGCCACTTTTGCGCTCAACTTCGATTTTAATTTGCTCAGTTGTCAATTCCTCGACACCAATAGACAAAGAAAGTAACAAGCCTCCGAAGGATTTGTTTTGGGTAATCGTTCCCGATTTGGTAAGGTTCTTACCTTGTGAATTAAAAATTTCCATGTTTTTTCATAATTGATTTATAATTATTTTCAGAGGCAAAAAAAGGCACAAAAAAACCGCACTATTTGCGGTTTGTTCTTTTCTGTACTTTATTGTGCAATATTGTATTTTATATGTCGTTTTGATTTGTGTTTATTTGGCACTAATTTTGAAATATCGGTTTATATGGTCAAGACAAACAATTTGTATTACATACTCTTTCTTTATATCAGAAATGTATTTTTTTGCAGTATTCAAATGGACACCCATCGATGAGGCTAATTCTTTAGCGGTAATTACTTTTAATGTTTCCATGTTATTAGGTTTTGGGTTAGAAAGGGGAGGGGTGCAACCCTCCTTTTTTAGTTGAACAAATCAAACTGTATTACTGGCAATTTACTTACATCTACGAGGGGGACGAAAATTTCATTTTCGCTTAGTGCTTGTTTAGGTAAATGGAACTTACATTTGTCACGCTTGAACGTGATTTCTGTAAATTTTGTACACATTCCTGCATCACGGGTAGCGGTGTGATGTAGGAATTTTGAATTATCGAATGAGGCGCAATTTTCGCATGTTTCAGCCATATTTTCAGATTTAGTAAATTAACACTTTTGTTAAATGAATCCCGACTATCATTAGTCGGGATTTTGAACTTTTTTGAACTCAGATAAAAGCCATTTACAAACGGCTATAAAATCTTGAAAATTCAGTATCATTTTTGTAAGAATTTAGATTGATTTTTGTTTTACATAAGTTTTTTTATGTTTCAACGTTATTTTTAGTGTTTGATCCTGGAAAAAGTTGCATGTTTTAACGTTGTTTTAGTCAGCTGCAGAAAAGATCCGGAACAAGTTTTAACGTTATTTCTTTTTAAACAAAGCATTAAAATGACCTTTGAATCCATCTACATGATATTTTAAATCACGTAAATCATTTTTAGCGGTATGAAGTTGAGTTCTTAAATCCTCAATTTCTTTCAATTTCTTTAAATAATTGACTGTACAATATTCTACAGCTTTAGAATTTGTATTGATTTCAAAACGAAGTTTAACCTCGTTTACTGTGTTTTCAAAATCTTCTGAGATGTTTCTTAAATCTATATTCATAAGCTTAGTTTTTAAAGGTTTACACCTATGTTTTGTAAAAATTTGTTACTACGTTCGTTATTGATAATTTGAGTTTTTAAATTCTTATCACGGTTTTTTAAATCATCAATAAGCTTTTTTGCTTTGGTTTTAGTTCTTGACCTTGAAACAGGACAATCAATTAAATGTGTAAAACCAAGTAATTTTTCTTGGTCAAATCCTAATTTTATTAGGTTCTCGATGTAAAATTGTACCATAATATCGGAGGGGTTTAATTCTTTATCTACTTTCGATTTGGCTTTAGGCTCTATGTAGTGAACAATGCCACTTTTAGCGATTAATGCCAAATCTCGGGGACTGGCTTTTAATAAATCGAAAAAGGTTTTAAAATCAGCTTTAAAGCCTTGTTTACATAAATATTCCTTGTGTTTATGTGCTTTGATTGTAAACTCATATCTAACAAGATTATCAATTACGCTTGCTTTCATCGGCTCGAGAAAAGCCTTATAAAAGGTGATAGACTTTGATAGCAATTCAAAGCCTTTATGATAAATTTTACAGTAAGGTGTTGTATTTGTTGCTTTTTCACGTTTATTGAAGTCTAAACCAAGATTATTAGTGTTTTTGATAGAATTGGATTGCGAAATGTGATGTAGTAAAGGTTTTTTTCCTGAATTTGGATTTTCAAGGATTAAAGAAAATGCAGTTTTTAAACTCTTTAAATCAATGAGTTGATTAATGCAAATATCGATATCAGAAACAAGGCCTTCCAAAAAGTCCTTAGTAGAAATCCTAATAACACCAAATGAATTAATATCGTCAACAATAGAACGATAATTTTCGGCAGTAATGCCCTCAAAATACTTTGATTTAAGCATCTTAGCCGAAATCTGAAAAACGATGTATTCATGCGCTTGTTTTTTTGAATCTATAAAGGCTTTGATATAAAACCTATACGTAATTCCGTTAATGATTTTTGTGAATGGTTCAGCTTTGCGATAGTTATCGCCAAGTTTTTGCTGTTCTGTTCCGTCATCGTCTAAGTGTGCGATATCAGGATAATACGCTATAAAGTCCGTAATCAACCGTTTATCAAGGATTTTTACCTTTTCCAGTTTTACACGAATCTTTAGCGAATCTATTAAGCCAGTGTTAAACATATCAAAAAGATTAGGATTAACAAGTTGACTATCAGGTATATGTTATATAAAGTGAACCATAATTTATATTATGTAAAATAGAAAATTTGAGTCATTTATTTGCTACTGCCTATATCCTAAAATTTTTATAAAAAACAGCTGAGACAATAAACATACATGATGTTTTCTACAAGACATTAGACCCCTAAATATAAGATAATGAGTAAATTGGTAAAATTAAATTAATATTATTTAATTAATTTAAGTAAAAAATCAAGATTTTGTAAATCATTTGTTTTGCTGTAACCAATATACCATAGTGATTTATTATTTTATTATTTTTACATTTGATTACATTTAAAATTAACTATGAATACAATTGCTGAGCACATTGCGGATTTTTTAAAAGAATATCCGCCATTTGATAATTTGACTTTTCAAGAGCTCTTTAATATTGCAAGCAACATCCGTGTAATAAATTTAGAAAAGCATGCCGTATTGTTTCAAAATAACGATATACTGCATGATAGTTTCTATGTAGTATCTACCGGAATTATTAACCTGACTACAATTGCTGATGCAGAGGAAACTATTATAAACAAATGTCATGAAGGTGATATTTTTGGTTTGCGTCCGTTTTTTGCAAAAAATAATTACATGATGACTGCTAAAGCACGTGAAGAGAGCATTGTGTATGCTATTCCAATTGCTGTTTTCAGACCATTTGTAGCAAACAATTCGGATGTTTTAAATTTTTTATTAGAAAGTTTTGCAATTAACTCCCGCCATACAAAAGACACTATAAATACTGGCAATAAATTGATTTCTGATAACGGATTTTATTCGGATACCCAATCAGAAATGCAATACATCCAGTCACTTAACTACAACAATTCGCCATTAACAACTACAGCTGATAAGATTGTAAAAGATATTGCCATTTTAATGACAGACTCAATGGTTGATAATATTGTTGTCTGCGAAAACAACAATCCAATAGGTATTTTGACTGATGCTGACTTATCTTCAAAAATAGCGACAGGTCGTTTTCCAATAACAGAGACTATAGATAAAATCATGTCATCGCCCGTTGTCACTGTTATTGAAAATGTTTCTTTGGCAGAAGCCCAGTTATTGATGTTAAAACATAATGTTACGCATTTGTGTGTTACAAAAGATGGTACAAATAAATCTGTTGTTAAGGGAATTATTTCCGAACATGATTTAATTGTAGCTCAGGCCAGTAATCCCGGTGTATTAATTAAAGAAATTAAGCGCTCACAATTACCAAAAGATTTAAAACAGATACGTGATCGATTATCTGATTTAATTCAGAACTCCATTCAAAAAAATATTCCAATTTCACACATTTCTAATATAGCCAACGAAATAAACCTGGCACTCATAAAACGAGCCGTTGAATTATCAATATTGGATTTAGGCTCCCCTCCTGCCCGTTTTGCATGGTTAAGTATTGGCAGCCAAGGCAGAAAAGAACAGCTATTGCTTACAGATCAGGATAGTATTTTGATTTTTGAAGATGTTACACCTGAAAAATACAGAGAAGTGAAAGATTATTTTTTAAGATTGGCCAAAAGAACAACATCTCTATTAGAAAAAGTAGGTTATGAATTTTGTCCTAACGGGCATATGGGAAGCAATATGTTATGGTGTAAATCGCTGACTGACTGGATAAAACAATACAACAGTTGGATGAATACTCCAGGTGAAAACAGTAATGATCTGAGCAGTATTTTCTTTGATTATGAGATTGTTTTTGGAGAACCAAAAATTGAGGAGGCTATTGAAAATATTATTTTTAAGAATGCGATTAATAATCCTTTGTTCTTTGACTTTTTAGGAAATGATGCCCTAAAAAAGAACTCACCATTAAGTTTTTTCAAAAAATTTATTTTGGAAGAAGAAGGCCCATATAAAATGAAATTTGATATTAAAACAAGAGCATTGATGCCTTTAATCGATGCTGCGAGATTATTAATATTAAGCTTTAATATAAAAGGAATTAAAAATACTTACCTAAGGTTTAAGCAACTCGCAATTTCAGATTCAAAAAATGCTGAAATCTATTTAAGTTGCGCTGAAGCATTTTTGACATTGTTGAAGTTTAGAACAGTTGAAGGATTGAAAAATGACGATTCTGGTCAATATATCAATATTAAGGAACTATCTAAAACGGATAAAGAAAAATTAAAAAATGCGTTAGCTCCTATGCGTGATCTGGAGGAATTAATTAAAAGCAAATTTCAACTCACACAATTTTCATAATATGCTCGACTGGCTTAAAAACATTAATAAAGAATATCCTGATTTTTGGAAAGACTATCTTAGCAAGTTTGAAACAAAGCCAAACAGATTTGTAGTAATATCTACCGAAACTTCAGGACTAAACCCATTGAAAGATGTAATTTTATCTATGGGTTCTTTTGCTATTGTTAATGACAGCATCATAATTCAGGATAATTTTGAAGCCGTTTTATTGCAATATAAATACCTTCATGACAATGGTTTATCAAACGAGTTTATAATTGAAAGCAAGATGAAAAAGCTTCAGGAAAATGAGGCACTTCAGACTTTTATAGAATATTTAGGAAATGCTGTTTTAGTTGGTCATCATGTTAATTTTGATATTGAAATGATAAATGCTGCGCTTGAGAGACTAGATTGCGGCAGACTAAAAAATGAAGCCTTGGATATCGATGTCATGTACAGAAAGTTACAGGATATTAATGATAAGCAATTTTCTTTGGACGATTTATGTGAGATTTACAAAATTCCAAAAAGTGACAGAAATTCCTCGGCAGAAGATGCTTATAGAATTGCTTTATTGTTTTTAAAACTTAAATCCAGATTAGGAATTAAATAAGCATTATTTATTAATAAGTAATTGCGGCAAATATTGGATAATCATTTATTTTAACTCTTCCGTTTAGAAAAGAAAGTTCCATTAAAAAATTAAACTGAATGATTTCACCTCCTAATTCATTTACTAAGTCAGCAAGTGCCTTAGCTGTTCCGCCAGTTGCCAAAACATCATCGTGAATCAAAACCTTATCTCCTTTTTTAATAGCATCAATATGTATTTCTAAGGAGTCTGTTCCGTATTCTAAATCATAAGATGCCGAAATAGTTTCGAAGGGAAGTTTTTTAGGCTTTCGGACAGGAACAAAGCCTGCATTTAATCGGTCGGCCAATAACATTCCGAAGAAAAAACCTCTGCTTTCTGCTCCTATTACTTTATCAATTTTTTGCCCATTTAAAGAATTGATTAAAATTTTTAGACATTCTTCTCTTGCATTTGGGTCATTTAGTAAAGGAGTGATATCTTTAAATAAAATTCCTTCTTTAGGAAACCCCTGAATATCACGTATATAATTTTCTAACTTCATTTTTTTTAAATTTTATCTTATTTTTCGCTTGTATATCTCACATTTATACCTATATTTGCACCCGCAAACAACGCTCATCAAAGCTACAAAAAATAAGCTTAATGAGAACATAAGGCCTCGTGGCGCAACTGAATAGCGCATCTGATTACGGCTCAGAAGGTTACTGGTTTGAATCCAGTCGAGGTCACTACTCGGGACAAAAGAAAAATATCATCTTTTGTCCCGTTTTTTTTTGCCCGTAACCTATTGTTTACCAGATAAATACAGTTGATGATTTCGTTCACTCGGGCGGTGCGGATTCTGTTCTCTGAAAATGTAAAATTTTCAGGGAAAATTAAACCAATTATCTCCCTAGAATCAGCTAAAGTCCCGCCATCAAAGGCGTCACCAAGCTTTAAAAGGTTTTCCAGTCCCGTGTTCGTTAGATACTCTATATTCTCTCTATCGTCATCTACATTTCCAATCTCTTTCTCTAACTTGCTGATAACAGCGCTGTATTCAATTTTCATAAGATGATAATCCTCAGCATCTATTTTCTCGGTGACTAATAAATTTCTGGCAACGGTCAATTTCTTTTCATAAACTGCAATTTGTTCAAGAGATTTCTTTTTTTCATTAATGATTAATCCAGTATGCTCCCTGTAGCCTTCAAGCAGAACTGCTGAATATAGTTTCTTCACTTCCGGTAAAGGTTTAAATTTATTTAAATGCACTTTAAATGTTTTATTCGCTATCTCAGAGTTTATCCTCCATTTACAAACTTTATCACAATGGTAATAGTAATAATACTTATTTCTTCCTTTGCATTTGCTTCCTGTTAGCTTCTGTCCGCATTTAGGACACATAAAAAAACCTCTAAGAGGAAAATTTTCTATTGTTTTAATTTTCGGTCTATATGTCCGTGATTTACTATCAAGGACATCTTGTACCTGGTAAAACAATCCTTCGCTAATAATTGCATCATGCTGACCATTGACTAATCTCGCCTCTTCATCACGATACTGAGGAACAACTATCTTTCCGCAATAAAGAGGATTTCTTATAATAAGCCACAAGTTGTTTTTAGAGATACCAAAGCCTTTCTCTTTGGCCATTTGGTAAATAGATTCAGTACTAAAAATATGAGCCCCGATTACTATGATATAAACAAGTTAAAGAACATCTTTTTTTTAAA
>NZ_CAMLDD010000027.1 GCF_946478785.1 uncultured Flavobacterium sp.
TCCCTGAAAATCCAGTGCATGTCCGTTGGATCGTATTTTAGATATTCGGTGTATAAAATGTGCATGAAATCGGCTCCTCCCATCGACCCTCCCGGGTGGCCTGAATTGGCTTTCTCTACCATGGAAATGGCTAATGCTCTGATATTATCTGCTGATAACTGGTCTATTGTCTTATTCATTTTCTAAGTTATAGTTGGTAATTGTTTGTGGTTTTCTTTTAGAATTTCAAAGCTGTAATTGCTAAATTTTAAATCGAAATAATTCTAAAAACAATAAGCAAAAACAAATTAAATAATAAGTGTAAAATTTACATTTACAAATGTATGTAAAATAATCTCACAAAAACAAAAAATATTTTGTTTATTTTTTTTGCTAATTTTTTAGCGATTTGTTAAGCACATGTAAAATAAAGTATCATTTAAGCAAAAAAAAAATAGATTAAGAAGTCGCCTGCTTTTATCGAATAAGATTGTTCAAATGTTTAGTGTCTTAAGAACTTTCCAGATTTTCGAAAATATTTCAGTAGAAAATTCGATACGTTTTACTCCACAATCGAAATAAGTTTTGAGTATTTATGATCACTATTTTTAATCTTAGGAATGAAATAACGGTGAATATCTATTTTGGGGTATTTCGATGTGAAATCCTCAATAAATTATAAAATGGAATCGAAGACTGAATTTTTAAATTAAAAGAAAAGCCTACTTAATTTTCGTCGTATAGACGCTTTATAATCTTTAGGATAGGTTCTGACTCCCATAAAAACATCTGTAATAGCATTGGATAAAAAAGAACCATATTTTTTGGCAACGAAATTGCGCAAAACTCTTTTTGTGTAGAAAATTTTAGACAAAATAACGCCGGCTTTTATTTCGGGTATAATGCTTTTTTCTAATTTTTCGTGATATAATTCTGAAGCCCGAAAAGGATCAAGCTTACTTTCAATAATCGACTCTGCTGCTAAGACTCCGCTTAATATTGCGTTCGAAATACCTTCGGCAAGTAAAGGGTCTGCAAATCCTGCTGAGTCACCAATTAAAAAAACATTTTTCTGAACAAAAGTATCAGTTCTGTGAGAAACCGGAATTACAAATCCATGGGCCTCTTCGTTTATAACTTCTGTGATACCCAAAACTTCTAAATATTGGTTGTAATGTTTTTTTAAATCAATCTTTTGTTTTGTTTTAATTAAAATACAAACTCCAACAGACAAATGATTTTTTTTAGGAAAACACCAGCCATAACCATTCGGAATGGCATCGATATCAAAACGGACATTTTTTGATAGTCTTTCAAAATCAGCTAAAGGAACTTCTATCTCATATTCTAAAGCCGGAATAACAGTTCGAGTTTCTTTCCATCCGGCCATTTTGGCGATGGGACTTAATGCACCATCTGCTGAAATAATAAATTTTGCCTGTATATCTCCCTCAGAAGTATGAAGGATCTGAATTTCTCCGAAAGTAATATCGGTAACTTTATGATTTTGTAAAAGAGTAACACCATTTTCTTTTGCTTTTTCTACAATCAGATTATCAAAAGCATCACGCATAATCATGCTAATTATGGGTTTGTCCCTTTGTGTAGTAAGTTTGATGTTGGTATTTGAAAAATAGGTATCTACTTCATAGAATTCTTTTTCAACGACAGATGAAATATCAAAAGGAATGTTTTTTCTCCCTCTGTGAACCAAACCACCACCGCAGGTTTTATATCTTGGCAGGGTTTCTTTCTCAATTATAGCAGTCGTAATTCCACTCTTTGATAATTCAAAAGCTGCAGAAGCTCCAGCTGGACCACTTCCAATTATCGCTACATCAAATACTTTCATCGATTTTTTTTCAAAACTAAAGGAATCAGAGTAAAAAACAAAATTTTGATTTTTTTTCCAATTTAATTACAAATCGTTTTTAATTTGGAAAAGTTCAGGAGAATTTATCAATCGAAGCTTAAAGTGAGTTTCGCATAATTAAAGAAGATTTATTTTCAATCTGTTCGTTTTTTCCCTTAAGAACCATCTCTGCCAAAATTTTCCCCATAGCTTCAAAATGGGTTGAAATGGTCGTAATTCCTTGTGCAACCACTTTCTTCAGAGGGGTTTCATTATAAGAAATAATTCCAAAATCGGTTCCTAATTTCAGGTTGTGATTTCTGGCTTCTTCAATTACTCCCACCAAATCACGATCATTTGGAATAACATATAAATCTCCAATTGCGATTTCACGATCTGTAAATTGAGTTATGATTTCGTAATCGAAATGATGCTCGGTACAAAAATTTTCGAATCCGGTTTTCATTCCTAAAGGTTCTCTAAATCCGGGAAAAATCAAAATAAGCTTTTTGTATTTACCAAGTCTCGTTTTTCCTTTTAAAAGTCCTTCAAAAATATCTTTTTGATGATTCTGATAAATGGCTGGATATGTTTTTAATTCAGGATTTGTCTGATCTAAAATAATTACATCACTTACTGGTAGGGTTTTAATAGAGCCAGCGATATCAATTAAGTTCGTAGGCATTAAAATATATTTTGTATAATTTCCGTTGCTGTCATTTATCAATTTTTTGAAAACAGGCACATTAAAATGGTGAAAGAAAATATCTACCTGAACATCCTGACCACTATTTTTTAAAAAGGAATTATAGATATCTTCCTTAAAAATATTAAGCTCATCAAATAACAAAAAAATCTTTTGCTTTATACTGGTTTCGATACTCTTAACATAGTATCCCTTGCCCGGTATGGCATAGATAATACCTCTTTTTTTTAGTTCATCATACCCCTGCAATACCGTATCCCGAGACAAAGAAAACGCCAGACATACCTTATTTACCGATGGCAGTTTGTCACCCTTAGTCAGCTTGCCTAATTCTATTGCTTTTTCAATTGAAAGAATTATCTGTTTATATTTTGGCAAACCAAGATTGTTTTGAATTGATATAATGCTCATAAAAAGAAATTTTTTTATGCAATATACAAAAACTGGTAGGTACTGGTATACACGTTTTTAAAATATTTATATTTTTGGCACTCTAGTTTAATAAATATCAAATGAAAACAGATTTTTCTACAGAACATTTGCAGTTATTTGGCCTGACTCCAGATAATATTCCAGTGTATTCTTATACCATAAAGAATAAAATGGGGATGGAGGCAGAAATAATTACATTTGGAGCAACCCTTAAAAGTTTAAAATTTCCTGTCAAAGAAAAATTAATCGATGTTGTTTTGGGTTATGACACTCTGGATTCTTATATAAAGTCATATAGTTTGCCAAGTGCCCCTTATTTTGGAACCACCGTTGGACGATATGCCGGAAGAATAAGTAAGGGGGTTTTTAATTTAAATGATAAAACATTTCGGTTAAACCAAAATAACAACGGCAATACTTTGCATGGAGGCGTTGTAGGTTTTGGAGAAAAAATCTGGAAAGTTGAAAATATAACGACCGATGAAAATCCTTCAATAACCCTATCGCTTTTGAGTGAACATTTAGAGGAAAATTTTCCGGGAGAATTAAAGGTAAATTTAACCTATACACTAACTGAAGGTAACGAACTAAAGCTAGAATATAATGCCACAACTACTGAAGATACGGTTATAAATCTGACGCATCACAGTTATTTCAACCTTGATGGCCATGATTCTGATGTTTTAAATCAGGGTATGTTTGTCAATTCTGATACGATTTTAGAAACTGCTGCAGACGGCATTCCTACAGGCAAATTTACAAGTCTAAATGATAATGCTTTTGATTTCAGAACATCCAAGAATTGTCCCTCAGTTATAGATAATTCTTTTGTTCTTGAATCCAAAAGTGCTGTTGCTGCTAAATTAATCAGCCAGAAAAATAATTTAGAAATGAGTGTTTATACAGATCAGCCAAGTGTACACATTTATGTAGGCGGAAATTGTTTTAATATTCTGAAAGGGAAAGAAAACACGGATTATCATTCGTTAAGCGGAATTTGTTTTGAAACACAAAATTTTCCGGATGCTCCAAATCAGAAACATTTTCCAAATTCTGTTTTGAAAAAAGGAAAAGAATATCATCAGAAAACAATTTATAAGTTTGAAAATATAATTACAGAATTTTAAAAATAACACTATTACAATTTATAAAATAATGAATGACATTTTAATACAAAATACTACGGCCTTCTTCGAAAAGACTTTTGGAGCAGTACCACAAAAAATTGTGCTTTCTCCGGGAAGAATCAATATCATTGGTGAGCATGTTGATTATAACGACGGTTATGTTTTACCTGCCGCAATTGACAAAATAATTTGTTTTGCTTTTGAGAAAAGCAATTCAAAAACCTCAAAAATTATCGCTATCGATTTGAATGAAGAATTTGAGGTTGACCTGACGCAAACAATTCAGTTAAGCGAGGTTGTCTGGACAAATTATATTTTGGGTGTTATCAAGCAAATGCAGGATAATGGCTTTTCTTTCGAAGGTTTCAATTGTGTTTTCAGCAGTAATATTCCGGTTGGTTCAGGATTATCATCATCTGCAGCTTTAGAATGTGGAATGATTTTCGGTATCAAAGAACTTTTCGATTTAAAAATTGAAAAACAGGACATTGCTTTATTAGGACAAAAAGCAGAGCATTGGGTAGGTATTAATTGTGGCATTATGGACCAGTTTTCAAGTGTTCACGGACTTGAAAACAAAGTAATCAAATTAGACTGCAATACTTTGGAATTTGAATATCACAATGCTGATTTCAAAGATTATTCATTGGTTTTATTTGACAGCAATGTCAAGCATTCGCTTTTTACATCTGAATACAACAACAGAAGATTAGAATGTGAGGAAGGACTTTCGATCATTAAAAACCATTTTCCGGAAATCAAAACGTTCAGAGATTGTACCGAAGAACAGGTTTTGAGCCTTCAGGATAAAATGTCCGAAGTTGTTTTTAAAAGAGTACGTTTTGTTGTAAAAGAAATTCTGCGCGTTACTCAGGCTTGTGAAGCTTTGGATAATGGAAATATTGAGCTTTTAGGACAATTGCTTTTTGATACGCATGACGGTTTATCAAAAGATTATGAGGTAAGCTGTGCCGAACTGGATTTTATAGTAGCGCAGGCAAAGAAAGAAGAAGCCGTGATTGGTTCCAGATTAATGGGAGGCGGTTTTGGAGGCTGTGCGATAACCTTAATCAAAAAAGGACACGAAAACAGGGTAAAAGAAACGTTTACCAAGCTTTATTTTGATACATTTGGAATTGATTTAAAAATTTATGATGTAAAAATCTCAAACGGAACATCACTTTATACTACAAATTAAGAATGAGAAATTTTGATATTAACGAAGATCCGCACAGACGTTACAATCCATTAATAAATGAATGGGTGTTGGTTTCACCTCATCGTGCAAAACGACCATGGCAAGGCCAAAATGAAACAATTTCTACTGAAAAATTACCTGAATACGATCCAACCTGTTATTTATGTCCGGGAAATGTTCGCGCCAATGGCGTGAAAAATCCAAATTACGAAGGAACGTTTGTTTTTGAGAATGATTTTGCCGCCATGAAGCAGGACGAAATCATGTTCGAAGACGACATCAGACAAACTTTTTTTAAAGCACAGCCAGAAAGAGGAATATCGAGAGTAGTTTGTTTTTCGCCAAGACACGATCTTACTTTACCTGAAATGGAAATTGACGGTATTGAAAATATCATCCGCACCTGGCAAAAAGAATATACGGATTTAGGCAATATAGACTACATCAACCATGTTCAGATTTTTGAAAATAAAGGAAGTGTTATGGGATGCAGTAATCCACATCCTCACGGTCAAATCTGGGCACAATCATCATTGCCTACGCAGGTCGAAAAAACACAAGCTAATTTAAAAAACTATTTCAGCAAAAACGGCCGTAACCTTTTACAGGATTACCTAAAAGCCGAGTTAATCAAAGAAGAGCGTATTGTAATCGAAAACGAACATTTTGCAGCATTAGTTCCGTTTTGGGCAATCTGGCCCTATGAAACGATGATTATCAGCAAAAGACATATAACCAAAATTACTGATTTTACAGCAGACGAAGTTACATCATATGCGGTTATTTTGAAACTGCTGACTACAAAATACGATAACCTTTTTAGCACCTCTTTTCCATATTCTTCCGGAATCCATCAGGCTCCAACAGACGGACAGGCACATGAAGAATGGCAATTTCACATGCATTTTTATCCGCCTTTGTTACGTTCTGCTTCTGTAAAAAAATTCATGGTAGGGTATGAAATGTTAGGGGAATCACAACGTGATATTACTCCTGAAAAAAGTGCTGCCATTTTAAGGGAACAATCGGATATTCATTATAAAAATAAATAAAGATGAAAATAGTCGTTACAGGTGGGTTAGGTTTTATTGGCTCACACACCGTTGTAGAATTACAAAACGAAAATTTCGAAGTAATCGTAATTGATAACCTTTCTAACTCTTCGATTGAAGTTTTAGACGGCATCGAAAGAATTACAGGTAAAAGACCACTTTTTGAACAAATTGATTTAAGGGATAAAACTGCTGTTCAGGATTTCTTTAAAAAATACTCAGATGTTTCTGGAGTTATTCATTTTGCAGCTTCAAAAGCTGTGGGAGAAAGTGTTCAGAATCCTTTATTGTATTATGAAAACAATTTAAGTTCATTGGTTTATATCTTGCAGGAATTACAACAAAAACCGGAAGCAAATTTCATTTTCAGTTCTTCCTGTACGGTTTACGGTCAGGCCGAAGTAATGCCAATTGCAGAGTCAACCCCTATCCAGCCAGCGATGTCTCCTTATGGAAATACCAAACAAATTGGAGAAGAAATTATTACTGATGTAACTAAAGTAAGCAATCTGAATGCGATTTTATTGCGTTATTTTAATCCGGTTGGAGCACATCCATCAAACGAAATTGGCGAATTGCCACTTGGCGTTCCACAAAATTTAGTTCCGTTTATTACACAGACCGGAGCTGGTTTACGAAAAGAATTATCAGTTTACGGAAATGATTATCCAACTGTAGACGGAACTTGTGTTCGTGATTATATTCATGTTGTCGATCTCGCTAAAGCACACGTAATCGCCATGCAGCGATTGGTCAACAAAACAAATACAGACAAATTAGAGATTTTTAATTTAGGAACCGGAACCGGAAGTTCAGTCCTTGAAGTAATTACTGCTTTTGAAAAAGCAAGCGGGCAAAAATTACCTTATAAGATTGTTGACAGAAGAGAAGGTGATGTGACAGAAGCGTATGCAAATACTGACAAAGCGAATAATGTGCTGGGATGGAAAACACAATTAAGCCTTGATGAAGCTATTGCCAGTGCCTGGAAATGGGAACAAAAGATCAGACAATAAAAAGCTTAATAAAATACAGAAATAATATCTTTTTGTTACAAATGTAAAAAATACATTTATTTATATTGTCCGTAACTATTTTTACTTTACTTTTGATTTCCGATTTTTTAAAAAATCAGCAAAATTAAAATACATATCGTATTTTTTTCGAATTAAAAGAATAAATTACTTAGTTTCGCAACCATTATGAACTATTATTGACATTTTTCATTAAAAAAATAAACTTTAAAACTATCAAAAATCACTTATATTAATTTCAAATATTACTAACAAATGAACCAGCACCTTGCTTTTGCAGATTATGCAGTATTTATTATCTATTTTCTCGTGGTATCCATTTACGGATATACGATTTATCGCAAACGCGAAAAAAACGAACATGATGCTAAGGCCTATTTCCTTGCAGAAGGAACACTTACATGGTGGGCAATTGGAGCTTCATTAATTGCTTCGAACATCTCGGCAGAACAATTTATCGGAATGAGTGGTGAGGGCTTCTTCCTTGGAATTGCAGTTGCTGCCTACGAATGGCTTGCTGCAGTTGCCTTAATTATTGTAGCAGTTTGGTTTATTCCTGTGTATCTTAAAAATAAGATTTACACAATGCCACAATTCTTAAAAACACGTTACAACGAATCTACTGCTTTAATTATGGCAGTTTTCTGGTTGTTTTTGTATGTTTTTGTAAACCTTACTTCTATCCTGTATTTAGGTGCGGTTGCTATTAACGGATTAGCAGGAGGAGAATATCTTCATGCTATCATGATTGGTTTAGCCGTTTTTGCTTTAATCATCTCTTTAGGAGGTATGAAAGTGGTTGCGTATACTGACGTAATTCAGGTAGCTGTTTTAATCATCGGAGGTTTGGTTACTACTTACATTGCTTTAACTGTTGTAGCAGAACACTTTGGTTTTGGAAAAGATGCTCTTGCCGGTTTCAGTTTATTGATGGACAAAGCACCGGAGCATTTCAAAATGATAATTGACAGACCTACTGCCAGTTCTTCTCAACTTGAAATTGATAAATATTTAACTTTCCCGGGATTAATGTCTTACCTAGCTGGTATCTGGATTATCAATCTTAACTATTGGGGATGTAACCAATACATTACACAAAGAGCTTTGGGTGCTGACTTGCAAACTGCCCGTAATGGTATTTTATTCGCAGGATTCTTAAAATTATTAATGCCGCTTATCGTAATGTTGCCAGGTATCGCAGCGTATGTTTTATACCAAAATGGTGGTTTACCACAATTAATTGGTGGAAAAGACGGAGCTTATTCAGCGATGTTAACTTTCCTTCCTACAGGTTTAAAAGGATTATCAGTAGCCGCTTTAACTGCAGCTATCGTTGCATCATTAGCAGGTAAAGTAAACAGTATCTCTACTATTTATACGTTAGACGTTCACAAAAAATACATCCAAAAAAGTGCCAGCGACAGACATCAGGTAAACATCGGAAGATATGCTGTTTTTGCAGCGATGCTTTTGGCTGTTTTATTTACATGGAATGATGTTCTTGGAATTGGTGGTGTTGGTGGATTTACTTATATTCAGAAATATACAGGATTCATTAGCCCTGGTGTATTCGCGATGTTCTTCCTTGGTATGTTCTGGAAAAGAACAACTGGTACAGCTGCTATTGTTGGTGTAATTGCAGGTTTCTTATTATCTGTTTTATTCAATGAATTTGCTCCTGCATTATTCGGAAATGAAACTTTATTATACACGGCTTGGCCAAATGGAAAAGGTGGATTCGAAATTCCGTTCCATATCTGTATGGGATTATCATTTGTATTTACTATGCTTCTTATGATTGCCATAAGTTTTGCAGGACCTAAAGTAAATCCAAAAGCATTCGAACTGGATAAATCAATGTTCAAATTAAAACCACAAACTACCGTATTAATTGTAATCACATTATTGATTATAGCTGCATTGTACGCTAAGTTCTGGTAAAATATATTTTACTCTATTTTATAAAAGACTGCTCAAAAGGCAGTCTTTTTTTACGTCTGTTAATTTGTTTGAAAGAAAAAACGTATATTTGACTCCCCGAATCAAATAAACTATATGCCCTACATTCCAGAGCCTTCTTATAAAGACTATTTAACATATAAAGTAAAAAAAGACGACACCTTATTCAGTGTCGCTCAAGAATTAGGTATTGATCCTTATATTCTTAGAACTTATCACAATAGGTTTTGTCCCTTAACGGATTTAATAGAAGCCGACTTTCCGTACCAGCTTGAATATCTGATTTTAGCTCCGGAGGAAACTGAAATTTCAGATAAAGAAAAAGAAAAAAATCGAAAAAAAGCTGTTTTTAATAATGGGCCTTTTGCTATTTCTTTGGATGACGCACAAATAAGCAATTCTTACGGTGTAGTTTATACCATAGAAAATGGCAACGAAACCCATGAGATAAAACAGGAAATCAAGGTCAGTTGGAAAGCAAAAAACGAAAACGGTTTTTACTTTTTCGAAATAAGCCGAATCGGGAAAGTTTACATTAACGATACAGCAGCAAGTACTATGGCTGAAGAAATTGCCGAGAAAGCTTCGTCTGCTTTATATCCTTTATTAGTAGTGGTTGATGAAACCGGAAAATGGGTTTACATCAATAACTTTAACCAAATTCAGGAACGCTGGTACGAAATCAAAAAACAAATCCTAAAATATTATGAGGGAGAACAAGTCGAAAAATATTTGTCTATTTATGACAGAAATTTAGAAGACAGCGATACCCTATATCTCTCCCTTTCAAAAGACTGGTTTTTAAACGCCTTTTTTAACGGAATCCATACGCAATATCCACCTTCATTATCGATTCAGAAAGAAATTGATTTTCCTCTTATTGCCAAAACTGAAAATATAAAATATCTGGTCGATCAAAAATTAGACGATCGTCTGGATGTTGATAATTTTTTAGTGGTGGACATAAACGGAAAACTTCATGATGAACGAACCAAAACCGATTTTGAAAACGACTTGAATCTTCCTGTTAAAGAATATTCAGATCAAAAAGCTGTTGGCAGCTACAGGGCAAAATATTTTTTAAATCCTCAGGATTATATTCCAGAGAGCATTTTTATATCCTGCAATTTAGAACTCGATGTCCCGCAGAAATACTCGGTTTCGATTGCTAATTTAAACGAGCGTAAAGAACTCACCGCAACGCCGAAACAGGAATTATTTGTTGGAGAAAACAAGAAAAAACAAAAATGGTGGCAATTATAAACTAAAATTATGAGCGAAAAACATTTTGTAGTACAAGGAGCCGTTTGCAAATGCAAGTTTAGTGAAGATCCGTCTAAGACCGATAAAATTAAGGTCAAATCACATAAAAAACATTTTGGAAATGATAAGGAAGGATCAGAAAAACTACTTGCTACCACCAAAGAAATTGGACAGACTTTAGAAAAAAACACTTTTGGAAAATGCAAAAAACAACCTGCGGGCAACAGTTTTTTGCCTTGTCAGGCACAAATAACAAAATGGAGCGGTTTTTATGAAAAAGTAACATTAAGTAATCAGGGCAAAATACTTCTTGAAAACAGCAAAGCAACCTGCCCCATGGGAGCTCCCGATTGTATTGAAATTACAGACCACGGACAAACGGCAGAACCCGGCGAACAAAATTTTAAAAATGCCGAGCCCATGGTACATAATCTTGTAAACCCAATGGTGGATGTGAGGGATATGTATGCTAAGGAAGCGAAGCATGAAGGTATTGAACAAAATGACAGCGAAGCAAAAGGAAATTCATGCTACTCAATATCAGGAGATTATATAGGAACTGATGGAATTAAGGAGGATAAAAAATTTATCGCCATTAACAATAAAGGTGATAAGGCATTAACAAAAAATATGAAATCAGGAATAATAAGTATAGATATAGAAACTGACAATCCAGGTATTTTTCCCGTGCTTTCTCAAGGAGAAATTGATGCTATGAATTCCCTATACACAAAAACAGAAACTGACCTTACAGAAGTAGGAATGGTTGGAGGAACTAATTCCAAAAAAGAGAGGGTATTTGCAATTGATTTAACTGGCTCCAAAAATGCTGCCTTTGATGGCATAGCAAAGCTAGCTAAAGAACTTAAAACAAAAGATATACAGACAAAATTAGAATATGATGTTCATACTCACCCTCCAATATTTTTTTTCATTGAAACAAATGAGGAGGGTAACGACCAATATAGCTTTGGGGTTAACTCTGCTTCAAAAAGGGATAAGCAAGGCACTTTAGCCGATTACAAAATAGCTGTTGTTCTAGGTTGGAAAATAGATCAAGATCCCAATAAAATTGACCCCTTAATTAAACAAAAAGCAAAAAATACACCAAATAAGTGGATGAAATACCCTTCAAACCTGATGGGTGACAGAAAAATTGACTTTTACAATAATAAAAAAGACATTGGGGAAATGAACTTTGTAGATTTTGTAAATGCACAACAAAAAGCAAGAACACATAAAATTTAATCTATATATCCTATGCGTTATTTTATTTCATCATTCCTATTATTTTTTATTTTAAATAACCATTGTTCTGCTCAAAATGAAAAATTAAAGCTAAGTTCAATAATCGACTCTACTTTTTTGTCACAAAATTGCTCCTATTTAGTTACTAATGATGAAAAACTTTATTTTTTTACTCATAAGGATAAAAAAGTTGAAGAAATTATAAACTTTGATTGCTATAACTCTCATGGTGTACAAATTATTTACACCACTAATAAAAAAAACATTCTTAAAAAATTAAAAAAAGTAGAATCAGCCTGTGTACTATTTATTAAAATTATAAGTCAAGATCAAAACGAATTGATACTTCGTATTGACTTACCAATTACCAATTATCAATTATATCTAAAAAATCAGTTTACAGTAACGCTGATAGACAGTTGGCTGGATATTCATTATACTCAAAAGAATGGAAAATGGGTATTAACCAAAATGACATGTAATGGTTTTTAAATATTAATAAATGCAGGGAACATCTATGATTTATAAAAAATGATGGAAAGTATATCATATTGATCGCATTTGATACAATATCAAAAAGAAGTATTTAATTCTAGAAAAAAACATTTAAAATGATAAAAGGTGTTAAAAAAATAAAATGGGCTGGTGAAGGAATTGTAAAAAAAGATTTATCTACTCCGAATAAAAAAGTAGTTATTGCTCCCGATCAACAAGTGTTATTTGAAGTAGAAAAATGGTATGATGCAACACCTGAAACTGATAAAAAAAAGCATATAACCTGGATTTTTCAGGATCAGAAAGCAAAAACGATAGTTTTGCAAAAAACATTGCCGGCAAGTAATCGATATGGTATAAAAATCCCAAAGAACTTATGTGGACCTTTTGAGTATTATCTTGAAGCAAGTCTTTCTGGTAAAAGAGATCTCATCAATAAAACAGGTTTATTGATAAGCGGGGATTGTCCGGCAAAGATAGTAAACAGCAAATGGTGTACTACAAACGATGGAAAGGATGTTAGAAAAGAGCATTTCTTTAATTATGGAGAAACAGTTTATTTAAATTTAATGACCGAAGGACTTAACGGGAATTTAAATTTAAGTATAGATATTTTTAGAAACATAAGTGGAAAAGACGATCCATGTGTATTTAGATATACAAGTGTTGATGTTATTGATGGTGAGGTAAATCTGGCAATTAAAAATACATTTTCATGGTATTCTAACCTTAAGGGTATAAAAGAAACTGAGGAGTTTTATGTAAAAGTTTTTGATCCCGTTATCAAAACCTATATCTCTGATGGTAATAACGATACCATACATGCGCGCTTTTTAAGAATCAATAAAAAAATTGCTTCAATAGAGATAAAACCTCCAACAAATTTATCCCCTTTAAAAATAGGTGAGCCGGAGAAAAATTTCAAAACACCTACTTTTTGCAGATATAATAAAATTGTTGTTAATGATACAGATAACGATAAAAATAAATTTGATTTGACTTTATATGACTCTGTTACAACAAAAAATGTTCTGGAATACGAAACTATTGCAGGGTCAAGCGATGACAAGAAAAAAAGTTTAGATTTCACCTTTTTAGATTTAGACACATCCAAAGCTTGTTTTAATAAAGGAAGAGCAGATGAACACAAAAAAGAAGTTGTTATATATTTAAATGGAGTAAAACAGAAGGCAGAAGTTATAAAGAAAGAGCATTTGAATTTAGAGGTAATTTCAGATAATAATTTAGTTCTATTAAGAACAACTCCTGAGCTATTTTTTTTATCTCCCGACAAGGTAAGTAAATATCAAATTTTTGCTCATACTTGCGCACAACCAGCAGGAGTTATCAATCTGAATGTTTATCCTAATATTGAAAGAGAAGTTGCTTTTGTTTTGACCTTATTTAAAACATTAAATCTTGAAGTAAATCAAAAATTCTCAACAAGAGAAACATTAACTGACTATAACAAAAAGCAGAGTATGCAACTAATTCGAAATGAATTAGAAATTTTATACCAGACTAAAGGAGGGCTAGGCTATGGATTGTCCGCAAAAGTTAAAATAGACAATGTTGAATCTTCTATCGAACTCGGAAAAACAAAAAGTCAAATAAAAAAATTAATTGGTTTTTATAATACTGTCAAAGAAGTTTTATCGGTATTTGATGGCCAAGGAAGAGAGGAGGATTCAATTGCATATAAGAAAAAAATTTTACCAAAAGTAACATTTGATATTGAACCCCCTAATATAGCTTTAGCATTAAGAATTACAAATCGAAAAATTGAAAAGTCAACTGAAATTGTACGTCAGTTAACTGGTGCTTTAGCACTCAAGCCCATAACAAAAATTAAAATTGGCGTAGATCTGCTTTCCCTGCTACAATATATGGGTATAGCCGGAAAAATATCGGACTGGATAAAAACAGCACTTGAAAAAAAATATCATTTTACCATTTATATCATTTTTGAATTTTCATTAGAAGCTAAAGGAGAATTGTCTCTAACTTATAATAATGTTGAAGGATTCGCTCCTGGATCAAGGAAATTACAGATAGAGCCGGGAATAGGAATAAAAGGCGGGGTTAAAAGCACAGAATTTGTGTCTGTATTAGTACCAGAAGCTGATGGAAAAATGCAGGAAACAAAAGTGGAAAAATGGAAAGGAGAAGCAACAGGTGCATCTTCAATATTATATACCTACGAAATAAAATCTGACAAAAAGGGGCAATTTAGTCAACATAAAATGGAATTTACCGGCATTAAAGCCACAATCGTAATTTATGCTATTAAACAAGGAATGAAATACAATGAAACATTTCGAAAAGATTTCACAATTATTGAAAAACCCAGCAAACCTTGGTATGAATCAGATAAAGAGTATACATTATGAAAATAAATCCGATAATTATATTCAACTTTTTTCTTTTCTTATTTTTTGCAGGGGGATTATGGTTGGATTACTTTCTTTTTAAAATAAAAATAGGCTATCTACCAATTATTATTATGTCTGGTATTCTAATAATTATTTTATATATCATGTATGCTGTAAACTTTGGTATCTCAATATCAGAAAAAACGGCAAAGAAAATAGATGATTCAAAAGAAAGATTAAATTATACAGAAGAAAAAATCACAATAGATATTCCAATTTTAGAAGAAAAAACTGTTGTATTTTGGAAACATATAGAAGCTATATTTTTATTGAACAAACTTCCATTAGATGGAGAATACCATAATTTTGAATATCTGATAATTTCAAATTCTGAACCAATCGTTATTAAATATGATGTTCAAAGTTGGTACAATAAAATATCCATTTTACCTAAACCAAAAAAGAAAGGTCTCCCAATTATTAAAATTAATGATTATAGTAACATAGATTTCTACACTTTTAATGAGGCAATAAATAAATATTTAGTAAAAGCGAATCCAGAAACTTCCTCATACTTAAAGTTAAAATTCGGAAATAAGATCCAAAATATAAAATCAGAAAATACAACAACGAAAATTATAGACCAACAATTAAAAACCTTTGGTTTTTATAAAATTTTTGATCGCGAAAACAATTTAAACGATTATAATCTAAATACGTTCCGAAAAGAAACTGACAATAAAAATTAATTATGAATAGACCATTATATAATTTAGAAATTAAGGCATTTCATTGCTCGATAGAACTCTGGGTAAATGACATTTTAGTATTTAACCATTTTGAACAAAATGGCAGCGTTTGGGTTGATTGGCCCATAAATCAATTTATTTTAGAAAATGGCTCGCAAGATTTTGAAATTAGAATTCTACCATATAAAAAGCAAAATACTCTATCTGAAAAAGTTGAAGTTGAATTTGGAATTCATGCAATAGAAGCAATAACCGAAAATTATAGAATAGAAGTAATAGAAAAATCCAATATTGATATTCCTAATAAAAGTAAATTACCATTATTTATTTATAAAGGAACTTTTTTAGCTGATATTCCATATGTATTGCCTGGCTGGAAAAATTCACTGGATTTATCAGAAGAAGATGAAAAACTTTTATTTCAAGAATTAATAAAGTGGAATTCAAAATTATTAAATATTTATACTACCTCAAATTTGGAATTATATAATGATGTATATAAAAATCGAGAAATTGAATTTGACAAATCAAATTATATTTATTCACAGCCAAATTCACAAGATGTTTTTCATTCCAAATTCAAAGATTTAGTTGATATTCCTAATGATTTATATAAATTAAAACTATATGCTAAAGGGAAACTTGCCAGTGTAAAACTGCCTTATGAACTTCCAGGTTTTACATATGAACCAAAAGTTAAAAATAAAGATTCTTTAGGAATAAGTTTAATTGTTTTTTTTCATAGAAAAAAAGCTGGAGAACCTTTAGAGATAATCCGCTAATAAAACTATTGGGATACAGAACTTACGTATTAAGATTGATGACCACGCTTGTGTTATAGGCAGAGAAAAGTACAACCAAAAATTATCACAGCAACGAAGCGATGCCGTAAAAAAAGCATTTACTGATAGTGGTTTGGCATCTGACAGAATTATTGCAGTAGGACATGGAGAAGCAAATCCTACTGATGACAAAAAAAGGCGCGATAATATTAAGTATAAAGATGAAGAAAAAAATAAAGAAAATCGGCGTGTAGATATTACGTTTGAAACTTATGGTCATGATGCTCAGACTATCCTTTTTAAAACAATAGCACCAAGTATCAAACAACTCGTTACAATAGATATTACTGAATATCAAAATACCGCTTGTCATAAAGAAATAGGTAAGCATACAAAAAATATTAAAATTAATTCCCCAGAATATCCAAAGCCGATAGATAAAGTAGCTGATAAATTAAATTTTCCTGTAAAATCAAATCTATCCGTTGCAAATCCTTTGCCAATACTATATATCTGGCCTAAAGTATTTGCTAACGAATATAATATTCATGTACATTCCTGTCGTTATTTTCTAATGATGCCAATACTACTGTTAAAGTAATGGCTTATTCTGACATTAAGTGGGATTTTCATTTCTTTTTAAACCTTAGTAATGAACTAAGTGTAAAGTGGGCAAAATTACCTCCCGGAAAAGACACAGAAATGCGAAAAAAAGCCGGAAAAATTGGTGCTGAAAAGAGATTGAAACAAACAGAAATAGATTTTGGAGTCGTCTTAGAAGCAAATTGGAATAAAATTACCGACGATAAATATGACAACCATTTTGATGCTACCTTCAAACATGAAGCAAAAATTAAACAGTTATATTCTGTCTTTTCATCTTTAAAAGAATTTTCAAAAGGAGTTACAGGCGGCACAGCGGGAGTCGCTAAAAAAAGTAAATTACCTTATGACGTTCAAATGAAACCACCTAATTTTTGTTTGGGTGCAGAATGGCAATTAGCCCGGGGAACCAAAAAAGGAGTTCCCACTAAAGTATTGGGCATGGAATATAAATTTATTTTAAAGCTGAACCCCTTATTGCTTTAGTTCTAACGATAGACTTGCTTGACTTGGCAGTACAGTCAGCAGGAACTATTGTTGGTGGTCCAGCGGGTAATTTTGCCGCACAACAAATCTTAAAAATAATTAGGGATTGGACAGCAAAAGACAGAGATCTTGGGATTACTTTTAAAATTTTATTTGATTTAATATTAACCGGACAAATTGATGGTAGCGCAGATATGACTATTAATACCGAATCAGATGATAATAAAGGTAATGCAGAATTGAAAACAAAACTCTCTGCTGAAATAAAACTAGAGGTAGAACTAAAAGCGAAGGCAGTAATACTCGAGGTTACGGCTTATGCCAAAGGAGTTGCTAAAGCCTCAGGTAAAGCTTCTGTTACTTTTGCACACTCTTTACAATACAACCAAACTCAAAAATCGGTCTATTACAGACCTGCAATGAATTTTGATGCTGTAAAAGGAACTGTTTTAGTAAAAATAGAAGCAGGACTTTCTGCTAAAAAATTAGGTCTGGATCTTAAGGAAGATAAGGTATTGGTGAATGAAAGTTATACATTTTGGGAAGGTTTTGATGTTATAAAATTCCTTGAAAAAACAACAGGCTTAAGTGCCAATATAAATTTAATTTAAATCATGAAAAAAACAATTTTATTCGCAGTTTTTTGTATTGTAATACAAAGCTGTAACTCACAAAAAAAAGATTTAGCAAAGATTACTTTTACTGAAAAACACGATACTTTTTTTGGCGATATTCCTAACGAATATCGAGAAAGTAGTTCTCTGATAGATTATAATTTGTATGATGTTTATCATACTGAATCTGAGATACTACTTAACTTTAATGGAGTTGACTTAAGCGGATACCGTGATAAAAAAGGAGAATTTGGAACTAATTATGTAAGTTTTGAATTTTCAAAAAAAGATAAGATACTAAATTTTTATTCTATCACATTATTCTACAATAAGAATGTGAAAGAATTAATTAGTAATTTAAATAGTAGTAGAGGAAAACCAGTTTATGTTTCCATGCTTGATATGAGTGACGATGCACCAGATGCTTTATTATGGGAAGACAAAATAAATTACTACATGTTAATTGGGGCTACGCAAAACATGCCCACTTTTGAAGTATTCAAAAAGCAAAATTTGACTATATGTAAACGAATGTTTTCAGCGGGAAGTTTTCAATACTATGGTGATTATTTAGAATATTTAGAAGAGAAAAAAAAGACAAACAAACAAATTTCTTATTATCAATATGCAAAACTTATGGAAAGCGAAGGCAGTGACTTCAATATCGATAATTATGTAAAACCTTAAAAACTATCTTCTAACCAGAATTATAATGAATTTTAATACACTCAAAACCCGCATTTTAATTGTACTTGTCCTGATAATCACAAGCTGTCAGGAAAAATTTAATGGTAAATCAGAAAAAGATTTTAAAATTTCTAAAGAAAAAGTAGAGAAAAAATTAAATGCTGACGAAAAAATTAAACTGGAAAAAGCAATTAGAGTAATCGCCCTGAAAGCAATGATTCTAAAATGGGATGAATCAAATAAATATAAAGGCAAATCATTTAATGATATAGCATTAGAACTTGTTGACGGACTTAGCTACTCATCTGTGACCGATTTAGCAGAAGATTTTTTACAAGAGCGTAATAAAAAAGAAGCCGAGAAATTATCAACCGAAATAAACAAATTAGAAAAAAAGAGAACGGCAATATTAAGTATTCAGAAACAACTTAATCTGTTTAAAATTGAATCCCTAGAGCTGAATGAAACTGATTGGTTTGGAGAAATGTCTCCACGTTTAGAAATCGAATATAAATATATTGGAAAAGCTGATTTAAAAAGCCCTTTTGAAATATCAATTGAACTAAAAGAAATCAACACAAAACATGCAATATCAATACAATCACATGGCTATGAAAAGGAGGATTATGTTTTAAAAACTGGTGAATCGGTATATCCAACTATTATTCTGGAAGAAGCAAAAGAGAGAAACCCTCATATCTGGAAAATTTTAAAATATCCAATTAAAAACCCGAAGCTTTCAGACTATAATTTAGATTTAAAAATATATGTATCAAGTATCTATGCAAATGGGAAAAAGATTATAATGCCAAAAATTGATATAAAAGACATTGAAACAGAATTAAAAAACTTACAATCAGAATACAATAAAATTTTAAAGTCCGAAGGAACTTTAGACGAATTAGAACTAACGGATAAATAAATCTTAAACCAAAAGCAACAATGATATACGAACCATATTACACCATAGACTTTTCAGTCGCAGCCTGCAATTTTTAAATTCTGATTAATGATATTCCTGTACTAACAATGGAAGCTGAAGGTCAAATCTCTAGCAATGTTCCCATTAATTATGCTATTTATAATTCTGGAGAGCAATTTATAACAGCTATTATAAAACCTATTTCAGGACAACAAAATCTACATCCTGAAGCGTCATTAAGATTTAACGTCAGGCTCTACGATGTAGCAAATAATGAATTTAAACATATAAAAGATTTTCCGGAAACAGCAGTTCAAAAAGTGGAAGAAAATCAAAAAATTCCGTTTTTGAAAACTTCAGCAGAGTTTACAGCTGAAATCTCGTACTCATTAACCAAATGGACTGATGGCGAAAATTTAGAAGATGTAGCTAATTTTAAAGAAAAACTTATTACAGCATATGATAAATTAGCTGATCTTCTTAAAGAAGAAAAGTACAGTGAATTTGCCGAAAAAATTAATGTTAGAGAAAAAAATATGGCGACATCAATGTACCTAAGCAGCTCTGAATCTAAAGCCCGAATTAATGGTTTAATTGATGATGCTAAAAATGGCTTTAAAGTAATGCCTTTTCCTAAAGACACAATCTTAAAATTTTATGGGTATGGTAAATTAGCAACATTCAAAAAACTAAATGGAGAGCCTGCTTTCTATTTATACAATAACGAGACAAAAGAAGAACTTATGATTGATCAAATGTTTTATATCACAAAAGGAAAAATGGAATTTGAAATTATTTAGAAAGTAGTATGAAGCAATTAATATTGATTATTGTAAGCCTCCTGATTACATCATGCAGCTCTCAAACAGATTTAGAAACATTAAAATTGACACAAACATTTCATCAACACTGGAGAATACAAAATTCGAAAAAGGATAAAAATATTGATTTTAGCCTTGTAGCTTATATAACAGAAGATATATAAAATTTTAAGTATGGAAATGTAAATTTTTCAAACCTCACAATTAAAGATGACAGCAAAAATAGTTTAATTAAATATATCAGCAGTTTATCTATTTACGTTGACAGCTTTAAATCTAACAAACTATCCGGGTTAAAATTTGAAATTAAAAATGAAAGCGAAGGGAAAAGCTTCTAAAAATATATAAAAACTAAATTAGGAAAACCTTTATTAGAGAATATATATGATAAAGACAATCAGGTTCAATCTAGCTATTTATGGGATGACAAAAAAAACAATCAGGTAGTTTATATTAGTCAACAGACAGAATATTACAATGATCCTGAAGAAAAATTTGTTTCAACAGATGTAACCATTCTCAAAAAAGGCTTGAAAATGATCCCTTCTCCAGACAATAATCCCGAAAACATAAAAAAATTATTAGAAGAAAATCCTAATGCTTTTGATGTGTTAGAAATTTTTAAAAATTATTTTCGAAACTAAAAGTAATGAACAAATATAGGAATAGATTTGCCGTTTTGTTTTAATCTGATCTGTTGGATATAAACTAAATTTACTGTGGGTCTAAGAATTGGAAAAGTTAAAATTCCTGTTTTCTTCTCTTTGATTGTGTAATTTGCTTTTATACAAATCAAATTCAAAACTAAATATCTCAAGTACAATTTCGTGGTTCAAATTCGGATGGCATAAATAAAAACCTTCTTCTAATAATCTTGCTGGAAAAGCTTCTGAAAATGGACCACAAATACTGAGGTTATTGATAACAACAAATTTTGAATTATCATTTGTTATTTTTATTCTGAAATATCCATACAGATTATCCCGGTATTCCACATCTAAGATTTCGAAAATAAAATTCGTTAATGTGCCTTTTTTGTCTGAGAAGTAGCCTATATTTCCTAAACTTTCATTTTTTATTATTGCCATAATTACTGTGTTTTGATTTGTAACTTTGATAATTAATCCTGATTTAGATTTGTACTTACTTCTAAAAATTCTATAGGTTTTTGCTGAAAATTTCTTTTCTTCGCAATGTAATGGCTGTTTCCTCATGTAATCTTTTTTGATACAATTGAATGATTGCTTCTTCAATATCATTATTAGTATTTCTGCCATTAAAAACATGAGTGATATAAGAATTACTGAAAGGAAATCCCTTTTTGTTCCATATGGCCTTCTCTTCCAAAAGCTTTTGAACCTCCTTTGAGTAGCCTTTTTTAAAGACTTTCTTCATTTTATTCCTTTGTCCGGATGTAATCATAGATAAGTTTTATTTGAATCATATAATTATTGTATTTTTACTACGTATTTACTACGAAGTAACTACTTCAAATATATATCATTTATTGATATATTGTATCATTTTTAATACAAAAATTTAAAAAAAATGCAAACAGAAGGCGAGAGATTACGCTACTACATTGAAAGCAAGGAAGTTAACCTCAGACAGTTTTGTATAGAAAATGATATATTATACACTTCCCTGCACCCAATTTTAATGAATTCAAGGTCTTTGGGAATGAATATTTTAAAAAAAATCATGCAGGTTTATCCTAATCTAAATATAAACTGGGTTTTAACCGGCATGGGCGAAATAGAAATTACTGAAGACAAAAATCATGTGCTGCAAGATCCTCGTTCAGTCTATCAAAATTTGGATCCTGGATATGAAGCTTTCCTAAAATACTTTGACAGAGAAGCCACTACTGATAAGATTATCGCAATAATCGAAAAGAAATTAGACGAGAAGAAAAAGAAATAATATAGTAAGGCTATATTATTAATTAAAAAATTCAGACCTTTTTTATAACATAAGTGACCATCCCCCAAATAATCAACTGGTTTTCTTCGGTCACTTTTATGGGTTTGTATTCTGAATTTTCAGGCATCAGAAACATACAGTCTTTTTCGACCTGAATGCGTTTTACGGTAAATTCACCATCGATAAAACAAATCGCGATTTTCTTGTTTTGAGGTTCCAGACTTCTATCTACAACCAATACATCCTTGTCACTTATTCCGGCATCAATCATCGAATTTCCTTTAACCCTGATGTAAAAAGTTGCCAGTGGATTTTCACTTAGTTCTTTATTTAAATCAATAGTATCTTCCATAAAATCAGCTGCCGGCGATGGAAAACCAGCCGACACACCTTCCTTTATATAAGGAGCCTGGATTTCGCTTTCAAAATCAGGCTTAAAAAACGTAAGTTTTTGTTCTCTTTTTAAAGACATTTTATTTCAAGAAGTTTTTTAAAATCAGTAGTATATTTAGGTGACAAATGATTCTGATTCATATTCCAGGTCAGCTTAAGATTTTGTGAAGCCAGTTTTACTTTTCGGTCTCCAATTTTTTGATTCAGCTGGTCCATCACTTTCATTAAAGCTAAATGCTTTGGATTCTCTTCCTCAAACAATTGAAATTGCATTTTATCCTCATCAATCAATTCAGTTACTATAACGCCAGCTTTTTTAAATCGGATGCCTTCATTTCCTTTATGCAATTTCTTCAGCAATTCTATCGCAGCATTTGAAATCGTCAATGTCGAATTGGTCGCATAAGGCAGTGTTACGGCCCAATTAAAATAATATTTAGATGATTTAATTGTATGCCTGTCAATAACCAGCATTACAATTATGGTATGGCAGCAGGAATTTTGTTTTCGCAATTTTTCGGCACAAACAGAAGCAAAAGTAGTGACACGTTCACGCAGCAAATCAAAATCGGAAATCTGTTTTGGAAAACTTCTGGTAGTCGCAATACTCTTTTTTTGTTCTGGCAAAGGCTCTAAATCCAAAACCGATTTGCCTTCCAGTTCATATTTTAGGCGAAGACCAATAACTCCCATTTCTTTCTTAATCCAAGCTTCGTGCTGAGGCTGAACAAAATCAAGGGCGGTCTGGATATTACGGATTTTAGCTTTCTTTTTCGTGCGGTAACCAATTCCCCAAACGTCTTCAATTTTCGTCCATTTTAAGGCTTTGATTCGTTTTTCATCCGTATCGATTACATAGATTCCTTTGGTCCTGTCCTGAAATTCCTTGGCAATTTTATTGGCTACTTTAGATAAAGCCTTGGTTTCGGCAAAGCCAATGCAAACCGGAAGCCCAACCCATTTTTGAATACGGGATTTTATTTGAAGTCCATAATCGTGATAGTCCAAAACATTCAAACCATCAAAATTCAGGAACGCTTCGTCTATACTGTAAATTTCCACATTAGGCGTAAACTGTCCCAAAATTGCCATAACCCGATTGCTCAAATCACCATACAACGGATAATTGGAGGAAAATAATTTGACATTTTTTTCTTTCACCAATTCCCTAATCTTGAATGCCGGTGCTCCCATAGGAACTCCAGCGGCTTTGGCCTCATTACTTCTGGAAATTACACAGCCATCATTGTTGGATAATATCGCAACAGGTTTTCCGTTGAATTCCGGCTGGAAAACACGTTCGCATGAAGCATAAAAATTATTACAATCGACTAAAGCATACATATTGCAAAATTACATAATAGTGAGTTAAGCATTTAAATAAGGATAGTTAATTTTTATATTTTAATCCATAAATTGCTTAAAAACAAAGATATAACCTCAAATTCACAAGTTAAACCCAGCAACCAAATCTTGTTAAAAAAAAATTACACAAATCTTCAAAAAAGAGGTTGCTTTTTAAAAAAATATTTACATTTGAAATCTAAACTAATCCCTTAATTATGAAAAAAATAGTATTCGCATTGTTGCTGGTTTCAGGATTTACATTTGCTCAGGACATGAAGGTCGTAAATGGAAATTTTGATTTTTTAAAAACCCAAAAAGAAGTTAATATAGAATTTGATTATAGTGACTTCACTATGATGAAAGAGAATAAACCTGAAAAACAGTATATAGAAGAAAGAATCGCCGATTTGAATGAAAAACACAAAGGGAACGGTAATATTTGGCAAAAGAAATGGAATTCTTCTAAGGAATTAATCTGGACACCAAAGTTTTTGGAATTAATAAACGTTGTGCTGGAAAAAGAAAAAAAAGATTTGAACTTTCAGGAAGGATTAACTACTCCTTACACTTTAATTGTAAAAACTACATGGATCTATCCTGGCTGGGATGCGGCAATTATGAAGCAGCCTGCTAAAGTATCAACTAATTTAAAATTTGTTGAAACAGCCAATAAATCAAATGTGGTGCTGGAAATTACAAGTGAAGAAGCTCCGGGAGACCAATGGGGGAACAACTTTAGTAATGAATCCCGAATTGGAGAAGGGTATGCCAAAACAGCAAAATCACTTGCTAAACTAATTGCAAAGAAAGCTTACAAATAATATTAAAAAAAGAAACCCTAGTTCTCACTAGGGTTTTCTTTTTGCATATTCAGTAAATAGGCCATATTCTTAATCACATGATCGTGTTTTTTCACAAACGGATTTTCTTCATTCCAGACATAACCCGCCAATACCGAACATATTTTTTCTTTCACATCAGGGTTTTCAGGCTGATGAAAAAACAAAGTCTGAAGGTTTCCGGTGTACCATTCTTTCACGTAAGTGGTAAAAACGGCAATTCCTTTTTTCATATATTCTGTAAACTCGGTTTCCCAATCCACTTCTATTCCTTTTGATTCCTTAAGATATAATTTGGCAGCCAGCATTCCGGATTCTGTAGCAAAAGCAACTCCTGATGAAAAAACAGGATCCAGAAATTCTGAGCTGTTTCCGGTCAGCGCAAACCCATCGCCATACATTCTTTTTACTGCTCTTGAATAATTTTCCAGTTTCACCGGTTCAAATAAAAACTCCGTTCCCTTAAATCTTTGGATATAATAATCAGACTTCTGAATGGCATTTTTTAAAGCTTCGGCGTTGTCTTTATTTTCTGAAAGGGAATTGATAAAATCAGTCGGCCCCACAACTCCTAAACTGGTATTTCCGTTCGAAAAAGGAATGACCCACAACCAGACTTCGGTTTCCAGAATATCAAAAGAAATCATGGTCCCCTCCTCTCCTTCCGGCCTGTTAATATCTTTTACATGCGTAAATATGGAAGAATGCGGATCTAGTTTTGATGGCGTATCCAAATCTAAAAGTCTTGGCAACACACGTCCGTATCCGCTGGAATCAATTATGAATTTAGCGTGAATTTCTTTTAAGTTTCCGTCTTTGTCTTTTACAATCGTTTTCGAATTTTTCCCTTCAAAGGAAACTTCCAAAACTTCCGATTCAAATTCCAAATCGATTCCTTTTCTGATGACTTCCTGCGCCATTGTATTATCAAAATCAGCTCTCGGAACCTGCCAGGTCCAATCCCAGCCTTCTCCAAATTTCTGGCTAAAATCAAACACACAAATTTCTTCTCCCCTGATAAAACGGGCACCCAGTTTTTTTTCAAAATTCATCGCATCTAAACTTTCAAAAAGTTCAGCCTCCGCAAAATGGTCCATCACTCTCGGAATAAGACTTTCGCCCACCACAAGCCTTGGAAATTTTGTTTTCTCGACTACTTTTATCTTAACATTATTCATATAAAGATAAGATGCAGAAACACATCCTGACGGTCCTGCGCCTATGATTAAAACATCCACAAACTCCTTTGTCATAATAGAAATGTTATCATTTATTAACTTACATTTGCCTCCATCAAAATAACTACATTTATTTTGATAAATAAAATTAAATTAGCACAATCAAAACCTGTTTAATGAATACAATTAATGAATATTTGAGTCTAGCCGAATTTGAAGCTATTATATTTGGAAACCAAAAAGTTATCATTAGTGACTTAGTGCTAAACCGCATAAATGAAAGCTTTAATTTTTTAAAAGAATTTTCAGGAAATAAAGTAATATATGGTGTAAATACCGGTTTTGGACCCATGGCTCAATACAGAATCAAAGAGTCAGATCAAATTCAGTTACAATACAATTTAATCCGCAGCCACTCATCGGGAACCGGAAAACCTTTAAGCCCTGTTTGCGTAAAAGCTGCAATTTTGGCTCGTTTAAACTCATTGTCATTAGGGAACTCTGGTGTGCATCCTTCTGTAATCCATTTAATGGCAGAATTGATTAACAGAGATATTACGCCTTTAATTTTTGAACATGGCGGCGTTGGTGCGAGCGGCGATTTAGTACAATTGTCACATTTAGCTTTAGTGTTAATTGGCGAAGGCGAAGTTTTTTATAAGGGAGAAAGAAGACCAACTCCTGAAGTTTTTGAAATAGAAGGCTTAAAACCCATTCAGGTAGAAATCAGGGAAGGACTGGGTTTGATCAACGGAACTTCTGTAATGACCGGAATTGGCGTTGTCAATGTGCATCATGCCAATAAATTATTAGACTGGTCATTAAAAGCTTCCTGTGCCATCAACGAATTGGTTCAGGCGTATGACGATCATTTTTCTGAAGAATTAAACCAAACCAAACGTCATAAAGGACAGCAGGAAGTAGCCGCCAGAATGCGACAAAATCTTTCTGACAGTACCTTGATCCGAAAAAGAGAAGACCATTTATATTCGGGAGAAAATACGGAGGAAATTTTCAAGGAAAAAGTTCAGGAATATTATTCTTTAAGATGTGTTCCTCAAATTTTGGGACCTGTTTTGGAAACGATTAATAATGTTGCTTCCATCTTGGAAGACGAATTCAACTCAGCAAACGACAACCCAATTATCGACGTAAAAAACCAGCACGTTTATCACGGCGGAAATTTCCACGGAGATTATATTTCGCTTGAAATGGATAAATTGAAAATCGTTATTACCAAATTAACAATGCTGGCAGAACGCCAATTGAATTATTTACTGAACTCAAAAATAAATGAATTGTTGCCTCCATTTGTCAATTTAGGAACATTAGGATTTAATTTCGGGATGCAGGGCGTTCAATTTACAGCAACCTCAACAACTGCCGAAAGCCAGATGTTATCCAACCCAATGTATGTGCACAGTATCCCAAACAACAATGACAATCAGGACATTGTGAGTATGGGAACAAATTCGGCGGTAATTACCTCAAAAGTAATCGAAAATGCTTTCGAAGTATTGGCTATCGAAATGATTACCATTGTTCAGGCAATTGATTATTTAGATCAAAAAAATAAAATTTCATCAGTTACCAAAAAATGGTACGATGATGTTCGAAATATAATTCCGGTATTTAAGGAAGATCAGGTAATGTATCCGTTTGTTCAGAAAGTAAAAGATTATTTGATTAACAGTTAAATTTTATTTCACGTTATTAATATTGAACCTTTAAAATCATGAAAAAAACATTTATTTTTTTATTAGTTTGCTGCATTCAATTTGTTAATAGTCAGGAATTGGCTTTGGTTAAAAAAAATTCTAAAATTGGATTCATTTCAAAAGACGGATCTTTCAAAATCGAACCCCAATACAAATCAGCCAAAAGCTTTTCTGAAGGTTTAGCTGCTGTTGAAGACAATGGAAAATGGGGATTTATTGATACTAAAGGAACCTGGGTAATTCCGGCAACTTTTGTTGATGTAAAAGATTTTAACAGCGGGATTGCGATTGTAAAAAAAGAGAAGGACTGGGTTTATATTGATAAAAAAGGAGAAATATTAAAAGCACCTGCTTCAGAGAAATTGTTTGATTTTAATAATGGTGTTGCTTTTATCAGACAAAACAATAAAATTGGATTGATCAATTCAAAAATGGTCATTGTTTTAGAACCAAAATACGACCTGATCAAACCATTTGAAAATGGTTTTGCGAGAGTTGAACTGAACAAAAACTGGGGAATTATAAATGCTGAAGGAAAAGAATTAGTTGAACCGGCTTATTCTGAAATTGGAAATTATTTCAAAAATACAACCTGGGCAAGAAAAGATAAGACATTCGGAATTGTAAGCGCAGGAAAATTTATTCCGGTTGACGGTGCCGAAAAAATCTGGGATTTTGAAACCCACGACTTGACGTATGCTAAAAAGAACGGAAAAATTGGATTCATTGACTTAAAAGGAAATTGGGTAATTACACCTATATATGATAAGGCAAAAGCTTTCTCTAGAAACTTAGCTCCGGTTTGTGTAGGATCTAAATGGGGATATATCAATCCAAAAGCAGAATTTGTAATTGAGCCAACTTACAGTGATGCCGAAATTTTCAGCTTTAACGGACTCGCTCCTGTAAAAGAAAAAAACTGGGGGTTCATCAATGAAACTGGAAAAATAGTAATCCCGACACAATACGGCATTACGGCAAATGGAATTGTTGCCTTGTTTGTACAGCAGGATAAAGGATTTATCGATGGTGTTGCAAGAGTAAAAAACGAAGGAAAATGGGGATTTCTTAAACCAGACGGAACTGTATTAAGCAATCAATGGTTTGAAAATGCTGAATTATTTTCAAAAACAGAAAAAAAGCAAGTAAATGAAGTCCCGGCTGAAAAGTCAAAACAGGAAACAAAACCAGCTGCCAAACCTACAGCAAAAAAGAAGAAATAATATTTATCTCCAATAAAAAATAAGTCACATGAAATGTGTATTAGTAACGGGCGGTTCGAGAGGAATTGGTAGTGCTGTTTGTAAAAAATTGGCAGTAGAGTCCAATTACCATATTTTGATTAACTACCATTCAAATAAAACAGCTGCCGAAGAAACACTTCAGGAAGTACAAAAATTGGGGGCAACCGGAGAAATTTTGGGCTTTGATGTTTCTAATTTCGAAGAAGTACAAAACACTTTAACAAAATGGCAGGACGCCAATCCTGAAGCGATTGTGGAAGCGATTGTAAATAATGCCGGAATAACAAAAGACGGTCTTTTTATGTGGATGACTCCCGAGGATTGGAATGGGGTTGTAAATACGAGTGTAAACGGATTTTTTAATGTGACACAATTTTTCATTCAGAAAATGCTACGCAATAAATATGGCCGAATCGTTAATATGGTTTCCGTTTCGGGCGTAAAAGGAACTGCCGGGCAAACTAATTATTCGGCTGCAAAAGGAGCAATTGTTGCCGCTACAAAAGCACTGGCTCAGGAAGTTGCCAAACGAAATATAACGGTAAATGCCGTAGCTCCAGGTTTTATTAGAACGGATATGACAAGCCAACTGGATGAAAAAGAATTATTAAAGTTAATTCCGGTAAATCGTTTTGGCGAAGCCGAAGAAGTAGCAGATTTGGTAAGCTTTTTGATTTCAAAAAAATCAAGCTATATTACAGGCGAAATTATCAATATTAACGGTGGAATTTATTCTTAAAAATTACTTTAAAAGAAGATGAACAGGAGAGTTGTAATTACGGGAATGGGAATTTATTCCTGCATTGGGACTTCATTAGACGAAGTAAAGGAATCTTTGTACAACGGAAAATCCGGTATTCATTTTGATGCTGACCGAAAAGAATTTGGCTTTCAATCTGCCTTAACCGGCATGGTTCCGAAAGCGGATTTGAAAAACATGTTGACCCGAAGACAACGCATGAGCATTGGTGAAGAAACCGAATATGCTTATATGGCTACCATAGAAGCATTGAAAAATGCGAATATCGACGATGCTTTTTTTGATGAACGCGAAGTGGGAATCATGTATGGAAATGACAGCGTTTCTAAAGCCATTATTGATGCAACAGATATTGTGCGCGAAAAAAAAGACACTGCTTTAATAGGCTCGGGAGCCATTTTTAAATCGATGAATTCTACGGTAACGATGAATCTTTCGACCATTTTTAAATTAAGGGGCATCAATTTAACGGTGAGTGCAGCCTGCGCAAGCGGATCGCATTCTATAGGACTGGCTTATTTTTTAATAAAAAGCGGTTTTCAGGACATCATCATTACCGGAGGCGCACAGGAAATTAACAAATATGCCATGAGCAGTTTTGACGGTTTGGGTGTTTTTTCGAATAGTGAAAGTGATCCCCAAAAAGCTTCCCGTCCATTTGATGCTGACCGTGATGGATTGATTCCGAGTGGCGGTGGTGCCACTTTAATTCTGGAAAGTTACGAATCTGCCATTGAACGAGGCGCAAACATTATAGCCGAGGTTTCAGGCTATGGCTTCTCATCAAACGGTGGTCATATTTCGACTCCAAATGTAGAAGGCCCTGCGACAGCAATGAAAAGAGCCTTAGATGATGCAGACCTAAAAGCATCTGATATTGAATATATAAATGCACATGCAACATCCACTCCGGTTGGAGATGCTAACGAAGCCAAAGCCATTTTTGAAGTTTTCGGTGAGAAAAATCCTCCTGTAAGTTCTACAAAATCAATGACTGGCCACGAATGCTGGATGGCCGGAGCCAGCGAAGTAATCTATTCTATCCTAATGATGCAGCATGATTTCATTGCTCCTAACATCAATTTGGAAAATCCTGATGAAGATGCTGCTAAATTAAATTTAGTTAAAACTACGTTAAACAAAAAATTTGATATATTTTTGTCCAATTCTTTCGGTTTCGGAGGAACTAACTCTGCGTTGGTGGTTAAAAAGTTTAAATTGAAAAATGAATAAAGAAGAGATTATAGCGAGGATTAATGGTTTTTTGATTGATGAATTTGAGGTGGACAATGACGACATTGAACCTGATGCTAATTTAAAAGACACACTTGGATTAGACAGTTTAGATTATGTTGATTTAGTCGTTTCAATCGAATCTAATTTTGGTGTTAAATTGGTTGAAGTCGATTTTGTTGGAATCGCTACTTTTCAAAATTTCTATGACCTTATCGAAACCAAACTAAAAGCTAAAATTGCTTAATGAGTCAATGGGATGGCAAATCAAAAGGTACCGTTTTAGGCTATAGAATATTTGTTTTTTTGATTCAGAAAGCGGGTATCAAATCTGCTTACGTATTACTTTATTTTGTTGCTTCCTATTACTTTTTGTTTCTAAAGAAAAGCAATCAGGCTATCTTTTATTATTTTAGGGAAAGGTTGCAATATTCCTGGTTTAAATCGAAAAAAATGGTTTTCAAAAGTTACTACACTTTTGGACAGACCATCATTGATAAAGTTTCCATTTCGGCAGGAATGCGAAATAAATTTACCTATGAATTTGACGGAATCGAAATACTCAAAAAGCTTTTATCCGAAAAAAAAGGCGGCGTTTTAATAAGTGCCCACATTGGAAATTTTGAAATTGCCGAACATTTTTTGGCCGATATTGATCTTGAGTTTCAAATTAATCTGGTTACAACTGATTTGGAACATTCTGCCATTAAAAATTATTTAGAAAGCGTTACCAAAAAACCAACCGTAAAATTCATCATCATCAAAGACGATTTGTCTCATATTTTTGAGATTAATGCAGCTCTGGCCAATAATGAACTGGTTTGTTTTACCGGTGACCGCTATTTTGAAGGAACCAAATCACTTTCTGAAAAAATTCTGGGACAAGAAGCTAATTTTCCTGCAGGCCCGTTTTTAATTGCTTCACGTTTAAAAGTTCCCGTTGTTTTTGTTTATGTAATGAAAGAGCCCAACTTACATTATCATTTATACGCCAGAGAAGCAACAGTAAAACATCGTGACGAAAAAGGATTGTTAAAAGAATACATAGAAAGCGTTGAAACAATTCTGCAAAAATATCCACTGCAATGGTTCAATTATTTCAACTTTTGGAATAATAACTAATATGGCTCTGTCCGCTAAGCGGACTAATGGCCCAATAATGGACGCAGATGACACAGATTAGACGGATTTTCGCTGGTATTAATATAAAAAATCCGTTTTTATCGGTTTAAATCTGCGTCATCTGTGTGCCATTCTCGAAATTGGCACAAGTAACATATATTCATAATAACTAAAGTATACTCTCAATTAAAATAAAGTAGGCATTCTTTTCATACTTTAGTAAACACAAAAATAAAATATGGAAGAATTCGACTCGGTTATCATAGGTTCTGGTGTTGGGGGTTTGGCAACAGCAATTTGTCTGGCAAGAGCGGGACAAAAAGTTTTGGTTCTCGAACAACATTATGTCCCCGGAGGCTGGAGTCATAGTTTTACCTTAAAGGGACAGCGGTTTAGTCCGGGCGTACACTACGTTGGGCTTTTGGGCGAAGGAGACCCTACGAATGATTTGTATCGGGGCCTGGGCATTGCCAATGATCTGGTTTTTTTCAGAATGAATAAAGACGCTTACGAGCATTGTTATATTGGTGATAAAACTTTTGACTTGCCTGCCGGAATTGAAAACTTAAAAAATACACTTTCCGGTCATTTTCCTGAAGAGGAAAAAAATATTCACGAGTATCTTTCTTTAGTACAAAAAGTAAACGAAGAATTACAGCTTATTCCAAAACTCAAAGGCCTTTGGCAAAAAATAACCGTTCCGTTCAGGACCAAACATTTTGGAAAATTTGCTTTATTCCCATTAAAAAAAGTAATTGGCTGGCACATTAAAAATCCGATACTCAAAGCTGTTTTAAACATTCAGTGCGGCGATCATGGGCTTTCTCCAAATCGGGCCTGTTTTCCGGTACATTGTTCAGTAATGGGGCATTATTTTAATGGTGGATATTATCCTATGGGCGGTGGTGGGGGAATCGTAAAAGCCATGACTAATGGAATAAAAAAACATGGAGGAGAAGTCCGTGTACAACAAAATGTTCAAAAAGTTATCATCGAAAATAAAAAGGCAGTTGGCGTTCAATTAAAAAACGGACACCAGATTTTTGCTAAAAATATTATTTCAAATGCAGATCCTTCCATCACTTATCTTAAGTTAATTGGAAAAGAACATCTTAGTAATTCGCTTATTAAGAAACTTCGAAAAACAAAATATTCTGTTACATCGCTTATTTTATTTCTGACACTGGATATTGATGTTACGCTTTACGGAATTGATTCGGGAAATTTCTGGCTCATGAAAGATGAAAATGACGATGCCAATTTCGAACATTTAATGGGTGATACTATCACTTCCGGAGATTCATTTCCAGCCGTTTTTATGAGTTGCACCACACTAAAAGATCCTCCTAGTTATAATGGAAGACATCATAATTTTGAAATTGTAACCTATATTAATTACGAACACGTTCCTGAGTTTTCTGATAATGACGATTATCAGTCTGAAGAATATGTTGATTTCAAAGAAAAGGTGATCAACAAACTATTGAATAATGTGGAAAAGGTGATTCCAAATGCCAAAAATCATATTGTTCAGGCCGAATTAGGAACTCCAAAAACCAATCAGTTTTATATTAATTCAACCAACGGAAATGTCTACGGAACAGAAAAAACTTTAAATCAGGTTGGGCCATTTTCTTTTAAAAATAAAACCGAAATAAAAAATTTACATCTCTGCGGTGCCTGTACCTTATCGCACGGAGTTACCGGCGCAACATATTCCGGAATTGCCGCCGCAGCTTCTATTTTAAAATGCACTTCGGATGATTTAATGGTCGCTGATGAAAATCAAAATATACGAATTTACGATGCCGAAGATGCCTCGACCTGGCCGGATTGGGTGCATACAAAACGCACAGATAAAATCAGGAAATTCGTTTAAATAAATTACCTATTTTTGTCTGCAATAAAACCCAAAAATCTAAATGAAAAATGTTCTCGTTATTTATTATTCCCAATCTGGACAATTAGAATCGATTGCACGAAATATTGCAAAACCCTTTTTAAATTCAGAAGATATAAAAGTAACTTTTCACGAAATTCAATTAGAAAACCCTTTTCCCTTTCCGTGGAATAAAACCACTTTTTTTGATGCTTTCCCGGAAACTTTTTTACAGATTCCAACAGCCTTAAAACCAGTTGCTGAAGAAATTCTAAACACAAAATTCGACTTGATACTGCTGCATTATCAGGTTTGGTATTTATCGCCATCGATTCCAGTCAATTCTTTTTTAAGAAGTGATGAAGGCAAAAAAATCTTAAATAATACGCCTGTCGTGACCATTAACGGTTCAAGAAATATGTGGATCATGGCTCAGGAAAAAATTAAGGTTCTACTAAAAGAAGCCAATGCAGAATTGGTTGGAAATGTAGCCCTGGTAGATCGTGTCGGAAACTTGATCAGTGTTATAACAATTGTTAAATGGATGTTTTCAGGAGTCAAAAAGAAATATTTGGGCTTTTTTCCGCTGCCTGGCGTTTCTGAAAAGGACATTCAGGAATCAACAAAATTTGGTGAAACCATTCTTTCGCAATTCAATCAGAATAAATTAAATGATTTACAGCCTAAATTAGTCGCCCTTGATGCTGTTCGGATTAGTCCTTATTTAGTAACGGTTGATAAAACGGCAAATAAGATTTTTAACAAGTGGTCTAATTTCATTTATAAAAACCCGAAAAAGAGAAAAAAGCTTCTTAAAATATTTTATGTTTATTTATTCCTGGCAATATGGTTAATCTCGCCAATAGTATATATATTGCACCTTATTACCTATCCTTTTAAGCTAAATACCATAAAAAAAGAAACTCAGTATTATCAAGGAGTTTAGAGAAAAATTATGTTTGAAGTATATATAACTAAAGCAGCAAAATATCTGCCTAATGAAGCTGTTTCGAATGATGAAATGGAAGAATACTTAGGATTGATAAATGACAATGCTTCAAAAGCAAGACGTATTATTTTACGTAACAATAAAATTACAAGCCGTTACTATGCCGTTGATAAAAACGGAAAAAGTACACATAGTAATGCCGAGTTAACCCGGAATGCTATTGTACAATTATTTGACGGGAAATTTACAGATCAGGATGTAGAAGTTTTATCATGCGGTACTTCATCCCCAGACGTTATTGCACCCTCTCACGCTGCAATGGTACATGGTTTATTAAAAAACCGATCGGTCGAACTCAATTCATCAATGGGAATTTGCTGTTCCGGAATGAATGCCTTAAAATATGGTTTTCTTTCGATAAAATCGGGAAATTCTAAAAATGCCATCTGTACAGGATCTGAAAAAGTTTCGACCTGGCTTTCGGCTAAAAAATACAATCACGAAATTATCAATTTAAAAAACCTTGAGGAACAGCCCATCATTGCTTTCAAAAAAGATTTTTTACGCTGGATGTTGTCTGACGGAGCAGGTGCTTTTTTATTGGAAAATAAACCAAGCGGTGACATTTCATTAAAAATCGAATGGATGGAATCCTTTTCCTATGCCTTCGAATTAGAAACCTGTATGTATGCGGGAGGTGACAAATTAGAAAACGGCGAAATAAAACCATGGAGCGATTTTACTCCCGAGCAGTGGTTAAACGAATCTGTTTTTGCTGTAAAACAGGATGTAAAATTGCTTGACGAATTCATTTTGCCAAAAGGTGTTCAGAGTATGGCCGAGGCTATGGCAAAACATAACCTGACAGCAGAAGATGTAGATTATTTTTTACCACACGTTTCTTCTCACTTTTTTGTTAATGGATTAAAAAAAGGCCTAAACGAAAAAGGTATTGTACTGACCGATGAAAAATGGTTTATGAATCTTTTGAGAGTCGGAAATGTTGGATCTGCTTCAATTTATATTGCCGTTGAAGAATTAATGAATTCAGGCAAATTAAAAAAAGGTGACCGCATTTTATTATCTGTTCCCGAAAGTGGAAGATTCTCCTTTGCGTATGCTTATTTAACCGTTTGCTAATGGAAGCTACTATACTCTTAGAAAAAGAAGCTGTTGGAAATTTATTACCGCAGAAGTTTCCTTTTGTAATGGTAGACCGTATGCTTTCCTATTCTGAAACTTCATTGGTTGCAGGTCTGAAAATTGAGAATGACAATATTTTTGTAGAAGAAAACGCTTTTTTGGAAGCAGGTTTAATAGAACATATGGCGCAGTCGGTAGCTTTGCATACCGGTTATCAGTTTTTTTTGAAAAACGAAATTGCACCAACCGGCTACATTGGTTCTATTAAAGATATTGAGATCAAAAAACTTCCAAAAATCAACGACACGATTCAATCAAACATTACGATTTTACAGGAATTTGGCGGAATCACTTTGGTTGACATTGTTACTTTTTTGAACAATGAAGAAATTGCAAGCGGACAAATGAAAACCGTTTTAGCCAAATAACACTATATGAAAGTAGGAGTTGACATCCAAAATTATTTGCCTCATCGCGCCCCAATGCTGATGGTCGATTTGATTCTGGATATCGATGCCAACTTTGTAGAAACCATATTTTTAATCAAAGAAGACAATATTTTTGTCGATAAAAACATTTTTACAGAAGCCGGGTTAATAGAAAATACAGCGCAGACTTGTTCGTCAATTGTCGGCAAAAAGTATTTTTTTGATGAAGATGGCACAGAAAATGAGAATGTTAACGTTATAGGTTTTATCAGCGCCTTAAAAAATCTGAAAATACATTCATTGCCAAAAGTCGGCGATAGTATTACCACCAAAGCAACTTTGGTTTCAAAATTTGTTGGCGACGATTATACTTTATGCACGATGAGCTGCGAAAGCTTGCTCGAAGATCAACTACTTTTAGAATGCGAAATTAATTTGTTTATTCAAAAGACGATTTCGGTCGAAGGACAATGATTAAATAAGGAAATGGACACAACAAAGAAACCAATTTATCATTTTTCAATTCGAATAGGAATTTTAATATTGCTACTCATTGTCTTTTTTATAAAAGTAAACGCCGATGAAATAGCATTTTTTTTAAGTCAAGCTTTCTGTCTATTTCTCTTATTAGAGATGATTTATTTTTTTATCAAAAAAAACAAGAAATTAGCCCTAATAAATCTTATCTTATTAATTATAATCGAAATATTACCAATTTTGATTTTTATACGATTAATGGTATAGATTAAAAAAAACCGTCATGGAAAAAGAAAATGTACCTCAACACGATGGAAATTTAAGCAAAAAGAACCTTAAAGAACTTGTTTATGCTACCGATGAAAATGGCAATTACACAACCGCTTTAAGTACAGGCTGGGAACCAAAAGCCATAGCACTTTCCAACGCAATCAATGACATAAAAGAACGTGCCGAAGAAGCCAAACTAAAAGTTCAGAGCGGAGAATTAAGTCCTATTTGCTATTATATGGAACTCAATAAAATGGATCTTACAATTCTTGCCGGTTATGTTGATATGTGGAGATGGCGTGTCAAAAGACATTTTAAACCAGCCGTTTTCGCGAAACTAAACGAGAAAATTTTACAAAAATATGCTGACGCTTTTGACATTTCAATAGCCGAATTAAAAAACTTTAAAACAGATTAATGCAAGTTTCTTTTACACACCATCAATCTGCTCATTGTGAAAATGGAGTAGCGTCAAATTTGCTGAAAAATAGCGGACTGAACATCAGCGAACCGATGGTTTTCGGAATTGGTTCCGGACTTTTGTTCGTGTATTTGCCTTTTATAAAAGTGAATCACGCACCGGCCATCAGTTACAGAACTTTGCCCGGACAGATTTTTAATAAAGTCGCAAGCCGTCTAAATCTTAGAATAAAAAGACAAAAATTTTCGTCGGTTTCAAATGCCACTAAAGCATTGGATGAAAATTTAAAAAATAATATTCCAACCGGATTGCAAGTTGGCGTTTACAACCTTACTTATTTTCCCGATGAATACCGTTTTCATTTCAACGCACACAATTTAGTCGTTTACGGAAAAACTGAAACCAATTATTTGATCAGCGATCCTGTGATGGAAACTGTTACGACTTTAACGCATGCCGAATTAGACAAAGTACGTTTTGCCAAAGGGGCTTTTGCGCCAAAAGGCCAAATGTATTACCCAATTCAGGTGCAGGGTAAAGTTGATTTTAAAAGTGCCATCATCAAAGGAATCAAGGATACGTGCCGTACTATGCTCGCACCAATGCCTATTGTAGGGGTTCGCGGCATTAGATTCGTTTCCCGCCGAATCAGAAAATGGCCAGCCAAACATGGTGTCAGAAAAGCCAATCATTACTTGGCACAAATGGTGCGCATGCAGGAAGAAATTGGAACCGGAGGCGGTGGTTTCCGTTTTATTTATGCCGCGTTTTTACAGGAAGCTTCAGTTGTTTTGGGTAATGAAGAATTAAAAACGCTTTCAAAAGAAATGACACAGATTGGAGATTCCTGGAGAGATTTTGCTGTTGAAGCGTCCCGAATTTACAAAAACAGAAGTGCCAAAGAAGATGCTTACAACGCTATTGCTGATGAACTTTTGGACATTGCCAATCGCGAAGAAATCTTTTTCAAAAAACTAAAAAAAGCAATTAGCTAACTATATTTTGAATTCCATCATAAAAATAGAATCCCTTTCGAAAAAGTACAAAGACGCAGAAATGTTTTCTTTGAACGACGTTTCGCTGGACATAAATGAAGGTCAGATTTTTGGATTATTAGGTCCGAATGGCGCCGGAAAAACCACTTTAATCTCCATGCTCTGCGGATTGATTAAACCAACTTCAGGACATTTTACCATTAATGATTTGGATTATTCGCATCATTCCTCCAAAATCAAAAAAATTATTGGTGTTGTTCCTCAGGAATATGCGTTATATCCAACATTGACAGCGCGAGAAAATCTGCATTATTTTGGAAGCATGTACGGCTTGAAAGGCTCTTATTTAAAAGACAAAGTAATCGAAACTTTACATCTTTTAGGGCTTTTAAAATTTGCGGATAAACGCATTGAAACTTTTTCGGGCGGAATGAAACGCAGAGTCAATTTGATTGCCGGGATTCTGCACAATCCTAAAGTTTTATTTTTGGATGAACCAACCGTTGGTGTTGATGTTCAATCTAAAAATGCCATTTTGGATTATTTAAAACTCTTAAACCAAAACGGAACTACGATTATTTATACCTCGCATCATTTGGCTGAAGCCGAAGATTTCTGTGACACCATTGCCATTTTAGACCGAGGCCGAATTTACGCACAAGGCACGCCATCAACTTTGATTGCTTCTGTTGAAGAAGCGAAAAATCTTGAAGAAGTTTTTATTTCATTAACCGGTAAAGACTTTAGGGATGCTATATAAAATTTGGATGTCGATCGTAAAAGAATTTTTATTACTTAAAAGAGATTTAGGCGGTTTGATCATTCTGTTCATCATGCCATTGGTCCTTGTCATCACGGTTACTATCATTCAGGACAGCACTTTTAAATCCGTTACTGATACTAAAATTCAGATTTTATTGGTTGATAACGACAAAGGTTCGGTTTCAAAAACGGTTTTTGATAATCTGCAGAGAAACAATTCATTCAGTGTTGTAACGCAAATCGACAATCAGCCTATTACAGAAGAAATTGCCAGAGAAAATGTTTACAAAGGTAAATTCAAGCTGGCGATTGTGATTCCGAAAAATCTAAGTGTCGATTTACAAGCCAAAGTAGATCAGAATGTGCAAAATATTGTGAGCAAAATGGGTTTGACCGATTCTGTTGCCCAACCCAAAACTGCAAAAGTTTTACAGCAAAAAGAAGTAAAATTGTATTTTGATCCAGCTGTTCAAATGAGTTTCAAAACTTCGGTTATGAACGCCATTGATAAGATGATTTCTCAGATTGAAACCAAGTCGATTTACACGACTTTTCAGAATCAGTTAGGAGAAGAAAATGCGCAATTCGATCAAAAGAGTTTTATCACTTTTAAAGAAATTATTCCGAGAATAAACAACAAAGAAGTGTTGCCAAATTCGGTTCAGCATAACGTTCCGGCCTGGACACTTTTTGCGATCTTTTTTATTGTGATTCCATTGTCTATTAATATTGTAAAGGAAAAATCACAGGGAACCTTTGTCCGTTTACTGACCAATCCGGTTTCGAATTTAATTGTCATTATCGGAAAGACCATTACGTATTTGATCATTTGTATGATTCAATTTTATATGATGGTAGCCGTTGCTATTTTCCTTTTTCCACAGATCGGTTTGCCTCCATTAAATGTCGAAGGGCATTTATTTTTAATGAGTGTCGTTGCTTTATTTTCAGGTTTTGCTGCCATCGGTTTCGGAATTTTATTAGGCACTGTTGCGAGTACACAGGAACAATCGGCTCCGTTTGGTGCCACAAGTGTAATTATTCTGGCTGCCGTGGGAGGTGTTTGGGTTCCTGTTTTTGCGATGCCAAAAATCATGCAAATCATTGCCAAATCATCACCTATGAACTGGGGATTAGAAGCTTTTTATGATGTGTTATTGCGCAACGTTTCTTTCGTCGAAATCATCCCAAAAATAAGTTTGCTATTTTTGTTCTTTATAATCACAACTTCCATTGCCTTATTTTATGACAAAAAGAAAAGAACAGTATAACGAAGCCGATTTTCTAACCGTTTCGCACGAAATCAGAATTCGCTTTAACGAAACTGATCCGCTTGGAATCGTTTGGCACGGCCATTATATTACCTATTTTGAAGATGGAAGAGAAGCCTTTGGACGAAAACACGGACTTACCTATTTAGATATTGGCAATACCGGTTACACAACACCCATTGTAAAATCAAAATGCGAACATAAATTGTCTTTGCGTTACGGCGATGTTGTAACGATTGAAACTACAGTTGTAGACACACCAGCCGCAAAAATGATTTACCGTTTTAAAATCATAGACGAAAAAGGCGAAGTGGCCTGCACAGGAGAAACCGTCCAAGTATTTTTAGATAAAGAAGGGAATCTAATGCTGACGAATCCTCCTTTTTATGAGGAATGGAAACGAAAAGTGGGATTGCTGTTATAAACACGAATTACACCAATTTACACAAATTAAAAATCGTGTAAATCCGCTTAAATCAGTGTCATCCGCGTTCCATTTCAGCATTCAATAAAAATCAAAAAATGACAAGAGAAGTATATATAAATGAAACCAATTGTATCACGCCTTTAGGTTTTGATGTTGACTCCAACATTGAAGCGATTTTGCGTGGCGATTCCGGAATTCAATTGCATCAGGATATTTCCTTGATGCCGAATCCGTTTTATGCTTCTGTAATTGCTAATGAAAAAATAAACAGTGCTTTTGAAAAAATAAGCACTGACACCAAATATTCCCGTTTAGAGAAAATGATGATATTGGCTTTAGAGCCGATAGTCAAAAATTCCGGAGTTGAATTGAATTCGAAAACGGCTTTTATACTTTCAACTACAAAAGGAAATGTTACGGCTTTAATAGAGAATTCTGAAGCGAGTTTTCAAAACGCGCATTTAGATGTTTTGGCAAAAAATGTTTCCGATTTCTTCGGTTTCCAAACAACGCCAATTGTTATTTCGAATGCCTGTGTTTCCGGAATTTTAGCGATTTCAGTTGCTAAAAGAATGATTCAGTCGGAACTTTATGATAACATTTTTGTCGTTGCCGGCGACGAAGTTTCAGAGTTCGTTTTGTCTGGTTTTAATGCTTTTCAGGCGATGAGCGATTTGCCTTGTAAACCGTATTCAAAGAACAGAACCGGAGTAAGTTTAGGCGAAGCAACTGCTGTTGTTTTAATTTCGGCGGAAGCCAGAAATGCTAAAATAAAAATAACGGGAGACAGTTCTATAAACGACGCCAATCATATTTCAGGTCCGTCAAGAACAGGCGAAGGTTTGTTTAGAAGTATTCAGAATGCGATGAAAGAAGCGCAAATAAATTCAAATCAAATCGATTATATTTCAGCACACGGAACAGCAACTCCGTTCAACGACGAAATGGAAGCGATTGCCCTGAATCGATTAGCTTTACAAAAAGTTCCGGTCAATAGTTTAAAAGGATTTTATGGTCATACTTTAGGTGCTTCAGGATTATTGGAAACGGTAATTGCGATTGAATCTGCGAATCAAAATCAACTTTTTGAATCGAAAGGTTTTGATGAAATCGGCATAAGCGAAACGATTAATGTTATTCAGAAAAATAAAGAGGCAATGATTGATATATTTTTGAAAACAGCTTCTGGATTTGGAGGTTGTAATACGGCTGTGGTTTTTGAGAAAGTGAAATAATATGGAAAATCAAACAAACTGGACACCATTCCCTGATGATAATTTACTTGGTTTGACTGATAAAAATCAAATCAATGAATATGAAGCAACTGGTATTGCCAAGGCTGAACTTTTTGTTTTTGAATTAGAATCCGATATTGAATTTTCAACAACTCTTATTTTAGAAATTCATAAAATTGCTTTTGGACAACTTTATGATTGGGCTGGAAAATGGAGAACTACAGAGGTTTCTGTCGGCCAACTAATTCCTCCAAAACCTGTAATGGTTTTACAAGCGATGTATCAATTTATAGACAACCTTAATTATAAAATTTCTATTTCAAAAACTCTTAATGAACAAATTGATTGTCTCGTTTATGCACATTATGAGTTTATAAAAATTCATCCGTTTAATAATGGAAATGGAAGAACCGGAAGAATTTTAATGAATCTTGTTGCACTAAAATTTGGCTATCAACCATTGGAATTATACTATCGAGAAGGAGAAAGCAGAAAGTTTTATATCAATGCAATGAAAGCGGCAGACAATGGAGATTTTAAAATACTAACTGAATTAATTAGTGAAGAATTGATCGCCTTTTAATTCTTTGTCTTTTAAAATTCCATTTACAATTTTTATGATTTTAGTTTTCGAAACTTGTTGATCTTCTAAGGACATTGTAGAAAATACAGTATCAGCAAGCACTTTTGACAAAAAGCTTTTCTGTTTTAGTTTCGGATATTTTTCGTAGAATTTCATATCTTGACAAAGTTATAAAAAATAATGACGCAAAAAACCTACATACAATCCTATATCACCATCCAAAACAACGAAATAGTTTTGAACGGAACTTCTGTATTCAAAATTGAACCCACTAATTTTGCTGATTTCTCCAAACAAGCGTATCGCAATTTTGACATTCAATATCCGAAGTTTTTTAAAATGGATGCTTTGAGTAAATTGGCTTTTTTAGGTGCCGAATTGCTTTTGAGCCCAATAACTTCTTCTGAGCAGGAAAACAATATAGCTTTGGTTTTAGCCAATAAGTCATCGAGTTTAGATACTGATGTAAAGTATCAGGAATCTATTTCAGACAAAGAAAACTATTATCCGAGTCCGGCGGTTTTTGTTTATACCCTGCCCAATATTTGTCTTGGCGAAATAAGTATCCGCCATCAGCTTAAAAGTGAAAATTCTTTCTTTATATTTGACGCTTTCAATACCGAATTTATGTCGAATTATTCGAACATTTTATTAGATTCGGATAAAGCAGATTTGGTGCTTTGCGGTTGGGTAGAATTTTTTAATGACGATTACAAAGCCTTTCTTTGCACGATAAGCAAGGAAGAAAATACAAAATATAAAAACGAGACTATCAATACATTATATAATAAATAAGCATGGAAGCATTAAAAGAAGAATTAAAAAATAAAATCATTACGACTTTAAACTTAGAAGATATTGCTATCGAAGATATTGCCGATAACGATCCTTTGTTTGGAGACGGTTTAGGTTTAGACTCAATTGATGCACTTGAATTGATCGTCATTTTAGATAAGGATTACGGAATAAAATTAGTTGACCCGAAAGAAGGGAAATCAATTTTCCAGTCTATCGAGACAATGGCAGCATACATTAGCGCAAATAGAACTAAATAAATTTTAGACTTAGATTTCTTCTACAGAAATAATTTAGAATCCAAAGTCTAAAATCATAAATCTAAAATCTAAAATGAAAAAGGGGGTTGCAATAACGGGAATGGGAATTATCTCTTCGATTGGAAATTCAGTCGAAGAAAATTATATTTCGTTAATCGAAAATAAAATTGGTATTTCCCGAATCCAAAATATTTCGACTGTTCATGCCGATGTGATTAAAGTTGGCGAAATCAAAAAAACTAATGAAGAATTGATTGCCGAATTACAGCTTTCTGAAAACAATAATTTTTCGAGAACGGCAATGATCGGTACTTTGGCGGCAAAACAAGCAGTTGAAAATGCCGGAATTACATCGATAAACGAATGTAGAACCGGACTTATTTCGGCTACAAGCGTTGGTGGGATGGATATCACGGAAAAATATTATTATAAGTATTTCGAAAATCCGGAACTTGTAAAATACATTTCTTGTCATGATGGCGGTGACGTGGCTGATAAAATTGCGGATGAATTAGGTTTAAAAGGAATGGTTACTACAATCAGCACTGCGTGTTCATCGGCAGCAAACTCTATTATGTTGGGTGCGCGTCTGATTAAAAGTGGAAAATTAGACCGTGTTATTGTTGGCGGTTCTGATGCTTTGGCAAAATTTACCATCAACGGATTTAAGACTTTAATGATTTTATCTGACGATTATAACAAACCTTTTGACAATACCAGAAAAGGATTAAACCTGGGCGAAGCAGCCGCTTATTTAGTTTTAGAATCAGATGAAATGGTTCAGAAACACAACAAAAAAGTTTTGGCAAGAGTTTCAGGCTACGGAAATGCAAACGACGCATTTCATCAGACTGCTTCTTCAGAAAATGGCGACGGTGCTTATTTAGCAATGAAAAAAGCCTTTGACGTTTCGGGTTTGAAACCTTCTGAAATTGATTATATCAACGTTCACGGTACGGCAACCCCTAATAATGATTTATCTGAAGGAAGGGCGTTACTCCGAATTTATGGAGATGAAAAAGTGCCTGATTTCAGTTCAACAAAACCTTTTACCGGACATACTTTAGCGGCAGCAGCGGCAATTGAAGCTGTTTACAGTGTTTTAGCAATTCAGAACAACGTGGTTTATCCCAATTTGAATTTCGAAGTTCCGATGGAAGAATTTGAACTACAACCCCAAACTTCCTTAAAAAATAAAAACATCGAACACGTTTTATCTAACTCTTTTGGTTTTGGAGGAAATTGTTCAACTCTTATATTTTCAAAAAGCTAAAATGAAAAAAACATATATAAATGGAGTAGGCTGTATTTCGACTCAAAAAACATTTGATACTGTTTTTTTAGAAGAAGCTGTCGTTAATGCAAATGATCCGGTCCTTGCAATCGTGTCCCCGGTTTACAAAGATTATATTTCTCCAGCCGCAGCAAGACGAATGGCAAAAGGAGTAAAAAATGGAATCGTTTCTTCGGCCTTAGCCATGAAAGATGCGAACGTCGAAAATGTGGATGCCATTATTACCGGAACTGGTTTAGGATGTGTTGAAGATTCTGAAAAGTTTCTGAAAAATATTCTCGATAATAACGAAGAGTTTTTAACGCCAACCTCTTTTATTCAATCCACTCATAATACGGTTGGTGCTCAGATTGCTTTGTCCTTACAATGTAAAGGTTATAATTTTACTTATGTAAATGGAGCGGTTTCTTTTGAGTCGGCACTTTTGGATGCTAAAATTCAGATTGAGGGTGACGAAGCCAATTCGATTTTGGTTGGTGGAATTGACGAAACCGGTGATTATACCATGTCTCTTTTTAAATTGGCAGGTCGAATTAAAAAAGAAAATGATCTTCCTTGTGATATTTTAAATACCAATTCAACCGGAGTTGTTTACGGTGAAGGCGCAAGTTTTTTTGTTTTAGAAAATATAAGAAAAGATTCCACCTATGCTGAAATTTTAGATGTTGAAATTAAAAATACCTTAGAAGAAAACGAAATTGAATCTGAAATAGTTGCCTTTTTAAAAGCCAATAATTTACAAATTTCAGATATTGATGCTGTAGTCTTTGGTTTTGACGGCAATATAACTTTTGATTCTTATTACAAAAATCTCTCTAAAAATGCTTTTGTCCAAACACCTCAATTGTATTACAAACATATGAGCGGAGAATATGATACGGCTTCGGCTTTTGCTTTGTGGATGACATCAAAAATTATAAAAACGCAGGAAATTCCGGAGATTGTAAAAGTGAATTCGGTTACAAAACCAGCTTACAATACCATTTTATTGTACAATCAGGTTAATGGAAAAAATCATAGTTTTACGTTACTTTCAAAATGATAACGCATAAAAACATTTCGTTATTCTTTGTCTTTTTATTGCTTTTACTGCTTCTTCTGAATCTCTATACAGCAATAAACTGGCTATGGTTTATCGGGATACTTTTCATCTGGATCGGAATCAATGCTTTTGGTTCTGCCCAAATTTCTTCTAATTATCATGTAAAAGCGTACTGCAATAATTCATCGGAAACAGAAAAAAAAATTGCCCTTACTTTTGATGACGGGCCGAGTGTTTTTACTTTGGAAGTTTTAGGATTGCTAAAAAAATACAACGCAAAAGCTACTTTTTTCTGCATTGGAAAAAATGTCGCAGCACATTCTGAAATTGTAAAACAAATTATTGCTGAAGGTCATTTGGTTGGAAATCATTCTTATAACCATTCTAAATTTTTTGATTTTTATAATGCTGCAGCAATCACAAAAGAAATTCAGAAAACAGATCAGCTTCTTGAAAAATTTACTTCAAAAAAAATAAATTTCTTTCGTCCGCCTTACGGAGTTACGACGCCCTCTATTCGCAGAGCTTTACAAACAACCGGTCATACTGTTATTGGCTGGAACATTCGATCACTCGATGGAGGAACAAAAAATCAAAATTTAATTTTCAATCGCATAATAAAACGAGTTTCTCCCGGTGGAATCGTACTTTTGCACGACACAGGATTGCACTCTGTTTTGGTATTGGAACAGTTTTTGCAATTTTTACAGCAAAACAATTACAAAGTGATTTCGATTGAAGAACTTTTGAATCTTAAAGCGTATGAAAACTAGACTATATATATATCTTTTTACTCTCACCATTTGTGGTTCGCCTCTTTTTGCACAAGAACAAAAAATGACGGACGCCGAAATTGCAGCTTTCAAGCAGGATGTGAATGTGGTATCCAAAAAAATCAAAACTTTAAGTACTGATTTTGTTCAATATAAACATATGGACTTTTTATCCAAGGATATTGAAACATCTGGAAAAATGATTTTTAAAGAACCGAATCTTTTGCAATGGCAATATAAAAAACCCTACAATTACAGTATCGTTTTTAAAAACGGAAAAATCCTGATTAACGACGAAGGAAAGAAAAGCGCGGTTGACATTGGAAACAGCAAAATCTTCGGTCGTATTAATAAATTAATTGTTGGGAGCGTGAGCGGAAATATGTTTGACGATAAAGAATTTACGATTTCGTACTTCAAATCGAAAGGACAAAATCTGGCGAAATTTATTCCGAAAGATGCTACGCTAAAAAAATACATCAAACAAATCGAACTGACTTTCGATAAAGAAGCAACTGTCGTTCAGGTAAAATTATTAGAATCATCTGACGACTACACCCGAATTGTATTTAAAAATAAAGTAATCAATGCAAAAATCGACGATTCCGTTTTTACTAATTAATTGCTTTTTGGCAATTGTTTTGGTTTCTTGTGGCTCGGTCACCAAAAATTATACGCCTAAAAAACTAGACAAAACGGCTGTAGAAGTTCCTTATTTTTCTGAACCCAAAACCGATTATGTTTACAAAACTAACATCTCAGTTTACGGTCATGAAATGTCGGGGATTTTCATCGCTAAGAAAATAAATGATACGACTCATCGTGTAGTTTTTACAACCGAATTTGGCAACAAATTGTTCGATTTTGAAATCTCTGAAACAACTTTCAAGGTCAATTCGATTGTATCAGAATTAGATAAAAAAATCCTGATCAATACGTTGAAAGAAGATTTTCGACTGCTTCTTAAAAAAGAATATTTGATTCAGGAGCAATTTGAAAATGAATCAGATAATATCTATAAATCGGCAGACGGAAATCGTGATAATTACCTTTTCGTGTCCAAAAAAGATCAGAAATTAGAAAAACTACTTCGTTCATCTAAAACAAAAGAAAAAATAACAATTACTTTTACTTTAGAAAACAATATTTTTGCTGAAAAAGTTGTCATTTTACATCAGAACATCAAGTTGAAAATTGAGTTAAATTATTTAAAATCAGAATAAAAATCAAACTAATCATTAAATTAATCAACCATGAGAAAAATAACCTTAATTGCTTTCGTTTTATTTATTGGTCTTGCATCACAAGCACAGGTAAAAGTGAGTCCGGGGATTAGAGGTGGTTTAAACATCTCAAACTTAACCAATTTTGACAGTGACCCAAAATCAGATTTTTATGCCGGAGGGTTTATAGCCATAAAATTCAATAAATATTTTACACTTCAGCCTGAACTTACGTATACGCAACAAGGTGCAGAAGTTCGTGAATTTGAAATTGATGGACCAGGATCCCGTACTGCAAATTACAATCTAAATTATATTTCTCTCGGTGCCGTTGCAAAATTTCATTTTGGCGGAGGCGGATTTCATATATTAGGTGGCCCTGCATTAGATATTAAAACGGATGATAATTTCCCTGAATATAATTATTACAATCCTGTAGGGACCGATCTTTCTATTATTGGAGGTGTTGGATATTCTTTACCAAACGGATTAACTTTTGAAGCACGATTTAAACAAGGTTTAATTGATATTTACGGATATGATGGTATTGATGATTTTGATGGAAACGGAAATTATGATGATGTTATCTTAAATACGGTTTTCCAGCTTGGTATTAGTTATACTTTTAACGCTAAATAATAATGGTTTTAAAATACTTTTACAAAATACTTTCGGAAGAAAAAACATCAGATTCTAAACATAATGTTACGATTTTGGTCAACGAAAAACATGAAATTTTCAAAGGCCATTTTCCGGGAAACCCAATTATGCCAGGTGTTTGCATGATTCAGATTATTAAAGAACTTACCGAGAAAATTACTCAGAAAACTTTAATGATTCAAACGCTTTCCAATGTGAAATTTATGGCGCTTATAAATCCTGAGAATAATCCTGAATTGCGTTTAGAACTTGACATTACAATAACCGAAGACGATTTGGTAAAAGTAAAAAACACAACTTATTTTAATGATACCGTTGCTCTGAAATTAAGCAATGTGTATAAAAAACTTTGATATGAAACTGCTGTTAACATTACTTTTATGGGTAAATTTTGTTGGTGCTCAGGATTTGGCCGCTATTAGAAAACTGTATCCAACGGTTACAAAATCTGAAGCGAATGCAAAAGATTTTACGGTGAAATTAGCTAATATTTCCAATGATGATGATAAAATTTTAGTAGCTTACAAAGCAGCTTCGATTTTAGTGGATTCAAAATTTGAAAAAAAATTAGGCGAAAAAATTGATCGTTTCAAGGAAGGAGCAAAATTACTCGAATCGACCATAAAAAGTGATTCTGATAATATCGAAATCAGAATGATCCGATTGAGCATTCAGGAAAATGTTCCCGGAATAACCGGTTATAAAAAGAATATCAAAGAAGACAAAAATTTCATTACAGAGCATTATTCAGCTCAAAACAATGCCTTAAAAGAATACCTGAAAAATTTTATTTTACAGTCTAAAAGTTTTTCTGAAAAAGAAAAACAATTTGTGAAGTAAGCGAAAGCAAAACTACAAATGAAACCTACTTTGTCACAGCACGATCTTCTAAATTCGACTTCCTTTTGTGTTATTGTTCCAACGTACAATAATCACAAGACGCTGCGAAAAGTATTGGACTTTATTTTAGGATACACTTCCAATATCATAATTGTCAATGATGGCTCGACCGATGACACTAGCGAAATTCTAAAATCCTATTCTCAGTTAACACAAATTCATCATCCTCAGAACTTAGGAAAAGGAAGGGCGCTCAGAAACGGATTCCGAAAGGCAATCGAAATGAAATTCGAATATGCGATTACAATCGACTCTGACGGACAGCATTTTGCTTCCGATATTCCGAATTTTATTTTGGAAATTCAAAACGAACCGAATTCTTTATTAATTGGAAGTCGCAACATGACACAGGAAAATGTGCCAAAGAAAAGCAGTTTCGGAAATAAATTCTCGAACTTTTGGTTCAAATTTGAAACCGGAATTAAGCTCGATGACACACAATCAGGTTTCAGATTATATCCTTTACAATTGATTCCGAAACAATTTTATACCAATAAATTTGAGTTTGAGATTGAAGTAATTGTGCGTTCAGCCTGGAAAGGAATTCCGGTAAAAAACATTCCCATTCAGGTTTTATATGATCCGGCAGAGCGTGTTTCACATTTTCGGCCATTTCGCGATTTTACCCGAATCAGTATCTTAAATACGGTTTTGGTTACCAATGCACTTTTGTATATCAAACCCCGGGATTTCTTTCGCCGGGCAAAAAAAAAAGGTTTTAAAAAGTTCTTTCTTGAAGATATTTTAGAAAGCAAAGATTCAAATTTTAAAAAATCGGCTGCAATCGCTTTGGGAATTTTTATTGGAATTTCTCCGTTCTGGGGACTTCAGACTATTTTACTTTTTACTTTTGCTGCCTTGTTCAGGCTCAATAAAGTCATTGCTTATTTATCCTCCAATGTAAGTTTTCCTCCTTTTATTCCGTTTGTTATTTATGGATCGCTAAAAATGGGAAGCTATTTTGTATCGAACGAAACCCCTTTGTTTTTAGACAGTTCCGTGACACTTGATGATATTCAGAAAAATGCAACGCAATATATCGTTGGAAGTCTTATTTTAGCATCCGTTTCGGCATTGTTTTTTGGCCTTGTCAGTTATTTGCTTTTAACGGCTTTTACCAAAAAACAATCTTAATATAATTTATTTTACCGCAAATTTCACAAATTAGCACAAATCAATTCCGGAAATTTGTAAAATCTCTTGGAGTGTTCAGTAGTGTTATAATACTGAAAAAACAATAATAAAAATTATGCATCACTATTTCTACGCCATTCATTTGTTTGTCAACCGAAGAAAATCCTTGTCGGTTGTATTGGCTGTTTTGATACTTTTTATTTTTGGATTTTTCGCTTCTCAAATCAAATTTGAAGAAGACATTACTAAATTAATTCCAACAAACGATAAGGCTGATGTTACAGCAAAAGTTTTAAAACAATTAAATTTCGCCGATAAAATAACCGTCATTTTCAAACTCGAAAAAAATGGTTCTGATGAAGACTTAAAAGAAATGGCAACTGTTTTTTCAGATAGCGTTTCAAATTCCTGCAAACCTTACATCACCGGAATTCAGGGAAAAATTGAGGAAGAAAATATTCAGGAAACTATTGATTTTGTTTACGGAAATTTACCGCTTTTTCTAAACAATAAAGATTATGAAACCATTCAGAATAAACTGCAAAAAGACAGCATTGCAGCAACCGTAGAGGGAAATTACAAATCTATTATTTCACCATCCGGATTTGTAACGAAAGATTTTATTCTGCAGGATCCGCTTGGGATTTCGTTTATTGCCTTAAAAAAATTACAGCAATTAAATGTTGGTGACGATTTTATACTCGACAATGGTTTTGTCATGACCAAAGACAAAAAGAAATTATTGCTTTTTATCACTTCAAATCTTCCGTCGAGCGAAACGGAAAAAAACACGATTTTTGCCGAAAAACTTAAATCCATTCAGGAAAATTTAAATCAGAAATTTAAAAGCAAAACTTCGATCAGTTATTTTGGCTCTGCTTTGATTGCGGTTGCCAATGCGAATCAAATTAAAAGCGATATCATGCTGACCACAACAATTGCGATGGTTACGCTAATGCTCATTTTGATTTTGTTTTATAGAAAAATCCTTATTCCGCTCATCATTTTTATTCCAACTGTTTTTGGGGCTTTGTTTGCCGTGGCGTTTTTATATTTTGTGAAAGAACAGATTTCGGCTATTTCACTCGGAATTGGTTCTATTTTACTTGGAATTACAATTGACTATTCCCTTCATATTCTCACGCATTACAAGCATAACAGCGATATAAAAACTTTGTACAAAGACATTACTATGCCGGTTATTATGAGCAGTTCGACTACGGCAGTTGCTTTTTTATGTCTGCTTTTTGTGAAATCAGATGCGTTGAATGATCTCGGAATTTTTGCTGCCGTCATCGTTATGGCTTCTGCATTTTTCTCGCTTTTGATTGTCCCGCATTTATACAAACCAAAAGAAAACAATTTTGAACACAAGAAAAATGTGATCGATAAACTGGCTCATTTTTCTTTTCATAACAATAAAATCCTGATTGGCTTTTGTGTCTTAATTACAATTGTCTGCTTTTTTACCTATAATGATGTTGGTTTCAATAATGATTTATCGCAATTGAATTTTGTTCCAAAGGAAATTAAAGCAGCAGAGAAAGAACTGGAAGAAAGCACGAGTTTAACTTCGAAAACTATATATGTGGCTTCGTACGGAAAAAGTATGGAAGAAGTTTTGCAAAACAACAGCCGGCTTTTTTCTGATTTATCCAAAGAGAAACAAGACAACAAAATATTGAATTTCAGTTCTGTTGGTGGAATTATGCTTTCGCAGAAGCAACAACAACAGAAAATTGATCAGTGGAATTCATTTTGGGATGCCAATAAAAAACAGCTTTTAAAATCACAATTAATTGCCGAAGGTTCAAAACTCGGTTTTAAGCCAACTACTTATTCTACTTTTTATGATCATTTAGACTTTGATTTTAGACCCATTTCTGCCGAAGATTATTTAAAAATTCAGGCGTTACAATTGAAAGAATTTGTAACCGAAAAAAATAGTTTTTACACCATTTCGACTTTAGTAAAAGTTACGCCTAAACAGCGGGATGCTTTTGTAAAATCGGCTTCAGCCAAAAATAACCTGATTGCCATTGACAGACAGCAAATGAACGAAACGTTTTTCAGCACTTTGAAAACCGATTTTAATTCGCTTGTCAATTACTCATTTGTGGCTGTAATTCTGATTCTGTTTTTCTTCTTTAGAAGAATTGAATTGGTTATTGTGAGCTGCATTCCGATTGCTTTAACCGGAATTGTAACAGCAGGGATGATGGGTCTTTTTGGCATTCAGATGAATATTTTCAGTATGATTGTCTGCACATTGATTTTTGGACACGGTGTTGATTTTAGTATTTTCATGACGAGCGCACTTCAAAAAGAATATACTACCGGAAAAAACGAAATTGCAATTTACAGGACCTCGATAATTTTGGCCGTTATCACAACCATTTTAGGAATTGGCGCCATGATTTTTGCGAAACATCCTGCGTTAAGATCGATTTCATCCGTTTCCTTAATTGGAGTTTTTGCAGCATTGATTATCACTTTTATCTTCTACCCGATTCTTTTTAAATTGTTTTTATCAAACAGACCAAAAAACGGAAATGCACCTTTCGAATTACGCAGTTTTGTAAATGGCGTTCTGTCCTTTTTTTATTATGGTTTTGGAGGTGTTTTAATGTCGCTTTGCAGTTTGATTATTATGCCGATTCTACCAATAAGTGAAAAAACCAAAATGAGAGGATTTCGATATGTGATTTCGAAATTTATGAAATCAGTCTTGTATTCAAATCCGTTTGTTGAGAAGAAAATCATCAATAATTTTAATGAAAATTTCGAAAAACCAGCGATAATTATTGCCAATCATTCTTCATTTTTAGACATCCTGGCAATCGGAATGCTGAGCCCAAAAATTATTTTTTTAGTAAACGATTGGGTGTACAACTCCCCTATTTTTGGTGCTACCGTTAAAAAAGCAGGTTTTTATCCGGTTTCTGAAGGGCTTGAAAACGGAATTGAACATTTGCGCCAAAAAGTAAACGAAGGCTATTCGATTATGATTTTTCCTGAGGGAACCCGCTCTGAAAACAATCAGATTAAGCGTTTTCACAAAGGTGCTTTTTTTCTTGCCGAAGAATTTAATTTGGATATCGTTCCTGTATTGATTCATGGTGTTTCGGAAGTGCTTCCAAAAGGCGATTTTATAATTCACGATGGCAATATTACAGTTTCTATTTTAGAAAGAATTACTCCTGAAAACCTTTCTTTCGGAAAAAATTATGCCGAAAGAACTAAACAAATCAGTACTTTTTTCAAATCTGAATTCAGCAAAACGCGTCAGGAATTAGAAGGTCCTGATTATTTCAAAAAAATGCTGATTCATAGTTATGATTACAAGGAAATGGAAATCGTAAAAAGTGTAAAGCAAAACCTGAAAAACCATCTCGAAACCTATTATCATTTAAACCAGCACATTTCGGCGAAAGCCAAAATAGTACATTTAGGAAATGATTACGGACAAGTGGATGTTTTATTAACTTTGCAGGAACCACAGCGAAAAATAGATTCTTATTTTGCTGACGAAGAAAAAAGAGACATTGCCAAAACTAATTATATCGCTAAAAAAAGAAGAATAAGGTATCTTGAAAATCTGGAAACCATTCAGGAAATTCAATACGATGCTGTTTTAATTTCGGACGAAAATTATAACGAAATTCAAAAAGTCGTTTCTACTACTCCGTGTGTAATTTTGGTTCATAGTCCGGGACTAAAAAATACTTTGATTAGCTTTGGATTTGATTCTGTTTTGGAAAAAAATAACTTAATCATATTTAAGAAAAAAGAATGAAGGAGCAATATGACGTGGTAATTGTTGGCAGCGGCTTAGGTGGTTTGGTCTCGGCTGTTATTCTGGCTAAAGAAGGCTACAGCGTATGTGTGCTCGAAAAAAACAATCAATATGGCGGAAACCTGCAGACATTTGTTCGGGATAAAACCATTTTTGATACCGGAATTCATTATATCGGAGGTTTAAGCGAAGGTCAGAATCTTCATGAATATTTTAAATATTTAGGAATTATCGATCATTTGAACCTAAAAAAATTAGATGAAAATGGTTTTGACATTATTTCTTTTGAAGACGATACTACCCAATATCCACATGCACAGGGTTATGATAATTTTGTTCAGCAATTAGGCTGCTATTTCCCTGAAGAAAAAGAAAATATCAAGAATTATTGCGACAAATTAAAAACGATCTGTGACTCTTTTCCACTGTATAATTTAAACTGGGAAGGAAAATATGACAATGAAATCCTGGCATTAAATGCAAAAGAAACTATTGAGAGCTTTACTACAAATGAAAAACTGAAAGCGGTATTGGCCGGTTCTAATTTTTTGTACGCCGGTATCGCTGATAAATCGCCATTTTATGTTCATGCCCTTTCTGTAAATTCATATATTCAAAGTTCGTGGCGCTGCATAAACGGTGGCAGTCAGATTACCAAACAACTTTTGAAACAACTCAAAAAACATGGTGGTGAATTTTATAAATATAAAGAAGTTACGCGTCTAAAAGTCGAAAACAATAAGGTCGTGTCGGCTGAAATGAAAGACGGAACTGAAGTTTCAGGCTTGCATTTCATCTCTAATATCGAACCCAAAACTACACTGAAACTCGCCGGTGAGGAAAATTTCAGAAAAGCATTTTATAGCAGAATTCAAAGTCTTGAAGGCGTAATTTCGGCCTTTAGTTTATATATTGTTTTTAAGCCTGAAACTTTTAAATACATCAATCACAATCATTATCATTTTAAAAAAAGCAGCGAAGTCTGGACGGCTCATGATTATGATGACGATTCATGGCCAAAAGCATTTATGGCTTCGATGAATGCTTCAAACAAACAGGAAATATGGGCCGAAGGAATGACCTTTATTACCTATATGAAATTTGACGATGTCACTCCCTGGATGAATACTTTTAATACAACTGCTGAAAAAAATGACCGCGGAGAAAATTATGAAGAATTCAAATCTAGAAAAACAGCTAAATTTCTTGATGAAATTGAACTAAAATTTCCAGGAATAAAAGATTGTATTCGATCGATTCATACTTCGACACCGCTTTCTTATCGGGATTATATTGGCGGACACAATGGCAATATGTATGGTTATGTGAAAGATTGCAGCAATCCGATGAAAACCCTTATTCCTTCAAAAACCAAATTAGACAATCTTTATCTTACTGGACAAAGCATCAATATGCACGGTGTTTTGGGAGTAACTATTGGAGCTGTCGTAACCTGTTCTGAAATTCTTGGGAAAGAATATTTAGTGACCAAAATCAATCAGTCATCTGAATAAAAAAAGCGTATGAAGAGTCGAATTCCATTACTTTTCCTTATCAGTTTTACTTTGGTGTTTATTGCTTGCGGAACATCGAAGTCAAAAAAACATTTACCTGATATTGCGCCTTATAACACCACTAAACCTGTTGTAACCAAACAATCCGATAGTGTATTTCTTTCGGGTAAAAATTCGTTTTTAAAAAACAAACAAGGTCTGTGGGAATTATATGTTGAAGGTGATCCGTTTGAAATTGGTCTTACTACGGGAGCCTTGTCTGATTCTCTTTTGGAACAACAGGAAAAAATATTTTTCTCCAGAATTGAAGATTTTGTTCCTTCCAAATTGCAGCAGAATCTGCTTCGGAATTTTCTGAAATGGTACAATCGAAAATTATATAAAAATGTCCCTGATGAATACCAGGTCGAAATTTATGGCGTTTCGCAATACACTTCCCAAAATTTCAACGATATCGCACCTCAATACCAACGCAGTTTATACTTGCACGGCGCCCATGACATTGGTCATGCTCTTCAGGATCTGGCTTTGGTTGGCTGCTCTTCTTTTGCTGCATGGGGAGAAAAATCCGAAGACGGAAATTTGATTCTCGGTCGCAATTTTGATTTTTATGTAAATGACGCTTTCGCAGAAAATAAAATTGTAGCCTTTATAAATCCAGAGCAGGGTCATCCTTTTATGATGGTGACCTGGCCCGGAATGATTGGTGCCGTTTCCGGAATGAATAAGGAAGGTTTGACGGTCACTATAAATGCATCAAAATCTAAAATCCCGTTAAGTGCCAAAACCCCAATTTCTATTCTGACCCGTGAGATTTTGCAACATGCCAAAAACATTGAAGAAGCTGTTGCTATTGCTAAAAAAAGAAAGGTTTTTGTTTCTGAATCTATTATGGTGGGAAGCGCACATGACAACAAAGCCATCTTGATTGAAGTTTCGCCCAGGGAAATGGATGTTTATGATGTTCCCAATACCAATCAGTTGATTTGTTCGAATCATTTTCAAAGCGAAAATTTAAAAAATGACAAACGTAATCAATTGCAAATCGTCAATAGCCATTCGAAATATCGCTTTGAAAGAATGGAGGAACTTCTCTCTGAAAACAAAAAAATTAATCAAAAAATTGCTTCTGAAATTCTTCGAAATAAAGACGGTTTGCAAAATATAGCTTTAGGTTATGGAAACGAAAAAGCATTAAACCAATTGCTGGCACATCACGGAATTATTTTTAAACCTAAAGAAAAACTGGTTTGGATTTCGGCAAATCCGTATCAATTAGGTGAGTTTGTCTGCTATAACTTGGATTCCATTTTTAAGGAGAGAAAATCGAATCTGGCAATTTCATTCGAGGAAGAAAATTTAAATATTGCTAAAGATCCATTTTTGGAAAGTCCGGCTTTTCAAAATTATAAAAAGTTCAAAATTGAAAATAATCAGTTCGATTTGTATCAAAAAAATAAAGAAATAATTTCTGCTGAATTTATCCGGAACTATCAATCCCTAAACCCTGATTATTGGGTTGTGTATTACAAAACGGGGTTGTACTTTTATCAAAAAAAAGAATTTCGTCAGGCTCAGGCTAATTTTGAAAAAGCATTAACCAAAGAAATTACTACCGCACCTGAAAAAGCAGAAATTGAAAAATACTTAAAAAAAATCAAAAGAAAATTACAATGATTCCAGCAATAGAAAAAGATTCTTTAGAAGAAATTAAAATTTTTCAGGAACAAAAATTAGCGGAACTTTTGACTTATATCAATGGCAATTCTCCTTTTTATAAACGTCTTTTTGCAGAAAGAAACATCGATATTTCAAAAATCAATATGCTGGAAGATTTAAAATATTTGCCTGTAACCACAAAAGAAGATTTACAGCAATACAACGATGATTTTTTGTGTGTTCCGCAAAATAAAATTATTGACTACGCCTCTACTTCCGGGACTTTGGGCGATCCGGTAACTTTTGGTTTAACCGATTCAGATTTAGATCGATTGGCCTATAATGAAGCTATTTCGTTTGCCTGTGCCGGAATTGCAGAAGGCGATGTGGTGCAATTAATGACCACAATCGACCGAAAATTTATGGCGGGTCTGGCATATTTTTTAGGATTACGAAAACTCAAAGTAGGTGTCATTCGCGTAGGTGCAGGAATACCGGAATTGCAATGGGATTCGATTTTAAAATACAAACCTTCGTATTTAATTACGGTTCCATCATTTTTATTGAAACTAATTGAATATGCCGAAATTCATGGAATCGACTATAATAATTCAAGTATAAAAGGTGCTATCTGTATTGGAGAATCTTTGAGAAATCAGGATTTTTCGATGAATACTTTGTCCAAAAAAATAGCAGAAAAATGGAATATTAAGTTGTTTTCTACTTATGCATCTACTGAAATGAGCACCGCTTTTACCGAATGTGAACACGGAATTGGAGGACATCATCATCCGGAATTAATTATTGTAGAAGTTCTCGACGAAAACAATATGCCAGTAAAAAATGGTGAAACCGGCGAATTGACTTTTACCACTTTAGGTATTGAAGCCATGCCGTTACTCCGTTTCAAAACTGGAGATATTGTACAATTACATAACGAACCTTGCAAATGCGGAAGAAATACTTTGCGCGTCGGTCCTGTAATTGGACGCAAAAAACAAATGATCAAATACAAAGGAACCACGCTTTATCCACCAGCAATGAACGATGTCCTGAGTGGTTTTGATAATATTGAGAATCATATTATTGAGATCTCGACCAATGATTTAGGAACAGATGAAATCCTGATAAAAATTGCCGTAAAAAATCAAACTCCTGAATTCCTACAGGAAATCAAAGATCATTTCAGAGCGAAATTAAGAGTGACTCCAAAAATAGAATTCGCTTCTAAAGAAACTTTAAATCCTTTAGTTTTTAATCCGATGAGCCGAAAACCAATTCGGTTTTTTGACTATCGAAATAATATATAGAAATTTTTTTCACCATATAAGTTATATAAGTTCATATCAAACTTTGCGCAAAGCTAAAATGAGCTTATATAACTTATATGATTTAATTTCAGCCTTTTAAATGTTTTGCTATGAATTAAACTAAATGTTGTAATTTTGCACAAAATAGTGAAGATGGTCAAGATTGGCAACATAGAATTACCCGAATTTCCTTTATTACTCGCACCGATGGAAGATGTTAGTGATCCGCCGTTTCGCAGATTATGCAAAACGCACGGTGCTGACTTAATGTATTCTGAATTTATTTCGTCAGAAGGATTGATTCGTGATGCTATCAAAAGCCGAATGAAGCTGGATATTTTTGATTACGAACGTCCTGTTGGAATTCAGATTTTTGGTGGAGATGAAGAGGCTATGGCACTTTCATCTAAAATTGTTTCTACCGTAAAACCGGATTTAGTTGATATTAATTTTGGTTGTCCGGTAAAAAAAGTAGTTTGTAAAGGTGCCGGTGCCGGAGTTTTGAAAGATGTCGATTTGATGGTGCGTTTGACAAAAGCGGTTATTAGAAGTACCGATTTGCCTGTCACAGTAAAAACACGTCTGGGCTGGGATGACAACTCAATCAATATCGACGAAGTTGCCGAAAGACTTCAGGATATTGGTGTTCAGGCCTTGACAATTCACGCCAGAACCCGTGCCCAGATGTACAAAGGCCACGCCGATTGGTCGCATATTGCACGTGTAAAAAACAACCCGAGAATTACAATGCCAATTTTTGGAAATGGCGATATCGACAGTCCTGAAAAAGCATTAAAATATAAAAATGAATACGGTATCGACGGCATCATGATTGGTCGTGCAGCCATTGGTTATCCCTGGATTTTTAATGAAATCAAACATTTCTTCAATACGGGAGAACACTTACCTGCTCCAACAGTTGCTGATCGTGTTGAAGCCGCCAGAAATCACCTGCAATGGTCGATGGACTGGAAAGGAGAGCGACTGGGAATTGTTGAAATGCGTCGTCATTATACCAATTATTTCAAAGGAATCCATTCTTTTAAAGAATACAAACAAAAACTGGTTACCACTGATGCTCCTGAAGATTTATTCAATGTTATGAAAGAAATTGAAAAGGTTTATGCAGGTTATGAGTTTGTTTAAAGCATAAAAAAAGAGCTTCGATATGAAGCTCTTTTCTTTTAATATGTTAATTATACCTGAATACGTTTCCACTTACCTCTTTTGTAAAGTACAATTCCAGCCAAAGTTATGGCGGTTTCAGCAACCGGAATTGCAATAAAAACACCGGTTGGACCCATATTAAAATGTTTTGCCAATACATAAGCCAATGGAATTTGGAACAGCCAAAATCCGAAGAAATTAATTCCGGTTGGTGTCCAGGTATCCCCTGCTCCATTAAAAGTATTAATTAAAACCATTCCGATTCCGTAAAAAACAAAACCGGCACTCATAATTTGTAATGCTTCAGCAGCGACTGCTCTAACCATTTCGTCGTTTGTGAAAAAGGAAACAATGTATTTGCCAAAACACAATGAAATAATCATAATCGTGGCCATAAAAATAACATTGTACTTCGCAGTCGTAAAAACTGATTTTTTGGCACGTTCAATTTGTTTGGCGCCTAAGTTTTGTCCCACCAAAGTAGCGGCAGCATTACTTAATCCCCAGGCAGGAAGAATAAAAAACATCATAATTCGAAGTGCTGTCTGATAACCGGCAGAACCGTGATCACCTCCGGTTGTGGCAACTAATTGCGCCAGAAAAATCCAGCTGCAGGAAGCAATTACGAATTGTAAAATTCCAGGAGCAGCAATTTTTATCAAAGCTTTTATCTGCTTAAAATCCGGAATAAAATAAGAGATTATAATTCTTAAAGCACCTTTTCCAAAAAACAAATGGTATACTTGATATAATACGCCAATAGTTCTCCCTAAAGTGGTTGCAAAGGCCGCACCGATTAATCCAAAAGCAGGAATTGGTCCTAAGCCATTAATTAAAATTGGACATAAAATAATGTTGCAAATATTCGCCAGCCACAAACTTTTCATGGCAATGGCAGCATTTCCGGTACCGCGAAATATTCCGTTGATTAAGAATAAAAGCATAATACACAAACTGCTTCCAATCATAATTTGTGTAAATCGGTAACCGTGTTCTGCAGCATCAATGGATGCTCCCATCAAAATCAGAATATCTTTCGCATAAATTACGCCCAAGACACTCATTACGCTATTAACTACAAAAGCAATAATGATGGCCTGCATTCCGGCTTTTGCAGCAGCAACCGGGTCTTTTTCTCCAATGCGTCGTGCTACAACTGCTGTCGCCGCCATACTCATTCCGATAGCCAAAGAATATATAATCGTAAGCACAGATTCCGTTAAACCAACGGTCTGAATCGCAAAACTCGAATGCTCTAAATGACCAACGAAATATAAATCGACTAAAGCAAAAACAGATTCCATCATCATTTCTAAAACCATCGGAATGGCTAACAGGATAACGGCTTTTTTAATGCTTCCGGCTGTATAATCAAAAGATTCATCGCCTTTAAGGGCTTGTTTTAATGTGGTAAAAATTTTAGAAAACAGACTTTTCTGTAGGGTTGTTTCTGTCATGATATTTTTAGGATAAATGATAAAATTGGTCCAGATATATTGATCTGAACTTAAAAAGTAAAAACGTAAGTATCCTAATTATTAAAAAATAAAATAGGATTAGGCAGAAACAATCATATGCTGTAAATTTTTAAGGCGGTAAATATAAGTAATATTTTGATAAAGAAAATACTAATCTAACAACTTTTTACTCACACGGCTACTGGCAATTAAAGAAGCCACAAAACCAAGAGTAACAATGGTTCCCATTACGATTAGTACGTTTTCGAAAGAAAAAACAACAGGATAGGCCAAAGTTGGCGTAATCATAATCAGTTCGTATTGCTGCTGAAGAAGTACTAAAATCATCCCTAAAACAAGTCCGATTATACCTCCAAAAACACTTAACAAAGTTCCCTGAAGCAAAAATATTTTTCGAAGATGACTGATTTCGGTTCCTAAATTGAAAAGGGTTTTTAAGTTTCCTTTCTTTTCTAAAATCATCATAATTAGGGCTCCAACCAAATTAAAAAGTGCCACGATTATGACCAGCGTAAAAATTAAGTAAACAACGATATTTTCAGTATTGAGCATTTTATACAATGACTCATTAAGCTCCGCTCTGTTTTTTAGGGTAATTTTGTTGTTGAAAATGGTTTTCAATTCAGATTTAATACTTTCTTCATTAGCATCAGGTTTTAATTTTAATTCAATACCTGAAATCTGATTGGGTTTATATTGCAATAATTCCTGCGTCAAACCTAAATCGGCAAAAACGTATTTAGAATCTAATTCTTCGCTTACCGAATAAATTCCGACTGGCAATACATCTGTTTTATTGAATGCTTCTTCTGGATTTTCAATTGCTCCTTTACCGGGTTTTGGTGCGAATATCTGTAATGGGTTTTCAAAATCCATTATTCCCATAGAAAAATCACTGGCAATTCCGTACCCAATAACCACCTGAAATGTATCGGGTTTTAGCCATTGGCCATTAAAAAGCTTTTTTTTGATATCGTTAACCACAGGATACAAGCTATCAACACCTTTTAAATAGGTAACCTGCTGTTTGTCTTTAAACAAAAACAAAACTCGCTCTTCGATAATTTTAGTGTAGGAAGCGATACCTTCTATTTTCTTAATTTGATTTTCCTGATCAGGTGTAATCAAAAATGACTTTCCGTAAGTGCTGGTCATTTTTAAATCAGGATCTATTTCGTTTGTAAACGAAAGACTGAAAACCTTCAATCCGCTAAAAACGGATAAAACCACAAACAAAGCCATCGTACCAACAATGATTCCCATACTGGCAATGCGATTGATAATAGTTATAGCATTGTTTTTACTTCTGCTAAAAATATAACGTTTGGCTATGTAGAGAGGGAAATTCAATTTATGATTTTCTTCTTTTTTCTAAAAGATCACGGTTTTCAATTGGGTTTTCTCTGTTTGACAAAGCGTTGTCAATTTTTTCGATATAATCTAAAGAGTCATCGATAAAAAATACCAGATTTGGTACACGTCGCAACTGCAAACGCACACGTTGCGACAAGTCGTGCTTAATTAAAGTAGTATTCGATTTTATTCCTTCTAAAGTTTCTTTTGCTTTCTCTTGCGGAAAAATACTTAAATACACAGTCGCTACAGATAAATCTGAAGTCACACTTACTTTGGATACCGAAATTACTAAATTATTAATTCCGTTTTTTCTCACTTCACCCTGCAAAATATCGACCAAATCTTTTTGGATGACACCGCCTATTTTTTTCTGTCTATTTGTTTCCATACTGCAAAAATACTATTTTTAAATTCAATCATTGCAATTTCGTATTCAACAAAATGTATTTGAATTGGCTATTATTAAATAAAAAAGGAGACTTCCATCTCCTTTTTGTTATCTGTTTTGCAACCATCCTTCGGGATTGTTATTTGATGTATTCTGAAGAATTAAAAACTTGATAACTGTTTTTCCTGTATCACCGCTTGTTCTTACTTTTCCAATACTTTGTTTGATATTAACTTTATCACCTTTATTTACAAAAACCTGACTTAGGTTTTGATAAACAGTAAAATAATTTCCATGCTGAATCATTACAGCTCTGTTAATTGGTGACAAGACCATAATGCTTGAAACTTCTCCTTCAAATACCGCACGTGCAGTGGCACCGGATTCAGTCGTAATTTCAACTCCCGAATTATGAACAGTTAACGAAGGATAAAGTGGATGTGGCTGATCTCCATATCCAAGAGAAATAAATCCTTTTTCTACCGGCCATGGCAATTTTCCTCTGTTTGCCTTAAAATCTGCTGCTAAAATTTTACCCTCAGGCGTCAAAGCAATTTTTGATGATGAGACCGGGGCTTTTGATGGTGCTGAACCTGGATTTTCCTTCGCTCTTTCTAACGCTGCTTTTCTATTTGCCTCAGCAATTGCTTCCCGGATCAAGCGATCAATTTGTCTGTCTATTCGTTTAGATTCTGCTTGTTTGCTTCTTGTATCAGCTATAATCTTATTTTTATCTTTTTTGATCGAATTAACCAGCTTTTGCTGCTCTTTTCTTTCAACTTCTAAGCTTTGTTTTTCTTTTTTATTCTCAGCAATTATCTTTTTCTTTACCTGTCTTTGTTTATCTAATTTAGCATTAAAATCAATTAATTCTGCTGTTTTAGACTGAATTTCTAAACCTTGATTTTTTCTGAAATTGGTATATTGTTTTAAATATTGCGCTCTTTTATAGGCCTGTAAAAAACTTTCTGAAGACAAAATAAACATAGCTCTGCTTTGTTCAGAACGGCTTTTGTACGATTTAAGGATCATCTTCGCATAGTCTTCTTTCAGGACTGCCAATTCTCTTTTAAGCTTATTTACTTTTAATTGATTAATATACATATCATTGCTTAAAAGCCTTTCCTGCTTAGCCGTAGTATTAATCAGTTTTTCCTTCAGTTTTATTTTATTCTGCTGAATCAAATAAACATTAACTGCTGATTTTTCTTTTTGCTTTACCGATTTTAGCATTTTTTCATTATCCCGAATTTGCTGCTGAATCTGCGCTTTTCGCTGTTCCAGTTTTTCTTGTTGCGAGTCCTGTGCCCACACAAAAGTTGTGGCGCATATAAAAATTAGGCTTAGGAGAAATTTTGGCATTTTTCTGATATCTTTTTGCAAATTTACTTAATTATAACTTTTTTATAGCCACTTGGAACACTATATGGAAAAGAAAGTTCTTCGTTAAAGGAAATTGTGTTATAATTCAAATTAATATCTGTCTTCCCTTTAGGCTGAATTGCATTAATTTCAATACTTGTCGGAAGCGTTCCCTGATCAAAAACTTTATTATCTGAATATTTAATTTCTAACATCATGTTTTCTGAGACCTGAGAAATTTGCTCTTTTTGCAGCAAATATTTTTCAGGTTCCAAAAAGAAAGCCTTTTTTAGGTTTGTTTCTTTTTCGTTTTCTAAGCGAATAAGGTTTTCTACAATTGTCTGTGTATATTTTCCTTTTCTTAAATCATCCAAAGCTTCTCCAACCAATAAATTTTGCACTTTGCTATAATCCAGTTCGGTTCCAAGCCATTTACTTAAACTTGTAAAATCACCTTCATAATAAGTGCCTTTTATTTTTTCGTAGTAGCTTACTGCAGTTGGTGTAATTAATGCCTTTGCCATTGTGATTCCTAAAAAACGAACACTTACTAAAATTTGCTTGTCTTTTTCGATCTTAATCTCTGCCGTTACATTCTGGTTTTGTTTTTCATCAACGTATTTTGCGCTTGCTTTGATATATAATGTAGAAAAATCTAATTTATTTTCATAGTGTTTTTCTACTGTTTTATTGTCAATTTTAGCTGACGTTTCTGTATTACTATTTTGTAATGCCACCTTTTTAGATTTACACGAAATCATAAAAATGGTTACCAACAATATTGCTATATATTTTTTCATCTGAGTCTAATCTTTACTTTGTTTTTTTTAATAATCCATTTGCCTTCAAAAAGTATTCCTCTTTTTTCTTTGCATCTCCTAACCCATTATGAGCTTCCCCTAGTTGAATATTAAAATCTGCTTCCAGCTTTTTATCATCAACTACATAATCAAGCCCCATTTCTAAAACGGTTTTTGCATTCTTAAATTGCTTCAATTGGTTGCTTCCTAATCCTGCATAATAATAAAATTGCGGCTGACTTGGATAAACTTCAATCATAGTCATTGCTCTTTTGGTCATTGGTTCAAATTGTTTTGCCTGGGCATAGGCTTCAAGCAAAAGCAAATTAGTTTCAAGATCAGTATCTGAGTTTGTCTTTAAGTCTTTCTCATAATATTTAACAGCATTCTCAAATTGCCCCTTACTGTGATAAAATTTCCCAATTTCTTTTGCAACATCTACGTTTGGATCGTTGTCAAAATAGCCAATCGCTTTTTCTAACTCAGCTGCATATTGCGGATTTTTATTCACAAAAATCAAAAATTCATTCAAAGTCCTATGTTTAAACTTTGTATCAATTTTTGAATTTGACAAAATAGCATTCATTGCCTTAATTGCTTTGTCTGCCTGATTTTGATCTAAATATCCTTTAAACAAACTTACCTGTGCCCATTCTGAGGTCGGGATTTCCTTTGCCAATTGTTTTGCAACCCCCAACGCTTTATCCGTCTCTTCTGATTTTGAATATAAAATAATCAGGTTTACATAATTGGATTCGTCTTTTGGATTTTGTCTGATCTGATTTATCAAATTATCAATTTCGACATTTTGATATTTTCCCTGAGACAGAATCTGTAATTTATATCTTTCGCGATCATCAGATTTTCCAAACTTATCATTCATTTCATTAATCGTCAAAAGTGCTTTGTCATATTGATTGGTAATCATGTACAACGAAATCAAATCATCTTTATATTCTTCGTCAAATGGTATAATTTTCTGAATAGTCTCAATTGCCAAAGTATAGTTTTTGGTTTCGTAACTCACATCATAAATTCCTAACCAGTACCATTTATTTTTTGGGTCTAATTGAGTGGCTTTTTCAAATGCGTTTTGTGCGTTTTGATAATCCTTTAGTTTTAAATAATTTTTACCCAATTCAAAATAAGCAACAGCATCATTAGGTTTTAATTTAATGCATTTTTCTAATGAAGCAATTGCTTTGTCATAATTTTCAATTCCTTTTTGTTTTAATGATTCAAAAAAAGAGTCCTGATATTCATCTGTAACCATAGCAATATCTTCTGGTTCAGTCTGAGCCATAACAATATTTGGATTGCCAAGCAAAATGGAAACTAAAATTACAAAAACTCCTTTTGTCATCATTTACATAATTTCATTTCAAATTATTATTTTATTCTAAAACAGAATAGTCACCAATACTTATACTGGTAAACTTACCATCGTAACTAACATGATTTCCAATCATTGCATTATCCAAATCGGCATTTTTTATATGCGAATTTGTCTGTACCAAACTGTTTTTTATCGTACTGTTTTCAACACGTGTTCCTTTTCCTAATGAAACATTTGGACCAACAGTTGTATTTTTTAATACTACATTTTCACCAATATAACAGGGTGGAATAATTGTTGAATTATCTAAAGTTACGTTATAATCCACTAAATGTTCTCCGTCTTTATGCAAAAAACCTAACATTCTGGAATTGGTTTCAACCGTTACATCTTTGTTTCCGCAATCCATCCACTCGTCTACACTTCCGGTTTTAAAAATTTTTCCGTTAGCCATCATTGCCTTAATTCCATCATTGATCTGATATTCTCCACCATTCTGAATGTTATTATCCAAAACTCCCTGAAGTTCTTTTTTCAAATCACCAACTTCTTTAAAATAATAAATTCCGATAACGGCTAAATCACTTACGAATTCTTTTGGTTTTTCTACCAATTCTATAATTTCATTATTCCCGTTTAATTTTACAACGCCAAATGCTTCCGGCTGATCAACTTGCTTTACCCAGATTACAGCATCAGCAGCAGGGTCTAATTCAAAATCTGCCCTGATTAAAGTATCAGCGTATGCAATTACTGCCGGACCCGACAAAGATTCTTTTGCACACATAATGGCATGACCTGTTCCCAACGGTAAATCCTGGCGATAAATAGATGCTTTTGCTCCTAAACTTCCTGCTAATTCTTGTAAGCTTTCCACAAGATCAGCTCCAAAAAAAGCTTCATCTCCTAATATAAAAGCCACTTCTTCAATTGGTTCTTTTAAAATCTTTGCAATATCTTCGACCAAACGATGAACGATAGATTTTCCTGCCACAGGAATTAACGGTTTTGGTACAGTTAAGGTATGTGGTCTTAGCCTGGAGCCACGACCTGCCATTGGAACAATTATTTTCATTTTTTGTACTTTATTTTTTATAGGAAGATTAAAAATCTCCTTGAGTTGGTTTTATCTTTTTTAGCAAAATTGCAAAGGCTTCGCAAAGTTCGCTAAGCTGTATCCTTTTTGATACCAAAGTTTCTGCACTGATAACTGAGACTGAAACTACAGCTTACTTCACTCCAGTGCTTCCAAAACCCCCTGCGCCTCTTGATGTTTCAGAAAGTTCCTGCACATCAATCCACTCTGCTCTTTCGTGTTTGGCAATAATCAATTGTGCAATTCGTTCTCCGTTTTCAATTACAAATTCTTCATTTGATAAATTTACTAAAATTACGCCTATTTCGCCCCTGTAATCTGCATCAACGGTTCCTGGCGAATTTAAAACAGTTACACCTTTTTTTGCAGCTAATCCGCTTCTTGGTCTTACCTGTGCTTCATAACCAATTGGCAATTCAATAAAAAGACCCGTTTTTACAATGGTTCTTTCTAATGGTTTAAGCGTAATTGGTTCAGTTAAATTGGCACGCAAATCCATTCCTGCCGAAGCAATTGTTTCGTAATTTGGCAAGTCGTGCTGTGATTTATTGATAATTTGTATTTTCATTTTTATTTTAAAAGTTTAAAAAGACAATTTTACTTTTTATTCATAATTCCTTTAATGGTGTCTTTTTCGTTATGATAAACAAAATAAACGAATCCTAACAGTAACGGAATTCCAACAAAATAATTTTCTCTGAATCCGTAAAAAGAAATCGCTGAGAATATAATTGATATTGCTAAATAAGCTCCAATTTTATTCATATCATAAGGTATCGGATAATATTTATTTCCTAAAATATACGAAATCATCATCATACTTCCATAAGCCGAAATAGTAGCAATAGCTGACCCGTAATAACTGTATTTTGGAATTAATAAATAATTTAAAAGCAGTGTTACAATGGCTCCAACAATTGAAATGTAAGCCCCTATTTTTGTTTTGTCTGTCAATTTATACCAAACCGATAAGTTGTTATAAATCCCTAAAAAGAAATTTGCCAAAATAATCAGAGGAACAACTTTCATGGCTTCCCAATAGGATTTATTATCCAGCAGAAGTAATTTTAGAATATCAGCAAAAACAATAACGCCTAATAAAATCAATGATCCTAAAATCACAAAATATTTCGTGATTACAGCATAGGTTTGAGGTGCATTTTCATTTTTTGAGTGACTAAAAAAGAAGGGTTCGATTCCGAGTCTGAAAGCTGTCGCAAACAAAACCATGAACAATCCTAATTTATAACAGGCAGAATATGCCCCAACCTCAGACTTTGCAAGATTTTCAGGCAATAAATATCCCAGTAAAATTTTATCAAAATGTTCGTTAACTGCAAATGCAATTCCCGCTACCAAAATTGGCAAACCATATTTCATCATTTTTTTCCAAAGCACTGAATCAAATCTCCTCCCTAAAAAAAGGTAATTCGGCGAAAGCACTATAAATGTGGCCAAACTTGCCAAAAGATTTGCAATAAAAATATAAGCTATCTGAAAATTTTCAATATACAAATTGTCCCAGGTTGAGTTTGGATTTTCGTTTGCCAATTTAGGCAAATACAGTAAGAAAAAAATGTTCAGTAAAAGGTTTATAACGACATTTCCAATTTTAATAGCGGCATAAACCATTGGTCTCTGATTGGCCCTTAACTTAGAAAAAGGAACTATGACCAATGCATCCAAAACTAATATCCAAACAGAATAGGTAACAAATTGTGTATCGACTTCAGCCCAGTTAGCCAATGTCTGTCTAAAAATTAAAGCAGCAAACAAAAATATAATTGAGGTCCAGAATATTGAAATTGTTGCTGTTGCAATTACGTTTTTCTTATCTTCTTCAGCACTGTAAAATCTAAAAAAAGCTGTTTCCATTCCATAAGAAAGTACGACATTAAAAAAAACCATCCAGGATAAAACGATTGAGACTTCACCATATTCAGCAGTAGGTAGAATACCAGTATATAATCTTACCAATAAAAAACTTAGCATTCGAGGTAATACTGTCGCTAATCCGTAAATGGCTGTCTGCTTAAATAGATTTTTATATAATCCCAAAATAAAAAATAATAAAGTTTGCAAAAACAAAAATAACTAATTCTTTGGTTAAATACAGGGTTTTGAAGGGGCAATAAAAAAACTTTGTATCATTACACCATTAGATTAATTAAAAAAATTTTGTAAAAAATGAAATATTTTGGATTTTAATTGTAATTGAAAATTGGTCTGATAAATCAAAAATGACAGATTTAAAAGTAAGAATAAAAATATCAGCATTTCTTTTTAAGTACTTATATTACTGCAAAAAAAATGTCCTTTTATTTTAGCAAAAAAAACCTACATGTGAAATATATAAAAAGTACAAAAAATTATGTAACCTTTTTTTAACAGTCTCTATTTAAGTTTGTAACAGGGATTGAGAAAGCTAAATACAACCCTTATAAAAAAGGAAGCACTGGGACTAATAAAGCTAGTTTGTTCCCATAAAAGACAAAGCACAGGGATTGATTC
>NZ_CAMLDD010000028.1 GCF_946478785.1 uncultured Flavobacterium sp.
CTAATCTTTGAGCATCACCCCGAGGCAGAGCCTCGAGGAATTCTTTTGATTAAAAAAAATATTGCGATTTATTTCAGAAAAAATAATTCATCGATAGATAAAATTTTGAATATAAAAGGGGTTTTAATTCAAAATGAAACCCGGCAAATTTTTAAAGTTTGCCGGGTTTAATATTTAATATTATTTGCCTAAGTCCTTCTTCTTGAATTCCAACAAACCTTTGTAAATCAATTGTCTTGTCTGGTCACGAAGCTCTTTTCTGTTTTCTGCTGTTAATCCTTTTGTTTCAATAAAAGGCAATATTTTCCCTCTCATTTTTCCGGGACTTCCACTCAAAAAAGTATAGGAGAACCGCTCTTTATTGTCAGCAAAAACAATCGGCACAATTGGAATTTGATGATCTATTGCCAATCTAAAAGCACCATCTTTAAATTCATCCAATAAAATCGATTCATCATCAGGGACCCCTCCTTCAGGAAAAATACAAATACTTAGTCCTTGATTTAATCTATCCTGAGCTCTTTTAAAAACTTCGTTTTTACTTTTTGAAGAATTTCTGTCTACTAAAATACAGGTTCTCTTATAGAAAAAACCAAATAACGGAATCTTCACAAGCTCTTTTTTCCCAACAAAAACAAAGGGATTTCTAACCACGGCCAGCATCAGCATGATATCCGTCATCGAGGTATGGTTAGCAACAATCATGTAACTTTTGCCTTTTTCCAGCTTTTGAAGACGCTCAATTTTGTAATAGAAACCCATTCCGAAAAGGATGAATTTTGCCCAAATACGAGCCATTTTAAAAAAATACGGATAACCGCTTTCAGTTATAATCGAAGCCACTAAAAATGGCAGCATAATCAATATTGGAATGGCCATTACGATGTAAAACCAAATACGCCAAAAGATCCAAAAAATAATTTTAATTCCTTTCATGGTTTCAAATGTAAGAAAACAGAAGTGAATTTAGATTTTTGATTATTAGATTTTTTTGACTTTTATAAAAACAAACTCAAAATCTCTAAAAGTTTGCGAAAAACTTTGCGAACTTTGCGTTTAAGAAAAAAGTAAACTTTTCGGATATTGTAAAAAAACTTTGCAATATTTGTGATTAAGAAAAATATAGAATGGCAAAAATATTAACCGGAGTTCAAAGTACGGGAACACCACATTTAGGCAATTTATTAGGAGCAATTATTCCGGCAATCGAATTATCAAATAATCCTGCAAACGAGTCATATTTGTTTATTGCTGATTTACATTCGATTACACAAATTAAAGACGGTAAAACATTGAGAGAAAACACCTATAGCACAGCAGCAGCCTGGCTTGCATGTGGTTTAAATCCTGATAAAGTTACGTTTTACAGACAATCTGATGTGGCACAAACAGCTGAACTGACCTGGTATTTAAGCTGTTTTTTTCCTTTTCAAAGATTGACTTTGGCACATTCTTTCAAAGATAAATCGGATCGTTTGGATGATGTTAATGCCGGACTTTTCACCTATCCGATGTTAATGGCCGCCGATATTTTATTGTATGATGCAGAATTTGTTCCCGTTGGAAAAGACCAATTGCAGCATCTGGAAATTACTCGTGATGTAGCTTCTCGTTTCAATCACCAAATGGGAGAAACTTTCGTTATTCCGGAAGCAAAAATTCAGGAAAACAGCATGTTGATTCCCGGTACGAATGGCGGAAAAATGAGTAAATCAGCCAATAATATTATCAATATTTTTCTGGATGATAAAGTTTTACGCAAGCAGGTTATGAGCATTGAAACCGACAGTACTCCGCTTGAAGAACCGAAAAATCCAGATACCTGTAACGCTTTTGCTATTTATTCTTTATTGGCAAATAAAACTCAAACTGCCGAAATGAGAGCCAATTATTTAGGTGGAAATTATGGTTACGGTCACGCGAAACAAGCTCTTTTTGAATTAATTACAGAAAAATATAAAACCGAAAGAGAAAAATACAATTACTACATGAACAACATTGGAGAAGTAGATGCCCTATTGAAAAAAGGGGCAGAAAAAGCTTCAGTTGTTGCCGATGGTGTTTTGGCAAAGGTTCGGGAAGTACTTGGATTTAGAAAGTAAAAATGAAACCCGACAAGTTTAAAAAAACTTTCGGGTTTGCTATTTAAATTCCTACTTCTCTAAATCATTTCAAAAAATCAATTAATCAAAATGTTAAGAAAAATATTTACTAATTATCTCTTCTTTCTCTTAATATTCCTTTTTGGGTTTGGTTTTATATTGGCTTATTTATTTGGCGATGAGCATTCATATGGAATAAACAAAACTGTTGGATGGGCATATAATATTTCGAATCAGGTTTTTTATACTGCATTGATTTTTACCCTTTCTCAAATTCTTTTTATCCTTGGATATTTGATAATTTTTCTTCTTCGGCGAAAGACGAACTATTATATTTCTATAGCTCATTTTGAGATCATTATCCTTACATTAGTATTTTTCGAAAATTTTATAGTGAATACAATTTTTTCTGTACTCTCAATAACCCTATTCTTTGCAAATGTTTTCAAGTCAAATAAGTAAATCAAGCCTTTTAAATCATATCGCCTCGAACAACTTTCCTGGCAAAGGCCTGATAACTCCTTTAAGCTCCATATTTAAAAGAATTCCTGATATTTTATAAATTGGAAACTCGCATTGAAGTGCAATTATATCGAGCAATTCTTTTCCATTTTTAAGCAGATAATCATAGATTTTTTGTTCATCCAGTTCTAAATCAACAAAGAGTTGTTTTTGTATCGGCTTCGACTTGTTTTCAATATCCCAATTAAGCATATATACCAAATCTGCAGCACTTGTCAATACGTTCGCTTTTTGCGTTTTTATCAATTGATTACAGCCCTGACTATATTTGTCTGTAACACGTCCGGGAACGGCAAAAACATCACGATTGTAATCGTTAGCCAGATTAGCGGTAATCAGCGAACCTCCCCTATCTGCAGATTCTATAACAATGGTGGCTTCTGTCATACCGGCAACGATTCTGTTGCGACGTACAAAATTTTCTTTATCAGGATTGGTTGAACTCCAAAATTCGGTAATAAAACCACCATTTTCTTCCATTTTCGACATGTATTTTTTATGTGCCTTGGGATAAATTTGGTTTAAACCATGCGCCAATACGCCAATAGTCTGCAGTTTATTTTCTATAGCCAGCTGATGTGCCACAATATCAACTCCATACGCAAAACCACTAACAATTACAGGGTCAAGAGGAGACAAATCCTCAATTAGTTTTTTACAAAATTCAACTCCGTACGACGTTATTTGCCTAGTGCCAACGATACTAATTATTCTTTTGTTTTCTAAATTGATATTCCCGGCAGAAAAAATTAAAACAGGGGCATCAATACAATGTTTCAGCCGTTCGGGATAATTTTCGTCTTTAAAAAAAGATACTTTTATATTATTTTTATGAATGAATTCCAGTTCCTGATTTGCCTTTTCAAAAACAGTTTTATCTTTGAGATTCTTTAATAATACTGAACCAACTCCATCTATGGCTGCAATTTGATTGGTTTTAGTTTTGAAAATTTCTTCGGCATTGCCAAAATTTGCCAATAATTTCTTTGCCATAATATCTCCAACACCTTCTACACGAAGTAAGGCTAATAAATAAAATAAATCTTGTTCAGTCATGGCTTATATAATTTTAGGAGGACGGATAATTTCGTTAACTGCTTTAGCTTTTCAAGATGACAAATATATGAATTAGAAGTAAATTCTTTCAAAAAGAAAATTTTTAAAATTTTATATCGAATAGAAAAATAAATGAAATTTATTTAAAAAACTGAAAAACAGTTGTCTATAAAAATATGCGAATTGTTAATAAAAATTGTGAATAAAATTTTGATAACTATATTGGATGTATAACTTTGTTACTATGAAAATCGAAACTTATATCGCGCAGTTATTATATCGTTATCAGTGTGTAACGGTTCCTGGATTTGGAGCATTCTTAACCGAAATTCAGTCGGCACAGCTTAATGAAAGCACAAATTCGTTTTTTCCACCTAAGAAAATGGTTTCTTTTAACAGTCAAATCAAAAACAATGATGGTTTGCTGGCAAATCATATCGCCCATGCAGAAAAAACATCTTATGGTTTTGCTGTGAGTGCTATTGCTTTTGAAATTTTAAATTGGCAAAAAGCATTAGAAGAGGATGGAATTTTACATTTAAAAAATATTGGTGAAATTCGTTTGAATAGTGATAACAACTTAGTTTTCAGCCCAAACCAACAAAATAATTATTTGACCACTTCATTTGGATTGAGTCCATTTGTTTCGCCTTTGGTAAAGAGAGAAAATTTCGAAAAGGAAATTCAAAGAATCGAGAAGAAAGAACCTGTTGAATTATACGCTGACGAAGAAAGAAAATCTTCAAATTCGTATTTAAAATATGCCGCAATATTTGTGTTGGGATTAGGTGTTACAGGAAGCATCGGATATCCATTATATCAAAAAGAAATTGCAAATCAGACACTTATCGTAGAAGGTACTGTTCAGAAAAAAGTACAAAATAAAATTCAGGAAGCAACCTTTTTAATTCAAAATCCGTTGCCAGCGGTTACTCTTTCTGTAGACACTTCAAAAACAGAAGAGAAAACAATGCCTTATCATGTTATTGCAGGAGCTTTCAGAAGTGAACAAAATGCAAAAAAAGCTTATAATCAATTGATAAAAAATGGTTACGAAGCCAGAATGCTTCCTGAAGACAAAAACGGATTATTCCCCGTTATATACGGAAGCTATCCTACAATGTCTGAAGCCGAAAAAGCACAAAAGGAAATTCGTAAAGCTGAAAATCCAGATGCCTGGATTTTGATTGAAAATTTATAAACTCATAAAGAAAGTAAATTTCTTATTGAAAAAAAACTTGGTACTTTTTGTACTTATATTTGAATAAAAAACATGAAATTTACAATTAGACTATTCGTTGTTTTATCCCTTCTTTTAACGTCACAATCATTTTTTGCACAAGAAACCCCTGTTTCTTCAGAAAAAGCGATTCAGGAAGCTAAAACAGCTAAAGAACATCAGAATAAAATAACTAAAGAGCACAAAAAACTTGAAAAGCATCAGCGAGAAGTTAAAAATGCAGAAAAATCTATTCAGAAAACACAAAAGAAAATAGATAAACAAAAAGCTGCAAATCTAAAAATAGACAATGCAATTGCAGCCAGTACAAATTCTGAAGAAGAAATTCAGAAACAAAAAATAAAATCGACAGAGCAAAAGCTCGAAATTGATAAACTGGAGCTCAAAATATTACAACAGAAAAAGGAATTAGACCAAATTAGAGCCTCTCTTTAAATTATAAAAAATCCTATTTAGACGAATAGGATTTTTTTGTTTATCGTGGAACAATTTCAGCATCCTGTGAAAGAATCACTTTTTTGTTTTGATAAATCGTTAAATTGGCCGGAGCAGTGCCTTTTTCACGTAAGGGAGATATATTACATTCGTAAATATATTGTCCTTTTTTAAATTCATATCGATGGTTTCCACTGTTTCCATCAAGAACCAATTGTCCTTTAGTGATTATTAAATCAGGTTCTTCATTCATTTCTTTTTTAATAGACCATGAGGCATAACGGTAATTGTTATTTCCCAAATCATCAATTCTCACTCTGAATTTAATGGTTTCCAAAAGACATTCCGGGGCTTTAAACTTAGCTATCGAAGCATGTAATTTGGTTTTCTCTTTAGCGTTTATTTTATCTTTTAAATCTTTCTCGAATTCTGATTGGTGATTTATAGAAATTAAGCGGCCGTCTGTATCAATCCATATTGTACCCTGATTGAGCATAATCCCTCTCCAGCCCATTTCAGACCAGTCTTTTGCAGGATTGGATTTTATTATTTCATTTTTTAAAGTTGCATCAAAAATTTCAGAATATCTTTTTACAAAATCAGCTTTATTTTTCACTTCCGGAATTGGATATTCTCTTTTAAAAGGATACGAAATCATACTTGCAACATCTTCCTTTTTATCATTTTTTACATTACTGATAAAGGTTTTGATGAACTTTTGATATTCTGGCTTTAAATCCTGGCCAGAAACAAAGCTGGTCCAGCAAATCAATCCAAGTAAAAAAACATTTATCTTCTTCATCATTAGTCATTTATTGTTACATTAACTGTAAAAATACTTAATTTATACTTGCTTTAAACATTTTCAATTCATCCCAGGTAAACTCATCACCATGTTTTTCTTTTAAGCCATTTAAAGATTCCTCCTGATAGAATTCAAAAGCATCACGCAATGCCAGTATTTTATCATACGGCAAAACATCGGAAATTTCTATTTTTTTTGACTGAATGAGTTTAACTAAGTGCATTTCAATAGTTTGTACCGTAAGCTTACGAAGACGGGCAATATCCTGAAGCGAATTTTTCTCAAGCCATAAATCGTATGTTTCTTCTACAGTCGTTTTCTTTGCAGCTTTTGGTTCGTTTTTATCTAACTTTTTTGATGTGTAACGCACCGCTGGCTCATCGAGTTTAAAAATATCTGTATTGGTCATTTTAAACTCCTCACGTATTTTCGAAATCTTATCCGATTTGTAATTTTTAATCGCTGAGGACGTTAATTTTTCTTTACAGATGGTTTCTTCCGAAACAACAATTTCAATTAATAATTTAGCTTTCATTAAGCGTAAAACAGCCTTAGTTTGCAGATCATCCAAAAAGGCTAATTCTTCATAAAATTCTTTTACTTTTTTAAATTTCTGAATTTCAGCCATTTTCTGAAGGAGATCTGTAACCAATTTATCCATCGGTTTGAAAAAATAATCATAGGCTGCTACTACCCTTTCCTGAACAAAAAATAAATCGACCGTTTCTTTATTGAAAATCTTATTGAGCTGATGAACGAATTTTTGCGATGGATCTATAAGCAATTCAATTGTTTCGAGACGTTTATGTGCCCAAACGGAATGTTTTGATTTTTCTGAATTTACCGCATTTTCATTGTAACTAAAGCGATGATTGCGCCATTCCTGAGCTAAATCATTCCAGTTAAAACTGTTAATCAAATAGTTATGAATAAAGTTTTTGGTTTCTAAGTGCAAAGAATGTTTTAAAACTTCTTCGGTTGCTTTATTCAAAGCGTAATCCATTACATCTTGATCGTTCGAAATTCCATTCATCTGTAGCGGAGAAAGCAAAATAAGCCCATTTAAGGAAGTTAACCGTGAGAGGGCAACATATGCCTGTCCGGGTAAAAAAACTTGCGATACATCGAGCGCAGCTTTCTCAAAAGTTAATCCCTGACTTTTATGCACTGTAATCGCCCATGCCAATTTAAGCGGATAATGGGCAAAAGTTCCCAAAACCTCCTCTTCTATTTCTTTTGTAAGTTCGTTTATCTTGTACCGAATGTTTTTCCACTCGTATTTCTCAACTTCAATAGTTTTATTCTCTTCAGGGAAATGCACAAAAATCTCCTCTGGCGAAAGTGACTTTATAACACCCATTTTACCATTAAAATACCTTTTATCAAAAGATAAATCGTTTTTTACAAACATTACCTGTGCACCGACTTTCAGTTTAAGATTTTCTTCTACGGGGAATATTTTTTCCGGAAAATCCCCAACAATAAAAGGCTGAAAGTTATATTCTTTACCAGCCAAATCCCCTATTGCCTGCTCATTAATAGAGTCTGCTTTTGCATTATGTGTTGTAAGTGTAATATAACCGGGATTGTTTTTTAAATCAAAATCAGGTTTTACATATTGATTCAAAACCTGAATATCCTGTGGCGTAATCTGATTGTTTCGAAGATTATTTAAAACCGAAATAAAAGAATCATCTGTTTGTCGGTAAATTGTAGATAATTCGATATAAATTGGCGGATTTTGCTGAATGACATGCGAATGGAAAAAGAATTTTCCTTTGTAATGATTTCGCAAAGTGCGCCATTCTTCATCCCTGATTACAGGGGGTAATTGCAATAAATCGCCAATAAAAAGTACCTGAACACCTCCAAAAGCCCTTGAATTCTTGCGTACTGTCTGCATCATAAAATCTATAGCATCCAGTAAATCAGCACGAAGCATACTTACTTCATCAATAATCAGCAGTTCCATGTTTCTGATCACATTACGCTTGACATTATTCATTTTGAAATGCCTGCGCAACGTTTCCTTATTTTCAAATTTTACGGTTTCTGTAAACTGAGAATTATCTTCATAGGAAGGAATAAAAGCCGAAAATGGCAATTGAAACATAGAGTGTATAGTCACTCCTCCTGCATTTAAAGCTGCAATTCCGGTAGGCGCTACCACAACCGTGTTTTTATGTGTAGTCGCAATGATTTCGCGCAAAAGTGTCGTTTTTCCTGTCCCAGCCTTACCGGTTAGGAATATCGATTTTTGCGTTTGATTGATGAATTGTAAAGTGTAAGCTGCAGCTTCTGAAACGTTTTGCATTGGGCGTATATTGAAGACTAAAAGTATCGCATTTTTATAAAATAAAAAAACCTAAATCTGTTAATTAGATTTAGGTTTTTAAAATAGTTAGTTATTTTGGTTGTTATTTTTTAGCCTCTTCTTTAGTTGCAGCTTTTTCATCTGTTTTTGGCTCAGCTTTGTATTTATCGTTCAGGCCTTTGATAATTTCTTTAGTGATATCATATTTATCTTCTGCATATAAAACTGTTGCAGCATCGCCTGTACCGTAGATATAAGAATATCCGTTTTTCTTTCCGTAATCTTTGATGAATTTTTTAACACCGCTTACAAGAGAATCCATTTCAACACCACTTTCCTGTTGCAATTGCTGTGCTAATTGTTGTTGGGCATAACCCAATTGTTGTTCTCTTTTTTGTAATTCCGCACCTCTTTGCTGTGCCCAGGCCTGACCATTTGCTTGTGCCTGGCTTTGAAAATTAGCAGCATCTTGTTTAAAACGATTTATCTCAGCTTGCAATTGTCTTCCTTTTTCTTCTGATTGTGCTTTGTATTTTGCTTCAAGGTCTTTTGCTTCAGTGTACTCTTTCATCAAAACCGAAGTATCTACGTAAGCTGTTTTTACTTCCTTTACTTCAGCTGTTTTATTACATGAAACAACTAAAACCGAAAGCGCGATAATTACTAATGCTTTTTTCATTTTCTGAATTTCTATTTTTTTATGTATGAAAGACAAAAATATAAAAAAATAAATAGCATCGACATAAAGTTTAAAAAATGAGCTAATTTTATGATATTAGTTTTCTTTATTATACCTGATTTTACTATAAAATATCACTATTAAAACCGACTTTCATAGCTTTAATTATAACCCTTTTTTCAAAATAGACAACAATTCTCCTCAACAAGACTAAAAAACATCCGCAAATGCGCTTATTTCGCGTTTTGGCTGTTTTTTAAGACATAAATGTGCGATGAATACTCTTTTGTTCGCCCTGCTTTTAAATTTGATTTTAATCCGATAAAAAAAGCACTAATATAATTCATTTTTCCTGTTTTGTATTTTTCTGATAATAAGCTCACGTAAAAAGAATCAAATTTCATTGGAAGCACTTTTTCCAGTTTCATATCAACTTTTTCAAAAAGCGATTGGATAGCTTTTTTTGAGAAATGCCAAAAATGAATGGGCACATCAAAAGCTGCCCAAAATTCTTTGTAGTGTTTTGCATCGTATGATTTAAAATTTGGAACCGCAACAATTAATGTTCCAGTTGGTTTTAATAAACGCTTCAATTCCTGAATTTGAAGTTCTAAATTTGGAACGTGTTCTAAAACATGCCACATTGTAATCACATCAAATGAATTATTTTCAAGAGTATCAATTTCATTCACAAAAGATATTCCTTTTTGTATCGCAATATTTTTTGCCCGTTCGCTTGGTTCTACTCCAACAGTTTCCCATCCGTCATTTTTTGCAGCCAATAAGAAATCTCCGGTTCCGGAACCAATATCTAAAATTCTTCCTTTTTGCGATTGTTGGGAATTAATTAAATTTAGTTTGTTCTTCAACGCTATATTTTTGACAAAATGATAGGCTTTTTCAAACAATGAACGTTTGTTATCAGTGTGTGAAATATAATCTTCACTTTCATAATATTTTCCAAGATTTTCTAAATCCGGTTGTGGAGATGTAATTAGCATGTCTAAAGTTTCATCATGATACAACTCAAAAATTTCTTTAGAAACAGAATGGTCTTTTACAGTAAGAAAATGTTTTTTGTTTAAAACGTCCATTTATAATTAGTAGGTATTTGGTTTAATTTTAAGGTTGTTGTTTATTTAATTATTATTGTTTCCAATATATTTTTACACCCGACATCTTTTCATTTTCAATTCTTATGTCTGGCAAAACTTCAAAACCGTTTTTAATATAAAAAGGTATTGGAGACTTATAAATTTCTTCATTTTGTTTTACTTCATTTTCCTGATCGATAACCCAACCCTTCAAGTTAGTGTTATTCTTTTTTATTTCATTTATCAAAAATGTACCATTACCCCTTCCCTGAATTTTACTATCTACAATAATAGCAAACCAATTTTCTCCATCTCTCAAAAAAGTAAATGCCCATCCAATAATTTTATCAGAATCATCAATCAGCAAATAATGCTTTGTATTCGAAATTCCGTTTAAATACAAATTAAAATCTTCAGGAGTTTTCAAATGCAATTTAGCCGGATATTTGTTATTCCAAATTTCACGTAAAACTTCTTTTTCTTCTAATGATAAAATTTCTTGTTTAATGATTTTCACAATTTAAAAGATTAATTAATTTTAAAATCAAGAATTTTTGAAATAGTTTCACGTGGAACAATTTAATTATTTTCGCTTTTGCACATTTAATCGTAGAGGCACACAGCAGTGCATCTACGCTCCAATGATTTTCACTAAATTAGTGTGTTAGATGCACTGCTGTGCATCTCTACAATAAACAATCGGTTACTATCTTCCCATATAAATCAACAGCACTGAAATATCACTTGGTGACACACCGCTAATTCTTGAAGCCTGCGAAATTGTCACAGGGCGAATTTTACTCAATTTTTGCTTTGCTTCAATAGACATAGATTTAATTTTGTCGTAATCGAAATTCTCCGGAATTTTCACTTCTTCTAAACGAGTTAGTTTATCAGCGTTGTTTCTTTCCTTTTCGATATAACCAGAATATTTAACCTGGATTTCGGCTTGTTCCAAAATTTCCTGATCAACATCATTTTCTTCTATATATGCTTTTACTTTTTCAAATTTCATCATATCCTCCAAATCAATTTGTGGACGAGAAAAAACCTTGAACATTTTATCACCTTGCGAAATCGGTGCTGTTTCTTTTGCCTCTAAAATTGGATTTGTTTCGGCAACCGATACACTTGTCTCTCTAAAGAAAACAACCATCTTTTCAGACTCGTTTAATTTTTGTTCCATTCGGCGTAATCGTTTTTCAGAAGCCAGACCAATTTCATGCGACATTGGCGTCAATCTAAAATCGGCATTATCCTGACGCAACAACGTTCTGTATTCTGCTCTTGATGTAAACATACGATAAGGTTCTTCTGTTCCTTTCGTTATTAAATCATCGATCAATACTCCAATATAAGCTTCGTCACGTTTTAAAATTAAAGGTGCTTTTTCATGTACTTTTAAATGCGCATTTATTCCCGCCATCAAACCTTGCGAAGCCGCTTCTTCATATCCTGTTGTTCCATTTATTTGTCCGGCAAAATACAAACCTTCAACCAACTTTGTTTCCAAAGTATGTTTCAATTGTGTTGGTGGAAAATAATCATATTCGATTGCATAACCAGGACGAAAGAATTTCACTTTTTCAAAACCGGCAACAGAACTCAAAGCTTTAAATTGAATATCCTCAGGAAGCGAAGTCGAAAATCCGTTTACATAAACTTCACAAGTATTCCATCCTTCCGGCTCAACAAAAAGCTGATGACGTTCTTTATCTGCAAAACGATTTATTTTATCTTCAATCGAAGGGCAGTATCTTGGACCAAGACTTTTTATTCTACCGTTGAACATTGGTGAGCGATCAAAACCTTCTCTTAAAATATCATGAACATCCAATGACGTGTATGTCATGTGACAAGATCTCTGATGCGTCAAAGGTGTGGTCAAATCAGAATACGAAAACTTATCTGGCTTTGCATCTCCTTTTTCTTCGTTCATTTTCGAATAATCCAAAGAACGTCCATCAACTCGTGGCGGCGTTCCTGTTTTCATTCTTCCTGCTTCAAAACCTGCTTTCACCAAATCTTCGGTAATTCCGGTCGCAGCACTTTCACCAGCTCTTCCTCCGCCAAATTGTTTTTCTCCAATATGAATCAAACCATTCAAGAAAGTTCCGTTTGTCAAGACAACAGATTTCGATCGAATCTCTACTCCTAACGAAGTTTTAATTCCTTTTATTTTTCCGTTCTCAATAATTAAACCTTTTACCATCTCCTGGTAGAAATCCAAATTTGGAGTTCCCTCCAGCATCATTCTCCATTCTTCAGCAAAACGCATACGATCGCTTTGAACTCTAGGCGACCACATTGCAGGCCCTTTTGATTTATTCAACATCTTAAACTGAATTGCAGTTCGGTCTGAAACAATTCCAGAGTATCCTCCAAGCGCATCAATCTCACGCACAATTTGTCCTTTTGCAATTCCACCCATCGCTGGGTTACAAGACATCTGTGCAATGTTCTGCAGGCTCATCGTAACCAACAAGGTTTTCGATCCCAAATTTGCGGCCGCTGCCGCAGCTTCAGATCCGGCATGACCTGCACCAACCACTATAACATCGTATTCTTCTAAAAACATTTTATCTCTTATTCTCCGGGATACCGTTGAAGTCGGCTCTCAGAATTAACTTCTTTATTCTTTTGTTCCACGTGGAACGATGTAAAAGTTTCAGGTTTCAGGTTTCAGGTTCTCAAATTACGAAAGTTCCACGTGGAACATTTGTCGAGGTTTTTTTTCAAAACTAAAAATTAAAACTTTCAACATCACAAGTTCAACGTGGAGCTTTTGTTTTCCTTAAAGCTAAAAATGTTTCACGTGAAACGTTTCAAAACTCTTACGCAAAACTTAAACGTGTTTCACGTGGAACACCTGATTCTATTTTTTCCAATTTCAACTTGAAACTTGAAACTAAAAAACTTTAAACAAACTTCTCTACTGTTCCACGTGAAACATCTCTATTTTTTCATCCTCTTTTGAACGCATTAATTCAGCGTCTTTATCTGATTTGTCTTTGTATCCACAGTAATGTAATATACCGTGAGCCAAAACACGTTTCAATTCTTCTTCAAAAGAAACATTGAAATCCTTTGCGTTGTCTTGTACTCTTTCTACAGAAACAAAAATATCGCCGTTTAGTTCGTTACCAACTGTGTAATCAAAACTGATAATATCTGTTAGTGTATCGTGATCCAAATATTCTACATTTATCTTATGAAGATATTCATCATCACAAAAAATGTAATTTATCTCCCCTTCGTTTTTATTCTCAGAAACGATTACAGCACTTAACCAATCAGAAAAGGCTTGTTCATTATCTAATGTAAATTCGGTTTCGTAATTAAAATTGATCATTTTGTATTAAAATATTCCTGAACCTTTTGATTAAAATTCGAGCGCAAAGGTAGTGATTGTCTATTTAAAATCTCTACACTGTTTAAATATTCCAAAAGTGAACTTGGTAAAGCATTCGAACGATTTGAAAATTCAGCTTTATTTGTTTCAGATTGACGCTTGGTGTCCTGACCTTGTTGTTGAACTGCATTGTTTAATTTTAATAATTCCTGATGAATATTTAAAATTCTTTGAAGGTTTTCATTTTTAAAACCCTTATTCAAAAGTTGCTTTTCAGATTGCTTCATTTGATCAATAACAGATCTTCCCTGAGAGTCTAATCCTTTTTTGGCTAATTCTTTTTGTAATGCTTCACGAAGTTTTACCTGTTCTTTATAAATTTCCATGATTGCTTCAGCATCTCCTTCTCCATCATTCCCTTCTTTGCCCTCATTTCCTTTTCCTCCAGATTGATTCCCTTTTCCATCTTTACCCTGACCAGAATTTCCTTGACCAGAATTTCCTTGACCTTCTTTTCCTTGTCCCTGCTTTCCTTCTCCACTTTGTCCTTGTTGTCCTTGGCCAGGTTTGTTTCCATCTTTCATTTCTTGCTTCATTTTATCACCAAGTCCTTTTTGCTTTTGAATAATATCCGGCAATTGCATTCCTTGTCCGTCTCCCGGTTTTGGTTTTCCAGATCCTGGTTTAGACATTGACATCTGCATATTGTTCAAAAGGTCACTCAAAAAGTCAGCCAATTTGTTTGCTGATGAAACTGCATATTGCTGATGCGAAACTCCTTTTGGAACCTGAACGTCTGTCAAAGATTCAATAGCTTTGTCAACATTATATTGTACGTTACCAATTTCCTTTGTTACATCTTCAGCTACTTTTGGGTTACGTAAAGACAATGCAAACAAACTGTCATCAACATGTTTGAACTGTTGTTTTAAATTCTGTTGCACTTTAATGTTTTTAGTATAAGCTGAAGAACCTAACTTCATCGATTTAAATTGTTTCATAACATCTTCCTGAGATAAAGAATAAGCCAAAAGATTATCCAGAACCTGACGAAGCATTGCAACATCTTCTTCTAATTGTTCCTGATCTCCGCCTTCCATACTTGATTGCATTTCCTGCGACATGCTTTTCATTTTCTTAGCAGCGCTTTTTTGTTTTGGCTTCGCCGAAGAAGTATTCTTTTTACTCAATTCTTCAGAAGCTTTTTGCAAATCAGAATCTACATCTTTCTCTTTTGAAGCATCAGAAGGAATATCCAAAGGTGTTTTTAATGTTTTATTTTCTTCTTTTAAATCCTTTAAATCTTCCTGAATCTTATCAAAAGATTTATTAATTTCGTCTTGTTTGTCTTTGGTGTTTTCACTGTCTTTATTAGAAAGTTTCTCTTGTTGCTCTGCTAATTTATTTAATTTCTCAGCTACTTGTTCTGCCTTTTTTTCTACATAAAAACGCTTAGTTAATTCAACCAATTGTTCTAAATTCCGAGATTGGTTCTTACTAATTTGTTTGAACTTTTCCATCTTATCAAACAAATCTTCACTATTCAGCTTATCATTTAAATTCTTTAATTCATCTAAAAGCTTTTGGTTTTTCTCCAAATCTTTCTCAGTATTATCTAAACGCTTTTGTAAATCTTCAGCAGTTTTATCTTTTTTCTCCTCTTTAAATTTATTTAAATTCTGGTTCATTTTCTCAGCAAACTGTTTCATCAATTCGTCCTGCTGCTTTTGACGTTTAATAAAATCATTTACTTTTTGTTGATCTTTAAATTCTAAATTATCTTTTTCTTTTCCACTTTTCTGAATCTTATCCATCTCAGAAAATTGCTTATTCTGATTCTTTAAAGATTTTTCTAAACTATTAATATTGTCATTTTGCTGTTGCAATTCCATATCCTGAATTTCATCTGTAGTAGAAACTCTGTCTGAGAAAACAGAAGATTTTGTGCTCTTAAAACCATGAGGTGCATCGTTATCAAAAACTTCAAAATAGTATTCATAAGATACTCCTTCTTCTACAGCAAGATTACTTGGGAAGTTAAAAACGAACTGATCGAAAACTGCCTGCTTTACCGGAATGGTTCCACGCTTAGCGGTGTTTGGTTTATTACGTTCGTAATATATAATCTGTAATTTTGACAAACCGTAGTCATCACCCAATCTTCCCAACACATAGTTCTTATCTAACTTTAAACTGTCCGGAGCAGGTGAAACAGTAATCGTTGGATGCTGATCTTTAATTACAGATAGCTGATAATCCAGTTTTTCATAGTTTTTAACCTTATTATTTGAAGTAAGGATTTGATATTCTGTATTTTGGCTGATATTTTTAGCCAATTTAAATTCATTTTCGGCTTTATTGAACTTCAAAGTTGCGTTTTCATCCTTCCAAACAATCTCTTGGGTTGATTGTGTATTCATTTTCCAGGTTACCAAAGTTCCTTCCGGGACAATTGCATTTCCGGTTCCCTGAATAGTTTCTGATTTCTTTTTTAAATAAGATGGAAAATTCAATACCATTTCGAAGTTGGCAATTGATGGAACTGTAATAACTTTTAATTCATATTCGTCTGATGAAACCGAATTTCCTTCAAAAGAAAATTGAACATTATCAACTGGTTTTTCAATCTTGAATTCGAACTTACCTGGCTGAGATGATTCCATAAAATAACTTTCATCTCCAATATGAATCATCACATTCTCCGGAACAACTTTCCCAACCGATTCCATTTTGATAACGAAATTTTTGTTTTGTTCTGTTTGTAAACTCGAATTTAAAACCACAAACTTGAAAGGAGCCGGTGGTAAAAATGTAGCATTAAAATGCACTACCCTATTTAAACTTTGAGAAATTATATTGCTGTTTCCGGAAATAAAAAAGACACCAAATAGTAAAACCGGAATCAAAGCCAACGGTAAATACTTCCTATTTGAATTAAAATTAATGGCGTTTCCAAACGGAATTGGCTGTAATGAATTTGCTTTTTGTTCTATAGAAGCCAACATCAATTCTGAACTTTCAGCTGAATTTTCAGAAGATGATAATTGTAAAAAGTTCGTTAGTTTATCACTTACTTCTGTAAAATGATTTCCAATAATTGCAGAAGCCTGATTATAATCAATTCCCTTTTGAAGTTTAAATAACTTGAAAATTGGAAACAAGATAAATCGGAACAAAAGGAAAACTTCAACTCCTATAAACAGCCAAAATAAAACCGTTCTCCCAATTGGTTTTAGCCAAAGAAAATACTCTATAAAAAGCGTAAATAGAAAATACAATAATCCAAAACCAATAAAAAGAAGTCCTCCTTTTATCAATTCGTTCGTGTAATATTTTTTTATAAAAGCTTCTAACTTTTGATATATAGCAGATGTCGTTTTCAAAATAAAATCTCTTTTGATTATAACCCATAAAAGTAGTAATTATAACAATTCAAATTTCAAAAATCAATTGCAATGCCAATGTTCAAAAACTATATCAAATACAACTTCATAAATCTAAAATCAACAATCTTAAATCTAAAATCTGAATTGTATCTTTGCATCAAAATTTAAACAAATGTCAAAGCAAGTTCGCGTGCGTTTTGCACCAAGTCCGACTGGACCATTACATATTGGCGGAGTTCGTACTGCCCTATTTAATTATTTATTTGCCAAAAAAAACAATGGTGTTTTCTATTTAAGAATTGAAGATACAGACCAGACTCGTTTTGTTCCGGGTGCTGAAGCTTACATTATGGAAGCATTGGAATGGTTGGGAATTGCTCCTGATGAAACCGTTGGGAAAAATGAAAAATTTGGTCCGTACAGACAAAGTGATCGTAAAGATTTATACCAAAAATATGCTGATCAACTGATCAATTCGGGTTGGGCGTATTATGCTTTTGATACTCCCGAAGCTCTTGATGCTTTAAGAAAAGAACAAGAAGCAGAAGGAAAAACATTTATTTACAACCATACTATTCGTGAAAAGTTAGACACTTCTTTAATAATTTCTGCAGAAGAAGTTGGTAAAAGAATTGCAAATGGAGAACATTATGTAATCCGTTTTAAAACTCCGGTTGATGAAACTTTACATTTGAAAGATATTATTCGTGGCGACGTAAAATTTGAAACGAGTCTTCTTGACGATAAAGTTTTGTTTAAAAGTGATGGAATGCCAACCTATCACCTGGCCAATATTGTTGATGATCATTTGATGGAAACTTCACACGTAATTCGAGGTGAAGAATGGTTGCCATCGATGCCTCTTCACGTTTTATTATACAGAGCTTTTGGTTGGGATGCTCCGGAATTTGCACATTTACCCTTGATTCTAAAACCGGTTGGAAACGGAAAATTATCTAAAAGAGATGGTGACAAATTAGGATTTCCTGTCTTTCCATTAGAATGGAAAACGGACGAAAGTGTTTCATCTGGATACAGAGAGAAAGGATTCTTCCCGGAAGCAGTTATCAACTTCCTTGCTTTACTTGGATGGAATGACGGAACTGATAAAGAATTATTTTCTTTAGAAGAATTAGTTGAATCTTTTGACTTGAACAGAGTTCATAAATCAGGGGCAAAATTTGATCCGGAGAAAAACAAATGGTTCAATCACCAATATTTAATCAAACAAAATGACGCTGATTTAGCAAAAGACTTCACTCCTATATTGCTTGAAAAAGGTGTTGATCTTTCTAAATATGACGTTAAAAGAATCGTTTCATTGATTAAAGAAAGGGCGCATTTTGTTTCGGAATTTTGGGATCTGACTGATTTCTTTTTCCAGGCACCAACATCTTACGATGAAAAAGCAAGCAAAAACTGGAAAGAAGAAACTCCGACTTTAATGCAGGAATTGATTTCTACTCTGGAATATATTGACGGATTTGATTCGGCAAATATTGAAGCAATCGTAAAAGACTGGTTAACGAAAAACGAAATTGGAATGGGTAAAGTAATGCAGCCTTTCCGCTTAAGTTTGGTTGGCGCTTTGAAAGGTCCTCACCTATTTGACATTGTTGAAATCATCGGAAAAGAAGAAACTATTTCGAGAATTCAGAAAGCAATAAATACTTTATAAAATAATTTATATTTAAAAATTAAATGCTAAGAAACATCAATAAAATGTTCTTAGCATTTTTTATTTTTAAAAAATTTAAATAAGAAGAAATTTCGTAATTTGACAGACCATTAAAAACTTAAATCAATATTATTATGAGTATTCCATTTATTATCATTTTAGTCTTTGCCTTCTTTATTTTTCTTTCGTCCTTCTTTACGGTAAAACAACAATCTTCGGTTGTAATAGAAAGATTTGGAAAGTTCCAAAGTGTCAGAAATTCCGGATTGCAATTAAAAATTCCTGTTGTCGACAGAATTGCCGGACGTGTTAATTTAAAAATCCAACAATTAGATGTTATCATTGAAACTAAAACAAAGGACAACGTTTTTATCAAAATGAAAGTTTCAGTTCAGTTTAAAGTTATCCAGGAAAGTGTGTATGAAGCTTTTTATAAGCTGGAATATCCACATGATCAAATCACTTCTTATGTATTTGATGTGGTTCGTGCCGAAGTTCCAAAACTAAAACTGGATGACGTTTTTGAAAGAAAAGATGATATTGCAGTTGCAGTAAAACGGGAGTTAAATGAAGCAATGTCAACATATGGTTATGACATTATCAATACTTTGGTTACCGATATCGACCCTGATATTCAGGTAAAAAATGCCATGAACAGAATCAACGCTGCAGACAGAGAAAAAACAGCTGCCGAATTTGAAGCTGAAAGTTCAAGAATCAGAATTGTTGCAAAAGCAAAAGCTGAGGCCGAAAGTAAACGTTTACAAGGTCAGGGTATTGCAGATCAGCGTCGTGAAATTGCAAGAGGTTTGGTAGAAAGTGTTGAAGTTTTGAACAATGTGGGGATCAACTCTCAGGAAGCTTCTGCCCTAATCGTAGTTACACAACATTATGATACCTTACAGGCAATTGGTGCTGATGCAAATTCTAATTTAATCTTGCTTCCAAATTCTCCACAAGCAGGAAGTGACATGCTAAATAATATGGTTGCTTCATTCTCTGCATCCAATCAGGTGGGGGAAATGATGAAAAAAAACCATAAAAAAATTGAGAAACCAAAACCTATTCAGTCACAATCTGGTTACGAAGATGATATTCAACCAGAAACAAAAGAATAATATTAAAAAAAAAAAGAGGCTTAATTGCCTCTTTTTTTATTCATAAACCAATTTATAATAACTGGTAATAATGATTGCAAAATCTTAGGATAGTCATTTGAAAGATAATCTTTATAAGAAGAAAAAAAACCTATGATTATTTTTTGAGGTGTGATTCCTTCTTTTGTTCTTTGAAAACTTAAAACTAACTTCTGGTAATTAATTTCTTTTTCTAATTTCAGAATTTCCAAATCTCTTTCGATTTCTGCGTATGATGAGTAGTTTTTGGATTCCATAAATTAGTCATTAAAAAAGATTTCTGAAAATTTCTCTAAAATTGGTCCTTCCACAAATTTATCTTTTAAAAAGAAAAGTAAGATTGTAAAAACAAGATAGACCCCCCCTACTGCTAAAAATCCTAAAGCATTATTTTTAAAAAAATCGCCAATGGCATAAGCTGCTGCAAAAGATCCAAAAATCATAAACATACTGAAACACAATAAAATCAAAGCAAATTTAAAAATTAATGTGATTGATTTCATAGCCACTTTAAAACCCCTAAGTTTATAATAGGCTAAATGGCTATCGAAATAGACCTTTGCCTGGTCCTGGATATCTTTGGTATTTTCTTTTAATTCTTCAAAAGCCATATTTATAGTTTAAGATAAAAACAAAAAAGCTTGCTTAGATTATAAGCAAGCTTTGCACTTTATATAATTATTATTTCTGAAGTTTAGCATTATGTGCTTTTAAATCAGCCAATTTAGATTCTAAAAAGGAGATTACTTCTTCAGTTTTATGACTTACATTTGAAAGCAAATCATCAAAAGTTCCATCAAGTCCTTGGGTAGCATTAGTAAATTTTTCACGCAACACTTCTGAACTTGCTTCAAATGAATCTTTTAAATTATTTTTTGTATCATCTAAACCTTCTTTAAGTTTTGCTCTTGTATTAGAACCTTTATCAGGAGCAAATAAAATTCCTATTGCTGCTCCTACTGCAGCACCAGCAATAATTGCCGCAAGTGTATTTGAATTATTAGACATAGTATTTAAATTTAAGTGATTAATAAAGGTACAATATTTTGAAATATAAAAATTTGATTAAATCATATTACAAGACTATAAAATCTAAAAAACAAAAATTACTCTTTTGAATTTAGAAAAATTGAGATTTAATCTCTAAAATGTTATTTTTTAAAATTAAAAATTTCAGATCTGACCTTTAGATAAAAATAGCAACTTTATAAACAATTGTATGTTAATAACCCGTTAAACTCACAATAATGATATCTAAAACTTAAATAAAAGCTTAAAATCTAAAATTATTTAAAAGATGAGTTAGGAGATGGAAGAAGTAAAAAAAGGCCTTAAAACTAAATTATGAAGGTCTCTTTTAAATGATAAAATCTATTAAAAATTATAATCTAATAGATTTAATATATTATAGTTAAAATCTTTACATTACAATTTTTAATAATTTAAATTGATATATATATAATACTGCATCTTTTATTTCAAGGAATACACATTTTTTAAAAGCAATCTCAAAAGTAACTTTATAAACATTTCGTTGTTAATAAGCTCTAAAGCCGGCGAAAAGAAGAACTAAAATTAAAATAAAGCTTCTATTTTAATTATTTTCTTAAAGATGAATTATGTGTCGGAATAAATAAAAAAACCTTTTAAAATAAATTTATGGAGGTTATTTTTAATATAAAATATTTATTAAAACATAATTTTAAATAGAAAATATAAATAATAAAAAAAGGCGCTTAAAAGCGCCTTTCAATAGATTATAATGATATTATTTTTTAACCATTTCAGAAAGAATTTCAATTTCTCTCTCAGAAGTATTTTTTGGAGGATTTGAATATAATTTTAAAACTTCATCTTCAAATTGTTTTTTAAATTCTGAAATTTCTAAATCTCTTAAATTCAAAAGTGCTTTTGATCGAACAAAAGAAGATTCACTTCTTAATGACATTATATACAATTTTTTGATATCCTCCTCTTCAAAATCAGCAGATTTCAAATGGGAATATTTCAAGATGAACTGAGAAAATAATAAAGAAGCTTTATTATTGTTGATGTTTTTCTTCAATGAATTTTGCAGCAATGAAAAACTAGAAATAGTCGCGATGCTCTCTCCTATTGCACTTTCAATTGCAATACGTTCCGGTTTTGTTTCAACTTTAAAATATTTATTGATTTCTTTTAAAGAATTATTGATACTGTTTTCTTCTTTTTTACCCTTCTCTTCCCACGCATCTTTCAATCCAACTGTTTTGTTAAATACTAATTTTGAAGGAGTTGAGTCCTTATCAACAGTAAAATAACCTAAACGTTGAAACTGAAATTTATCTTCATTTTGAGCTGTTGCCAAACTTGGCTCAACAAATCCTTTGATGATTTCTAACGAATTTGGATTCACAAAATCTAAGAAGTTTTTGTCTTTATAACTATCAGGAGCTTCATCTGTAAACAAACGATCGTACATACGAACTTCTGCTTCAACGGCATGTTGAATAGAAACCCAATGTAATGTTCCGGATACTTTTCTTTGACTTGCTTCTGTTCCGCTTCCACTTAAAGAATCAGTATCATAAGTAACATGAATTTCGGTAATATTTCCTTCTGAATCTTTTACAATACTTTCTCCTTTAATGATATACGCATTTTTAAGACGTACTTCTTTTCCTAAAGTCAAACGGAAAAACTTCGCCGGAGCTTCTTCTAAAAAGTCTTCTCTTTCGATGTATAATTCACGTGAAAAAGGCACTTTTCTGAAACCTGCATTTTCATCTTCCTGGTTATTTTCGGCTTCTAACCACTCTTCTTTACCTTCAGGATAATTGGTAATTATCAATTTTACAGGATCTAAAACAGCCATTACACGAGGTGCAATTTTGTTCAGATCTTCACGAATGCAGAATTCTAAAACCGATACATTAATCAAATTATCGCGTTTTGCAATTCCAATTGTATTGGCAAAATTACGTAATGAAGCAGCTGTATAACCACGTCTTCTTAACCCTGAAATGGTTGACATTCTTGGATCATCCCAACCGTTAACATGTTTTTCTTTAACTAGTTGCTGTAACTTTCTTTTACTTACAACGGTGTGTGATAAGTTACGTCTTGCAAATTCTCTTTGCTTTGGACGAATCTGATTTTCATCAATAATCTGGTCTAAAAACCAATCGTATAATTCACGGTGAGGCAAGAATTCAAGTGTACAAAAAGAGTGTGATATTTCCTCTAAATAATCACTTTGCCCATGTGCCCAATCATACATTGGATATATTTTCCAGGTATCACCTGTTCTATGATGATGCTTGTGTAAGATCCTGTACATAATAGGATCACGCATTAACATATTAGTCGATTTCATGTCAATTTTGGCACGAAGAATATGAGTTCCAGCCTCAAATTCACCGTTTTTCATTCTTTCGAATAAATCTAAATTCTCTTCAACAGAACGATTTCTATACGGACTATCCGTTCCAACAGTAGACGGCGTTCCCTTTTGAACAGCCATATCTTCAGAAGATTGACTATCAACATAGGCTTTGTCTTTTTTAATTAATAAAACTGCCCAATCATATAATTGCTGAAAATAATCAGAAGCATAACGTTCTTCAGTCCAATTATAACCTAGCCATTCTACATCTTTTTTAATGGCGTCAACAAATTCCTGTTCTTCTTTTTCAGGATTGGTATCATCAAAACGTAAATTTACAGGAGACTGATAATCAATTCCTAAACCAAAATTTAATGCAATTGAACTAGCATGTCCTATATGCAAATAACCGTTTGGTTCTGGTGGAAAACGAAAACGTAATTTAGAATTTGGAAGACCTGATTTCAGATCTTCCTCTATGATTTGTTCAATAAAATTGAGTGATTTATCTTCTGATGCCATTATTTATAGTAATTTTAGCAAAGATAAAAAAAAGGTTTCAGGTTTCAGGTTTAAAGTTACCTAACTGGCATTAAACCTGAAACTTTAAACTTGAAACTAAATTTATTAGTATTTTTGTATAAAATATTGAAAGTTATGAGACAATTAACTGTAACAATTCCAGACGATTTTTACGAAACTTTTATTAGTTTTTTCAAACATGTTCCAGATGTTTCTATAAATGAAAATACTGTGAACGAAGTTCCTCAATGGCAGCAGGAAATGGTTTTAGAACGTATGAAAAATGCCAAACCAGAAGATTATATTAGCTGGGAAGAATCTAAAAAGAGACTCAATGATAAATGGAATAAATAAATGTTTGAAATAATTATTCTTTTACGCGCTGACTTAGAATCAGATGAGATTGCTGAATATTATGAATCTTTATCAGATGGCTTGGGATCAAAATTCATAAATGAATATCAAGATTATGTGGAAACTTTAAAATCATTTCCATTCTTTGAAGAAAAATACAATATTGTCCGTACTTTACCATTAAAGAAGTTTCCTTATACTATCCATTTTATAGTTGATGAAAACGAAAAAAAAGTTTTTATATATGCTGTAACATCAAATTATCAAGATCCAAACACTACAAGAATAAAATTATAAAAATGGGAGTTATAAAACTTAAAAACATTCGCACATTCTCCTACCATGGATGTTTAATTGAAGAAGGAAAAATTGGATCAGATTACACTGTCGATCTAAAAATCAAAACCAATTTACAAAAATCAGCAGAATCTGATCATCTTCTTGATACAGTTGATTATGTACATTTAAACAAAATTGTTACAGAAGAAATGGCAATTCGTTCGCATTTATTGGAACATGTGGCTAAAAGAATCAATATTCGTGTACTGGCAGAGATTCCTTCAATAGAAAAAACTACGGTTTGGGTTTCTAAAATAAATCCTCCTATTGGTGGTGATGTTGAATCAGTTACTATAAAAATGACGGAAGTTAGAAAGTAATTCTTCCCGGCAGAAAACTAATTTTTAAAAATAGTTACTTTTAAACTTTTGAATTTTAAAGATTTTAGTTACTTTTGCCATCCGTTCAAGCAATGGCGTCGTGGCCGAGCGGCTAGGCTGGGCTCTGCAAAAGCTCCTACTCCGGTTCGAATCCGGACGATGCCTCTAAAACCTTCAAGGAAACTTGGAGGTTTTTTTATAGGTAATTTTTACAAAAAATTAGATAAAGTTTAAGTTCGAATCCGGACGATGCCTCTAAAACCTTCAAAGTAATTTGGAGGTTTTTTTATGTTTAATTTTTAGAAAAAATTTGATAAAGATTAGATTTGAATCCGGACGATGCCTCTAAAACCTTCAAAGTAATTTGGAGGTTTTTTTATGTTTAATTTTTTAGAAAAAATTAGATAAGATTAGATTCGAATCCGGACGATGTCTCTAAAACCTTCAAAGTAATTTGGAGGTTTTTTTATGCTCATTTTTGTCCTTGCGAGGAACGAAGCAATCTCATTAAGCATATCAATATTTCGAAAATTATAGTAGTGAGATTGCTTCGTTCCTCGCAAGGACAAAGCACACTTATAAACATAAAAAAGCCTCTGAAATACAGAGGCTTTAGTTTATATTTTATAGTTATTAATAAACTACTTCTCTATCTTCTCAAAAGCATTTCTAACCATTTCCTTCTCTTTTGGAAACCATCCCTGAGTAATTAACACCACTCCAAAAACCATTAAAACAATACTTATTCCTTTTTTGATTTTAAGAATATTAACGGGTGTCATTTTAGATTTTAGTTGTTTGGCTAATAGGATTTTAATACAATCTACAAGTAAATAAGTTATAATTACTGATGTAAAAAAAGTAAACATTCTGTAGTTTTGCATTTCTAATTTTGGTCCGACAGAAATAATAACAGCTAACCAAAATCCTAAGACTCCAATATTAATAACGTTCAATAAAAAACCTTTTATAAACAGACTACCATAGTTTCTTTTGATGATGTCACGGTCTATTTCTTCATCATTAATTTTCTCTCCTTTCTTAAGTTTTACAAAGGAAATTATACCATAAGCAAGCATAATTATTCCGCCAAAAATAAAGAGCGCCGGCTTATCTTTTAAACTCTGAATTAACCTGTAACTTCCTAAATACGCAATAGCAATAAAAAAAACGTCACCTAATACTACACCAAGATCAAAGACAATTGCAGCTCTGAATCCTTTTGTAATACTGGTTTCCAGTAATATAAAAAATACCGGACCTACCATGAAACTTAAAAAAAGTCCCCATGGCAGTCCAGCTAAGATATCATTTATCATCCAAACTCAATTTGTTTATTTTACTTCCTCAATCTTTCCTCCAAAAACGGTTTTTTGATTAATTTGTTTTGGTTTCCCGTAAATGTAAATAGAGCCTCCTGCGCTTACTTTTGCATCAACTAGCGTAGATGCATTCACATCTGCTTTTCCTCCCGCAGAAACGCTTACTTTAGTCTGAGCAGTATCTAATTTACTTGCTAACAAATAACCACCTGCTCCTAATTTTGCATCCTGATTAGTAGCTTTACCAGTTAACGTAATTTCTCCCCCAGAAACTGAACTTACATTCAATTTTTCAACATCGACATCAACATTGATCTTCCCTCCTTCTTGTGCACTTACTTTAAAAGATGTTGCCTTTATACTTTCTTTACTTGAAACAATAGCACCTTCATTAACATCTATTAGTTCAATATGTTTGTAATATAAGGTAATATCCAAATCATCACCGGATAATAATTTTGGAAAAGGCATTCTTAGTTTTAATAAACCTGCTTTGTTAACCACTTCGACTTCAGATTCCCTTGCTCCTTTTATAACAATTTTATTTTCTGAAGACTGTACTAATTTTACACTCAATTTATCAAAAACTTTTACTGAATCGAAATCTCCTAATTCTTTGGTTACCTGACCAAAAGATAATTGTGCAAGTAATATTGCGGCTCCTATAATTAATTTTTTCATTTTCTAATTTTTAAATTTATCAACTATTCTGCTCTTCGTAAAAAATGAAAATCTAATTGTTTTTTAACCAAATCGGCATTTTTTACTTTAACGTAAATTTCATCTCCTAATTGCAAAATGCTGTTGGATGTCGCGCCAACCAAAGCATATTGTTTTTCATCGAAAGTATAATAATCGTCTTTTATTTCTCTGATTCTCACCATTCCTTCACATTTGTTCGAAACAATTTCAACATAAATTCCCCATTCTGTAACTCCTGAAATAACTCCCAAAAATTCTTCATCCTGGTGATCCTGCATGTATTTCACCTGCATGTATTTGATACTGTCACGTTCAGCGTTAGTCGCTAAACTTTCCATATTTGAACAATGTAGACATTTTGTTTCGTAAACTTCTTCGTCTACAGATTTGCCTGCATCCAAATAATATTGTAATAATCTATGAACCATTACATCCGGATAACGACGAATTGGTGAAGTAAAATGGCTGTAATAGTCAAAAGCCAAACCATAATGACCAATATTTTCTGTAGAATATTTGGCTTTACTCATACTTCTAATGGCAAGCGTATCAATCAGATTCTGTTCTTTTTTTCCATTCACTTCTTCCATCAATGCATTCAAAGACTTAGAAATATCGCCTTTGTTACGGAAATCTATTTTATAGCCAAACTTAGCAATGACTGTTGCCATAGCAATTAATTTGTCCTCATTTGGTTCATCATGGATTCTATAAACAAATGTTTTCTTTTGCTTTCCAATGTATTCTGCCACTTTTCTATTGGCCAAAAGCATGAATTCTTCAATCAGATGATTGGCATCTTTAGATACTTTGAAATAAACTCCTTCCGGTTCTCCTTCAGCATCCAGATTGAATTTTACCTCTACTTTATCAAAAGAAATAGCGCCATTGGCCATTCTTTTCTTTCTTAAAATCTTTGCTAATTCATCTAATTTTAAAGTAGCTTCAACAATTTCATTTGAAACAACATAAGATGCTCCTGTAATTGAAATATCAACAGGAATTGTATTGTCTTTTGTTTCAATGATATATTGTGCTTCTTCATAAGCAAAACGCTGATCTGAATAAATTACCGTTCTTCCAAACCACTGGTTAATAACCTGAGATGTCGGAGAAACTTCAAATACAGCAGAAAACGTATATTTCTCTTCATTTGGACGTAATGAACACGCAAAATTAGATAAAACTTCCGGAAGCATTGGCACTACTCTATCGACCAAATAAACCGAAGTTGCTCTTTGATATGCTTCATCATCTAAGATTGTTCCTTCTTCCAGATAATACGAAACATCAGCAATATGAATTCCGATTTCATAATTTCCGTTTTCTAACTTTTTGAAAGACAAGGCATCATCAAAATCTTTAGCATCTTTTGGATCGATCGTAAACGTAAGCGTATCACGCATATCACGACGTTTTGCAATCTCTGATTCCTGAATCGAAGTATCTATTTTTTGTGCAAAGACCTCTACTTCTACCGGAAAATCAGATGGTAAACCATATTCAGCTAAAATAGCATGAATCTCAGTATTGTGTTCTCCTGGTTTTCCTAAAACTTTAATCACAGATCCAAATGGACTATCGGCTCTTTTTGGCCAGTCTTCAATAGTAACCAAAACAACATCACCATTTTCTGCTTCTCCAAATTTATCTTTCGGAATAAAAATATCGGTATACATTTTAGGATTTGCTGTCGATACAAAAGCAAAATTGGGCTGAATATCAATAACTCCAACAAATTCTGTTTTGTTTCTTTCGACTACTTCTATAACCTCGCCTTCAGCACGTTTTCCTTTTCTTCTGTTGTAAACGTAAACTTTTACTTTGTCTTTGTCTAAAGCACGATTCAAATTATTGGTCGGAATAAAAACATCTTCAGTAAAATCAGGACAAACAAAATAAGCCGTTTTTCTGCTGGTCATATCAATTGTTCCTTCGTAATAATCCTCACTTACCGCTTTGATTAAATATTTTCCCGGTTCTGATTCTATAATCTTTTTGGATGAAGCCAGAATTTTTAAATCTTTTATAATCTGGTTTCTGCTTTTAGTATCGTCAAGTTCAAGCTTTGCTACTATTTGTTTATAATTGAATGCTTTATTGGCATTTTTCGATAAAACTTTTAAAATTTTGCCAGAGAAATCGTTCTCATTTTTTATCGGTTTTCTAATTTTCTTACTCATATATCTTTTTCTTAAAGCCTTAAAATTACAAATAAGATATCAGATAACAGATTTTAACAATTAGAATTATTAAAATTATAACTTAAGTCTCCATAAATTCAATAATTTATTAAAGGTGATTTTGAGTTAACATATTTTAATAATGCTATTTCGTATCTTTATAAAAAGACCTTTTATGGAAAGCTTTAAAACGATTGCCATATTCAATTACGACCATGAAACGGTCATTCTGAAACACTTATTACAGCAAGAAGGAATTCCTTATTTTTTTGAAAACGAAATGACCTTGTCAGTTGTTCCAATGTACACCACAGCGCTGGGTGGAATCAAACTTAAAGTTCATCCTGAAGATTTCGAAGAAGTTCAGCAGATTCTGGATAATCTCAACAATCCGCTTAAAATCGTTTAAACAATTCTTTTTTTTCCATTCTAAATTTTTTTTTGCTTTTCAAATTTCAAAGTTGTCAACATATATTAAATACAACAAAAAGAAAATTTTAAATTTAATTAATTTTTGATGGTTATTATAGTGTGTTAATATGTGCAATAATTTTATTTTTAAAAGTATTGAAATGAAGTTTCTCTTAGTTATATAGAGTTATCAACATACTTATATTTTGTTAAATGATTAATTTATAAGACTTTTTGTATTTTAATTAACAATGGTTGACAACCAAAAATGAATTCATTTTGTAGATAAGTTCATATGTTGAGATTTGTTGAAAATGACATTTTTGATATTGATAACTTTTCTAAAAATTCATCAAACTTTATTAGGATTTTCAATTCGGGTTTTGGATTAGGTTTTTTTTCGACACAACCAAAAAATACTTCTAATTTTCTATCTTAACTTATTAACAAATAATGTTAATTTAAGGTTAACTGAATATCAAGCAATTACGTTTAGGTATTAACATTCTAAAATTTTAACAAAAAGAGTACTCATTTCTTATTGATTATCAGATTGTTATAGAGATATTGAATTGTTAAAAAAAGATAATGTTTTGATATGAAGTGATTTATAAATTGATATTTATTTGAAACAAAATAATGTTCATTCTTCTAATAGTTGATAAAAGAAATCTTTTAATCTTTGACTAAAGTAGAATGTTAAGTTTAAATCAAAAGTATTCTTTTCAATGAATTTAACTAATTATAATTGAAATAATAAGTACAAAAAATCATAACTAACTTTTCTTTTTGAAATAGAAGTACTTCGAGATTGTTTGGTTAAATTTGCATTTACACAACTTAATATAATTTAAAATGAAAATTTCGATAGGAAACGATCACGCAGGACCAGAGTATAAAAAAGCAATTGTCGCCATGCTAAAAGCAAAAGGATATGAAGTAACCAATTACGGAACAGATTCTGAAGATTCTGTTGATTATCCTGATTTTGGTCATCCCGTTGCGAATGATGTATCTGAAGGAAAAGCTGATTTTGGAATCGTAATCTGCGGAAGCGGAAACGGAATTGCAATGACAGTTAACAAACATCCAAAAGTAAGAGCTGGTTTATGCTGGACTAAAGAAATTGCGGTTTTGATTCGTTTGCATAATGATGCAAACATTATTAGTATTCCGGCACGTTTTACATCAATTCCGCAAGCAGTAGAAATGGTTGAAACTTTTCTGAGCACAGAATTTGAAGGCGGAAGACACCAAAACAGAGTAGATAAAATTGCTTGTCAATAAATAAAAATGGGTCACAACCATAATCATCATCACGGACATCATCATGAAGTGACAGGTAAAAATTTATCAATTTCAATTATTCTGAATATTGGTATTACTGTTGCACAAATTATCGGCGGATTTATTTCCGGCAGTTTATCCTTATTATCTGATGCGCTGCATAATTTTAGTGATGTTATTTCTTTGATTTTGAGTTTTGTGGCACACAAACTGGCAAAAAGAAAGCCAACCTCCTCCAGTACATTTGGTTATAAAAGAGCCGAACTTCTTGCCGCATTTATTAATGCGGCAACTTTAATTATTGTTGCCCTTTTTTTGATTTACGAAGCTATTGTCAGATTTTCAGAACCGGTTGTAATTGCTTCTAATCTGGTTATTTGGCTGTCTGTTTTAGGAATTGCCTTCAACGGATTTTCTGCAATTATTCTAAAAAAAGATGCTGATCACAATTTAAATATGAAATCGGCTTATCTACATCTTCTTACAGATATGATGGCTTCTGTTGCTGTTTTGGCAGGCGGAATTTTAATGAAATATTTTCAGTGGTTTTGGGTAGATAGCGTTATCACTCTTGGAATTGCTCTTTATTTGATTTTGATGAGTTTTGATTTATTAAAATCATCTGTTAAAATGCTTTTGCTTTTTACTCCACAGGATTTAAATATTGAAGAAATTGCCAAAAAAATCCACACCGTTACCGGAAACCATCGTTTATATCATATTCACCTTTGGCATTTAAACGATAATGAACTTCACTTTGAAGCACATTTAGACTGTAAAGAGAATATTTCGATTGCGGAATTTAATACCATTGTTGCAGAAATTGAAGAAGTTCTATTTCATGATTTTCATATTAATCATTGTACAATTCAGCCTGATTTCGGAAAAAACTGCAGTAAGGAATTTATATTTCAGGAGTAAGTTTCTTGTATTATAAAAGTTCAAAAAAAAAATCGGGTGCTTCGCACCAATATAAATAAACCAGCCGGGCAGATTTTTTAATTTAGTCGTTTTTGTTTAGGTTTAAAAAGTTAATTCAATCAAAATCAGTCATCTAAACTTTATCATTCAGTTTAAGATAAACTACCATAATCTGGACAAGAAAAATTCCGCAAAACTTCACAATAAAAGATGATTTACTCGTTTTATGTCTAAACAATAACATTGCTAACAACAAACCAATGGAACCTCCCAAAAGAGCCATTGAAAAAAGAGTGTTTTCAGGAATTCTTCGTTTATTTTTAGTAGCCAAATATTTGTCATATCCTGCTATGATAAAGACAACAAAATTTATAATTAAAAAATACAGTAATAAAACTTCCATAGGCTTCAAATTCAAAACAAAGATATTATTTTAGCGATATAATTATTTCATTTATACAAATACAACAAATGGATATAATTATCTAATTTTCAAATTGACACATTATCTCATTCATACAATGACAAACATTCAATTCATTGCCAAGACTGTCCAAACGGCAGCGATTAACATTCAAAAAACGGTACAATTATTAGAGGAAGATTGTACGATTCCGTTTATTTCCAGATACCGAAAAGATACCACAGGAAATCTGGATGAGGTTGTAATTGAACAGATTGCAAAACTTCAAAAAGAATATGAAACGATTGTAAAACGTAAAGAAGCAGTTTTAAAATCGATCGAAGAACAAAAAGCACTTACACCCGAATTGAAGCAAAAAATCGAACAGAGTTTTGATTTACAGGAAATCGAAGATTTTTACCTTCCGTATAAAAAGAAGAAAAAAACAAAAGCCGATGTAGCCCGAGAATTTGGCTTAGAACCTTTGGCTAAAATCATCATGTCTGAAAATGATGTTGATATTGACTTTATTTCGACTCAATATATCAATGAAAATGTGATTAATGAAGAAGCGGCCATGCAAGGCGCACGGGATATTGTGGCAGAATGGATTAACGAAAATATTTATGTTCGTAAACAATTACGAAGATTATTTCAGCGAAAAGCAACCATCGCAACCAAAGTAGTGAAAAAGAAAGCAGAGGAAGAGGGCGCACAAAAATTCAGTCAGTATTTTGATTGGGAAGAGCCTTTGACAAAAGCCCCTTCGCACCGTTTATTAGCGATGCTTCGTGCAGAAAACGAAGGTTTTGTAAAGATGAAAATTGATGTTGATCTTGATGAAGCTTACGATATTATTGATGAAATTATCATTAAAAAACAAAACAGCACAACGGCTCATTTGCAATTAGCTATTGAAGATAGTTACAAACGGTTATTGAATCCGGCTATTGGAAATGAAACTTTGCAGGAAGCCAAAGCGAAAGCCGATGCGAATTCGATTCAGGTTTTTGCGAACAATTTAGGTCAGTTATTATTGGCTCCTCCTTTGGGAGAAAAACGAATTCTGGCAATCGATCCGGGATTTAGAAGTGGTTGTAAAGTAGTTTGCCTGGATGAAAAAGGCGATTTATTGTACAATGAAACGATTTATCCACATGCACCTCAAAACGAGGAAGCAATGGCGATGAAAAAAATCCGTTCGATGGTAAATGCGTATCAGATTGATGCAATTTCTATCGGAAACGGAACAGCTTCGAGAGAAACGGAATTCTTCATTAAAAAAATCGCATTCGACAAACCACTGCAGGTTTTTATTGTTTCAGAAGCCGGGGCTTCGGTTTATTCTGCATCAAAAATTGCCAGGGAAGAATTCCCTAATTATGATGTTACGGTTCGTGGATCGGTTTCTATCGGAAGAAGACTTTCAGATCCATTGGCCGAATTGGTAAAAATTGATCCAAAAGCCATTGGAGTAGGGCAGTACCAGCACGACGTTGACCAAACCAAACTAAAAGAAGAACTGGATGCTACTGTAATTCGCTGCGTGAACTCGGTTGGAATCAACATCAACACCGCAAGTAAACATTTACTAAGTTATGTGAGTGGAATAGGAGAGAAGCTGGCCGAAAATATCGTTCAGTATCGTTCTGAAAACGGTCCTTTTGAGGACAGAAAACAGCTGAAAAAAGTGCCTCGTCTAGGTGATAAGGCCTATCAGCAGGGAGCAGCATTTATTCGAATTTCGAATGCAAAAAATCCGCTGGATAATTCGGCAGTACATCCGGAAGCCTATCCGGTTGTAGAGAAAATGGCAAAAGATTTGAAACTTTCTGTAAACGACTTAATTGCCAACAAAGAGAAAACAGCGCTTATTAAGGCCGAAAACTATATTACACCTGAAATAGGTTTGCTTACGCTAAAAGACATCATAAAAGAGCTTGAAAAGCCAGGATTAGACCCAAGAAAGTCAGCTAAGGTTTTCGAATTTGATGCTAACGTAAAATCCATTAAAGATTTGAGAACGGGAATGATTTTACCGGGAATTGTCAATAACATTACAAACTTTGGCTGTTTTGTTGATATCGGAATCAAGGAAAGCGGACTGGTTCATATTTCACAATTGAAAGCTGGTTTTGTGAGTGATGTAAACGAGGTTGTAAAACTGCATCAGCATGTTGATGTGAAAGTGACTGAAGTTGATGAGGATAGGAAGAGGATTCAGTTGACGATGGTTCTTTAAATTAACTCTCAAAATAAAAAAAATTCCAAATTACAATTCTTAAATTGCAATTTGGAATTTTGAAGAATTTTACTTCAAGATTACTTTCTTGGTAACACTTTTATTTTCCTTTGTAATTTTTATAACATACAAACCAGAGGCTTGATTTACTAAATTAATTTCAGTATTTTCAGAAGTTGTTTTTTGTTCTGAAATAAGATTTCCCTGTGGAGAGAAAACAGTTACTATTGAATTCTCAGGAGCAATAACAGTAAATTTATCAGCACTAGGATTTGGATAAAGGGCAATGGTCGATTTTTCAACATCAAAATCTTCGTTTGCTAAAGTTGCAGTTTGCGGAAGGTAGAAATTTCCTGTCAACAAAAACGAATACAATGTTTTTAGTGTCTGATTAAAATAACTGTTTGGTTCGTTGAGGTTTTTTAAATCATTATAAGAAGCATCTAAGTGCGCCTGATTTTCTCCTGCCATTGCAGCACAGGCAAATGCGCCTACAAAAGTAGCATTATGCCATTGTCCGGTTGCAGTACCATTTTGGTTATAACCGTCTTTGATATTTGCTGAGCCACCAAGATTTACACGAACAAAATCAGATGATTTTTTGGCATAAGTTTTTGCATCTGCATTTCCGTACCATACATAATCTACTGCGATTCGCCAGGGAGTTCTGGCTGCATCGTAAGTATAAAATTTCCCTTGATTAGCATATGATCCGGCTTGTGAAGAATAATTTCCTGAAGCTTCACACCAGTCAGAAACCAATCCGCCAACAGCGTTATTTACAGTTAAATTATTATTGATAACAGTATATGATTTTGCTGCAACCTGATTCCAGAAAGCTGCATCATTAGTAAAAACACCAAAAGCCCTGTAATACGCAGGGGAGAAGTATGACGGATTTGTTAACTGGCTTCCGCCAAAAGCATCTCCCGGTTTTAGAACATAAGTGTTGGCTTCAACTTCATGGTTTTTAATGGCAGAAATTAATGCTTTAGCATCATTTTTATAATTGATTGTTCCTGTACCTGACCATTGATAATCGGCAACAATCAATGCAAAAGCGGCGTCAAGTTCAGCATCAGTGGCTCCGTTTGATCCATCAGTTCCTGAACAGCCATTAATTCTCCAATTCATAACACCATTGCTGTTAACGTTATCTTTATAATACAGCCAAAGTCCGTCAAAAAGTGTTTTATCACCGGCATAAGCACTTAAAAGCATTCCATAACCAATTCCTTCAGAAACAGTTTGCCAGGAATTGTCAAATTTTACTCTGTACCTGCCATTAGAACAGTCTTCAACAAAATTGGCTTTCCAGATGTCATAATTGGTTTTGGCATCCTGACCATTTTGAGAGGTTGCCATTAAGCCATTATTAAAAACAATATTGGCAGGAAAAGGTTTGGTTTGTGAGTAGTTTTCTACGCATAGAAAAAAAATACTCACCATTAGGAATAGGTTTTTCATATTTATATAAATTTAGGGATGCTAAAAGTAAGATTTTTTATATGAATAAAAAAACCAAAATTGTAATTAAAAGTGGGAATTTAAGTTCTGAATGTAAGATATTATTAAAAAAAGATTATATATTGACACAAAAAATCCCAACTAAAAACAATAACGATTTCAGTTGGGACTCAAAACACTCTTTGTAGAGTTTTATTTAACTTCTTCTTCTTTTTTAACAGCAGATTGATCGTCTTTGGCAGCGTTTTTAAATTCTTTAATTCCGCTTCCTAGTCCTTTCATTAATTCTGGAATCTTTTTACCTCCAAAAAGTAATAAAACAACTGCCAATATAATAAGGATTTCTGTTACGCCAAATCTTCCCATGATAGTAAAAATTAATGCCGAAGCAATTTATATAAATTTTTGTTGCAAATGTATACAGAATATACGAAGAAGAATAGTTTTTGGATTAAAATATTTATTTTGAAGTGCGTTAAATATTTTGTAAAAATAATGCGTTAAATAAATTTACAAGAATTAGGTTCATAGCAATAACTCCATTAATTGTTATATTTGCGAGTATAAACAACCGAAATGACTAAGAAGAAACGTAATTTCAGAAAAAAATTATTCAATAAAAACCGACTGGTTATTTTGAATGAAGACACCTTTGAAGAAATTTTTTCGTTCAAACTAAACCTGATGAATGTTTTTGTTGTTTTTTCTTTAGGCGGAATATTCTTAATTCTGATTACCACATTTATCATTGCTTTTACGCCCTTGCGGGAATTTATTCCGGGATATTCTTCTACAGAGTTAAAACGAAATGCTATGGAATTAGCAATAAAATCAGATTCATTAACAACTTCGCTAAAGAAAAATGAAGCATATATCAAGTCTATTCAAAAAGTGTTGAATGGGGAATTAGAATATGCCAAATTTAACAAAGATTCTATTTTGGCAGAAACAGATGAAATTCCGGAAACAGATATGAAAGCTTCAAAAGAAGAATTGAAACTCAGAGAAGATGTAAAGGAAATAGAAAAAGAGACGAGTATAAAAACTCCAAAAAATAAAAACTCCAAAAAATAATGTTTACCAAATGTCTATAAAATCTGTAGCTGCAAAATTATTTGCCAGTAAAATATATTATCAAACATTAGTCTGGGCCAAAAAACCTGTCGAAACCCAAAATGAAATATTTAAGGGTTTGATCAATAGTGCAAAAAATACAACTTTTGGTGCTGATCACCGTTTTGATAAAATAAAAACAATTGAAGATTTTCAAAAAAATGTTCCCATTCGTGATTACGAAGATTTAAAAACATACATCGAAAAAGTTAAATCTGGTGAAGAAAATGTTCTTTGGAAAGGAAAACCAATTTATTTTGCCAAAACATCCGGAACCACTTCGGGAGCAAAATATATTCCGCTTACCAAAGAATCTATGCCAACGCATGTAAACGCAGCGCGTAATGCTATCCTTCATTATATACACGAAACAGGAAATGCTGATTTTGTAAATGGTAAAATGATTTTTTTACAGGGAAGCCCAATTTTGACAGAGAAATACGGAATTAAATTTGGCAGACTTTCAGGAATTGTAGCACATTTTGTTCCGAAATATTTGCAAAAAAACCGAATGCCGTCTTGGGAAACCAATTGCATTGAAGATTGGGAAACCAAAGTAAATGCAATTGTTGACGAAACGATTAATCAGGATATGTCTGTAATTTCCGGAATTCCGTCGTGGGTACAAATGTATTTTGAGCGGTTACAGGAAAAAAGCGGAGGAAAGAAAATCAGCGAAATATTTAAAAACTTCAATTTGTTTATTTATGGCGGCGTAAATTACGAACCGTATCGTGCTAAGTTTGAAAACATGATAGGCAAAAAAATCGACAGTATCGAATTGTTTCCGGCTTCTGAAGGTTTTTTTGCCTATCAGGATTCCCAAAAAGAAAAAGGAATGTTGTTGTTATTAAATTCAGGAATTTTTTATGAATTTATAAAAGCCGATGAATTTTTTACCGAAGATCCAAAATGCTTAACCATTGGCGAAGTCGAAACAGGAGTAAATTATGTATTGATTGTTTCTACAAACGCTGGGCTATGGCGCTATAATATTGGCGATACTGTTCAGTTTACTTCATTATTCCCACACCGTGTTATAGTTTCGGGCCGAATCAAACATTATATTTCTGCTTTTGGAGAACATGTTATTGCAAACGAAGTCGAAAATGCCATGAAAGAAGCGACTGCAGGAACCAAAATTGTAATCAACGAATTTACAGTAGCACCACAAATAAATCCATCAAGCGGATTGCCTTATCACGAATGGTTTATCGAATTTGAAAATGAACCTGAAAACGTCGAAGCTTTTGCAGAAGCAATTGATGATTCGATGCGAAAGCAAAATATTTATTATGACGATTTAATAACCGGAAATGTGCTGCGGAAAGTGGTTGTGACCAAAGTTTCTAAAAACGGATTTCAGGAATATATGAAATCGCAGGGAAAGTTAGGCGGTCAGAATAAAATTCCGAGATTGTCGAATGACAGAAAGATTGCGGATAATTTGAGATAAAACAATCTTTTTCAACAATTTAAAAAAATATAATTTTTGGAAGACATACCAATAATTGGTATATTTGATTAAACTTTAAAATTATGGCAAAGAATACATCAATATTATTGGGAGATTATTTCGATAATTTTATAAATTCTCAATTAAAAACTGGCCGATTTTCATCGGCAAGTGAGGTAGTTCGCGCTGCTTTGCGAATGTTTGAACAAGAAGAAACAAAGAAAGAAGAAATAATCAAAGAATTAAAAAAAGGAGAAAAATCTGGATTTGTTAAAGATTTTAATCGTGATTCTTTTATGAATAGTCTTCACGAAAAACACTCTAAATAATGAATTATAAGATAAGTATAGAAGCGACTTATGATTTAGAAAAAATATGGTTATATACTTTTGAGAATTGGTCGGTTGAACAAGCAGACAGGTACCTCAATTTAATATTTGATGAGATTGAATATTTGTGCCTAAAACCCAATTCAGGCAAGGGTTTCAGTCATGTTAGAGAAGGATATTTAAGGACTAAAGTAAAATCACATTTAATTTTTTATAAAATAAATACGAAGGAAAACGAATTACAAATTATCAGGATTTTACATCAAATGATGGATATTGAAAATCATTTTATGAAGTAGAATCAAATAACATTTAAATAAAATCAATAGTTATTTAAATCACTATTTTCGTTAAATCGTAAATACAGAAAACTTCCAAAGCAGAAGTTTTTAAAATAAAAACACACATGAAAGAAACCAAACATATATCAAGATCAAGAGCGCAGGAATCATCTGCAGCTATTGAAAAAATGTACATCACAATGCGCCATTTATTCAACCGAGGTTTTTATAAGCCAATGGGAGTTTCAGGTGATAGTCTTCGTGAATCATTATTGGCATTACGTCCTGAAATTTACGGAAATATTGGTGAAGAAAAAGTAGAACTAAATGGTCTTTTATACGTTATTGAGCGTCTTCCTATTGGAATCGAGCAATGCCGTTTTATCAATTTGACTTCGGATGAAGGCTATTCAAAATCGCATTTTCAGGCAATTGTTCCTCCAAAAAGACGACGAAATTGCTACCGGATTGATGAGGAACAAATGAATGTTGAAATCACCCGTGGAAGATCTGACATTTATGATATTTTGACACATTTGACTTTTATTTTCATCGAATCCCATAAAATTAGAAATAGGGTTTTATTAGACGATGGTGGCGAAGTTTCCCGGGATTGGTTAAAATTAGAACAAGCAATACTTCAGACTAAAAAATTGTCTTTAGTCGAAAAAGAAAAAGCAATTTCGCATGTTTCTAATATCTTAGGAAGAACTTTTGAGGAAGTTTTGAATATTTATGAAGCGTTTGGTTCTGAAAATGCTCCGGATCGTTTTCTGCATGTTATTTACTGGCTTGGAAAATTAGCCATTGAGGAAATGATCGACAATAATAAAAGAACCATCACTTTTAGCCCCGTTTTAAGAGAACGTTTGGGACACCACATTCATGGTGAAATCTGGGCAACCAATATTAAAGAAGTTTTAAAGGCCAATAATCTTTTAAAAAGGCCAATCCACATTATTAGTGCAAATATGCATAGTGTAATGAATTCTATTTTTGCAACACCATTGTTAAAAACGAAGTTCAAAGACAAATCGGATTTCTTTATTTATGAAGAACTGAGCAAATCAGCAGCGAAAGAAACCAGAGCTCTTGTTGAAGAATTAGCGTTGAAAAACGGAATGATTTCGTTGCCAGATACATCAGGAACAAATATTGATGTTCAGATTTTTGATACAGCTAAAATTGACTGGACGAAAACTGCATTTACATATGCGAATATTGATGAAGAAAAGCCGGTTATTATTGTAATGGATTATGCTTTTGGTGAGCAGGCTTATGAAACGATAGATGAGCTTTTAAAACCTTATAAAAAAGAAACCTTACTGAACGTAAAATCAGTTTCGATAATGGGGAAGGCCGGAATTCTGGAAGGAGGAAAAGGCGATATCATGATTCCGTCAGCACATATAAATGAAGGAACTGCTGATAATTATTTTTTCGAAAATGAACTGACCGGAGCTATGTTTGAAGGAAACGACATTGCCGTTTTTGAAGGTGCAATGGTTACCGTTTTGGGCACTTCTTTACAAAATAAGGAATTATTAAAATTCTTTCACGAATCAACCTGGGGAGTAATAGGTCTTGAAATGGAAGGTTCCTATTATCAAAAAGCGATACAATCTGCCTCAAAAATTAGAAAAAGTGTACCTCATGATATTAAGGTTAGATATGCATATTACGCCTCAGATAATCCTTTAGAAACAGGAAGTACATTGGCTTCAGGCGGCTTGGGAACAACAGGAGTAAAGCCTACATATTTAATTACGATTAAAATTCTGGAGCAGATTTTAAATATTACACAACCAGTAAATCAAAAAATTAGTCAATAAAAAAAGATAAACGATTATATTTATTTTATAAAATTGAAAAAAGTAAATTTGCTCTTGGAAAAAAATTATATGAAAAGAATACTTATTACAGGTGCTGCAGGATTTCTAGGATCACATTTGTGTGACCGTTTTATCAAAGAAGGATATTATGTTATCGGAATGGATAATCTGATTACGGGAGATCTTAAAAATATTGAACATTTATTCAAGTTAGAGCACTTTGAATTCTATCATCATGATATTACGAAATTTGTTCATGTACCAGGTGACTTAGATTATATTCTCCATTTTGCTTCGCCTGCAAGTCCAATTGATTATTTAAAAATTCCAATTCAAACCTTAAAAGTGGGATCATTGGGAACCCACAATTTATTAGGTTTGGCCCGTGTAAAAAAAGCAAGAATTTTAATTGCTTCTACCTCAGAAGTATATGGAGATCCTTTGGTTCATCCACAAACAGAAGAATATTACGGAAATGTAAACACCATTGGACCTCGTGGTGTTTATGATGAAGCTAAACGCTTTCAGGAATCTATCACAATGGCGTACCATACTTTTCATGGCGTAGAAACCAGAATTGTGCGTATTTTTAATACCTATGGACCAAGAATGCGTCTTAATGATGGTCGCGTAATTCCGGCTTTTATTGGTCAGGCACTTCGTGGAGAAGATCTGACTATTTTTGGAGACGGTATGCAGACCCGCTCATTTTGTTATGTTGACGATCAGGTAGAAGGAATCTTCAGATTATTGCATTCAGATTATGTGTATCCTGTAAATATTGGAAATCCGGATGAAATCACGATTAAGGATTTTGCCGAAGAAATTATAAAACTTACCGGTACCAATCAAAAAGTAGTTTACCATCCATTACCTGTAAATGATCCATTACAGCGCCAGCCGGATACTACAAAAGCAAAAGAATTATTGGGTTGGGAAGCCAAAGTAAACCGTGCAGAAGGAATGAAAATTACCTATGATTATTTTAAATCACTTTCAAAAGAAGAACTTTCAAAAGAAGAGCATAAGGATTTTTCAAATTATATAAAATAAATGCGGACAAAAACAGGAAAATATTCAGGCTATATCCGCCCATTCTCCTATTTGATAGATTTGCTAATTATCAATTTTTTTGCGGTTTACATTGCACATTTTCCTTCAGATCAAATTTTATTTTTAATTGTACTAAATGTCGGCTGGATTGGTATTGCCTTAAATTTAGGTTTTTACGAAGTATATCGTTATACAAAAGTTATTGCAATTTTAAACTGTGCTTTAAAACAAGCGTATTTATTTGCTTTTGTCATTTTTGCATTAGCATTTTTTTATGCCCATCAAACCAGTTTTAAAACCTTGTTGTTTTATCTATGGTTTGTATTTATTCTTATTTTATTTATAAAGTTTTCAATCTATTATTTTCTACAGACCTATCGGGTAGTATTTGGCGGAAATCATAGAAGAGTGATTCTCTTAGGCAACAAAGAAAGTATTTCACCATTAAGGCAGTTTTTTACAGAGAATCCGGATTATGGATACGAATTAATTCATGTTTTTGAATTCGATGAGGTAAAAAACGAGCATATCGAACAAATGTTTGAATTTGTTCTGAATAGGCAAATGGACGAAATGTATTGCTCCATTATTGGCTTATCTCAGGATCAAGTGAACGAAATTATTGATTTTGCTGATAGTAATCTGAAGACCTTGAAATTTATTCCTGAGGGAAATCAAATATTTTTTAGGAATTTCATTCTGGAATATTATGATTATATTCCTGTAATAGCACTTAGAAATATTCCACTGGATGAAAGTTTATATAAAATAATGAAAAGAACTTTTGACATTATTTTTTCAATAATAATTATTGTGGGAGTTCTTTCATGGGTTCTTCCAATTTTGGCAATTTTAATAAAATTGGAATCAAAAGGCCCAATTTTACTGAAGCAAAAACGTAATGGACTAAACAATAAGGAATTTAATTGTTATAAGTTTCGGTCAATGGAAGTGACCAATGAAACCAATAGGAATCAGGTTTCTAAAAACGACCCACGAGTTACTAAAATTGGAAAATTTATTCGAAAAACAAGTATTGATGAGCTTCCTCAGTTTTATAATGTTTTACTTGGAGATATGTCCGTCGTTGGGCCAAGACCTCATATGGTAAGCTACAATCAGGAGTATATACTTAAAGTAGATAAATTTATGGTGCGTCATTTTATAAAACCCGGAATTACAGGTTTAGCACAAGTAAAGGGTTTTCGAGGAGAAATCGAATCGGATTATGATATTATAAACCGAGTAAAATATGATATTTTTTATATTGAAAACTGGTCAATTTTGTTAGATCTTAAAATTATTTTAATCACGATTTACCATATTATTAAAGGCGATGAAAAAGCATATTGATGAATTAGTTTCTATCATAACACCAACATTCAATGCCGAAAAATATATTCGGGACACCTTGCAGTCAGTACTGAATCAAAGTTATCAAAATTGGGAAATGATTTTGGTTGATGATGCTTCAACAGATCAAACCGTAAAAATTATAAACAATTTTGCTGAAAAAGATGTTAGATTTAAAATATTCAAATTATCTAAAAATTCCGGGAACGGTTTTGCGCGAAATGTAGCTTTAGAAAAAGCAACAGGAAAATATATCGCTTTTTTAGATGCAGATGATTTATGGTTTCCTTTGAAATTAGAAAAGCAAATTCAGTTTTTAAAAGCAAATAACTCGCCATTCACTTTTAGTTTTTACGATTGTATTGACGAAGATGGTAATTCTTTAAATAAACGTGTTCAGGCACCTGTAAATTTAACCTACCAACAATTGTTCTTTTGTAATTACGTAGGCAATTTAACCGCCATTTATGATGCTGATTACTTTGGAAAAATTACTTTAGAAGCAACTCAAAAAAGGCAGGATTGGCGTTTGTGGCTTACGATTTTAAAACAAATTCAGGTTACAAAACCAGTTCCGGAATCTCTAGCATTTTACAGAATTAGAACAGATTCTGTTTCATCATCAAAATTCAAATTAATCAAACACAATTTTGGCGTTTACAGAGAATTTCACGGATTTAATTTTGTGCTTTCTGTTATGCTGATGACGCGGTTTTTATTTACCCAGTTGATTATAAAACCTCGATATATTAAGAAGATTTAGCATTCTTTAAAGGTCACAATTTTTCACCTTAGAGAATCGAGCTTAAAATTTTAGGTCGCAATTTACGACGTCCAATTATTTTTTATATCCAATTTTAACTCTTTCACTTTCGTTATCTTTTTTCTCAGTCAATTCATCTAAATAAGAGAAAACCAATTCGATATTTTTATCATGATTCTCCAACTTCTTTTGAATTTGAAGAATATCAACTTTAATTTCTGTGGTATCCAAAAGCATTTGTCTCACTTTCGTGAAAATGCGCATGATTTGAATATTGGTTTGAATGGCTTTGTCGCTTTTTAAGACACTTGATAACATTAAAACACCATGTTCTGTGAAAACAGATGGTAGTTTTCGGATTCCTCCCCAACTTGATGTCACAATTTGTGATTTCAAGTTATTAAATTCACTTTGCGATAATTCAAACATAAAATCTTCAGGAAATCTAGAAATATTTCTTTTTACAGCTTGTTTTAATACTCTTGTTTCAATTCCGTAAAGAGCTGCTAAATCAATGTCAAGCATGACCTTTTGATTGCGGATATAATATATCTTGTTTGAAATAGTTTCTTCTGAAAGTAAAGATTGATCGTCCATAAGTTTTAATTAGAAAAACAAATGTAAGATTTTATTTATGTTAAAGAAAGGATTTAAATTGTTTTAATTTTCCACGATTGGTTCTTTCTAAAATATTTTTTCGGGTAAAAGTGAAGTTTAAATTAGGTTCAAGATATAAAGAAATAGCCTCTTCAATCTTTTGAATTTGTTCCGAATCTAATTCTTTTTCAGAAACATACTCAATTTCAAAAGTATCTGACTTTGTTTGTTTTATGATAAATTCTTTGACATTTCCATCATCTTCAATAATGCTTTTGGTAACATAATAAAACGTCAATCCCGGCGATTTTTTTCCGCTTGGTAAAATTGCAATATCGTTTGTTCTTCCAATTAATTTCTTTAAAATTGGCTTTTGAGGCGTGCTTTTTTCATCCAAAATTCCGATATCGCCAATTTCATATCTAATAAAAGGATTGGCTTTATTGAATAAAGAAGTAATTACAATTCGGCCTTCTTCGCCGTAAGGAAGAACCCTATTGTTTTCATCTAAAATTTCTACAAACAGCGTTTCAGCATTAACTTGCCATTCGCCATTTGGATTTTCAAAAGCAATTAAATCCAATTCTGAAGCGCCGTACTCATTGATAATAGGAATACTGAATTGTTTTTCCAATAATTTTTTATCAGATTCAAAAAGCATTTCCGAAGTAACAAAACAAGCTTTTAGAGTTGGACAGATTTCTTTTAATATGATATTTTTCTGCTCTAAATATTTCGCAAATAAAACAATAGAACTTGTATAACCGTTGAGGTAATCGAATTTTTTGGTTTTGAATTTCTGCAAAAATTTTTCCAATACTTCATCAGACAAATCAAAAACCGGAAAGCGAAAACGACGGCTCAAAAAATCTTTAAAACGTTCTTTTTGATAGCCAACAAAATCCATTGGAATACCATAAAAACGAGCCTGATACGAATGATTAAAATCAATCTCAAACCAGCCAAAACGCATAATATTCGAAGCCCAGGTTAAAGCATGAGCATATTTATCTTTGGCAAAAACAAATGGTGTTCCGCTGGATCCGGAAGTTTTGTTGAGGTAAATGTTTTTAAGATTATACCCTTTTGAAAGTCGTTCTTGGAGTGGTTTCTGAAGATTTTGTTTATTCAAAATAGGCAAATCTTCCCATTTTGGTGTTGTTTTATTTCCGACTAATTCCTGATAAAAAGTGTTGTTTTGCAAATGAAAAGAAACAATTTCTTGTTTTTTATTTTCAAGGAAAATAGCATAATCTTCTTCAGATAAATTCACAATTTGATTCAATTCAGCTTTAGCTTTCTTTATTGGAAAACCATTTAATTGAAGAGAAATATCGAAAAGAGAAATCATTAAATTGCTTCTTTTAAATCGAAACGTTTGATCGATCTTAATTCCTGACCTTTGTTTGATTCTTCTTCTTCAATATCAAAATCATCCTGAAGGCCTAGCCAAAATTTAGCAGAATTACCAAAATATTGACTTAAACGCAAAGCAGTATCAGCAGTTATCCTGCGATTTCCTTTTGTAATTTCTGAAATTCTGGTTTGAGGAATTTTCAAATCTTTTGACAAACGATAAGGTGTTATATTCAGAGGAATTAAAAATTCTTCTAATAAAATTTCTCCGGGATGTATGTTTTTTAATTTTTCCATTTTTAGTTCACTTTAGTGATAATCGACAATTTCAACACTAGAAGCGTTCCCGTCTTCCCAACAAAAAATGATTCGCCACTGATTGTTAATTTTGATGCTGTAAAAATCTTTTAAGTTTCCTGACAGTTTTTCTAAACGATTAGAAGGAGGAATTCTTAAATCTATTAAATTTAAAGAATTATGTAGCATTCTAAGTTTTCTTCTGCCAATTTGCTGTATTTCTACAGAAGGTTTTTTTACAATAATTCCATTCCAAATTTTTTCAGTTTCTTTAGATCTAAATGAAATTATCATACCTTTCGCGTTGCTAACGTCAAAAGTAAGTAAAAAAAATTATTATTTAAGGGTAAAACCCACTATTTTTGCACCACAACTAAATACAACTATACCATGACAATTTTACTATTGGGATCAGGAGGAAGAGAACATGCTTTTGCGTGGAAAATGATTCAGAGTCCGCTTTGCGAAAAACTTTTTGTTGCACCAGGAAATGCTGGAACAGCTGGAATTGCTACAAACGTTGATATGTCTCCAACCGATTTTGATGCCATAAAAGCATTTGTACTAAAAGAAAATGTAAAAATGGTAGTCGTTGGACCTGAAGATCCATTGGTAAAAGGTATTTACGATTATTTTAAAAACGACGAAAGTTTAAATCATATTCCGGTAATTGGGCCATCAAAATTGGGTGCTCAATTAGAAGGAAGCAAGGAATTTGCTAAAGAATTCCTGATGAAACACAATATTCCAACAGCTGCTTACGACAGTTTTACTGCTGAAACGGTAGAAAAAGGATGTGATTTCTTAGAAACTTTACAGCCACCATACGTTTTAAAAGCAGATGGATTAGCAGCTGGAAAAGGAGTTTTGATTATTCATGATCTTGAAGAAGCAAAGACAGAATTAAGAAACATGCTGGTTCATGAAAAATTCGGCGCAGCAAGTTCAAAAGTAGTTATAGAAGAATTTTTAGACGGAATCGAATTAAGCTGTTTCGTTTTAACTGACGGAAAAAGCTATAAAATTCTTCCAACTGCGAAAGATTACAAACGTATTGGAGAAGGAGATACAGGATTAAATACAGGCGGAATGGGAGCGGTTTCTCCAGTTCCTTACGTTGATGCTGTTTTAATGGAAAAAATTGAAACCCGAATCGTAAAACCAACAATTGAAGGTTTTCAAAAAGACGGGATCGAATATAAAGGTTTTGTATTCATTGGTTTGATCAATGTAAAAAATGAACCAATTGTTATTGAATACAATGTGAGAATGGGCGATCCTGAAACTGAGGTTGTAGTACCAAGACTCAAATCAGATTTAGTGAAATTGTTCTTATCAGTTGCCAATCAGGAACTGGATGCTTTCGAATTAGAAGTTGATCCAAGAAGTGCCACTACAATTATGATGGTTTCCGGAGGATATCCTGAAGATTTTGAAAAAGGAAAACTAATTACGGGCTTAGAAAATATCACAGATTCTATTGTTTTTCACGCAGGGACAAAATTAGATAACGAAAATGTCGTTAGTAATGGAGGACGTGTATTAACAATTACATCTTATGGAGATGATTTCCAACAGGCCATAAAAAAATCTTACCAAAACATAGATAAACTAAATTTTGATAAGATGTATTTTAGAAAAGATATTGGTTTCGACTTAATTTAAATAAATTCTCTAGCCCTTGAAAAAGGGTTAGTTTTTTATTTTAAAAATGAATGAGCCGTAGTATCTTGATTTTCTGTCCCTGCGTCATCAAAAATACGTAATTGTTTAATCCAATATACAATTGCTACAGAGCAGATAATCATAAAAATCCAGTTAATTGTATTTGCACCAAACCAGGAAACAAGTTCCAAGCGACGTAAGAAATCAAGTGGAGCAAATAAAATGTTGACAAATAAGTATTGTATTCCTTCGAAAAAAGCTGTCATAATTTATAAAATTATATGTTATTTATTTTGTAACGCATTGAAGACAAAATTCAGGTAATAGAATCTTTTTTCAACTTGTTGGGTTTTCCTTTTTAAACAAGTATTATATTTACAGTCACAAAAGTATAAAATATCCTTATGATTACAAGTGTTTTTAAAAAATCTACACCATTAAATTATTCTTTGGTCGTAATTTTAATACTGGTTTTCTTTTTTCTGTTTCAAATTCAGGAACCGTTATGGATGAGTTCTTATTTTTTGGCGTTTCAGAAAATAAGTTTATTGTGTTTTATTTTTGCTTCTTTTTTTCTGATAAATTTCATCGTTAAAAAGAACGGACTCAGCAAGGACAACGGATACTCAATACTTTTCTATTTATTATTCCTATTGTTTTTCCCAACAATTTTCAATAATCCGAATGTTATATACGCAAACTTTTTTCTGTTATTAGCGCTTCGGAGATTGATTTCCCTCCAATCGTTAAAAGCTTCAAAAGAAAAAATATTTGATGCCTCTTTTTGGATTTTAGTGGCTGCGTTATTTCAATTTTGGTGCGTTCTTTTCCTGATATTGGTTTTTATATCTATAATTTTTCACGTATCCAGAGATTATAGAAATTGGATTTTACCATTTATTGCTCTTTTTGGAGTTGCTTTATTATTTTTAACAACATCATTAATGTTCAATTTCGACCCCATAAAATTTATCCAGGATAGGGCAGTTATTGATTTAAGAATTGATTATTTTAAAAACAATTACGAAAACGGAGCATTTTCAATTTATGTTGCTATTGTTTTATTTTTTGTAGTTTCTATGTTAACAACCTTGTCAGACAGGCCACAAATTGTACATACTTCATACAAAAAGGTGATAGCTTGTTTTTTTATAGCTGTTTTTGTTTTCATTCTTTCACCAAACAAAAGCAATGATTTATTACTGTTTAGTATTACGCCTTTAACAATTATGGCATCAAGTAGTATTGAATATATGCAGCAAAAACTTAATAGAGAAGTTGTGTTTTATGTTCTTATCTGTTGCAGCTTATTTACTTTTTTCTCTCAATTATAATTTGCTTCCGTATGCAAGATCACCTGCATCGCCAAGTCCTGGAACAATGTAGTTTTTCTCGTTTAGTTTTTCGTCTAAGGCAGCAATCCATAAATGACAATTTTCAGGCAGATTTTTTTCGAGATGCGCAACTCCTTCTGGTGCAGCGATAACGACTACTATATGAATCTCTTTTGGAATTGCATTCTGAACTAATTTTTCATGAACAGCTACAATCGATTGACCAGTTGCCAACATCGGATCAAGCAGTAAAACCGTTTTATCATTTAAATTTGAAAGCGCCTGATACTCCACTAGAATTTCAAACTCATCATCATCATTTGGATGGTATCTGGAGGCCGAAACAAAACTATTTTCGGCATAATCAAAATAATTTAAAAAGCCATTATGAAGCGGCAATCCAGCCCTTAAAATTGAGCATAAAACCAAATCACTTTCAATTTCAGTTGTTTTTTTAATACCAAGTGGTGTTTCAATTTCTACATTTTTATAAGGCAGGACTTTGCTCAGTTCATAAGCCATAATTTCACCAATTCGTTCAATATTTCTTCGAAAACGCATACTGTCGTTCTGAACGTTTACATTTCTGATTTGACCTAAAAAGTGATTTAGCACGCTATTATTTTCAGAGATATAATGAATTTTCATTTGGAGTTTTTAGAATTATCAATGATTTGTGATACTAAAATGAAAAAACAACCGTTTTTTTCACACTATAAAAGTATAAAAAGTATCTTTGCTTCTCTAATAATTAAAGACATGTTTTCAAAATTAGCGTATTCAGTTTTCGAACAAAGTATCAAGGATTATCATCAATTTGATAATGTTGACCAACCGATAAATAATCCTTTCCCAAAAGATAAATTTGAACATTTATTGTATCTGAAAAACTGGATTGACACCGTTCAATGGCATTACGAAGATATTATTCGTGATCCGCAAATTGATCCTGTGGCAGCTTTGACCTTAAAAAGAAAAATTGACGCTTCTAATCAGGAACGTACTGATATGGTGGAATATATTGATAGTTACTTTTTGCAAAAATATAGTCATGTAAAAGCAAAAGATGGTGCCAAAATCAATTCAGAAAGTCCTGCCTGGGCTTTTGACAGATTGTCAATCTTAGCCTTGAAAATTTATCACATGCAGGAAGAGGCTACTCGTGCAGAAGCTTCGCAAGAACACAGAGATAAATGCCAGGAGAAATTAAATATTCTTTTAGAGCAAAGAAGCGATTTATCTACCGCAATCGAAGATTTATTAACTGACATCGAAAATGGAGATAAATTCATGAAAGTGTACAAACAAATGAAAATGTACAACGACGATGATTTGAATCCGGTGTTATACCAAAACAAAAAATAATTGGCAGAATTGTCCAATAAAATTACACATATAGCCGTCATGAGACTATCCGCAATGGGAGATGTCGCCATGACGGTTCCTGTTTTACGGGCTTTTGTAAAACAGTATCCACATATTAAAATCACCGTAATTTCGCGTCCGTTTTTTAAACCTTTTTTTGATGGAATTCAGAATCTGGAGTTTTTTGCTTTTGATGAAAAAGAAAGACACAAAGGTTTTCCAGGACTTTTACGATTATACAAAGACATTAAAAAGCTTGAAATTGATGCGTTTGCAGATCTTCATAATGTTTTAAGATCCAAGGTTGTGAGTTTGCTTTTCGCTTTAAGCGGAAAAAAAAGAGCTACCGTTGACAAGGGAAGAGCAGGTAAAAAAGAATTAACCCGTGCAGAAAATAAAATTTTCAAGCAATTGCCAACGATGTTTGAAAGACATGTAAAAGTGTTTGAAGAACTTGGTTTTCCAATAGATTTATCAAATCCTGAGTTTCCTGAAAAGGCAAATTTGAGTTCAGACATTTTAGAAATTATCGGAAATAAAAACCAAAAATTAATCGGAATTGCACCTTTTGCACAGTATGATTCTAAGGTTTATCCTTTGGATTTAATGAAGGAAGTGATTTATGCATTAGCACAAAATCCAAATTATAAAGTCCTTCTTTTTGGAGGAGGAAAAAAGGAAATTGAAATTTTGGATTCGCTTTCAAAACCATTTGAAAATGTAATCAATATAGCTGGAAAAATTAAATTTCAGCGGGAATTACAACTCATTAGCAATCTTGATGTTATGCTTTCTATGGATTCGGGGAACGCACACATTGCTGCAATGTTAGGTGTAAAAGTTGTAACACTTTGGGGCGCAACACATCCATATGCAGGATTTTTACCATTTAACCAAAGTTTAGAAAACGCTTTGACATCAGATCGAAATCAATATCCACATTTGCCAACTTCAGTTTACGGAAATAAAATAGTGGAAGGCTATAAAGACGCAATGTCAACAATCACAGTAGACTCTATTGTAAAAGTTTTAAATAACTTAATTAAAGTGAATTAAAATAAAATTAAACAAATAGAAGAGTTATTGTTTTGTTTTTTTTTGAAAGAATAATTTTATCAATTATTTAACAGGTGAGTTTCTGGCAATAATGTACTTTCGACGGCTGTGAGTTAGGTCTTACAAATCAGAGCCAAATAAATGCTAATATAAATCAGAAACTTATTTATGCAAAAAATTACAATTGCAATTTTGTTCTTATTTTCTTTTTCGTCCTTTTCTCAAAAAGCAAATCTTTCAGGTGTTTTAACCGATGGAAGCGAAAACACTCCCATTTATAATTCAGTTGTTGCTTTATTAACTCCAAAAGACTCTATTTTATACAAATTTACCCGATCTGATAAAGAGGGAAAATTTAATATCAGGAATATAAAAGCAGGAAATTATATCCTGATGACGACCCATAGTCAGTATGCCGATTATTTAGATTCCATAACGATTAATGATGGCGAAAATGATCTAAGAACCATTGCATTGATAAGCAAAATGAAACTGTTGAAAGAGATAATAATAAAGACAGGCTCAATAAGGATTAAAGGCGATACGACAAGTTACAGGGCAAGCGATTTTAAAGTGGATGCAAATGCAAATGTGGAAGAATTGCTAAAAAAACTCCCCGGAATACAAGTAGATAAGAACGGTACCATAAAAGCAATGGGTGAAACAGTGGAAAAGGTACTCGTTGATGGTGAAGAATTTTTTGGAGATGATCCTGGCATGGCCGTAAAAAACTTACGGGCAGATGCAGTAAAAGAAGTACAGGTTTTTAATAAAAAAAGCGACCAGGCTGAGTTTACGGGCATAGACGATGGTGAAACAAAAAAAACGATCAACCTGAAATTAAAGGAAGATAAAAAGAAAGGTTATTTTGGAAAAATAGATGCGGCAAACCAGCCCGCAACGGATGGCGATTCCCGGTACAATATCAATTCGATGTTTAGTAGTTTTAAGGGCAAAAGAAAACTCTCAGCGTTTATATTAAACGGAAATACGGGTCAGGATGGATTAAGCTGGCAAGACAGCGATAAATTTGGAGGCCGTGACGATGTCAGCATGAATATGGATGACGACGGAAATGTAAGTTACGAATGGACAGGTGGAAATAATGATGAAGAGCCTAATGTTGACACTCAAAACGGCTTTATCAAAAATACGAATGCAGGATTGCAGTACAGCAATAAGTGGAACGATAAGCAAACATTGAATCTGTCGCCAAAATATAATAAGCAGATTTATACCAACAATAACAAAAGGAATACTCAAACACAGGTAGGAGAAACTCAGTTAAATGAAAATACATCGACGGTGAGTAATGTAAACAGGGGCAACTTTAAATTTAATGCTACTTACGATGTAAAATTAGACTCTGTAAATTCTATAAAATTTACTGCCAGAACAAATTTTTATGATACTGAGAGCGATGAATTTACAGACGGAGCTACTACTGGAAACGATGGATTATTAAAAAACAAACAGCAAAAAACTTTTATTACAAATTCGGATAAGCAATCTTTGCAGGCAAATGTTTTATTTAAACATAAGTTTGCTAAACAACGCCGTACATTTTCTGTAAATGGGAGCTGGAATATGTTGAACACAAATTCAAATAATTTTTTAAAATCCTACAATGAAAGTTATAATGAAGGTGTTTTTTCTTTTAGGGATGACATAGACCAGAATAAAGTAGGGGAAAAAACAAATCAAAACCTGGCGCTAAACGTTACTTATACAGAACCTCTTAATAAAAATTTTGCCATACAATTTGGGCATCAGATTAATCATAACACAGGCAAAAGCAATTATTTAACTTATGATTATTCGGAAGATACAGGAAATTATGATTTGGTTGTGGAGTCATTATCAAACCAGTTCAGGCAGACGATTACAACACACAGACCAAATATAAAATTAAGCTACAATGCTAAAAAAATAAATTATAGTTTTGGAAGTGGTTTCGGTTTTACATCTTTTGATTTGCAGGATCAAACATTAAACAAAGAGTACAAACGTCATTACACTAACTTTTTCCCATCTGCAAATTTTTCTTATAAGTATAAAAGCAACAGCAACTTGCGTTTTACTTATCAAGGGGCAACAAAACAGCCTACTATAGATCAATTACAGCCTTTAAGAAACAATCAGGATTTCTTTAATCAAATTTTAGGTAATCCGGATTTAAAGCAATCTTTTACCAATAGTATAAACATAATGCACAACAGCTATAGTATTTTGACAGAATCTCAATTTTATCAAAATATTTCTCTTAGATCGACTTCCAATTTAATTTCTTACAATAAAGATATAGATCCGGAAAGTGCTAAAACAATTACCACACCTATTAATACAAACGGTAATTTTTCAGGTAATTTTTACTTCGGATACGGATTTAAGGTAAAAAAGATAGATTTGTATGTTAATCTTAATCCAACCCTTAACTACAACAGATCAGTACTTAGCATCAATAACATAATAAACAATTCAAATACTTTAAACTCCGGATTTTCAGTTTATTTAAGCAAGTTTAAAGAAAAAAAATACGAATTTAGTTTAAATAATTATTTTTCAAATAATAGAAACAGTACGTCTCAAAACGATGAAATAAAATCATTTAACACAAATAATTTAAGTTTGGATATAGGCATTTATTTTAGGGAAAAATGGAAACTATCTACTGACTACAATTTATATTCCCGTCAAAAAACGGTTGATTTTCAAACCAACCTTACTAACCAATTATGGAATGCCAGACTACAGCGCACCTTTAAAAATGATGAATTCACAGCTTACATTCTGGTAAGGGATATTTTGAATCAAAACATAGGAATCAGAAGATACGTTTATGAAAACATAATAGGCGAGGAACAAAACGACAGGCTAAAAAGATATGCAATGGTAGGTTTTACCTGGAATTTTAAAAACAAAGATATAACAGCAAAAAAATAGTTTAGGGCTATTTATAGTTTACAAACAGCGAGCATTCTAAAATCAATTTAACAATCTTTTAAATAATAAGGGATTGATAAAAATAATAATAGCAAGATTATGAAATCACTACTTTTTTTTATTGCAGCACTGCTATTTACATTCGCATCAAGAGCACAGCAATTTATCGATAAAGCTGTAATTGAATATGAGGTAAATACTAATATTAAAAAAACAATGAGTAATGACAGTTGGGATGAGATGATGAAAGAGAACCTTTCTGATCTAAAAATTTCCTACTTTACCTATACTTTTGCAGACAATAAAAGCATTTATAAATTTGATAGATGGAGTCCAAAAACGAAAATCCCAAAACACTTAAAAGATGCTGATGAAGAGAATGCGTGGTTTCTTGATTTTACAACAGGAAAAATCAACATGCAAAAACAAATAGTAGGAACCAATTTCGTAATTGCAGACAGCATTCCAAAAATAGAATGGCAAATCACAAATGAACATAGGGAAATAGCAGGTTACAATTGCCGAAAAGCCGTAGGAAAAATTATGGATGAGGTATATGTATTTGCTTTTTATACAGACGACATAACCATTTCCGGAGGTCCATGCTCAATAAATGGATTGCCGGGTATGATATTAGGACTTACAATCCCAAGATTATATACCTCATTTATAGCTACAAAAATAGATTTAGAGATTACCAACAAATCTGATATAAAGCCCATAACAGCCAAAAAAATGTATGACTTTAATGGAATAAAATTATTTTTTGAAGAAAAAACAAAAGATTGGTTCAGCTATGGAGAGGATAAGGAAGAAAATAAGAGACAGAAGAATATGTTCTTGTGGAATGCTTTTTTATAATTCTGAGAAAAGGATAATAAAAACTAATTAATTTTTGTCTCCTCTTTTATAATAAGTTCTGATGAGATTTTTAAATTCATCAATTTTTCCATTGTTAAAACGATAAGAATAATTGTAACTTGTTTTTATAGCTTTTCCATTTAAAAAAGCAGGTTGATACACAGATGGAATATTTTTAATTATCTGCTCTAGTTCATTACAAATCGATGGGTTAGGAGCTGTTGCTTTTACGTTTATAATATTACCATTTGCATCTATTTGAAAATGACAACTAATTCGAATAATACCTGTCAATTTAGTTTTATGCCGTATATTATTTTTAAAGTTCCCAACAACTATTTCTTTAATATTTTGATCTAAACAATCGTATAACTCATCTGGATTTTTAGATTTTCCACAATTTTTATCAAATATTGGTGGAATAAAAACGGTTGGTTTATCTGTACTTTTAATACTTTTTTTATCGAATCTTTTAACTATAATGGGGTATTTGTAAGATTCTAAAATGTTTGTAGATTTAATATTTAATTTTTCGAATGAATATTTTTTAAAGATTTCAACAAGTCTGTTATTAAGTTCTGGTAAATGCGAATTTGTTTTAATATTTATTGGGTTTCCATTTTTATTAAAATTAAAACTTAAATAAATATCTCGTTTTCCTGAAGGAAAAACAACTTTTGTAAGTTCTTCTGGGTTTAAATTGTTTTTAAAATGAATGGCTAATTCACTATTTGGATTTAATAAGGTATCTATTAATCTTAAATTTTCTTCTTTGTATTTTAAAGTTTCTTCTTTGTATTTTTCATCATTAGTATCTATTTGAAGACTAACTGTTGTTTTGTAAACAAAATATATTGGTTTACCATTACGAGTTGCTGGAATCTTAACTTTTGGAAATAAGCCAACTACTCGATTTAATTCCTTTGTCAAACTATCTGTTGGTGCTTTGCAATCTATTTGTTCAATAATTCCTTGCTCATTAATTAAGAATTTGACCTCTAAATTTAGCATTCCTAATTGTTTAGATTTCTTAATTTCAATAGGAGATATTGTATTCGCAACATGTTCTGAAATTTGTTTATTAAGACAATTGTATAGTTTATATTTGTCTTTACATGATTCACAATCTTTAACAATAGGAATTCTGTCATACACTACATGAGTACTGCAATTAATTACCATTTTATCACCTTCTGAAGAAAGTATCTGTAATACGTACGTATTAAGAGGGCTTTTTTCAGGAATATTCAAATCCTCAATATCATAATTCTTAAAAGCCTCCTGAATGGATTTATTTAATTCTGAATAAGGCGAATTTACAATGATGTTTTTTATTTTACTTTGTTCGTCAAATCTAAAAGTTAAAGTGATAGTTTTCGGGCTTTTTATATCATCTCTAATCCTGTAAGTATCGTAGCCATTAACTAATTTTGAACTGATTTGTTTTTCAAAATATTTGGAGAGTTTGTTTGTTTTATTAGGTTTTGCATAAAAAACAAATTCTTTATATTTATCGTTAAAGGCTTTATAATCCGTTTGTGAGAAACAAATAGCAGAGTATAAGGAGCATAATAAAAACAGAAAGGGTTTCATAGATATAGAATAATTAAATGGCTAAATGTATGAAATCACTTTGTAATTTATTGAAAGTTGATAAATGAATTTGAAAAACAATGTAAAATCAAAAAAAATCCCAAAATCTAACTTTAAATTGGATTTTGGGATGTTGCTACTTTGGATTTTTAACTTCTAAACATCATCATAATCAATATAAATAGACTCTGAAGTTGGGTGTGCCTGACAAGTTAAAATTAAGCCTGAAGCTATTTCTTTATCCGTTAAAATAGAATTTTTAGTCATTTCTGCAGTTCCAGAAGTTACGCGAGCTAAACAGCTGCTGCAAATTCCGCCCTGACAAGAATATGGTGCATCAATTCCTTGTTTTAAGGCAGCATCCAAAATGGTTTGCTTTTGGGACATTTCAAATGAAACTTCATCATCATCAACCAAAACGGTAATTTTTGTGTGTCCTTCCAGTGAGGTTTTTATTTCCTGTTCCTGAGATGAAGAAGTAAAAAGCTCAAATTTAATAGCGGATTCTTTTACGTTTTTCTCTTTCAAAATTCCAGAAACCGTATTGATCATTTCTTCCGGACCACACAAATAGAATTTATCAAATTGTAATTCTTTGTGTTTGTTGTTCAGGACAAAATTTACTGCCGATTTATCGATTCTTCCAAACAAAGCATTTTCGGCTTTAGCCTGACTAAATACATAATGTACAAACAGGCGTCCTACATATTGCAATTGCAGGTCATGTAATTCCTGGTGAAAAATAGTTGTTTGAGGAGTTCTGTTTCCGTAAACCAATACAAAAGTACTTTTTGGTTCACTTTTTAAAACCGATTTTATGATAGAAAGGACAGGAGTAATTCCACTTCCAGCAACAAAAGCTGCGTAGTTTTTTTGTCTTTCGGCATCTGGTTCAAAAGTAAATTTTCCTTCTGGATTACCTACTTCAAGAACATCTCCGGCTTTAAGTCTGGTATTGGCAAATTGCGAAAACAAACCGCTTTTAACTGCTTTTACAGCAATTCTTAATTCGCCGCTTTCGGGTGCAGAACAAATAGAATAAGCACGACGAATTTCTTGATTATCAAGGGTTAATTTTAAGTTTAGATATTGTCCTGCAATAAATTTATAGTCTGGTTTTAGTTCTTCGGGAACATTAAAAAGGATTGAAACCGCATCGGCAGTTTCACGTTTTACCTCTTTAATTATGAGTTTCAAGAATGAAGGCATGATTGTATATTTTATGCAAAAATAGCAAACGGAGATTAAATGACGGACACTAAATTATTTTTTTTAACTTTTTTTTGTAACGTTTTTCTACTTTTGATCTCTTACTACAAAACTGAAAACCAAAGAACCATGATTAAAAAGTTTATTTATCTCGAATGGAAAGCCTTTACCAGATCAGCATCGTTTGGAGCAAACCTGGCGATGAAAATTTTGATAGGTTTTTTGATGGTGTATTTTTCGATAATTTTTATCGGGATGGGAGTTGGGGCATTTTATATCCTAAAAAAAATGAATCTGGAACCGCTGGTAACGATCAACAAATTTTTGATTTATTATTTCTTATTTGACCTAATTATTAGGTTGCTGATGCAGGCAATTCCGGTGTTGAACATAAAACCTTTGTTGGTTCTGCCTTTTAAAAAACCTACGATAGTTCATTTTTCTTTAGGTAAAACGGCTTTATCTTTTTTCAATTGGGTACACGCTCTTTTTTTTGTTCCTTTCTCTATTGTATTAATAATTGAAGGCTACGATGTTTTGGGAATCCTTTTTTGGTTTCTTGCGATTTTCTCTTTAATATACATCAACAATTTTTTGAATATTATTTTAAGTAATATTGATAAATTATTTATTGTTTTTATCGGAATAGCTTTGGTCTTAGGAGCTGCACAATATTACAAATTATTTGATATTACAATCTTTACAGCTCCTGCTTTTCAAGGATTTTATGATACAAAATGGATGTTTTTAATTCCGGTTTTGCTGTTGATTGGCTTGTATCAATTTACATTTCAATACTTTAAGAATAATCTGTTTTTGGATGCCGGACTTTCTAAAAAAGAAGACATAGCAACAACTGAAAACCTTGTTTGGCTGAATCAATTTGGAACATTGGGTACATTTCTTAAAAATGACATTAAATTGATCCGAAGAAATAAAAGATCTAAAACTACACTGATAATGAGTTTTTTCTTTTTGTTTTATGGGCTGATCTTTTTCGGAAATACACACCAGCCAGCCATCATGCATATTTTTGCCGGGATTTTTGTTTCGGGCGGATTTTTATTTGTCTTCGGGCAGTTTGTACCAAGTTGGGATAGTTCATATTATCAATTGATGATGACACAAAATATTCCGTATCGCGGATACATTACTTCAAAATGGTGGCTTATTGTAATCGCTACTTTTATCTCTACAATCTTAGCATCATTTTACCTTTTTTACGGATTAGAAATTTATCTGACAATCGTAGTTGGTGCCATTTACAATATCGGAGTCAACTCACATTTGGTACTTCTTGGCGGCGCTTTTACTAAAACTCCAATTGATTTAAGTAATGCCGGTGGTGCTTTTGGAGACAAAAAAGCATTTAATGTAAGTGCTATGCTGCTGACTTTGCCAAAATTATTATTACCATTATTGCTATACTGGATTGGTCTTCATTTTGGCGATAAAGCTTTAGGATTATCTTTAGTAGCCGGAGCAGGGGCTCTTGGTTTTATCTTTAGGAATAAAGTGTTTTCGCTTATAGAGAAAAGATACAAAATCGAAAAATACAGTACCATTCAAGCTTACAAACAGAAAAATTAATTAGTCAATTTGAAAATGTGTCAATTAGATAATAGCCTTAATTGACAAATCTAAAATCTTAATTCAAAAATCTAAAATTATCATGATACAAGTAAATCAACTTTCAAAAATATATAACGGAACAACAGTTTTAAACATCAACAATCTTGAAATTCCAAAAGGACAAAGTTTTGGATTAGTCGGTAATAACGGTGCTGGAAAAACCACTTTTTTTAGTTTATTATTAGACCTGATTCAGCCTTCAACGGGAAACATTACCAATAATACTATTCAGGTCAATACAAGCGAAAACTGGAAATCGTTTACCGGTTCTTTTTTAGATGAAAGTTTCCTGATTGGATATTTGACCCCCGAAGAATATTTTTATTTTATAGGAGATTTACGTTATCAAAATAAGGCAGATGTTGATGCTCTATTGGCACAGCACGAAGAATTTTTTAACGGTGAAATTCTAAAAAACAAAAAATATTTACGCGATTTATCGAAAGGAAACCAGAAGAAAGTTGGAATAATTGCCACACTTATTGGCAATCCTGAAGTGATTATTTTAGATGAGCCTTTTGCCAATTTAGATCCGACAACAGTAAGCCGATTAAAAAAAATCATAAAAGAACTGGCCGAAAATCCAAATGTTACTGTTCTCGTTTCCAGCCATGATTTGCAGCATACTGTTGAGGTTTGTGACAGAATTGTAGCTTTGAATAAAGGAGAAGTTGTAAAAGATATTCAAACCTCAAAAGAGACGCTACAGGAGCTGGAATCGTTTTTTGCGGTTTAAATTTTCATATTTCAAAAAGAAGCGTATTTTTACCAGTCATTATACTAAAAATCCTTTTTAGAAGTTAATTGATTTAAACTCTTTTCTATTGAAAAAGAATACGCTGAAATATAGTTTTCCATTTATTTTTTTATTTTTTTTGATAGCCTGTTCTACCAAAAGAGACACTTTTTTGGCTAGAAATTCACATGCCTTAAGTACAAAATATAACATTTTGTATAATGGAGGAATTGCTTTAGATAAAGGGTTAGCTACCATAAAAGGGAATAATCAGGATAATTTTTGGAAGATGCTGCCAATTGAAAAAATGCAAATCGATGAAAATATTTCTGAGCAGGAGAAAACTAAAAATCCAGATTTTGAACTGGCAGAAACAAAAGCAACAAAAGCGATTCAGAAGCACTCAATGAATATTGGCGGAAGAGAGAAAAACACCCAAATTGACGAAGCCTATTTAATGCTTGGAAAAGCACGTTATTACGACCAGCGTTTCATTCCGGCGCTAGAAGCATTCAATTATATTTTATACAAATACCCAAACAGCAGTAATATTTATACCGCAAAAATTTGGCGTGAAAAAACCAATATGCGTTTAGGAAATGACGCAATTGTGATAAAAAACATTAAGCTTTTATTAAAAAATACAGATTTAGATAAACAAACATTTTCTGATGCAAATGCGTTATTGGCAGAGGCATTTTTAAATATGGAAGAAAAAGACAGTGCCGTTACGAAACTTAAAATTGCTGAAAAATTTTCGAAAATAAACGAAGACAAAGCACGTTACCGTTTTATTTTGGGTCAGATGTATCAGGAAGCAGGAATAAAAGACAGTGCCACTTATTTTTATGACGCTGTAATCGACATGAACCGTAAGGCAGATCGAAAATATATGATGCAGGCTTATGCTAAAAAAGCGCAAATGTATGATTATGAAAATGGCAATGACACACTATTTATAGAAACGTATGAGAAATTAGTCAGAGATCGTGAAAACAGACCTTATTATGATGTGCTTTTTTATGAAATGGGAGTGTTTTTTGATAAAAAGAAAAATCAGAAAGACGCTCTGTTTTTTTACAATCAATCCTTAAAAAGAAAATCCCAAGATTCCTATTTAACTGCATCAACTTACAGAAACATAGGAAATATGTATTTTAAAAATGCAGATTATACGATGGCTGCTAAATATTATGATAGTACTTTAGTAAAATTAGATCCGAAAACCAGGGAATTTGCGTACATCGAAAAAAACCGAAAAAACTTAGACAATGTTATCAAATATGAAGGTATTGCAAAACGCAATGACAGTATTATTAGGGTTAAAGCATTACCGGAAATTGAAAGAAAAACGTATTTTGAAAATTATATTGCAGAATTAAAAAAGAAAGACGAAGCTAAACGAATCTTAGAAGAAAAAGAGAAAGAACGATTAGCAAATATCGAACAAAATACAAATTCAGGCAGTGCCCCGGAAGCTGTGAATCCGCAGTCAACAGGAAATAATTCGCCTGTTGGTATGCCCGGAGGTTTCAATCCGCCAACCGGAAATGACGTTGCAAGTGCCTTCTATTTCTATAACCCATCAACAGTTGCTTACGGAAAACTGCAATTCAAAAAAATGTGGGGCAACAGAGCATTAACCGGGAACTGGAGATTATCTGCTTCAAAAGCTAATGCAGCATTAACATTAACAGATTCAATAAGTATGAAACAGGATTCTTTAAATGCTTTGAAGGATTCAATTGTTATAGAAAAATATACAACAGATTTTTACGAAAAACAACTTCCAACAACACAGGTTGCTATGGATAGTATTGGTAAAGAACGCAATTTTGCCTACTATCAATTGGGATTGATTTACAAGGAAAAATTTAAGGAATACGATTTGGCCAGCAATAAATTTGAACAATTGCTTCGTAATAACCCTGAAGAGAAATGGATTTTGCCATCGATGTACAATTTGTATAAAATCTATCAGATTACAAATCCTGCAAGAGCAGAAAGGATAAAATCTGATATTACTGCCAATTATCCAAATTCGAGATATGCCCAGATTTTAAACAATACAAATCCTGAAAACGGCACAAATTTATCGCCAGAAAAGGAATATGAAAAATGGTATAAATTATTTCAGGAAGAACAGTTTGACGCTGTCCTTGATAACATTGATAATTTGATAAATCAATATTCAGGAGATGAAATTGTTTCTAAATTTGAGTTGCTAAAAGCCAATACATTAGGAAAAGTCAATGGTTTGGCAGCCTATAAAAAAAGCATGGAAGAAGTTGCGGATAATTATCCAAATAGTGAGGAAGGCAAAAGCGCACGTGAAATTTTAGAAAAACAAATCCCAACTCTGGAAAAACTTGATTTTACTACAGTTGATGGGAAAAACTGGAAAATTTTATATTTAGTTGACAAAAATGACGCTAAAACAGCTAAAAAAATTGAAGAAGCAATTAAGGTTTTTTTATTAATTGAAAATTTTGAAAGATTAACCACTTCTCTTGATAAGTATAATAAGACTGAAAGCTTCTTTGCAATTCATGGTATAAAATCTGAAGCTTATGCCAGAGATGTTGCAGGAGTTTTAAGAGATGATGAAAAATATAAAATCTCACATCCTTTTATTATTATTTCAAGTGATAATTACAAAGTTGTTCAGATGAAGAAAAACCTTCAGACTTATTTATCTCCAAAAACCCCATAATCATGTTTGAAAAAGCAAAAAAAAGCGGCACAGAGCTTTTAGGAAAAACCAATAGAATTGTTGAAGGAACTTCTATTATAGGAGATATAGTTTCTAAAGCCGATTTTAGATTCGATGGAGAATTGATAGGAAATTTTACTTCGCAGGGAAAATTAGTTATTGGACCATCAGGTATTATAAAAGGTGAAATTATTTGCCATAATGCAGATATTGAAGGAGAGTTTCAGGGAAAACTAAAAGTTTTAGAAATTCTTAATATAAAAGCTACGGCAAAAATTCATGGAGAAGTAGTCGTTGGAAAACTGTCTATTGAACCTGGAGCCGAGTTTACCGCTACTTGTGCCATGCTAACAAATTCTAAAGATGTAATTTTGAAAGATGGAAAAGGAGCCGAACAAAAATAGAAGAAATAAGTGGATGCCACTTATTAATATTCCGGTTCAAATGGGAATCATTATTTTTTTGTTTTCCTATTTTGGCACTTGGTTAGATGAGAATCATCCAAGTCCGAAAGTTTATTATAATACAATTTTTGTTATGATTGGCGTTTTCCTTGCTTTATATAATGTAATTCGTCAGGTTAACGATATCAATAAAACAAAGTAATTATCTTTTAAAAGGCTTTAAATAAATGTTGCATCTTTGCAAAAAATATTTCAAATGCTTTTAAAGAATTACAAACCGTTTTTACAATTATTCATTTTTGCCCTTGTTTTTTATATTTTACACAAAGTAGCTTTTTTACTTTTAAAAGTTAACCCCAAAAACTTTTATTACAGTATAGAATTTTTGTATTTATTTTTTTTAGGAATATCCGCATTGTTATACCTTATATTATTAATAGTAAAAAGGAAGAATTTTGAAATTGTTGGAATGGCGTTTTTGTTTGGAACATTTACGCAAATGTTAATAGGATATTTAATTTTAAGACCGATTTTAGAAAACAAACCTGAAGAGGTGATGATTGAAAAAGTCAGTTTTTTTATAACATTTATTTTGTTTTTGTTATTTGAGACGCTTTTAACTGTCCGATTATTAAATGAAAAGCGTTAAAATAACGATTCTGTAAAACAACGTTCAAAAATAATTTTTCAGATTCTTTTTAATATTAATAAAAAATGTACCTTTGCACCAAATTTTAGAAACGTAAAAAAATAAGATTTTCCACGATATGGTGATTTCAAACAAACCGCTCAGCTTTATTCTTGCCGCTTTTGTAGCTTCTCTACCAATTATGGGTTTTGCAAATCCAGAGAATGACTCAACGCATGTTCAAACTGAAACAGCTCATGAAGAGAAAGTAGTTTCACATAATGCTCATCAGGAAGAAGAGCATGCTGCTCTTGATCCAAAAGCAAAAGTGGATGCTTTTATTGATCATCACTTACAAGATTCTCATGACTTTGTTTTCTTTTCAGATGAAAAAGAAAATAAACACTATGGTTTTTCATTACCAGTTATACTTATAGATGGAGGTTTAAAAATTTTCTCATCTTCAAAATTACACCACGGAGAGGAAGTTGCAGAAGTTGACGGAAACTTTTACAAATTGGTTCACGGTAAAATTTATAAAACAGATGCAGCCGGAACTATTAACTTTGATGAACACGGTCATCCTTCAAACGAAAAGCCATTAGATTTTTCAATTACAAAAAATGTTGTATCAATGCTTTTTGTTTCAATACTATTATTCTTAATGTTTACTGGCTTAGCAAAATCATATAAAAAAGGACCAATCCCAACTGGATTTGGAAGAGTATTAGAGCCACTTATTATTTTTATCAGAGATGAAATCGCTGTTCCAAATATTGGTGAGAAAAAATACAGAAAATATATGGGTTACCTATTAACTGTATTTTTCTTTGTATGGTTGTTAAACCTTTTAGGTATGACTCCACTAGGAATTAATGTTACAGGAAATATTGCTATTACAGTTTGTTTGGCAGCTTTTACTTTTATCATTACACAATTTAGTGCGAACAAAGATTATTGGGGGCACATTTTCTGGATGCCAGGAGTTCCTGTTCCAATGAAAATTATTTTAGCTCCAATAGAAGTTTTAGGGACATTAACAAAACCATTTGCATTATTGATTCGTTTGTATGCAAATATTACTGCAGGACACGTAGTAATTATGAGTTTGATTGCAATGATCTTTGTAGGTAAAAATTTAGCTGCAGATTTGCCAATCTCTATGGGATTGACATTATTTATTTCGGTTATTGAAGTTTTAGTTGCATTTTTACAGGCTTTCATTTTTACAATGTTATCATCATTGTTTATTGGTATGGCTGTTCAGGATCATGATCACGCTCATCACCATGAAGATGAAACAGCAATTATTTAATTTAGAAGTTTAATTTTATATATATAAATAGTTATGGGAACAATTCCAACTTTAGTAGGTGCTGGATTAGTAGTAATCGGAGCAGGTTTAGGTTTAGGTAAAATCGGTGGATCTGCTATGGACGCTATTGCTCGTCAGCCAGAAGCTGCAGGTAAAATTCAAACAGCGATGATTATTATCGCGGCTTTATTAGAAGGTTTAGCATTTGCTGCTTTGATCTTAGGAAAATAATAAAGAAAGAAATAACAACATCTTTAACGGTTGGTTAAAGGTGTTGTTACTTTTAAAAAAGGAAATTAAATATTTTAATATAGTTATAAAATGGATAAGTTAATTAACGATTTTTCATTCGGTTTATTCTTTTGGCAAGCTTTAATCTTGTTGGTTTTAATTTTACTTTTAGTAAAATTTGCATGGAAACCAATTATGGAATCTATTACCGCAAGAGAAGAAGGTATTAAAAATGCATTACTTTCTGCTGAAAATGCAAAGAGAGAAATGGAAAACCTACAAGCTGATAATCAAAGAATTTTGAATGAAGCTCGTGCTGAACGTGATGCGATGCTAAAAGAAGCTCGTGAAATGAAAGAGCAAATGATTGCTGATTCTAAAAACGAAGCTCAGGCGCAAGGTCAAAAAATGATTGAGCAGGCTAAAGCGGCTATCGAAAGTGAGAAAAATGCTGCTATGGCCGAATTGAAATCTCAAGTTTCAACTTTATCATTAAGCATCGCTGAAAAATTATTGAAAGAAGAATTATCTAACAAAGAATCTCAAACTAAATTAGTAGAGAAAATGTTAGGTGACGTAAAGCTAAACTAATATTATGGCAAGTACAAGAGCAGCAATTCGTTATGCAAAAGCAATTTTGGACTTAGCAAACTCTAAAGGTGTTGCCGAAGCTGTCAATAACGATATGAAATCAATTGCTTCAACAATTGAAAATAATTCAGAATTGAGTGACTTTATTCAAAATCCAACTACAAGGGTCGAAGTTAAGGAAAGTGCTCTTTTAGAAGTTTTTGCAGATGTAAATGGAGTAACTAAAGGTTTGTTTCATTTATTATTCGAAAACAAAAGATTTGAAATTCTGGAAGGAATTGCATCAGAATATAAAAAATTATTTGATGAAAGCAATGGCGTCGAAGTAGCAAAAGTGACGACAGCAATCCCAATGGATGCTGCTTTAGAAGCTAAAGTTTTAGCTAAAATTGCAACTTTATCAGATAAAAAAATAACAATAGAAAATATAGTTGATCCGTCAATTATTGGAGGATTTATTTTAAGAATAGGTGATCAACAATACAACGCTTCTGTTGCAAACAGATTACAAGTATTAAAAAGAGAGTTAAGTAATTAGTTTTATTACACATAAAGTGTCTAAATTATAAATTAAGATGGCGGAAATCAAACCTGCTGAAATTTCAGCAATATTAAGAAAGCAAGTAGAAGGTTTTGAATCTGGTGCTACGCTAGAGGAAGTAGGAACGGTACTTCAGGTTGGAGACGGTATTGCTCGTATTTACGGGCTATCTAATGTACAATATGGTGAGTTAGTTGAATTTGATAACGGACTTGAAGCTATTGTATTGAATCTTGAAGAAGACAATGTTGGTGTGGTACTTTTAGGGCCATCAACAGGAATCAAAGAAGGATCAACAGCAAAAAGAACACAACGTATCGCTTCTCTTAAGGTAGGTGAGCAAATGGTAGGACGTGTAGTTAACACACTTGGTTTTCCAATTGATGGAAAAGGACCAATCGGTGGAGACTTATACGAAATGCCATTAGAAAGAAAAGCACCTGGTGTTATCTTCCGTCAGCCAGTTACTGAGCCATTACAAACAGGAGTAAAAGCAGTAGATGCTATGATCCCGGTTGGACGTGGACAACGTGAGCTTGTAATTGGTGACCGTCAAACAGGTAAATCAACTGTTTGTATTGATACCATCTTAAATCAAAAAGAATTTTATGATGCAGGAAAACCTGTATTCTGTATATATGTTGCAATTGGACAAAAAGCTTCAACTGTAGCAGGAATCGCTAAAATGTTAGAAGAAAAAGGTGCAATGGCTTATACAGTTATTGTTGCAGCAAACGCTTCTGACCCGGCTCCAATGCAAGTTTATGCTCCTTTCGCAGGTGCTGCAATTGGAGAATACTTTAGAGATTCTGGTCGTCCTGCACTTATTGTGTATGATGATTTATCTAAACAAGCTGTTGCTTATCGTGAGGTTTCTCTTTTATTAAGAAGACCACCAGGACGTGAGGCATATCCTGGAGACGTTTTCTACTTACACTCTCGTTTATTAGAGCGTGCTTGTAAAGTAATTGCTGATGACGGAATTGCTAAAAACATGAACGATTTGCCAGATTCTATCAAGTCTATCGTTAAAGGTGGTGGTTCATTAACTGCATTGCCAATTATCGAAACTCAGGCTGGTGACGTTTCTGCATATATCCCAACAAACGTAATTTCGATTACAGATGGTCAGATTTTCCTTGATGGAGATTTGTTCAACTCTGGAGTTCGTCCTGCGATCAACGTAGGTATCTCTGTATCTCGTGTTGGAGGTAATGCTCAGATTAAATCAATGAAAAAAGTTTCTGGAACTTTAAAATTAGACCAGGCTCAATTTCGTGAATTGGAAGCTTTCGCTAAATTTGGTTCTGATTTGGATTCTGTTACTTTAAACGTAATTGAAAAAGGAAAAAGAAACGTTGAAATCCTGAAACAAGGTCTAAATGATCCTTATACAGTAGAAAATCAAGTAGCTATTATTTACGCTGGTTCTAAAAACTTATTAAGAAACGTTCCTGTAAATAAAGTAAAAGAATTTGAAGCGGATTTCTTAGCTTACTTAAACAGTAAGCATAAAGATACGCTTAACGCATTGAAAGCTGGTAAATTAGATGACAACATTACTGATGTTATCGAAAAAGCAGCAAAAGAAATTTCAGCGAAATATATCTAAATATTTAGTTTATAGTTTTTAGTTTATTGTTTGTGGTTCGCCCAGCAATAAACTAAAAACAACAAACAACAAACATAAAATTAATGGCAAATTTAAAGGAAATCCGTAATAGAATTACTTCCGTTTCATCGACGATGCAGATTACATCGGCTATGAAAATGGTTTCTGCTGCAAAGCTTAAGAAAGCACAAGATGCAATCACTGCAATGCGCCCTTATGCCGAGAAATTAACGGAGTTGTTACAAAATCTTTCTGCAACACTTGAGGGTGAAGTTGGAGGAGATTATACAACACAACGTGAAGTAAAAAAAGTATTGCTTGTAGCCATAACCTCTAACAGAGGTTTATGTGGTGCATTTAATACAAATGTAATCAAAGAGATTAAAAGCCGTACTGAGTTTTACGCAGGTAAACAAGTTGACGTTTTTGCTATTGGTAAAAAAGGAAATGATGTTTTAAGTAAAACACATAAAGTTCACGGTCATCATAATGCAATTTTTGATCATTTAACTTTTGATAATGTTGCCGCAATTGCTGATAATTTGACTGAAAAATTCTTATCTGGAGAATATGACAGAATCGAATTAATCTACAATCAATTTAAAAATGCTGCGACTCAAATTGTTCAGACGGAACAATTTTTACCATTAGCTCCTATTAAATCTGATGTACCGGTTACTGCTGGAGATTATATTTTCGAACCTTCAAAAGAAGAAATTGTATTGACTTTGATTCCTAAATCATTGAAAACACAATTATACAAAGGAATTCGTGATTCATTTGCTTCAGAACATGGAGCGCGTATGACAGCAATGCACAAAGCAACTGATAACGCAACTGAATTAAGAAACCAATTGAAATTGACTTACAATAAAGCCCGTCAGGCAGCTATTACTAATGAAATCTTAGAAATAGTTGGTGGTGCTGAAGCTTTGAACGGATAATATTTTTTATTCACAAAATATTTAAAAGTCTCGCAATTGCGAGACTTTTTTGTTTGGTTTCAAAAATTTCGCAATCAAGTTGTTTCCTCATGTATCAGGTTGGTTATACTAATTAGTAATATAATATAGAAGTCTAATTATTTTTTGTTACATCGAAAGCATTTAATGAGATTTCTCCATTTGATCGAATGATAAAATTAGATTGTTTTTAATGAATTCTTAGGGATTTTAAATTTCTTTAAACGCCTATACAGAACAATCCAGTCCAATCAAGCATTATTTTGTTGGTAAATACCAATGCTCATTTGAAAATAAAAGTTGTAACGAGTCCTTTTTGTAGCTTTTGTGCTGAAGATCATACGATTATCGAAGAAATTTTGCAGCAACACTCCGAAACGTTATGTTTTGATATTCGTTTCAAATTTGATGAAGCAAATAGTGACTAAAAATCAAAAAAGTGCATCAAATATTGCTAGCTATTTATTACGATCAAGGGCAAAAGGCTTTTAGGAATGCCTTACACAACTGGTTTGATAATATAGATAAAACCAATTGGATAATCATGGAAAGGTCGAATGGGATGATCAAAAATAAATGAAATTTTAAAAGAACAATTCCATTGGAATCGAGCAAATGATTTGACTTATACACCGGTAATTATATGAAGCCTTAAATGGATAACTTCTATTTAAATTATGCATAAAAAAAGAGCCTGCATTTGATTGCAGGCTCTTTTTTGTATTTAAGAATCCCCCATAATTCTTAAAGTAGATTTTAAAATGGAGATTCCTGAGAATTCCTTTCCCAAGAATCAGTTCCATTTTAAAAATTTTTAGTGAAACTTTCACTTGCTTTGTCTTTTATGGGAACAAACTAGCTTTATCGACCCCAATGCTTTGTTTTTTTAAGGGTTACTAATAGCTGTAATCAATCCCTATTGCTTTGTTTTTATGGGAACAAATTAGCTTTTAATCCCAGTACTTTGTTTTTTTAAGGGTTACTAATAGCTGTAATCAATCCCTATTGCTTTGTTTT
>NZ_CAMLDD010000029.1 GCF_946478785.1 uncultured Flavobacterium sp.
TGGTTTAGCTGCATTAAACGGATGTCCTGATTCTGACGGTGACGGTGTTGCTGATAAAGATGATAAATGTCCTACTGTTGCAGGTCCAAAAGAAAATGGTGGTTGTCCTTTCTTGGATGCTGATAAAGACGGTGTAGCTGATAAAGATGATGATTGTCCTACAGTTGCAGGTCCTGCAAGTAACAGAGGTTGTCCTGAAGTAACTACTGAAGCTTTAGAAGAACTTAAAGTTCAGGCAAGAGCAGTTTACTTTAATTCAGGTAAAGCTACTTTCAAAGCAGGAGATAAAGAAACTCCAGCAAGATTAGATGCAATTAAAGAAATCCTTAAAAACTATCCTAATGCGAAATTCAGTATTGAAGGACACACAGATAGCGATGGTTCTGATAAATTGAATCAAAAACTTTCTGAAGACAGAGCTGCTGCTGTTATGAATGCATTAATCGAAAGAGGAATTAGCGTTGATAACTTAGTTTCTAAAGGTTTTGGTGAGTCTATGCCAGTTGCAAGTAATAAAACTGCTGCAGGTAAAGCACAAAACAGAAGAACTGAAATCAAACATATTGGTTCTAAATATGAAGGTAAACTATAATTTACTTTTCTAAATAATTTTAAAAAGCCATTCTTAATTGAATGGCTTTTTTTATTTTTATGATATGATAAATACTTCATTTTTAGAAAAAATTGCAGCTACTATTATTCAGGATTATTCTGATAGGCTATTTGAAATAACTATTGTGCTTCCTAATAAAAGAGCCAGAGTTTTTTTAATAGAAGCATTAAGAAAACAAATTGATCAAACAATTATTTCACCCAATATTGTTTCAATTGAGGATTTTGTGCAGGAAGTAGCCTCTGTTCGTTCTGTTGATTCAATTGAGTTGTTGTTTGAATTTTATGAAGTTTATCTTTCTATTACAGAAAAGCAACACCAGCAATCATTTGAATTATTTGCCAATTGGGCAAAAACACTTCTTCAGGATTTTAATGAAATCGATCGTTATCTTCTGGAGCCATCGCATGTCTTATCGTATTTGAAAGATATTGAAGATATTAAGAAATGGGGAATAGAAGTTGAAAACAAAACAAAACTATTAGAGAATTATATTTATTTTTGGAAACTATTACCGCTATATTATAATTCACTATATGAACATTTGCTCAATAAATCAATTGGATATCAAGGTTTGATTTATCGTGAAGCAGTAAATAATCTAAATCATTTTTCGAATACTGTTGCTAACAAAACTTATATTTTTGCAGGATTTAATGCCTTGAATGCAGCTGAAGAAAAAATAGTACAGCATCTTTTGGCACTTGATCAGGCAAAAATCTATTGGGATATTGACCAAACTTTTCTAAACGACCCTTATCACGATGCGGGTCTTTTTGTTCGTCGTTTTAAACAAAATTGGAAACACTATAAATCGAATCCTTTCGAGTGGATTGTGGATGACTTTTCTGAATCAAAAAATATCCATGTTATAGGAACTCCAAAAACGATTGGTCAGGCAAAACTTTCGGGAAGTATTATTGAAAATATCATTAAGGATAATCCGGACTCTTCGCTTGATAAGGTCGCTATTGTACTTGGTGAAGAAAACTTACTGATGCCCGTTTTGTATTCTTTGCCAAATTCTGTTGGGGCTTTGAATATTACTATGGGTTACTCCGGTAAGAACAATCCGTCACAAATCTTGATTGCAAAATTGTTCAAAATGCATACAAATGCACTTTCCAGAAATAGTGCCAGTTATGTTTTTTATTACAAAGATGTACTTGATATTTTGACGCATCCGTTGATTGAACCTTATGCTAAAACAAGTCAATTAGTTAAGATTATAAAAGAGAATAATTATACTTTTATTACTCATTCCAGATTAAACGAACTTAATCTAAATCCATCCGATTTATTCAGTTTGCTGTTTCAAAAATGGGAAAATGGTTCTTTGGCTGTATTGGAAAGCATCTCCTGGCTTTTACTTTTGATAAAAGAGAATTTTAGTAATGACAGCGAGGAAGAAAAAATTGCAAAAACGTTTGTCTTCTCTATTTTTAAAGTTATTAATAAGTTAATCAGTTATTATTCTCAACACACTCATATTGATAATATTCAGACTTTATATGCGATTTATAAACAAGTGATAGATGTCGCAGAAGTTTCGTTTGAAGGAGAACCTTTGAATGGTCTGCAAATTATGGGAGTTTTAGAAAGTCGTGTTCTTGATTTTGATACCGTAATTGTAACCTCAATGAATGAAGGGAAATTTCCAGCGGGGAAGTCTCAAAATTCCTTTATTCCTTATGATGTAAAAAAGGAACTTGGGCTGCCGACTTTTAAAGAAAAGGACGCAATCTATACGTATCACTTTTATCATCTTTTGCAAAGGTCCAAAAATATTTATTTGATTTATAATACAGAAAATGATGGGTTGGACGCTGGTGAACGCAGTCGTTTTATCACACAATTAGAAGTCGAAAAACAGCCTAACCATAATTTAACTTTTGATATTTATAATCCGGTTTTACCCACAACGGCTTATAAACCAATGCTGGTCCCCAAATCTGAAGCAGTAATGCAGCGTTTAAAAGAAATCGCTACAACTGGATTTTCGCCTTCTGCCCTGACAAGCTATATTCGGAATCCAATTGATTTTTATTTTCAAAAGATACTCAGAATTCGGGAAGTTGAAGAAGTCGAAGAAAATATTGCATTAAATACACTTGGGACTATTATTCACGAAACTTTAAAAACCTTATATGAACCTTTTATTGGTAAGTTTATTTCTGAATCGGATATTTCAAACTGCTTTAAATTATTGGATGACGAAGTATTAAGACAATTTAAATTGGTTTATAAAGAAGGAGAGATCAAAAAAGGGCGTAATCTTCTTGCTTTTGAAGTTGCAAAACGTAATGTTTCTAATTTTTTACGGATGGAGCTGGAAGAAATTAAAAATGGAGATGCGATTAAAATTATTGCTTTAGAACAGACTTTTGAACGAGAACTCAAACATCCTACATTGCCATTTCCAGTTTTAATTAAAGGAAACGTGGACAGAATTGAATTGCGCAATGGAAAAATCCGAATCATCGATTATAAGACAGGAAAAGTTGAAAAAACTAATGTGGTACTGAAGTCATGGAACGGATTGACACAGGAGCTTAAAAATGACAAAATTATCCAGGTGTTGGCATATGCTTTTATGTTTGAAAAAGAAGCAGGTGAATTTCCTGTTGAAGTTGGAATCATTTCGTTTAAAAATCTAAAGTCCGGATTTTTGCCTTTCGGATTTAAGGAAGATAAAGAATTGAAGAACACTGTTACTACTGAAACTCTAAATCATTATCTGAATGAAATAGTATTGTTATTAAATGAGATTTTTGATACCAACATTCCTTTCGAAGAAAAAATAAATTAATATCAGAAAGCTATTAAATATATTCGAATTTTTTAAAACCACATTAGTGATTAATTTGGCTGTATGTTCTATTGCTGTTTTGTTGGGAGGTTTTGACTATTTTTTTATAACATTTTTAAGTTTCGGTTTTTTGATATGCATTGGCTATAAAGAATTGTATCGTAAAAATGATTACCTGTTTTATTCAAATAATGGGGTTTCGAAAATTCAGCTTTGGATTTTTAGTTATTTTTTTACTTTTTGCACGGCTGTTTTAACAGGTTTAATACTTTTTTTAATAAATAAATTATTTTGAAAAGACACATTTTAGAAGTCGACGGAATTCAGAAGAGTTTCGATGGAAGAGCAGTACTTTCGGATATATATCTAAAATGCGAAACATCCGAAATTGTGGGGCTGTTAGGAAGAAACGGTTCTGGAAAATCTACTTTGCTGAAAATCATAGTAGGGCTTGTGGGGGATTCTAATAAATGTATTCGGATTGATGGAATTTCAAAAAATAAAACATTTAATTTGTTTAATGAAATAAGTTACTTGCATCAGGATCAATTTATTCCGAATCATTTATCCGTTAAAAAAGCTATTTCGCTTTCAATTAATGCTAAAGAAATTGATTTTTTTTGTGACGATAGTTTTATCAGGTCTTTAGTAAATAAAAAAATAAATCACCTTTCAGGTGGAGAACTTCGTTATTTAGAAATTAAAATAGTGCTTTATAATTCCTCAAAGTTTGTTTTGTTGGATGAACCTTACAACGGACTTTCACCGATTATGGTTGATGTTGTGAATGAATTGATAAAAGCAAATTCTAAGAAAAAAGGGATAATTATTACAGATCATAACTATCAAAGTGTAATAAAAATTTCAACTAAATTAGTTTTGCTAAAAGAAGGCAAAACCCACCACTTAAAACATCATGAGGATTTAATTGAAAAAGGATATTTGACAAGCGTTGCTAATTAACTAAATATCTTTTTAAAGAAACCTTTCTTCTTATTTTCTTCCTGATTATTAGTATTGTTGTTGTTTATACTTCCGTTTTCAAAACGAAATCTTCTAAATTTCATCAATTTAACATTCAGATCAAATCTTAATTCTTCTACTGTTTTCATATAATATTTTTTGCAAATCTATAATAAAACTTCCTTTAAAAGAAATGGGGACAAAATGTTATTATCATAATTAAATTTTATAAAATAAATTGTATTTATTTTAAATGTATCCATTTAATATTTCTATAATTTTTGTTTAAATAGCTGTTAATAGTATGAAACGATGAAGGATAAATAAAAGTGATGAAGAGTGTTTATAAGACGCTTTTTTTTAACAAGTGTTTAAGGTATTGCTATGTTAAAAAAAATACCTTTGCCCCATCCAAAAACGATTTACTAAACATATATATGATTAATTTAAATACATTGGTAGAAGAGACTGGAGCTGATTCTGGATTAGTTTTTAGCATTGACGGCATTTTGGTAGAATCTGTTAATCTTGAGTATGACGGAAATGTTGCGGCAATGATTGGAATGATTTTGAAGATGAGTCTGGAAATGTCTGAAGATCTTAATAATGGAAATCTTAAGCAATTAATGATTAAAAATGAAGATGGGATTATAGTTGCCAATAAGGATCAGGATGATAATTGCGTTGCTTTACTTTCTAAAGATTTAAGTAAAATGGGGCTGTTGCTTCGTAAAATGGATACAATTTTTAATAACTAATTTTTAATATAGATACCAGTATGTCTGATTTTTTACAAAATTTTCAAAATGACCTTAAAGAAAATATTGCCGGTTTTATCGCAGTTTCTGTAACAGAAGTAGAAACAGGAATGTCTTACAGCTCGCTAACTATGGATCCTTCTATTGATCCGGAACTGGCATCTGCATACAACCTGGAAGTTGTTAAGGCTAAATTAAGTGCAATTAAAGCTTTGGGTTTAAATGAAAAAATCAATGATATTTTGATAACTCTTACGAATCAAATTCATATTATTGATGTGTCAGAAGATGGGAAATATTTTATTTACCTGGCTGTGGATTCCAGCAAAGCAAATTTAGGTTTGACAAGAGCAGTTTTGTCAAAATTCAAAAAAGATATAATTTCGAGATTATAAAAATTTTGCCCCCGATAATGAAAAAAGACTGTTCGATATACTGAAACAGTCTTTTTGCTTTTATAATGGTTTTCACTTTTATTTTTTAAAGAAATCCAACAGAGTGTTTTTTAATTCTTCCTTGTTTTCAATCTGGCTCATGTGTCCGTCTTCAAAAGAAACAAGTTCTGCTGTAGTATTTTTAATTTGGGAAATGCTTTCATCATAATTTAAAACAGGATCTTTTTTTCCTAAAATTAATAAAACCGGAAATAGATTCTGTTTCAAGAGACTTTCTCTGTCCTTTCTGATTTTCATTCCTTCGAGAGAGGCTACAATTCCTTGTAGTGGGGTTTTTAAGGCCTGGTCTTTTACTTTTTCAATTTCTTTGGTTAATCGGATTCTGTTGTTCTCGCTGAATAAATTAGAAATTGACATACTTACAAAAGTCACATAATTCTGTTTTACCGCTTTAATTGCCCGGGTTCTGTTTAGTTTCTTTTCTGCGCTGTCTTCTTTGGAAGTAGAATTCAGCAAAACTAATTTCTGGATTTCCTTTGGATATAACTCGGCGAAAGCCAAACCAACATATCCGCCCATCGAATGCCCGACAATAATAGCTTTTTGAATATGTAAATGTTCTAAAACCTCATGAACCACATTTGCGTTTTCTTCCATCGAATGCACATAACCCAAGCAGTCCGATTCGCCGTGACCCAGCAAATCCATAGTAATCAAACGATAGTTTTCAGAGAAAAAAGTAACGTATTCCTGCCACATTTTTTTGTTTTCCAAAAAGCCGTGAAGTAAAACAATTGCAGTTCCTTCGCCTGAATCAGTATACGATATTTTGGTGTTTTTGTATAGAAGCGTTTTCAAAATGATAATTTAAATGATAAGGAACAAAGATAAGAAAGCATAGGATGTATAGAAAATATATGTGCTTTTGAGTTACCATTTATTCTATAATGTTATTTTTTATAATAATGAAGTTTGAAATAAAAAATGGCTCTCATTTCTGAAAGCCATTCTAAATTAAAACCTATTATCACCATCCAAAAGATTTCCTAATCCGCCAAGCAGGCTTCCTTCATCACGGCTGTTTCCGCCACCTTGCGGTGCTGATGCAATGATGCGATCAGCTAATCTGGAGAAAGGCAATGACTGTATGTAAACCGTTCCCGGACCTTTTAAAGTAGCATAGAACAAGCCTTCACCGCCAAAAATCGAATTCTTGATGCCACCAATAAATTCTATATCATAATCGACGTCTTTGGTAAAACCAATAATACATCCCGTATCTACTTTCAGGACTTCACCGTGAGCTAATTCTTTTTTAGCCATAGTTCCTCCAGAATGCAAGAATGCCATTCCGTCTCCTTCTATTTTCTGCATAATAAAACCTTCACCGCCAAATAAGCCTCGGCCTAGTTTCTGAGAAAATTCTATTCCGACAGAAACGCCTTTGGCAGCGCATAAAAAAGAACTCTTCTGACAGATAAATTTGCCCTGAAATTCGGTTAAATCAATTGGAAGAATTTTTCCGGGATAAGGCGATGCAAAGGAAACCTTGCTCTTGGTATTGCCCTGGTTTAAAAATGCTGTCATAAAAAGGTTTTCGCCGGTGAGAACCCTTTTTCCGGCATTTAAAAGCTTTCCAAACAAACCCGATCCCTGTTGTTGGGAACCATCGCCAAATATGGTTTCCATTTTGATGTTGTTTTCCATCATCATAAAGCTGCCGGCTTCGGCAATGACAATTTCCTGCGGATCCAGTTCTATTTCAACATACTGCATTTCTTCTCCAAAAATCTGATAATCTATTTCGTGTGCCTGCATAATTTCTAAATATTTAGTTTTAAAATAAGTCGAATGATGTTTTCGAATGTTACAGCTTTTTATTTTTCTTAAGATTTTAGCGATAAAAAATAAATTTTAAAAATATAAAATGTTTTTGTTATTTTAAATTAGTCTTAATTATGAATTTAATTGCTTTAAATTCTATATTTTTGCACCGTATTAATTTTATCAGAATGGCATTAGTTAGTGATTTGACCACGAATATATTATTTGAGACAGAAAAAGGATACAGTTACCAATGTGATTTGACCAATAGTATCATCATTAATTTTACTGATACAGTATCAAGTTATAAAATTCATGATTTTTTGATTTTCCAGAGAAAGGTCAACAGTGTCGATATTTTAGACATGCTTTATGATTTGTCCGATCATGCTGATGTCCAGCTGATTGAGACTACCAAAAGAAATTTTTCCAGAAATCTTACCATCTGCGAAATAGTACAGCTTCGTGAATTATTAAACGGAACTAAATTCACCCTGAATTTGCATTCTATGCTTTGCAATGTTCTGAACGTGGAGCTTATTTAGATTCTTACTTAGATTAAATCCAAATTTACAGGCATTTACGGCTGTTCGCTTTAATTTTTGTAATTTTACACGTATAAAAATTAAAGGTTATGAAAGATTTACTAAGAACAAGTACTTCATTAGTTGAAGGAATAGAAAATATATTAAACTTACAGGCAAAAATAGAAAGTGACGCTTCCAATAAATATTTGGCTATGGCTGCATGGCTGGATAGAAATGGTTATGAAAATACAGCATCGTATTTATATAAACAAGCGGAAGAAGAAAGAGAACATTTCCTGAAAGTTTTTAGATATATTACAGATATGGGAGGGATTGCAGTTACGCCATCAGTTCCCGAAGTGCAACAGGAATTTGCTTCTTTTAGAGAAGTATTCGAAATTGCTTTGCAAAATGAAATTGCCGTTACTCAGGCAATTAACAGAGTAATCGCAAAATGCAGAGCTGAAAATGACTACGCTACAGAAGATTTTATGATGTGGTATGTGGCTGAGCAAAGAGAAGAGGAGAAAAACGCAAGAAGAGCATTAGAGCTTTTTGAGCTGATCAACGAAAACGAAGCTACAGGTAAATTTGAATTAGATTTGCAAATATCAAAAATCGGATAAATTACGATTTATAAAAATTAAAAGCCCTTAATAATTTGATTATTAAGGGCTTTGTTTATTTATGCATTCATCAGCGTTTCAATCTCATCGACTTCAACCGGAATATTGCGCATCAGGTTAAAAGGTTCTCCTTTTTCCTGAACCACAACATTGTCTTCCAGACGAATTCCGAAACCTTCTGCCGGAATATAAATTCCAGGTTCCACAGTAAAAACCATATTGGCTTTCATCGGTTCATGAAGCAATCCGTAATCATGTGTGTCCAATCCCATGTGGTGAGAAGTTCCGTGCATGAAATATTTTTTGTAAGCTGGCCAGTCCGGATTTTCGTTCTGAACATCTGCTTTATCAATTAAACCCAAACCAAGCAATTCCGAAGTCATGATTTTACCCACTTCAACATGATATTGTTTCCAAAGTGTTCCCGGAGTCAACATTTTTGTCGCTTCGTTTTTAACCCTTAGAACAGCATTGTAAACCGCTTTTTGTCTGTCAGAGAATTTTCCCGAAACCGGAATCGTTCTCGTCATATCGCTGGAATAATTAGCATATTCTGCTGCAACATCCAGCAAAATCAAATCGCCGGCCTTACATTGCTGGTTGTTTTCGATATAATGCAAAACGTTGGCATTGTTCCCGGAAGCAATAATCGGTGTATAAGCGAAACCTTTAGATCGGTTACGAATGAATTCGTGAATCAGTTCGGCTTCGATTTCATATTCCGTAACATTTGGTTTTACAAACGGAAGCAATCTGCGGAAACCTTTCTCGGTAATATCACAGGCTTTCTGAATCAAATCAATCTCTTCGCTTTCCTTTACAGAACGAATGCGCTGTAAAATCGGGTTGCTTTTTGCTACATTATGGGCTGGATATTTGTCTTTCCACCATTTTACAAAACGAGCCTCGCGGGTTTCTGTTTCAACAGCCGCACGGTAATGTTCGTTGGTGTTGATGTACATCGTATCGGCATACGTCATCATCTCGTTCAAAACTTTATGAAAATCCTGAAGCCAGTAAACCGTCCTGATTCCCGAAACTTGGAAAGCACGTTCCTTTGTCAGTTTTTCACCTTCCCAAATCGCTATATGTTCGCTGGTTTCTTTCAAAAACAGCATTTCTTTTTGGTTTTCATAAGGCGCATCCGGAAACAAAAGCAAAATACTTTCTTCCTGATCCACACCGCTCAGATAAAAAATATCCCTGTGCTGTGCAAAAGGCATTGTGCTGTCGGCACTAATTGGGTAAATGTCATTGGAATTGAAAACAGCAACACTGTTAGGTTTCATTGCTGCCGTGAATTTTCTGCGGTTTTTTACAAAAAGAGCGCTGTTTATTTGATGATATTTCATAATAACTTAGATATTGGACTTGATTTTTCAAAATTACTAATTTTTGAAGAAGTAGCACAAAATACGTTTATTAAAGTTTTCATATTGTTTGGGCGTGTCCCAAGGGCCGGGCTTTCGGCTATATCTTTTAATCCGCTGTCGCTTCATAAAAGGATACCGCCTCAATCCCTCACGCGAATTTTGGTTTAATAAGAAGTTTATTGTTTATAGAATAAATGAGTTTTTTCAATTGTAGGAATTTGTATATTGTTATCCAAAATAATAAAAACAGTAATGGACGAGAAATCAAAAAAGTTAATGCTTGATAATATATCTTTTTTTAAAGAATTTGTTTTACGTACGAATTCTTTTCAAAATTCAACAATTAATATTATCAGGGTAATATATTTTTTAACTCAATTCAAAAACTTTGATGAAATTAAGGTAGTTATTACGTTATTGAAAAGAGTTGATTTTCTTGATAGCAATCGTATTACCTCTTTATTGCAATCGGCTTATGGGAAAATTGAGAAAGAATATTTAACAAATCCCATAATTTCATCTTTAGGAGGTATTCAAGATAGTAGTGCTGTTATCTGTTATCAACTTTTGAAAAGTTTGTTTGATGATGAAAATCAAACGCTAAAAAAGATAGTAAATATTGATAATTTAGGAAATCATATTGCTTCAGATTCTCCTTCAGCTATTATATTATTTGACGATAATATTACTTCTGGAACTCAATTAGAATGTTTTTTTGAAGAGTTGATAATTGGTAAGCAAGATCCAGAATTCTTTAAGAAACCATTAGATGAAAGTCAAATTGATATAATCAAAAAAATTCCTATTCGAATTTGTTATGCGATTCAGCTTGCAGAAGGTAGTAATGATATAGTTGAAAAAATAAAAAATAAGTATAGATTAGATTTAAAAGTATATTCTGGAAGAGTTGATTATAATAATTACCTCGATTTTAACGCAAATGTTTTAGAAACGAAAGAAGAAGCTAACCTTGCGAAAGAATTTTTATCTGAAATTGCAAAACAGTTATACAGTGATAAAAAATGGTCATCTGAAACTGTATATAGTCGAGTTTTAGGATATGGAAATTTAGGTAAGCTAACAGTGTTTTATTATAATGTTCCTAAATCATTGATACCTGTGTTTTGGAAGTTTGGGTATGTGAATGGTAGACCTTGGTTTCCATTGTTTCCGGAAACTCAAGAACAAAAGAAAATTAGTCGTTCTAATGAGACTTTTGATTTTATTACCCTTGAGGCAATTAAAAGTTGGCTTTCATCTGGAATTAATAAACGTACTCCGTCACTAACTTTTGGTGTTTTTTTTAATAGTAAAGTTTCTAGTGAGATTACATTGCAAATTCCTTCTAAAGAATTTATTCGAGAGAAATTCATGCAGAGAATTACTATCGAAAAACTTCCATACATTGAAAATAAAGTCAATCCATATGGGCGCTTGACAGTATTTTTGGAAAAATATCCAAAACACATTCTGAGTGAAATAGATTATAATAACTATAAGGATGCTGTAGATAATTATAATAGTAAATTAGATGATTTTTATATTGCTTTAGAAGAGTATATTTTTAAATTATCAAGCAGTAAAGATGTTGAATTTATTCTAAGAAATGATGGAAATATTTCCGCAACTAATTTTGTGATAAAACTGTTTTATAATTCTGGTAAGATTATTATAAATGATTTTGAAGATTCAGGTCCATCTTTCGTACAAACAATTCCAAACATTAATAGTTTTTACACAACTGAAAATAGTCAAGTAAAAATTATTAGTAAGAATTTTTTAAGTTTAGAGACTCCAATTTCACAAGTTCTAATTCCTGAATCTTTAAATTCAGACGTAAATTATGAATATAAAATTCAAAATTCAAGACTGGGGCATAATGATGATTATAGACACTCTGTTCTGTTTATCCGAAATGATTGTAGTAAAAAAGCAATGGAAATACCTTATGAACTCAATTTTGAAGAAGATTCAAAGACTTTTGATGGAAATATTACATTTAAATATGAAGAAATTAACTCGATTGATTTGGATGTTGTAGAGAAAATAATAGATGAAATTCATAGATTCAAAGATATAATTACTTTCAATTATGAAATATAATAGTGCAGATTTGTAATGGGTGCTCGTACAGTATTAACATCAAATTAAATTTATCAATCCAAAATCGTCACAATTGCAAAACCAAAACTATTTACAACAAACCCTATTTATGAAACCAAAAACTCTTTGCTTAATTGGACTGTTCTTTTTTGTTCTCAGTTATATTATGTTTTCAAACAGTGCTGCTTTTGAGTATTTCAAAAAACCTATAGATTTTGCGCATTGGTTTAATTTAATTGGAGCTTGTTTATTATTATCATTCAATAATGTTTTTCCAAAAAACAAATTAAATTCGGTTGCTTCTGTCGTAACCGCTTTAGGAGTTGCTGCTCATATCGGACTTTGTACTATCGATTTTATCATGTGGAGTTATGGAGACAACGAAGCTGCAAAATCTGCTTTGAGCGAGCATTTAAGTAATACGCCTTCCATTTTGTTTCCTTTTGTTGTAGTTGGGCCTTCGTTTCTTTTTATTGGTTTGGCGGTACATGCAGTTAACTTTATAAAAACCAATACAATACCTGCTTTAATGGTAATTATTGGAGCGCCTTTGGTAGGTGTTTCATTTTTTATATTAAAAAACGGAATTTTAATGTTGCTGAGTTGCCTTATTTTTTCTTTGGGATTGGTATTGCTTCTTCATGGAAAGGAAAATAGAGAAGAGGTCATTATTTAAAATATTTATTTCTGGATATTGTATTGAAATTTATAAATGAATAGAATAATTCTTAGCTTTATCTTTTGATAATAGATTAAATAAATCACTCAAAATGGCATCAGAAATTATTTCAGAAACACCTGATCGTGAAATTGCAACAACAAGAATAATAAACGAACCAAGAGATCTTGTCTATGCTGCGTGGTCTGATCCGGATCATTTAAAAAATTGGTGGGGACCAAAAGGGTTCACAAACACCTTTCATGAATTCGATTTTCGTCCAGGAGGGAAATGGAGTTTTATTATGCACGGTCCAGAAAAAGGAAATTATCCCAATGAATGTGAGTTTACAAGAATAGAAAAACCAAGCCTCATAGCCTGGAAACGAATTTCAAAACCACTTTTTCAGATTCTTGTGACCTTTGATGAAGTAGCTGAGCATTCGACAAAAGTAGTTTTCAAAATGATTTTCGATACTGCTGAAGAATGTGAAAAATTAAAGCCTTTTGTAGTCGATAAAAATGAAGAAAACTTTGATAAACTCGAAATGGAGCTGTCAAAAATGAAATGATAATCAAATTCATAATTGATTAAAATATTTAAAGAGTATTTATAAATCATACCTGAACAATTAAGATTAATTTGGCTATTGAAATTCCTGCAAACACATATCAATTGAATAAATCTCTAAAATACCTTCTTTCTCTCCTTCTGGCTTTTGTCCTGATTGCGAATGATGGTACTTTAGATTCTCAGGTAAAATCACTCGATTATTACCAATCTTCGTCTGTAATTCTCAGAAGGGAATTAGATTTTAAGGATTCCGGAATATATGTTTTAGGTCAATTTATTTCCAGAATACAAACTTCGTTTTCAATTCCTCTGACTTCACTAGAATTTTCAGTTGTTTGTAGTTTTCAAATTCGCGTGCTTCTAAAATTGCGAACATTTCTTTATCAACATATCAATTCATTAATAAAACAATCTGTTTTTGTAAATGAACTCCTTACTTCAAACAATTTATATAAAAGTTTATACAGCACTTAGAGCATTTCTTTTCTGAGTATTTATGCGCTTCAACGCATAAGATGATACAATAATGTCTAATCATTTATCATTTACAAAATGTATAAACATAAAAATAAAACACGTTTGGAGAAATCCAGACGACCACTTCTTTGGATAAAAAGAAAACTAATTCTAATTATGACTGCTTTTATGCTCGGAATGTCAAACGGAATGGATATGGAGGACAGAACTATTAAAGGAAATCATATTCATACAGAGCAACAGGATGAAAAGGATTGAGGTTAGGAGTAGAATTTTGTTTTCGATTGGGAATTTAATTACATTCGCAAATAAATAAAAGAAAAATACTATAAAAATTTAAAAAATAACACCAAACCAAAGTCAAACATGAGAATTAAACTTTACCCATTTACCACTCTATTTTTTATTATTTTACTACTTCATTCCTGTTCTTCAACGGAAGTAATCCTTAGTGATGAAAATGCAATCAAAGAATTTAATATTAGTGAGACCAATTTCTTAGCTAGTGCTACTATTAATGAACAAACTGGTGTAATTACAAAAAGATTGCCTGAATTTGTTAACTTGAAAAACTTAAACATAGAATTGAAGCTTTCTGAAGCTGCTTCTATTTCACCTGACCCTAAAACTATTAAAGATTATTCTGCCCCTGTAAGTTTTACTATTAAATCTGAGTCCGGAGTTGACAAAGTTTATCAGGTTAAATTAGATTATATGGATGTTAATAGATCAAGATCCTGTTCAGAAGCAAATGCCTGGAAGTGGTTTGGAGGAGATGACAGAACTGCTTCGGGTGGGTTTTTACCATACGATAGAAATGTTGGAACGGGACAATTAATTATTGTAGATAATGATTTGGTTCCGTCTAGTTTTAGTTTACATCTTAGAGAAGGCTTTAGGTATGATGAAACGGACACTAAATACAAAAAAAATGTTACATTAAAATTGCTTATAAGAGATGAAAATCTAAAACTGTTGGGATCTACTACGACCGAAGTTTCAGGTGAGTTTAGTGGGGGATTCGTTCCTTTCAATATTAAAAGCTTAAATATTTACCTTAAAGCAAATAAACAATATGTTTTTTATTGGTATTTAGTGGATGGAGAAAAATTAGGAATTGTTGCCAGTAATTCAGCATACAATGGCGACGGTTCAGGATTTTGTTTTAATTCTGGTTATAGTGCAGAATCCAGAGAAAGTAAAAACACAACATTAGAAGATTTTAATATTTGGGGTAATCACCCATGGCATTTTAATATAGAATTAGAAGGTAAAGAATAAAAATAAAAACCCGAAGCAACTGAGGTACTTCGGGTTTTGTAAATATTTAGTCCAAAGATGAGTTTAATCAATCCATTTATAATAACGTGCACCAATTAAATGTGGAATCTGTTTTTCTATTCGGTCTAAAATCCATTCGTTTTTAGGAGTTCGAACACTATGTTTTTGTTCTTTTTTGTGAAGGCTTTCATAGGTTTCAAAACCAATTTCAGTACTTTCTTCCAGATTTTCAAAAAGTTTGGTTTTGGCTAAAGCCGATTGCCATTCCGGTTGAATTGTTCCTTCGAAAACTTTCGATTTTGATCCGCTTCCGTAAGCCAAAAATCCGAATTTAGTTCCAGCCACTTCTTTCTTCGTATTATAATAATGAGCCAAAGTTGATAATAATCCCATGAAAATAGAACCTGTGTAAAGGTTTCCAATTAATGACGAAGCCAATTCTGCAGGCTGTAATTTCTCGGTTACAAATTTTTTGTATTCATCCGATTTTCCAACTTCCTTGATTTTATTCTGATACTCTGTCGGTTCTATATTTTCTGAAATGATTTTATCAGCATGATCTAAAGCATAGATCTCAGATAACATTCGGCGTCCCTGAAAAGAATAAGGCAAATGCATGATGATACTGTTCCAGCTATTGTATAAAGTTTCACTTGTGTTTTTTAATTTTTTGAATGAAAAGTAAGCAGAACGTGTACGATCCATATAACATTGATTTGAATATTGACCATCAAAAACCGGTTGGTCTTTATGGATTTCGATTTCGGCTTCTAAGTTGTCAAACCACGGTTCATTATTTTCGTTTTGTGTAATTGCTTCTTTTGAAATGCTTCTGTACGGTTTGAAAAAGTCAAAAACTCCTTTTGTACTTGTTGACCAAGTTTCATCAAAAGCAATAATTCTAGGGTTTGCAGTCACTAACATGGCCAAAGCTCCTGCGCCTTGCGTATATTCTCCGGTGGAGTTTAAATCATATTTGGCAAAATCAGTTGTAACCACAATTGCTTTTTTAGTCGGATTCAGTTTTACGAAATCAATACAATTTTGCAAAGCATCAACACCGCCGATACAGGCAAAAGTAAAATCGACAACATCACATTCGGCAAGTGAATCTTCTCCAAATTTCTGTTCCATCAAACTGATTAAAAAAGAACTGATGGGTTTTGAACTGTCGATCCCACTTTCAGTCCCCACATAAATCCTGCTAATTTCGTTTAGGTTTATGTTGTTCTCAAGAATTAACTTAGTCAAAGCATTGGCGCCAAAAACAACAGCATCCTGATGAACGTCCGGTAAAGTCATTTTTAGTAATCCGAGACCTTTTTCTAATTTCTCCGGTTCAATATTTCTGGCGACAGCCAAAGTTTTGATAGGTAAATGTATGTTGGCTACATCAAAAGAAATAGCATCAATTCCTGTTTTCATTCTCTTTTTTTTTGAAGCCCATAAAGGTAGAATTATACGATTAAATGGCAATTTTTTTAAAGATGCAAAATTACTCTTTTCAGGCACTTTTGATGAAAACAAAGCAAAAGTTTGATTAAAATAATAATTTAGTAAACTTTTGTTATTTTTTTGTGAGTTGTATATTTTTCTTAAATGAACATCATAATTATGTTATTGAAAATTTTTATTATAAATAAATGTATTATTTGCTTTTTTAGTACGTAAAAGTACGTATACGTAGTCTATTTTAAAATCATTATAAATAACAACGAAATGGTTGTAGTTGATGTGTAATTGGTTTATTTTTGCTTAATTTTTTAAAACAAACTACTTAAATTCTTATGGCACAATCTGCACAATTGAATTCTTCCATCTTAAAGAAAGTGGCTATGGCACTTTCGGGAATATTCTTAATTACGTTTTTAGCGCTGCATGTTACCTTAAATTTCGTTTCTATTTTTGGTGAAGATGCCTTTAACACGGCTTCTCACTTTATGGGTTACAATCCGCTAATTCAATATGTAATGCAACCCGTTTTGGCAATCGGAGTAATTTTCCATTTCGTAATGGGATTTGTACTATCGATTCAAAACAGAGCTGCAAGACCAATTGCTTATGCAAATTACAACGGAGCTGCAAATGCTTCATGGAGTTCCAGAAATATGATTATTTCAGGATTGGTTATTTTAGCTTTCTTAGGATTACATTTTTATGACTTCTGGTATCCTGAAGTTGCCTACAAATATATTGCAGGTACAGAACCTGATGCTACAAGGTACTATGGAGAGTTAGTCCATAAATTTCATGATCCGATTCGTACAGGAATATACTGTATTTCTTTTGTGCTTTTAGGATTTCACCTTTGGCACGGATTCGGTTCATCTCTTCAGTCTATGGGGATGCACAACAAATATTCAAGATTTTTGGCAAAAGTTGGTTATTGGTTCGCAATTGTAGTTCCGGCACTTTTCGTGATTATCGCATTATTTCATCATTTCAATAATTAATATCAATTATAATGGCATTAGATTCAAAAATTCCAAATGGTCCTATAGCGGACAAATGGACAAATTATAAAGATCATATTAATTTAGTAAATCCGGCTAACAAACGTAATTTAGATATTATCGTTGTTGGTACAGGTTTGGCTGGAGGTTCTGCAGCGGCAACTTTGGCTGAGTTAGGATATAACGTAAAAGCATTTTGTTTTCAGGATTCACCTCGTCGTGCGCACTCTATTGCGGCACAAGGTGGTATCAATGCAGCAAAAAATTATAAAGGAGATGGTGACTCCGTTTACAGATTGTTCTACGATACTGTAAAAGGGGGTGACTACCGTGCACGTGAGGCAAACGTTCACCGTTTGGCTGAAGTTTCGGCAAACATTATCGACCAGTGTGTGGCTCAAGGGGTGCCATTGGCTCGTGAATATGGCGGACTTTTGGATAACCGTTCTTTTGGAGGGACTTTGGTTTCCCGTACATTTTATGCACAAGGGCAAACCGGACAGCAATTATTGTTAGGAGCTTATTCTGCAATGAATCGTCAGATTGGCCGTGGAAAAGTAAAAATGTACAACCGTCACGAAATGCTTGATTTAGTAATCGTAAACGGAAAAGCGAGAGGTATTATCGCTCGTAACTTAATTACAGGAGAAATAGAAAGACATTCTGCTCACGCGGTAGTTATTGGTTCAGGAGGATACGGAAACGTATTTTTCCTTTCGACTAACGCTATGGGAAGTAACGCAACAGCAGCCTGGAAAATACATAAAAAAGGAGCGTTTTTCGCAAATCCTTGTTACACACAAATTCACCCAACCTGTATTCCGGTTTCAGGAGATCACCAGTCAAAACTGACTTTGATGTCTGAATCTCTACGTAATGACGGTCGTATTTGGGTACCAGCAAAATTAGAAGATGCACAGGCAATTCGTGAAGGAAAGAAAAAAGCAACAGATTTATCTGAAACCGAAAGAGATTATTTCTTAGAAAGAAGATATCCTGCTTTTGGTAACCTCGTACCTCGTGATGTTGCATCACGTGCTGCAAAAGAAAGATGTGATGCCGGTTTTGGAGTTAACAAGACAGGTGAAGCAGTTTATCTTGATTTTGCTGCCGCTATCGAACGTTATGGAAAAGAAGCGGCTTATGTAAAAGGTTTGGATGCTAATGATACAACATTAGTTACTAAATTAGGAGCTGACATCGTAAAAAGCAAATACGGAAACTTATTCCAAATGTATTACAAAATCGTGGATGAGAATCCATATACTACACCAATGATGATTTACCCTGCGGTTCACTACACAATGGGTGGAACATGGGTTGATTATAATTTAATGACTACCATTCCGGGATGTTTCTCGATTGGAGAATCTAACTTCTCAGACCACGGAGCAAACAGACTTGGAGCTTCTGCTTTGATGCAAGGTTTGGCTGATGGATATTTTGTTCTTCCTTATACTATCGGAGATTATTTGGCTCCGGATATTAAAATGGGACCAATTTCTACAGATTTACCGGAATTCGTAGCAGCAGAGAAAGAAGTAAAAGATCAAATCGACAGGTTTATCAATAATAAAGGAACACATTCTGTAGATTATTTCCATAAGAAATTAGGGAAAATCATGTGGGATAAAGTAGGAATGGCTCGTAACGAAAAAGGATTAAACGAAGCTATTGTAGAAATTGCTGCTTTACGCGAAGAGTTTTACAGAGACGTAAAAGTTCCTGGAAGCGCTGACGGATTTAATCAGGAATTAGAGAAGGCGACTCGTGTTGCCGATTTCTTAGAACTAGGAGAATTGTTTGCAAAAGATGCTTTACACCGTAACGAATCTTGTGGAGGTCACTTCCGTGAAGAATACCAGACAGAAGAAGGAGAAGCACTTCGTGATGACGAAAACTTTGCATACGTAGCAGCTTGGGAATACAAAGGAAAACCAAGTGATGCCGTATTACACAAAGAACCTCTGGTTTACGAAAACATTAAATTAGTTCAAAGAAGTTATAAATAGTAATTAGTCCAAAGTCCCTAGTCCAAAGTTACAGGCTTTAGACATTCGACTTTATGACTTTCAAACTAAAAAAGTATGAAACTTACATTAAAAATATGGCGTCAGAAAAACGCCCAGGATAAAGGGGGAATTGTTGATTACCCAATCGACGGAATCGAACCGGATATGTCTTTCCTTGAAATGCTTGACGTTCTTAACGAAGGGCTAATCAACAAAGGGGAAGAGCCAGTAGCATTTGATCATGATTGTCGTGAAGGAATCTGCGGAATGTGTTCTTTATTTATCAACGGAGAAGCACACGGACCAGACAGAGGCGTAACGACTTGTCAATTACACATGCGTATGTTTAAAGATGGTGACACGATTTTTATCGAGCCATTTAGAGCAAAAGCTTTCCCGGTAATTAAAGATTTAGTGGTTGACAGAAGTTCTTTTGACAGAATTCAACACGCAGGAGGATTTATCTCGGTAAATACTTCAGGAAATACAATTGATGCCAATACAATTCCGATTAACAAAGATGATGCAGATAAATCATTTGATGCAGCAGCTTGTATTGGTTGTGGAGCTTGTGTGGCAACTTGTAAAAACTCATCGGCAATGCTGTTTGTTGGTGCAAAAGTATCTCAATATGCTTTGTTGCCACAAGGTAAAGTTGAAGCTACAGAACGGGTATTAAATATGGTTCACCAAATGGATTTAGAAGGTTTTGGTAACTGTACCAACACCGGAGCTTGTGAAGTAGAATGCCCTAAAGGAATTTCTCTTGAAAATATTGCACGTATGAACCGTGAATATTTGGCAGCAAGCTTAAAAGGATAAATTCAATTTGTCATTTAGACTTATGATATAAAAGCGTCCCGAGAAATCGGGACTTTTTTTTTGCATACATTTTGTTTAACAGAATTGAAGATGAATAACTCGTTGATGTGTATCATTTTTTTATTGGAACAATAGGCAGTTAATTAATAAATTTTGTCACGTAAAGTGTTGATTAATAACCCGTTACTAAGAGTGTTTTTTTAATAGAATTTTCTTAATAATTTATTGCATTATTCTATATTTGCACCTTTATAAATTAATGTAAAATCGTATAAAAATGAAAAGAATAAATGTACTATTGATTCTATTGGTTTTGTTTATTGCTCCTTTAGCACACTCACAAATAATATTCAGGTTTGGGCTAGGAGAACAAGAAGCAAATGGAATCGTATTTAAGAAAGATAAACAGCAGATAAGTGGAGAAGTAAATTTTCCAAAATTTAAGGATAAAAAAGTCAAAATTAAAGTGGATGGAAAGAATCAGAAATTAGTAAGTGCAGATATTGATTCTATTCAGATTTTTGATATTAGTAAGAAGCAGGTTTATACTTTTGTGAGAACAAAAACCAAACGTTATAAGTCAAAAGGGACAGAGTTTAAAGTTATTGATGAAGGTTGGATTTGTTTAATAAAAAAAGGTAAGACTTCACTTTATCTTGGTGGTTTGGAATACGGAATAAAAAAAGATTCGATGAGGGTTGTTACACACGATTTTAATTATTATTTAAAAAAGAAAACGGATGATTTTCCTATTTTGGTTTCAACGGCCGTAAATGGTGGAGGTATAGGTTTTAATGTTTTTTTCAAGGAATATGGTCAATATTATTTTAGTGACAACCCAGTTATAGTAGAAAAAATTAAAAATAAAGAATATAAATATGAAGATATTCAAAAGGTAGTTGATTATTACAATAGACAGAACAGTGCTGTTAAAAAACCTAAGAGTGATACTCAAACTACTACTACTAAAAAGAAGAAAAAGTAAACTTAAATTTTAGAAATCAGTTAATCTCCGCAATGGCAGGATAGTATAACATAAAATACAATACAAGCCAAATAATTTTGTGACTTGTTTAATAAAGATGTTTATTTAAGTATATATGTTCAATAATTTTGATAAGTTAAATTAAAAATGAAAAAAATAATAATTTTATGTTTTTTGTTATTTACTGGGAATCTATTTTCACAAGCTTGGGATGATGTCTTTGATTCTAAATATTCTGTTGGAGTTTCATTTCAGGAGAAAGGGATGGGTGCAGAAATTGGTTATGATAATGGAATTTCTGACTATTTGTCCGTTGGATGTGTTTTCGGTTATGTGTTTCAAACAGATGAATTGCCAGCCATATATGATGATTGGGGACAAAACATTAATGACGGTAATAATGTTGATAGTTTTGAAAAAATTAATATGGCATTTTCCTTAGATCTACATCTAACGCCATTTTTTAAAATGGATGGAGAATCTATTGATATGTATGTGGGAGCATCTGGTGGAATTAATGGTGTCGGAACAGAAGCAGGGTTTAAGTATTTTTTCACGGAAAATCTAGGGCTGTATTTAAAAGGATATTACCCAATTATAGCTGATAAATTTTTTGTAGATAAATCTCATAAAAAGTATTATGATTTTTACCTCCAGCCTACTGCAAGTGTAGGAATCTCTTTTACTTTATAGTTTAAACTTTTGCATGAAAAGAAAGCTTGTAGATTAGCTATATGACAAATATAAACGCATTCATTAATTTTGAATGCGTTTTTTGTTTTTTATTCGTAATACAATTGCGAAGCGCTAATTTCCTGCTTTTCCTTTCCTTCCTGCTGGATAAAACAGCTTAAAGTAGTTCCGCCAATCTGATCGAAATAATTGATGTTGATTTTATGAAAACCTTTTTCGAGTTTTACAACTCCGTATGCTTCATTGAGCCAATGTATACCATCGTTATTGACGATTAATTCATTATCAATAAAAAGCTTCGATCCGTCATCTGAAAGTGTCGAAAAGGTATAATTTGAAGTTTCAGGAATATAAATATATCCTTCAAATTTTAAACCGATATAACGCTCTGTTTTGGTTTTCCATTTCTCGCTGCTGATGACGCCTTCAAAAACTCCTGAACTGGCAGGTTTTGCTAGTTCTAAATCCTGAACCTGCTGAAATAAGATCCCGGTAAAATACTCATATTTTAACCCCTTTTTGGTAGGTTGTATAGCTAAAGCCGATTTTAAATCCGGATTTCGAATCAATATTTTATTGATAGAACTTTTTCTTCCGCTTTCGCTAATTTGAACCGTTTTTATAATTCTGAATTCATCTTTTGGAATATTTATCGTAATCGGTTTTGTATAAAGTTCTGCTGTTTCGTCCGGATTATAACCATCGATTGTATAGAAAATTTGTCCGTTTTTGATAGTTGGTTTTAAATCCAAAACATATTTTGATGCAATTAAAGCGGTTTCATTTGAACCAAAAGGTGTCGGAACTTTATACAATCTCTTCTGTAATTCTAACTTTTCTAAATGATGCGGCATTCTATCCAGAACAAAATTGTTGTAATTTTTGTTTTGAGGTTCTGTCCAGGTAATTTCCGCCAAGGCAAATAGTCGTGGATATAGCTGATAATTAAGTTTGGCAGGACTTGTCAAATATTCCGACCAAAGATTCGATTGAACACCCATAATATATTTTTGTTCTTCAACCGTTAAACTGCCAACTGGAGTGGGATTGTAGTTGTAAATTTTCTCAACAGTAACTAATCTTCCAACGGTTAAGGGTTCATTTGGGGAATAACCCTGATTATAATCTAAATACAGAACTTGTTCCGGATTCATAATCACGTTGTGTTTCTGTCTTGCTGCGCTGATTCCGCCAGTTTCTCCTCGCCACGACATTACGGCTGCGTTTGGAGCCAATCCGCCTTCGAGCATTTCGTCCCATCCTAAAATTTGTCTTCCGTTTGCATTCAGGAATTTTTCTATTCTGGTTGTTAAATAACTTTGCAATTCGTGCTCGTCTTTCAAACCTAAATCTTTGATTCTCTTTTGACAATTCGGACATTCTTTCCATCTGGTTTTCGGGCACTCGTCTCCGCCAATGTGAATATATTTACTCGGAAATAATGCTATAACTTCTGTCAAAACATCTTCTAAAAAAGTAAAAGTTTCCTCTTTTCCGGCACAAAAAACATCTTCAAAAACACCCCAATATTCTGCAACTTTATAAGACCGATCCGGAAAACAGGATAAATTTGGATAAGCAGTAACAGCTGCGGTTGCATGGCCCGGCATTTCTATTTCGGGAATAATATTTACATAATGGGCTTCTGCAAATTTTACAATGTCTTTGATTTCTTCCTGAGTATAAAAACCTCCGTATGGATTTCCGTCAAAAAAATAAGGAAATCTTTCAAATTTATTCCCAACTAAAGTCTGTGCTCTTTTCGATCCGACTTCGGTTAATTTTGGATACTTTTTTATCTCGATTCGCCAGCCCTGATCATCCGTTAAATGCCAATGAAAGTTATTTAACTTATAGCTGGACATTTCTGCAATAAAATCTTTTATAACATCAACAGTAAAAAAGTGTCGGCAAACATCTAAGTGTAAACCTCGGTAAGCGTACCTTGGCGCATCTTCGATCGTGATGCATGGCAATTTTATCTCCTGATTCTTTGTTTTATTCGGAAGCATTTGCAATAAACTCTGAACTGCATAAAATAATCCTTCTTCACTTCCGGTAACGGTTATTTTTTTCGAAGTAATATTGATTTTATATCCTTCTTTTTTTAATGTCGAAGATGGGATTTTAGCAATAAACAAAACTTCAATATTGCTTTTTTTATTTGATGTATTGGAGTTGATGGCAGATTCAAAAATAGTAGCAGTTTTTTGTTCTTTGGTGCTGTATGTATTGTTTTCGAAAATAACTTTTATCTGACCGTTCAGTCGGATACTGTCTCCGGTTGCTTTATAAAAATTAGGTGCCGGAATAATCGAATTGCTATTGGAGAAATTCTGTGCGTTTCCCAACGAATATATAAAAACGAAAATGAATAAAAGACTTTTGTTCATAAGGCAATGTTTTAATTTATATATTATATTTTGCAAAAAAAATGCAGCTTTAATTTCTTTACAAGCCTTTATAATTAAGATATTTTTAAAGATACTCATTTGTTTCAGAATTTGATTCGCAATATTATTGCACTTATTGTTTATATTTGCTTTATTAAAAACGATTCGAAATGAATGATAATGTATTAGTAAATCTTACTAAGGAAGAACGTAAAAATCATATTTTAAAAGAGATTAACCTGCATACGCGTGTGAGTTTTGAAACCCTTTCGGCCAAACTTTCCGTTTCAGAAGACACTATCAGACGTGATATTAATGAACTTGAATCAGAATCGTTGTTGATTAAAGTGAAAGGTGGTGCGATGACAAAAGCGTACCATCATTCTTCATCAAATCAAACGTATGCCGGCGAAGCAAAACAGATTATTGCGCAAAAAACTGTTGGTTTACTTCATGATGGTATGGTTTTATTAATTGGAGGAGGCACTACTATCAGAGAGTTTATCCGATTAATTCCAAACGACATGAATCTTACTATTTTTACGGTAACCGTTTTGTCTGCCGTAGAACTTTTGGACAAACCCAATGTCAAAACGATCATGATTGGCGGCAGCATTTCGTCTTACAGCCAAATGTGTGTGAGCGGCGATGTTTATAATCAGTTGGCGAATATTAAAGCTGATTTATTAATTTTAGGAACCAATGCTTTAGACATCGAAGGCGGATTCTCAGATTCTGACTGGGAAACCGTTCAGGTAAAAAAAGCAATGATTCAGGCTTCTGAAAAAACAGCGATCCTGACTATTTCTGAAAAACTGGACACCGTTCTGAAAATGAAAATTGCCAACTTATCCGAAGTTAATTATGTCGTAACCGAAGTAGGTGCCGATCACGAAAAACTGAAATCGTATAAGAAGGCAGTTCCAGATTTGGTTTTTATTTAGTCCCAATTTTTCATCAAAAAATCAATCCAGTTCTGATGAAAGATCTTTTTTAAATCTGCATCAGAATAACCATTATTTTTAAAGATAAGAACGAGTTTTTGTAAATCGGCGATTGTATTTAAATCATACGGAGACTGTTCCGTTCCAAAAGCACCATCTAGATCTGAACCAATACCAATATGATTGGCATTTCCTGCCAACTGGCAAATGTGATCCATATGTTTGAAAACGGTTTCTAAATTGCATTTCATCTCTTTTGGAGTTGAAACACCTCTTTCCCAATTCGGAACCAGCATCCACGCGTCTAAAGCGCCTCCAATAACAGCTCCTCTCGAGATTAAAGCCTGAATCATTTCATCGCTGTATTGACGATTATGATCAACCAGATTTCTGCAATTATTGTGGCTTGCCCAAACCGGACCGTTATAATGATCCAATGCCTGCCAAAAAGCATCATCGCACAAATGCGTTGCATCCAGAATAATATTCAAACGTTCCATTTCTTTTAATAAATCAAGACCGTTTTGATTCATTTTTCCAGTAGCATCAGTTCCGTTGGTATAACGTCCGGGACCATAATGGGCAGGACCTATTGCTCTTAATCCGTAGTTATAGGCTTTTTCTAAATACGAAATATCAAGAATAGAATCGGCACCTTCCAGACTCAAGATGTAACCTATAGGCTTTTTATCGTTTGGAGTTCCGTCATTCCATAAATCAATTTGTTTTTGAAGTGATTTTTTATCTGTAATCTGCGTTATTTCACGGGCTTCTTCCATTGCTTTGTACCAGGCAAGCTGACCTTGCGTTTGTGCCCAGGCCTGTTCAGGAGAATTCCAACCCGGAATACTACTGCCTGGTTTTACAAAACGGGCAATTTGAGTGGCTACTACAATTCCGATATTGCCTTTTCGCAAATCAGGGAAAGAAACCGTAGCCCGTTCGCGATCCGGTTTGTCGGTCATTCCTTTTTCCAAATGACGCAAAGTGGCAACGTCGTTTCGAAGATCTCTGTTCCATTCCATCGCGTTCATGCTCAGGTCTAAATGGGCGTCTATTATAAACATATTACTACTTGAAATTTATATATTAATTTTTCTTCCTCTTGCAGCCACCAGCCATTGATCATAAATTTGATGTTTTTTGTTCACCACCTGAACCGAATCATAAAGCGCACAGGTTGGGCAAACATGATAGGGAAGGGCGTAGATGGTATCGCCAATTTCATATTTGTTTTTACCGCTATTTTCTATAATTAAATGCTCTTCTGAATGGGCAATCGGAATTAAATTTTCATCATTTAAAATGACTAATCTTTTATCTATCGTATTTTCAGAGGCAACAGCTTTATATCCGATATCAATACAAAAAGTTGTATTGGTTGGTTTTGAAATTATTGTACCAACGATAACAGCAGCAGTTCTGAAATTTTGTTCAGGAAGATTCGTTTGATAATTGGCATCCCAAAAAACAAAAGTGCCCGGACTGCATTCTACATTTTCCTGAATGGCATAAAACGGAAAGGTATTGGAACCTCCGGAAACAATTTTTAAATCATAATGTATTTTTTGCTGTATTTGTTCAAGTTCTTTTTTTATAATCGAAAATGAATTTGAAACTTCACTTTTTCTTTCTTCAATATTTCCTTTTAAATGACCGTCATAAATGTGGATTCCTGTAAAATGAATGTTTTTCAGCATAATAATATTGTCTGCCAAATCTGTCCATTGATCTGAAATAGAAATTCCTGTTCGGTTCATTCCCGCATTTAAATCCAGGTAAATATTTAGAATCAGCTTATTTTTTTCGGCAATTTTATTTAAGGCTTTTGCCGATTCCAAATTATCAACAATAGTAGAAAAATTAATCTCAGGATATTTTTTTAAAAGCGAAATCCATCTTTCTTTTTTTAAACCTACAGGCTGATATGCAAGAAGAATATCCGGAATTTCATGAAGTGCGGCCAGTTCAGCTTCGGCAATTGTAGCGCATTTTACTTTTTTGATGTTGTAGATTTTAAACAACTCCAAAATTTCACCAATCTTATGCGTTTTTATATGAGGCCTTAATTTTTGGGTTTCACCCTTTACCGAACTTATCAGACGCTCAATATTAAACCGGATACGATCTTCGTAAACGGCTAAAAATGGAGTGTCAATGAGAGTTTCGGGATTTATTTCCCACCAATTTTCTTTCATAACTTTGTTTTAGTTTTTGAAATTTCAGTAAAGTTTAATTTTTAATGTAATTCAAAAATAGCTTCAACTTCAACCGGGATGTTATCAGGCAGGGAACCCATTCCAACAGCGCTTCTTACACCAATTCCGTTTTCCTGTCCCCAGACTTCTGCAAATAATTCGCTGCAGCCGTTGATTACATACGGATGTCTTAAAAAATCAGAACTGCAATTGATCATTCCCAACACTTTTATAACTCTTTTAATTTTGTCTAAACTTCCAAAGTTGGTTACGATTGTTGAAAGAATAGTTAATCCAACTTGCCTTGCGGCCAATTTACCTTCTTCAATATCCATATCATCACCAATTCTTCCAATAATTAAGGATTTGTCATCGCGAACCGGTCCGTGACCTGAAAGATACAGATATTTACCATCAACCAAATAAGGTTTGTAGATACCAAGTGGCTGCGGTGCCGGAGGTAATGATAAACCTAATGATTCAAATTTTTCTTGCGGTAATAAATTCATGCTATTAATGTATTATAGAGTTTAAAATAAAAACGAAAATGATTCCTAAAACTGATACCAAGGATTCCATTACGGTCCATGATTTAAAAGTATCTTTCAGGCTGATATTAAAATATTCCTTGAACATCCAAAAACCAGGATCATTTACGTGTGAACACATCAGGCTTCCAGCTCCCACAGACAAAACCAATAAATTTGGGTCCAGATTATTGAGTTGTAATAAAGGTAATAAAACGCTCGCAGTCATTAATCCTGCTGCGGTTGCAGATCCTACACAAATACGAATAATCGCTGCCATCATCCAGGCTAGCAAATAAGGATGAATGTTGATTTGAGTTAAAGCGGCAACGATGGTTTCGTTTACGCCACTTACCATCATCACTTCTTTTAAACTTCCGGCTCCTCCAATAATTAGAATAATCAAAGCGACATCTTTTATCGCAATGGCATAATCATCCATTACAGATTGCAGGCTTCGGTTCATTCGTATCCCTAAAGTGTAGGTGCAAAGAAGTAATGAAATCAGCATGATCAGGCTGGGTTCACCGATTGTTTTGCAAATATTTATTAGTGTTTCGTTTGTTGAAATTAAAGGCAATATTGAAGTCACTGTTAATCCGAAAACCGGAAATAAGGCAGAAAATAAACTGATAGAAAAACTCGGAACTTTGCCAGTATTTGCAACTTCTTCAACATTTAAAATGGTGCTGTCAGATTCTGTTTTGATGTTTTTGAGCAGATTCGAAAATAGTAAACCCGCGATAAAAATGGTCGGAATAGCGACTATAATTCCATAAATTAATACAAGCCCAATATCCGCATTCAAAATACTGCTCAAAGCCATTGGCGAAGGATGTGGCGGCAAAAAACCATGTGCTACGGAAAGGGAAGCGAGCATCGGAATTCCCAAATACACTTTTGACAATTTGAATTGATGGGCAACTGAAAAGATTAAAGGAACCAATAAAACAAATCCAACACTATAAAAAAGCGGAATCCCAACTATAAATCCAGTAATCATTAAACCAAGCCGAACGTATTTTTTGCCTGTCCATCCCATGACGGTCTTCGCAATAGTATTGGCAGCGCCAGATGAAACCGTGAGTTTACCAATACAAGTTCCAAAAACTATAATTAAGGTAATGGAGCCCAACATTTCTCCTAATCCCTTTTGAATTGTTTGCGACAAGGAGTTTATCGGAATTCCTAAAAAAAAGCCTGCCAACAAAGCTGTAATAATAAAGGCAACAAAAGCATTGATTTTAAACCAGGCTATTTGAATAATTAAAAAAGCAATACACAATGCAAGAATTAGGATGCTCATTTGGTTGGTTTTGGTAGTAAGGAAATTCAAATATATAAATTAATTTCACCAAACGCGTATTTTTTGCAATAAATTGCGATTTTTTTGCAATCAGTATTTTTGAATGAATTCAAATCAACATTAAACAATAATCAGTCTTCTTTTTTATCTTTATATAAAATTGCAAAAAATGAAAATCGCACTTATTCAGTCGGATCTTTATTGGGAAGAAGCCTTTAAAAACAGAAATCAGTTTGAAACTAAGATAAAGCAAATCGATTCTGAGGTTGATTTGGTAGTTCTTCCTGAAATGTTTTCTACAGGTTTTACTATGAATCCAAAAGATGTAGCGGAAACAATGCACGGAGAAACTGTTCTTTGGATGCAGGCTTTGGCTGAACAGAAAAATTGTGCCATTACAGGGAGCTTAGTTATTACAGAGAATAACCAATTTTATAATCGAATGCTTTTTGTTTTTCCGTCAGGTGTAATTCAATTTTATGATAAAAGGCATTTGTTTACGATGGCAGGAGAAGATAAAGTATACACATCCGGAAGCAAAAAACAGATCGTAAAATATTTAGGATGGAAAATTTGCCTGCAGGTTTGTTATGATTTACGTTTTCCGGTATTTGCCCGGAATATCGAAAATTATGATTTGCTTGTATATGTTGCAAACTGGCCAAAAGTACGCATAAATGCCTGGGATATTTTGCTGAAAGCGCGTGCTGTCGAAAACCTTAGTTATACAATAGGTGTAAACAGAACAGGTTTGGATGCGAACAATGATCAATACAATGGTCATTCGCAGGTTATTGATTTTGTTGGAAATCCAATTTTGGAACCTCAGGAAAATGAAGGTGTTTTTATAGTTGAATTAGATAAAAATGTTATGCTGGAAACCCGAAAAAAATTGAATTTCCTAAGTGATAAAGATGTGTTTGAGATTCAGAATTAAAAAGCAGTTTTCTTTCTTTTTTGTTCGGCCTTTAGTTTTGCTTCTTCTTTCTTTTTTTCTAATTCAGGGTCAAAAGGAATACTTAAATCTATGGATTCAATTTTATCCCAATTCGCATGCAGGTCAATATCTTCCTGATAATAAAATACCTCTTCTGCATATCTTTTTTCTAAATAATTTCCGGCATCATATACCTTATTTTTGTTATCATCATAAATAACCCGGATGGAATATACAGCTGGTTCTAAAAGTTTAAAATCAAAATTTGTTTTGCTTTCAGAATAGTCACTGGTAAGTACAATGTCTCCTTTTTTATTGGTCAATTCAACGATAATCGGGAATCGCTTTACATTTTGGAGATTCAGTGTAAGATTTCCGTATTCTTCTATTTCACGCGTATTCAATTTGAATGATAAAGTATCATTAGATTTCTCGTAAAAATCTGTCAACGCACCGGGTAAAAACGTAAAATTATATTTTTGGGCGGGTTCTTTTTTAAAATCGACATACAGCTTTTGTTCAAACTCATTATATTCGGTTGTGTAATCAACTACTGCAGAATCTTTATTGACTAACTTAATTTTTGATTTGTCAAACGCAACTAACGGTGTAGTAGTTTCCAGCGTAAACCGATCTCTGAAATGTATAACCCCATTTTGTAAAGCATTGATTGTTAGTGTGTCTTTTTTCTGGTTTTTGATTTTAAAAGTAAACTTCTTGTCATAATTTTCTTTACTGACTTCCATTGACAACGAATCTGCCTTTATTGGTTTATACCAAACCTGCAAAGAGTCCTTTTTTGGGAATTGTGTTATAATGGTTTCAAGGACTTCAGTATTATTTTTAAGTACAATTTTAGGTTTTGAATCCTTATTGAAATTCTGTTTTCCATCATACGGAAGCAATAATCGGTTTCCAGAAGCCTGAATAGGTTTGAAAGTTTTTAAAGGAAGCTTTTCCTTAAATAATTCTAGCTCATAAACAGTGTCGCTTGGTATGGTTATATGTTGTTTTAAGAAACCAATTTTATCATCTTTAGGATTATATTTATTGTTATTTCCTTTGTCTTTTAAGGCAACTAAAAGGTATTTTCCAGCTTTTAGGTTTTCTAGTCTGAAAGTAGTTAAGCTGTCTAAAGTGTTGGTTATGTAACGTGGGTTTTCTTTGTAAATAACAGAATCATTAAATGCATCATTAACCTCATATAACATTACAGTCACAAAATTATCGGCAGTTTTGTTGTAAGAATCCTTAATTCTTCCGTTTAGGGCAAGTGAATCAATATAGGTGCCTGTCGAGAAAACATATTTAAATTGATTATACGGATTTCCTTCATTATTATCTGCAATACTTTGTCCGAAATTAAAGCTGTATGTTGTGTTGGGCTGTAAAGTATCTAAAATTTTTATGCTGATAAATTTACTGGCGTTTGTAGGTGTAATAATAGGCGGATTTTTCATTGGTGGAGAAATAATCAGCTGCTTATTAGCATTTTTAAGTTTTACATATTCATCAAATGTCAGAATAATTTCGTCAGCCTTGAACTCTGTGCTGAAATTTTTAGGAGAACTTAATCTTAAAATAGGAGCAAGTGTATCTTTTAAACCTCCAGTTATGCTGCCGCGCTTTGCGCAACTCATCATTAAAAATACTAATAAAAAAGTAAAATATTTTAAGCTGTTTTTCAACATAACGATTTGTGATTTAAATGCACAAAATAACAATTATATTTGTTTTAATCGAAATTTTTTATCGTTTTATTAGGTTTTGAAATCTTTGACGAATTTGTTTTTAATTTCCCGAAAAGTTATGCTCAGCTGGTTTTTAAACGGGATATAATTTCTACATTTGGCTTTAATTTAATTTACAGGTTTTGAAAAAAGTTTTGTTTTTGGTATTGCTCTTTTCTTTATTGACTTCGTGTAATGAAAAAGCCAAACCAATTGTTTGTTTTTATTACTGGAAAACCATTTTTAAATTATCGGAAACAGAAAAAGAAATTCTCCGTGAGAACGATGTCCGTAAAATTTACATTCGTTATTTCGATATTGATTTACATCCAAAAGACACAAATCCGATTCCTTTGACTCCGATTCACTTTCGGGAAATGATGACTGATTTTGATGTTGTTCCGGTAATTTACATCAAAAATAAAGTGATGCTGAAGCCAAATCTTGATATTGAAAATCTTGCTCAAAAAACGATTAAACTAATTAATGAAATCAATTCTAAAAATAAAATTGAAAGTAAGGAGATTCAGATCGACTGCGACTGGACACTTTCAAGCAAGGATAATTATCTTCAGTTTATTGCGTTATTTAAAAAACTTTCGAAAAAGAAAATTTCAGCTACGATACGACTTCATCAGATTAAGTATTTCAAAAAAACCAAAATTCCAAATGTGGATTCAGGCGTTTTGATGTATTACAATATGGGAGTTGTTGCTTCAGATTCCTTAAATTCGATTTACGACCAGAAAATTGCAGAACGTTATCTTAAAAGTTTAAAAAAATATCCTTTGCATCTCGATTTTGCATTGCCGATTTATTCCTGGGCGGTTCATATTAGAAATCAAAAAGTGATTGGCCTTCGTTCAAAACTGAGTATTTCGGAACTTAAAAAAGATGAAAATTTTGAACAGATAAATTCGCTTTTTTTTAAAGTCAAACATTCAAATTATAAAAATGGAGTCTTTTATGAAGGAAATGATTTGTTGAAAATAGAAGCTATTTCCTCAGAAGACTTAATAGAAATGGGAGAAGATCTTAATGAAAATAGCCCTCAAAAACCTAACGAAATTATATTTTACGATTTAGACGAATTCAATATAAATAACTATGAAAAGAATATTTTTAAGCAAGTTGTTTCTTGTTTCTAGCGCTTCCTTACTTTTTGTTTACGGAATAATTTATGCCTGCGGAGGCGGAGACGACTGGGATTATTTTGGTTACAATTCGAATTTTACACCCGAAACTTTTGCAGATAAATCCTATTCGCCGCTTTTTTTAGCGGGAGATGTCTTTTATGGGATTGGTTTTGATACCGAACATAATTCCCGTTTCAATGAAAACATCAAATCGGAGTGGGTTACCTATCTTAAAGGGAGTGTAGATGCTGTAACTGTAAAATATTTCATGATTGGTCTGGATGATGAGAGATCGTATGAAAAACGAGACAAACGGCCAGAAAATAAAGTTGAGATCGAGCAGCTTCATGTTTTTTATAAAACAAAAAAAGAGAATAAAGCTTCGCTGAAATGGGGTAAAAAAATCAGTTTGAAAAATGATAAAATAAAGAGTTTTATTGAATTTCTATATTTAGCTCAAAAAATAGAAACTGTTTCTTTAGGCGATAGTTATTGGAGTTATGAACCGGTTGTGGCGAAAACGTTTGATGATGCAAAAATGATTCAGTCCATAGAAAATGTTTATAACACGACTTCGGATTCTTTTTTGAAAAACAGATATTGGTTTCTGACTATGAAAGCCCGTTTTTACAGTTCTGACAAGAAAAAGGCAATTGATTTTTTTAATAAAACAGAAAATTCAGTTCCTAAAAATACGCTGTATTATCGTGCGCTGTCTTATGTGGCCGGAATCCATTACAAACAGAAAAAATATGCGGTTTCAAATTATTTGTATGCCCAGGTTTTTGATAAATGTCCGGAATTAAGAATTGTAACTGCTTATAGTTTTCATCCAAAAAATGATGCTGACTGGAACAAATCCCTGGCAATGGCAAAAAACAATAAGGAGAAAGCTGCTCTTTGGACAATTCACGGATATTATAAAGATGAAAAACAAGCGATTGAAAAGATTTATGAATTAGATCCTAAAAGTGAGCACCTGAATTACCTTGCAACAAGATTGATAAATAAACAGGAACAGGCGATCAATAATTCTTTTCAACAGAAAGCCGAAGAAAATACGCCAATGAAAAATCAGACTGTTGCAGAAAATAAAACCGAAAACCAGTCTAAAATTGATAAAACGGCTTTTGCTTTGGTTGAAAAAATTGCCGCAGCAGGAAATACAGAAAGACCTTATTTGTGGGATTTATCTTTGGGTTATCTGCAGACTTTAAAAGGGGATTATGCAAATGCGGATAAAAGTTTTGACAAGGCGGTAAAAACGCTTCCGAAAACAGAATTGGCAGGAATGCAATTGCGTTTGCTTCGTTTTGTAAATAATCTGAACAAAATAGATAAACTTACCGATAAAAACGAAAAAACGATTTTAGCAGATTTGAACTGGCTTTATAATGAACTTCCAAAGACTTATAAAGGCCAGGAGTTTCGTTATCAAAATGCATCCTCATGGAGCAGAAGTTATTTGTCGGCACTTTATAAAGGAAAAGCGGATCCGGTTATGGCAGAAATATTTGGTGAATCGCGTTACAGTTATTGGAACGATGGAAATTCTTTTTATGATAATGAAAAAAACTTGCTGGCTATAAAAGCATTTTTATCCAAATCTAATAAAAGCGAAATCGAAAAGATTGGTGCAGGAATTTATAGTCTGAAGTTAAAAGACATCAATAATTTTCAGGCTGTTCAGGCGACTTTTAAAAATAAAATTTCAGAAGCAATTGGATTTATGCAACAGACTGATTCGGTTCAGTATCAGACTTTTTTAGGAAATCCGTTTAATGGAAGCATTAAAGATTGTCATGACTGCGATCATGTTGCTTATCAAAAAAAGAAATACAGTTATCTTGATTTCTTAAATACAATAAAAGCTATGCAGGATAAGCTGGCGCAAAAAGAAGATGTTTATACAAATAGTTTATTGCTAGGAAATGCATTTTACAATATTACACATTTTGGAAACGGGCGTACTTTTTATGAAATTACAATTGTAGGTTATGGATCAAGTCCATATTCGTTTAGAGATTCGATGAAAGAAATGATAACCAATTGCGATTTGCCAAAAATGTATTATCAAAAAGCATTGGAAGCAGCAACAACCAAAGAGCAAAAAGCAAAATGTGTTTATTTAATGTCAAAATGTGAGCGTAATGAGTATTATAACAATAAGTACAATAATGTAAACAGTTATTGGGAAATTCAGGATGATAAAATTAATTTTATTGCCTGGAATGGATTCAAAACATTAAAAAAAGATTATTCGGATACTAAATATTATCAGGAAGTAATTGCCGAATGTGGTTATTTTAATACTTACGTGAATCAGTAAAATTGTAATGTATGGTAAATAAAATTGAACATATAGGAATTGCAGTAAAGAATATTAATGATGCCAACATTTTGTTTGAAAAATTATTGGGCGTTCCATCTTATAAAACCGAGACCGTGGAATCTGAAAGTGTGATAACTTCCTTTTTCCAGACAGGAACAAATAAAATTGAACTTTTGACGGCAACAAATCCTGAGAGTCCAATTGCAAGGTTTCTCGAGAAAAAAGGAGAAGGAATCCATCATATTGCTTTTGATGTTGATGATATAGAAGCGGAAATTGTCCGATTAAAAAAAGAAGGTTTTGTTCTGATAAATGATAATCCAAAGCCGGGAGCTGACAATAAAATGGTTGTTTTTTTACATCCTAAAAGCACAAACGGAGTTTTAGTTGAGCTTTGTCAGGAAATTAGGTAGTTTTGTTGTTTTAATAATTACTTGATAATCAATTTGATTTTAAATAAGAATTGTAAATATTCAAATTAAGTATAAATGATAGTGCAAAATATTTGGAACGAATAAAAAATAGTAGTAATATTGCATCCTCAAACCGGTCCTATAGCTCAGCTGGTTAGAGCACCTGACTCATAATCAGGTGGTCCCTGGTTCGAGCCCAGGTGGGACCACATTAAAAAAAGCTTCATAATTATTTATGAAGCTTTTTTTATGCCGTTTTTTTTTTTGGATAAAAAGAAATACATTTGTTGCAGATTTTTATGAAAGAGCCACGCTTTTGTTATAAGTCTGTAAATCAAATTTAAGATAACTAAGATTCAATTATTTCGTTTTTTATGAAAATCATAAATAAAATTTTGACCGTTTTTTTGGTGTTTTTTGCTGTGGCAATCGCTTTTGCTGGAGAAGTTTCATCGGATCCGCCACCTCCTACAGGTAAAAGTGCAGCGCCTGGCCCCCCGCAACCTCCTGCGCCAATTGATGGAAATGGTTTGTTGCTATTGCTGTTGGCTGCAATTTTATTAGGCACGTATGTAATATATGCACATAAATTAAAAACAAAAGCCTCAGTTTAGCTGAGGCTTTTGTTTTGTAAACCTGATTATCGTTATTTGTTTATCGCATATAATCTTGAAATATATTTTCCTACTACATCAAATTCTAAGTTTATCTTAGTTCCAACTTCGAAATTTTTAAAATTTGTGTTTTCAAAAGTATAAGGTATTATGGAAACACTAAATTCGTTTGCTTTAGAGTTTACAACTGTTAAGCTAACTCCGTTAACGGTTATTGAGCCTTTTTCTATCGTAATATTATTAAGGTTTTGATCGTATTGAAAAGTATAGTTCCAGCTTCCGTTTGCTTCTTCGATTTTAGTGCAGGTTCCGGTTTGGTCTACATGGCCTTGTACAATATGTCCGTCTAAGCGGTCTCCCAGTTTCATTCCTCTTTCTAAATTCACAAGATTTCCTGCTTTCCATTCTGCAATATTGGTTTTCAAAATCGTTTCCTCAATTGCTGTTACCGTATAAAAAGAATCTCTAATGGCCACAACTGTCAGGCAGATTCCGTTATGGGATACGCTTTGGTCAATTTTTAATTCGTTTGTGATAGATGAATCAACAGTTATGTGAAGATTATTCTGATCCTTTTGTATTTCATGAATCCTTCCTAAGGTTTCTATAATTCCTGTGAACATATTGCTTTTATTTTACTAAAATTTCGTATTAGAGTATTAATTAATAGGACAAAGTTATAATTAAAAAAGCGAAAGCCGACAATTAAGAAAAGACATTTGGCTTATGTCATATTTGTTTGTTGATAAATATTTGGGTTTTACCAATTCCTCTATTTATACTTAGTACACTTTTTCGTATCATTGTATGTTTTAAGATTTTAAAAACAATATTATAATGGCTATAAATTTACAAAAAGGTCAAAAAATTGACATTGGATTGTCAAAAATTACAGTCGGATTGGGCTGGGATCCTAATGAAGGTACAGGACATGACTTTGACCTGGATGCTTCTGCAATTATGATAAATTCAGAAAGTAAGCTTTTGGGCGAAAACTACTTTATTTTTTATAATAATCTGACTTCTCCTGATGGTGCTTTGGAACATACCGGAGATGATCCTACGGGTGGTAATAGTGACGGTGATGATGATGAAGCAATTAAAGTTGATCTGCACAAAATTGATGAAAATGTTCAGGAAATTCTTTTTGTGGTAACCATTGAAGATTTTGAAAGGAGAAAACAAAATTTTGGACAGGTTAGAAATTCTTATATTAGAATTGTTGATGATGCAAGTGGCCAGGAAATTGCAAAATATGAGCTGGACGAAGATTTTTCAATTGAAACAGGAGTAGAATTTGGAAGATTGTATACAAAAAACGGCCAATGGAAATTTGCCGCTTCAGGAATTGGCTATAAAGCAGATTTAGGTTTTTTTCTTGAAAAATATTACTCAGGAGAAATAATTAAATAAAAAGAGTTTAGGTTAATAATTAACTTAAGAAATCTAAGAAAATACATCGATTATTATAATCGATACCTTAAAAATATAAGCTTGAAAATAAATTACAAAAACTACAGCCATCTTTCTTTTGATTTATGGCTGACATTGATAAAATCTAATCCTGAATTTAAAAAAAAGAGAAATTTACTATTCAAAGATTTCTTTGAAGTTGATGCTACAATCGAAAAAGTAAATGAGGTAGTGAGGTATTATGATGTTTTATGCAATAATATAAATGAAAAAACAGGATTAAATTTAAATACGCATGAAATTTATTACTTAATTTTAAACGCTCTTCAGGTTGATTTAACTAAAAATGAAGCAAAAAAGTTAGGGGAGTTTTATGATGAAACTGAGGTCTTGTTTATGAACTATAAGCCTGAATTGATTTTTCCTGATATTAAACGCCAGTTTGGGAATATGGTGTCAGAGGGAAAATCAATTAATATATTAAGCAATACAGGATTTATAAAAGGGAAAAGTTTGAGAAAACTAATTTCTTATTATGAATTAACTGAATATTTTACATTTCAAATTTATTCTGATGAGGTTGGGTATTCAAAACCAAATAATGAAATTTTTCAATTGGTTTTTGATCAGGTAAATAAAACAAAAGAAACGCAAAAAAAAGAAATACTGCATATTGGCGACAATAGTATAGCAGATTACAATGGTGCAATCAATTTTGGATTTGATGCACATCTATTAAAAATATAAAAGTGAATAAAAGTTATAGTTTACATAAGATTATCGAAAAAGATAATTGCCCGTTTAAAGAAAAGGAATACAGCAGATTCAAATTTGGAGATAAGTTCTATGCGGAAAAATTTGCTAAGGATTTGTTCTCAGGCTTTGTTAATCAGTTTAGAGATTTAATATTATCAGAAAAAGAAATTGTTATATTGCCAAGTCCGTACTTATCAATACCAACGGCATCCAATTTTTTATGTTATTATTTTAAAAAAGAACTGAATAGTTTTTTGTTTAAAAATGGCAAAAAGGCCAGCATAGAATCTAAGATTTACAGAAATCAAACCTATGTTACAGATTATGGTAATCTGGATTTTGAAGAAAGGGTAAAACTAATTTCAAATGACACCTATTACATCGACAGAAATTTTATCAATGGTAAACTTTGCATTTTTGTTGATGATATCAAAATAACCGGAAGTCATGAACATACCGTAAATAAAATCCTGGATCAATATAGTGTTGAGGGCGATTTTATTTTTGTTTACTTCGCAGAATTAGCTAATAAAGAAGTTCATCCTAAAATTGAAAATCACTATAATTATTATGCGGTTCATAATGTTGAAGACATTGTCTCAATAATAAACAGCGAACATTTTCAGTATAATACCCGAATAGTAAAATTTATTTTAAGTCTAAATGAAGATGAGTTTAATTTTTTGATAAGTAATATTTCTGCCAAAAAAAGCAGCGAATTATTTCATTTAGCAATAAGCAATAACTATCACCAAATTTTAGAATATAAAACGAATATTAATGTAATAAAAATAGATTAAGCTATGGCTATAAATTTACAGAAAGGACAGCGCGAAAATATAAACGCTCCAAAGTTTACAATTGGTTTAGGATGGGATACAAATAATAGCAGTACCGGAACAGATTTTGATCTGGATGCGTCCGTTTTCATATTAGGTGATAACAAAAAAATTATATCTGATTCTCATTTTGTTTTTTATAATAATTTAAAATCCCCAGATGAGGCTGTAATTCATACCGGTGATAACCTTACAGGTGATGGAGATGGAGATGATGAACAAGTGAAAATCGATTTAACCAAAATTAATCCGGCTGTAAAAGAAATTTGCATTGTTGTAACCATTCATGATGCCGTAAACAGAAAACAAAATTTTGGTCAGGTTCGAAATTCATTCATCAGAATTGTGGATGACAGCAATAATACTGAGGTTGTTAAATACGAACTAGAAGAAGATTTTTCGATAGAAACAGCAGTAGAGTTTGGAAGAATATACAACAAAGACGGACAATGGAAATTTGAAGCTATGGGAGTTGGAATGAAAGGCGGATTAGAGGATTACTTAAACAAATATAATTAACAAAATGGCAATTAATTTAGAAAAAGGACAACGTATTAATCTTGAAAAAAGTAACGGTACAAAACTACAAAACATTTGTGTTGGTGTAAACTGGGGAGCAATTGAGAAAAAAGGATTTTTTGGAACTAAAAAAGAACCGGTAGATCTTGATGCAAGCTGTGCCATTTATGACGACAAGAAAAACCATATCGACTCTGTTAATTTCAGAAAATTAATATCCAGCGATCGTGCCATTAAACATAGTGGTGATGATTTAACAGGAGATTTAAATGGAGATGACGGATTGGATAATGAAGTTATCACTGTAGATTTTTCACAATTATCTCCGGCAGCAAATCACGTGGCATTTTTTATCAATAGTTTCAGAGGACAGGATTTTAAAGATATTCCGTTTGCTTCTATCCGTATTTACGAAGGAACTCCAACAAAAGTCAGCCAGGAATTTGCTCGTTTTGATGTTGCAAATGATGCTTCATTTGCCGGAAATGTTTCTATGGTTCTGGGAGTTTTTTACAAAAGAAACGAAGAATGGAAATTTAGCGCAGTAGGAGTGCCAACAAACGATAAAAAACTGGAGCAAACTATCGTTACAATTCAACAGAATCATTTATAAAATCAACTATGTTAGAGAATCAATTAGTTCCTCAGGAAAATACTGCTTTGATTGATAAAGACGGAAATGTAAATTTGGCTTCAATCAGTGAGGCTGAAGTTAGTAACTACAAATCTATTTCGAATCAGTTAAATGAAAACGACGCCAATTCGATCCTGAATTACGGTGCCGAAATCCAAAATTCGATTGCAAAACAAAGTGATACTTTTTTAACTAACGTCAGAACATATAATTCCGGCGAAGTAGGAACTTTGATTAATGATTTGTTGACAGAATTAAATTATGTTGATGTTGATCAGCTTGATCAGGGACCGTTTAAAAGATTCCTTTCTAAAATTCCACTTCTGAATAAATTAGTTGTTGATGTTAAAAAGTTATTTCAGCAATACGACAAGATTACTGTAAATATTGATAAAATCAGTAATAAAGTTAAAGCCGGAATGATTAATTCTGTTAAGGATAACAGCGCACTTCAAACCATGTTTGACGGGAATGTGGGACTTATTCATGAAATGGAAAAACACATTATTGCAGGTCAGATTCGATTTAAAGAATTAAGCGAAGAACTTGCAGTGATGGAAGGAAATCCTACGCAATATCAGGATTACCAAATCTCTGATAAAAGAAATTTCATAAACCGTCTTGACAAACGTTTAGCCGATATGAAAATTGTGCGTTTCATCATGTTGCAATCTCTGGCTCAAATACGTGTTGTTCAAAACAACAATACTTCAATTGCAGAAAAAGCACAATCTATCCTGACTACTACAATGCCGGTTTGGAAAAACCAGTTAACGCTGGCTGTTGCCCTGCAAAGACAAAAACAAAACATTGAAGTTCAAAGAAGGGTATCTGAAACTACCAATACTATTTTGCAGAAAAATGCAGAAATGCTGAAACAAAACAGTATTGAAGTAGCTAAAGAAAATGAGAATACAATTGTTTCTTTAGAAACATTAAAAATGACTACAAAATCATTAATAGATACCTTAACGGAAGTAAAACAAATTCACGATCAGGGTACCGAAACAAGAAGACAGCTTGATGCAGGATTGCAAAGTCTGGAGACAGAATTAAGAAAAGGTGTTGTAAGCTAATAGATAAGAAATTGATTAATGCAAGAGGAAGAGGAGCGGTTCGCTCAAATAATAAAAGACAGTAACAGAAAACTTGTGATTTTAGAATTGTTATCCAATTTCTTTAATCACAAGGACTTTGTTGGAGTTTTGGTAAAAACAAAAATCATTCATAGTCTTTTTCAAAATAATCGGGCATTAGATAGTAATAAGTTAGAATTATTTCACATACAATTTACAAGCAGTCTAATTGACTTATTTCAAAAAATTAAAAAATCAAAAGAGCAGCAATACCTTCTGATTACAGATGAGATATATATAAACAATGACATTATATCAAAACTGAAATCAGAAATTGGAGAAGAAAAATTTTCGGACCAAATAAAAGCACATGCCCAAATGATGGCAAAAAAAATTGAACAGCTGTATGATATTTTTGTAACAGAAAGCAACAGTTTTTTTGATTGGAATGAAACAATGACTTTTTCAGATAAAATTAAATCTGAATATTACCGTGAGATCAGTGTTGAGCAATATGAAAAGCTTACATCAGTTTCAAAAAGTATATACGAAAACAAGTATGTTAAGTTTGAAAAAAAGCTTTTAGGAAGATTGAATATACTAAAGTTTAAAATTAAATTTTTATGTGGTTTGGTATGTAATAATGAAGTTATTGAAGTTTATGAATTTAGAGATTCTAATGACAGGTTCATTTTTACAGGAAATGAAAAATCTTTTTATTTTTTGACCAATGAAATGGCGAAAGGTGTTGATCTTTCTAAAAACAATTCGGTTAAAGGAGAAATCATAACACAATTGCTTGACAAGAATACCATATTAGAATCGGAATTGGGGACCATCAAAACGTCACTTCCCGAAGGTGTACAAGGAGTTTTGAAAGAGTATCTGGATAAAATTTCATCAGTAGATTTTTTAGAAGATTTGCAAAATGTAGATGAGCAGACAAATATTTTAAAAACAATGTTAAATATTAATATTAAATAAAGACAATAGAATGGCAATTAATTTAGAAAAAGGTCAAAGACAAAGTATTGGTGCACCAAAATTTACTGTAGGACTTGGCTGGGACAGTAATTCAAGCAGTACAGGAGAAAGTTTTGATTTGGACGCTTCAGTTTTTTTAGTTGGAGCTAATGGTAAAATTCCAAATGACAACCATTTTGTTTATTATAATAATTTGAAATCACCTGACGGAGCGGTAACGCATACAGGAGATAATTTAACAGGTGCCGGTGATGGTGACGATGAAAAAATACAAATTGATTTGTCAACCATATCTCCGGATGTTACTGAGATTTCATTTGTGGTAACAATTCACCATGCAGACACAAGAAGACAAAATTTTGGTCAGATTAGAAATTCATATATCAGAATTTTAGATCAGACAAATGTAGAATTAGTGAAGTACGAACTTGACGAAGATTTTTCTATTGAAACAGCAGTTGAATTTGGAAGAATTTATAAAAGAAATGACGAGTGGAAATTTGAAGCAGTAGGTATTGGAATGAAAGGCGGTTTACAAGATTATCTAAATAAATATAACTAATTAAAACCTTATTAAATCTATGGCAATTAACTTAACCAAAGGACAAAAGATTGATTTAAGAAAATCAAGCGGTGAGTCATTAACAAATTTTTGCGTCGGTGTAAACTGGGGAGCAATTGAAACAAAAGGATTCTTAGGATTATCAAAAAATGTAACGGAAATCGACTTAGATTTAAGTTGTGTGCTAATTGATGACCAAAACAAACTTTGTGATCATTTATATTCTCCTTTATACAGAGTTGAAGTATTACAGCAATTTGGCTTGCCAAAAGGAAAGTTGTTGAGTGTAGATGGTGCCCTAAAACACACTGGAGATGACCTTGCAGGTGATACTGGCGGCGACGACGGCTTGGATAATGAAATCATTACTGTTGACCTTTCTAAAGTTGATGCTAAAGTAAATCAGATATTTTTCTTTTTGAATAATGCAGGGAAAGAAGATTTCTCACAAATTCCGTATGCAAAAATCAGAATGTACGAAGGTACTCCAACAAGAGTAGTTTCAGAATTTGCATCGTATAATGTTTCAGCCGATGCTCAATACGTAAACAAACGTTCCATTATTATGGGGAAATTATACAAACGTAATAATGAGTGGAAATTTAGTGCAATTGGAGATCCGACAGATGATACATTCTTAGGACAGACTATTCATAAAATCGTTCAGTCTTACCTGTAATGGAAATCAAAAACATCGACGGACTAAGAGTTTCACAAATAAGAGACATGGTTCAGCAAGGAGGGAAGTTTGTTGTATTCCCATACACAGTGTCATTTATATTAATGACTTTAAAAAGAAGTTCTGATATTTATTTCATCAAAGCTGATGAAAATACATTTAAATATTCTTATGGTTATGTTTTTCTTAACCTAATTGTTGGCTGGTGGGGTTTCCCATGGGGACCAATATATACAATAGGTTCTGCTTACCATCATATCGTAGGAGGGAAAAATTTAACTCCTGAAGTTATGAGTCACTTAACACAGCATGATCCCGAAACAAATACAAATACTTACAATATCGGAGGTGTTGAAAGCTCTAATCAGGCCGGTAATCTTGAAACGCCAACTTATAATATTCCTGTATAAATAAATTATAACCATGAGAAGACTGCCTGTATATTTATTATTAGACACATCCGGTTCAATGACCGGTGAGCCTATCGAAGCTGTGAAAAACGGTGTTCAAATGATGATTAGTTCATTAAGGCAAAATCCGCAGGCTATTGAAACCGCTTTTTTAAGCGTAATTACTTTCGATACTACAGCGCAGCAAATTATTCCGCTAACCGATTTGGCTTCTTTTCAAATGGTCGATCTTAAAGCAACCGGTGTAACTGCATTGGGAGAAGCATTAAGATTAGTGGCTCAGAAGATAGAAACTGAAGTTGCTAAAACAACTACAGAGCAAAAAGGCGACTGGAAACCATTAGTATTTATCATGACTGATGGAATTCCGACAGATAATTGGGAAAGCGGCCTGAATGAGTTTAAGAAAGTGAAAACTGCTTATACTGTTGCTTGTGCAGCAGGAGGTGGTGCAGATGCGGCTATTTTAAAACAAATTACAGATAATGTAGTAAGTCTTGATACTGCAGATAGTGCTGGTATTGGCAAGTTTTTTCAATGGGTAACCGCTTCGATTGGAGTTACTTCAACAAAAGTCGAAGATTCAGGAAAAGAATTTACAAATTTAAAAGAATTACCTCCGCCGCCATCAGAATTAAACATCGTAGTTTAAATTTTGATAGGGCGGAGTTTATATTATCGTTTTTAATTAATACACTTTTGAGTATTGCATCTTTAAGGATGTTGCGCTAAGACAAGCATGCCTTTCAAGTTCTAAAACAATTTGAAAGTTAAGTAATTTCATTGTTATAACATTTTTAAAAGTAATATGAGAAGACTACCAGTATATTTTTTATTAGATACTTCGGGTTCTATGTATGGCGAACCTATTCAGGCGCTGAATAATGCTTTGAGCGGGATGATAAACACATTGCGATCAGATGCACAGGCTTTAGATTCGCTGTGGATAAGCATTATAACCTATGATCGTGAAGTAAAAGAAATTGTCCCATTGACTGAACTGGTAAACTTTCAGCTGCCTGAAATTATTTGTCCGCAAAGTGGCCCAACAAATACCGGAGCCGGACTTGATTTTGTTATTCAAAAAGTAAATAAAGAAGTTATAAAAGGTTCAGAAACCCAAAAAGGAGATTGGAAACCTTTGCTTTTTGTTTTTACTGATGGAAAACCTTCTGATATTCAGTTTTACAGAGAAAAAACCCGTGAAATACGAAATATGGGCTTCGGAGCGGTGGTCGGCTGTGCCGCCGGACATATGGCTAATGATGATATTTTAAAAGAATTGACCGATAATGTAGTGCATTTAGCATCAGCTGATAGTTCCACATTGAAACAGTTTTTTAAATGGGTTTCTGAAACGATTGAACAAGGTAATAAAAGTCAGGGGACAGGAGAAAGTGTTACATTACCACCTCCTCCAAGTGAAATAATAGTAGTTATTTAATTATGGAAGTACTCTCGGCTATAATATCAATCATTGGGATAGTTGTACATCTAATTCAAAAAGCGGATAATTCATCATACAGAAGCAGCAGTATAAGCTATACTGATACTACCTATCAGGTTGTTCATGAATTTACTCCAGCAGAAAAATTAGAAAACATGAACATTGACAGTTTGAACATCTGTTACAAAACTGCCGGAATTATTGGTTTTTCTATTGAAAATGCCAGACGCACTTTGCTTAATCATTATGTACAGAGTGATTTTTATATAGACGATGTTATTATACGTCAAAATTGTATGTACATAAAAGTAATGCATGCTATTCCTTATAATGGAGGAAATAAATGTTATGGTGCTTCTTTTTCTGTCAATTTTATGACTGTAAATAATGGCGTTTCTGTATACGGATCAAAAAAAATTAATCCCGATGAAGAACTGGTTTTTAAAGAAATCGCAAACGAATTATTAAAAGCTATTTCCTAATGAATATTATAAAATTTTTTATTCAGATTCTAATTATTGGGTTGTTTTTATATTCCAAATTATTGCCTTACAAAGACAAGTTAAATCCACAATACAGAAGCATTTTTGATTTTTTCAATACTATTTTTTCGCCCATATTCAATTTTCTGAAAACAATAATAAAACCTTTTCAGGTTGGAATTGGTTTAGCTGTTGATATGACACAGGTTTTGCTTTTAATTATTTTTTTAATGTTATTAAATTTCCTTTAAATGAGAAGATTACCCATATATTTTCTAATCGATATTTCGGAGTCAATGGTTGGCGAACCAATTCAGCAGGTTGAAGAAGGACTGGCTACCATAATTCAGGCTTTAAAAACTGACCCGCATGCACTTGAAACGGTTTTTGTTTCAATTATTGTATTTGCAGGTCAGCCTAAAACATTGGTTCCTCTTCAGGAAATCGTGAGCTTTTACCCGCCAAAATTTCCAATTGGCAGTGGTACATCTTTGAGCAAAGGTTTAGGACATTTAATGTATGAATTAAGAACTAATATCGTTAAGACAACATATGAGGTAAAAGGCGATTGGAAACCTATTGTTTTTTTATTTACTGATGGAGTTCCAACGGACGATAGTAAAATAGCAATAAACGAATGGAAACAAAACTGGCAAAGAACAGCCAATTTAATTGCGATTTCTTTCGGAAACGAAACAGATACAAGATTATTAGGGGAGCTTACAGAGAATGTACTTCATTTTAAAAACACAAACGTACAGTCGTACAAAGAGTTTTTTAAATGGGTAACAGATTCTATTAAAACCAGTAGTATAAGTGTGGAAAATAATTCGAGTGGTTTTGAACTGGCAAAATTAGACGGAGAAACACTTTCGAAAATAGATTTAACCAAAGAGGAAACAAATCGCCAGTATGTCGATGATAATTTTGTGGTTTTAAACGGCAAATGCCAAAATACTAAAAGGCCGTATTTAATGAAATATCGCAAAACTATTGCGGAGTCTATTTATGCCGGAATCGAATTATCCTCTAAAAATTACAAATTGGTTGGTGCCTATCAGGTTGATAATTCCTATTTTGAATTGGCAGATTCTGGTAATTTCAGTAATAAAGTAAATACAGATGAACTTATCGGTGGGCCAACCTGTCCGTGTTGCGGTAATCAAATTGCTTTTGCCGTTTGTGTCTGCGGAAAAATACATTGTATTGGTGATGAAGATGTTAGTGCCTGTCCGTGGTGCAATAATCAAGGAAGTTATGGCAGCGGTGGAGGAGGATTTGATGTAAACAGAACACAGGGATAATTTATGGAAGAGACTAAAAGATATCTTCAATCTTTTTTATCCCAGCATAAAATAGACATTCCTTTAGGTAAAGCAGCTCTTTTTGATGAGTTTATTGCCAATGAAAAAAATGTCAATGCAGTAAAAATAATTCAGGAACACCAAAAAATGATTATGCAGAATTGGATATTGAAAAATAGAATTGATGATATTTTAGTACAAACGGTATCCATACCAAATGGCACGGTAAATAAAAAATATCAGGCAAAAATTGATTTCAATACTTTGGGTTGGAATGATTTTATTTCCTTTGAAATTAAGGGTTTAGAAAACACCGGACTCGAGTTTAATGAAACCGAAGAATTACTTTCGGGAATTCCTCAAATAAGCGGTGATTTAAGAATAAGCATATTATTTAAAGTTGATGGCGAATCGGAAGATTCGGTTTTAAATGAAAAAACACTAATACTTATCATAAATCCAGATCCAAAATCCTTGTGGAAAAATCTTGAAAGCGATAAAAATGACCCTTTCTGGAAACCGGATAATGAAGCCGTTGTCGATAAGTTTTTAGACAAAAATTTAGTAGTATCTTCAAAAAGAGGAAGAAGTCATGCCAATGTAGGCTCTTTTCGGGAAGATGAATTTGGGTATAAAAATCTTGAAAAAAGTGGCTGGAGTATTTTAGCAGTTTCAGATGGTGCAGGTTCTGCAAAATTATCAAGAAAGGGCTCAAAAATAGCTTGTGAATCTGTTATTCAATATTTTCAAGAAAATTTAAACCCGGATAATTTAAAAGAATTCGATGATGTTTTAGCCGATCATCATACTAAAATAAGTCACGAAACATCAAAAAAAATAAGTCATTTTGTTTATCAGAATCTTTCAAAAGCTGCCCATTTTGCACATCAAAAAATAGAAGAATTTGCGATAAAAAGCGAAATTGAGCTAAAGAATTTTCATGCTACTTTAATTTTTGCTTTGGTTAAAAAGTATGATTTTGGATATGCCATTCTAACTTTCGGAATTGGCGATTGCCCAATCGGATTATTAAATAAAGACCTCACAGAAATCAAATTAATGAATTGGCTTGATGTTGGTGATTATGGTGGCGGAACACGTTTCATTACCATGCCTGAAATCTTTCAAAGTGATAAATTTTCAACACGATTTGGTTTTAAACTGGTTGATGATTTCTCTTATTTAATGCTGATGACAGATGGAATTTATGACCCTAAATTTGTAGTGGAAGCCAATTTGGAGAAAATTGAAAGCTGGAAAGAATTTATTGATGATTTAAAAGGGAAAAATGAAGACGGAATCAAAGTAGATTTTGATAAAAACAATCCCGATATTGCAGAGCAGCTTTCCACCTGGATGGATTTTTGGAGTCCGGGAAATCATGATGACAGAACCCTTGCCATAATTTATTAAGTATGAGTACGATTACAGTAAAATCAATTAATGATGCAGCAAAGACTTATCAATTTGTTGATAATGGCGAGCCTATGCGCGGTGGTGTAAAGGATGTTTATTTTAGTCCAGACAGAAAATATGTTGTTGCTATATTTAGGGACAAATTAGATTTTAATCAAAAAGAAAGGCTTCAAAGAATTACTAATAAATATTTAACTCAGATTCAAAATGGCGATGCCGGAGATTATTATTTGAATGAAGTCTACAGATGGCCAACTGACGTTATTGAACATAGAGGATTAACCGGAATTATTGTCCCTATTTACGATTCTAAGTTTTTCTTTAAAAAAGGATATGAAACCAGTGATTTAATTCAGGGAAAAGAAAAAAACGGAAAATGGTTTGCCGGATCAAAGTTTAGAAATCCACATTTTCCTCTTCGTGTTGCCAAATCAGAATTGGGTGATTGGCTGAGTTATTTTCAGGTGTGTGTTAATTTGACTCGCGGTGTTAAAAAAATGCACGCAATGGGATTAGCACATTCTGACTTGTCATATAATAACGTTTTGATTGATCCAATCAATAAATCAGCCTGTATGATAGATTTGGACGGATTGGTTGTTCCGGGATTATTTCCGGCAGAAGTTATAGGTACGGCAGAATTTATTGCTCCTGAAGTACTTTCGACGAAACATTTAAACAAAACAGATCCAAATAGAAAATTACCAAGCAGATTAACAGATTTGCACGCCTTGCCAGTATTGATATACATGTTTTTACTCCACAGACATCCGTTAAAAGGAGGGAAAGTACACGACTTAGATACTGAAAAAGATGACTTGCTGTCTATGGGTGAAAAAGCAATGTTTATAGAACATCCAACAGACCCAATGAACCGGCCAAAACTCAATCAGGTTTCAAAATGGGATTTACCTTGGGCGGATATTACAAAATTACCTTATACCATCACAGGACCATATCTAAAAACCTTATTCGATAAAGTTTTTATAGAGGGATTACATAATCCGATGCAAAGACCGAATGCAGAGGAATGGGAAATCGCCTTATTGAAAACAACTGATTTAATGCAGAAATGCCATAACGTTTCATGTGAACAAAAATGGTACGTTTTTGATAATACCAATACGCCAAAATGCCCGTTTTGCAATACCGCTCACAAAGGAACATTGCCGGTTTTAGATTTGTATTATCAGTTTCAGGAGACTGTTTGGAAACCCGAAAATCATAGGTTAATGGTTTATAACGATCAATACTTGTTTCAATGGCATGTTAATCGTAATATTGCCCGAAATGAAAAGCTGAAAGCAGAACAAAAGGTGCCAGTGGGATATTTTACTTTTCATAATGATAAGTGGGTATTTGTTAATCAAAAACTAACATCATTAAAGGATATTACAGAAGACAAAGAAATACCTATTGGATCAATGCTGGAGATTACGGATGGCAAAAAAATATTGCTGTCAAAAGAAGAAGGCGGGAGAGTTATAGTAGTTACAATGGCTAATCAATAAATTTAAAATCTAACTTAATTAATATTTAAAATGAATCAACACCCTATTTTTTCAGAACATCCAGGACTTATAATAGTATTTGCAGTCGCAGTTGTGATCATGCTATTGCTGGATTTGGGAATTTTCAACAAGAAAAGTCATGTCGTAACGAATAAAGAAGCCATAACATGGTCATTAGTCTGGATTAGTTTAGCCATGATTTTTAGTGGTTTAATTTATCACTTCGCCGGAGCAACTAAGTTTTATGAGTTTCAGTCGGCTTACTGGATTGAAAAAGCACTTTCTGTAGATAATCTATTTGTTTTTATATTAGTTTTTAAGTTTTTTGATGTACAAAACGAGAACAAGCACAAAGTTTTATTCTGGGGGATTATCGGTGCCCTTGTTTTAAGAGCAATTTTTATATTCTCGGGAGCTTTCTTAATTGAACTTACCTACCTAAACAAACTTTTAAGCCTTGCTGGTTTAGAAGGATTTAAATATGATATCAATCTAATTATGACTGCTTTCGGATTGTTTCTGGTATATGCTGGAATCAAATCATGGTCTGCAGGAGATGAAGACGATGATGAAGATTACAACGATACAAGAGGAGCAAGGTTGATCAGAAAGTTCTTTAGCGTTTCTGATAAATACGATGGAGATAAATTCTTCACTTACGAGAACGGAAAAAAATTAGCAACACCACTTTTAGTAGTTGTAGCTGTAATCGAGTTTACTGATTTACTTTTTGCTGTGGATTCTATTCCTGCAATTTTTGCAATATCAAATGACCCATTTATACTTTATACATCTAATATTTTTGCAATTTTAGGTTTAAGAGCCTTGTTTTTCTTGTTGGATAATTTTATTCATTTATTCAGCAGGTTACAGTATGGTTTAGCGATTATTCTAGCCTTTATTGGTATAAAAATGATTATTGCTCCATTTTATCATATCGAGTCAATTTATTCTTTAATTGTAATTGGAGGTGTTCTTTTGATTTCAGTAATAGCTTCAGTAATGTTGCCTGAAGCAAAAGAGGCTTAAAACGAACAATATATTTATTGATTTAGATACTTCTAAAATTAAATAAATAAAAAGGATTGAAAATTAATTAATTTTCAATCCTTTTGTCGTTTACATGTTTGATAGATTAGTCCATTATCAGGTTATTTATTTATATCTTTGCGCTGAAATTAGTAATAAATAATTGGAGCTCATGAATAAAAAAGCAGAAAATATAATTGTTGGAATTTCGATTGGAGATTTAAACGGTATTGGAAGCGAAGTTATATTAAAAACATTCGAAGATTCTCGTATGTTGGAATTATGTACGCCGGTTATTTTTGCAAATGCCAAAATACTCTCTTTCGTTAAAAAAAGCTTTACATCGACAGTTCAATTTCATGGAATTGATAAGTTAGATCAGGTAATACCTGGAAAACTCAATGTTCTTAATCTTTGGCGAGAAAGTGTTGACATAAATTTAGGGACAAACGATGAAAAAATAGGAGAGTACGCTATAAAGTCATTTGTTGCTGCTACAAAAGCCCTGAAAGAAGGAGAAATAGACGTTTTAGTAACTGCTCCGATAAATAAATACAATATTCAATCAGAAGATTTTAAATTTCCTGGGCATACAGATTATTTAGATCAGGAACTGGAAGGCAATGCATTAATGATGATGGTTCATGATGACTTAAGAGTTGGTTTACTAACCGATCATGTTCCTTTAAATGAGGTTTCTTCTCATTTAACCGAAGAATTAATTACGAGAAAAATTGAAACAATCAGAAAGTCGTTAATTCAGGATTTTAGCATTGTAAAACCGAAAATTGCCGTATTGAGTTTGAATCCACATGCTGGTGATGGAGGAGTAATAGGAAAAGAAGATGATTTGGTTTTAAAACCAGCGTTAAAGAAAATATTCGAAGCCGGAACTATGGTTTTTGGTCCTTTTCCTGCAGATGGCTTTTTTGGAAGCGGTCAGTATGAAAAATATGATGCTGTTGTGGCAACCTATCACGATCAGGGATTGATACCGTTTAAAACATTGTCATTTGGAAAAGGAGTGAATTATTCAGCAGGTCTCAACAGGATCAGAACCTCTCCGGATCATGGTACAGCTTATGATATTGCAGGAAAAGATTTGGCAGATTATAATTCTTTTAAGGAAGCAGTTTATCTTGCAATTGATATTTTTCGTTCACGTAATCAATATGAGGAGATTACTGGAAAACCCCTTAAAATAAAAGAAAAACAGTTATAAACAAAAAAAGGTGAATAAGATTATTAGTTTTATAATAATTTTATATCTTTGCACCCCAATTCAGGTATCTGAGTTTTAGGTACTAATTGGACAAATTGATGTTGAAATGAGCAAAACAAAAGAATTTTTAATTCCTTTCGTGGGATTAAAGCTAGGGAAACACCATTTTGAGTATCAAATAAGTAACAAGTTCTTTGAGAGCTTTGATTATGACGAATTTCAAAATTCAGATATCAAAGTAAATTTAGTTTTAGAAAAAGGAAGCAACCTGTTAGAGTTGAATTTCAAACATAAAGGAACAGTAAATGTACCTTGTGATTTAACCGGCGAAGATTTTGATTTGCCTATAAAAGGAAAGATGAAGCTCATCGTTCGTTTTGGGGATGAATTTAATAATGATAATGAAGAGCTGCTGATTTTGCCTCATGGTGAATTTGAACTAGATGTGTCGCAATATATTTATGAAATGATTGCGCTGTCTGTTCCTTTAAAACGAGTTCATCCAGGTGTAAAAGACGGAAGTTTGCAGACTGAAGCCTTAACAAAACTGAATGAATTAAAAGTCAAAGAAATTAAAGAAGAGAGTAAACAAGAAGAAGATACTGACCCGCGTTGGGACAAATTAAAAAAACTATTAACGGATAAATAATATAGTAAAATGGCACATCCTAAGAGAAAAATCTCGAAAACAAGAAGAGATAAGAGAAGAACACATTATAAAGCTACTGTAGCTCAAATCGCTACATGTCCAATTACCGGAGAGGCACATTTATACCACAGAGCTTACTGGCATGAAGGTAAAATGTATTACAGAGGGCAAGTTGTTATCGATAAATCTGAAGCGGTTGCTTAATACATTTTTGTAAATGATATTAGAACTCTCACTATGTGAGAGTTTTTTTTGTTGGATACAACTTTCTTTTTTAAAGAAATTTACGACAATGCGTTTAGATTTTTTTTTGTAATTTTCAAGTCTTTTAAAAATTTTTCAAATAGCAGTATTTGAGAGGAAATAATAGAATATAATGAATACAATCACAGCCGCAATTACCGCTGTTGGAGCTTACGTTCCAGACTTTGTACTTTCAAACAAAGTACTAGAAACAATGGTCGATACTAATGATGAATGGATTACTACTCGTACCGGGATAAAAGAAAGAAGAATTTTAAAAGATGCTGACAAAGGAACTTCGTTTCTTGCAATAAAAGCAGCACAGGATTTAATAGCAAAAGCCAATATTGATCCTTTAGAAATCGATATGATTATTATGGCAACAGCTACAGCAGATATGCCAGTAGCAGCAACGGGAGTATATGTTGCAACAGAAATTGGAGCTACAAATGCATTTGCTTATGATTTGCAGGCTGCCTGTTCCAGTTTTTTATACGGAATGTCTACAGCCGCAGCTTATATTCAATCAGGAAGATATAAAAAAGTATTATTAATTGGTGCTGATAAAATGTCATCAATTGTTGATTATACAGACAGAACAACCTGTATTATTTTTGGAGACGGAGCAGGAGCTGTTTTATTCGAACCAAATTATGAAGGATTAGGTTTGCAGGATGAATATTTAAGAAGCGATGGTGTAGGCCGCGATTTTCTAAAAATTCCTGCCGGAGGTTCTCTTGTACCAACGACTTTAGAAACGGTACAGCAAAACAGACACAATATTATTCAGGACGGAAAAACTGTTTTTAAATATGCTGTGACCAATATGGCTGATGCAAGTGAGACAATTCTGAAAAGAAACAATCTGACTAACGAAGATGTAAATTGGTTAGTGCCGCATCAGGCAAACAAACGTATTATTGACGCTACTGCAAACAGAATGAATCTAGAAGATTCAAAAGTATTAATGAATATCGAAAGATATGGTAATACGACTTCGGCAACTCTGCCATTAGTAATTAGCGACTTTGAACATTTATTCAAAAAAGGAGATAATATTATTTTTGCCGCTTTTGGTGGAGGATTCACTTGGGGATCGATCTATCTGAAATGGGCTTACGATAAGAAATAAATTAAAACTAAAAACGAATCATTATGGATTTAAAAGAAATTCAAAACCTAATCAAATTTGTAGCAAATTCGGGAGTTGCAGAGGTAAAGTTGGAAATGGATGATGTAAAAATTACCATCAGAACAACTTTAGAAGGAAATGTTACTGAAACTACTTATGTCCAACAATTGCCTGCTCAGGCGCAATTATCACAAGCAGTTGCTCCACAACAACAAGCTCCAGCTGTTGTAAATGTAACTAGTGAGGCGTCTGTACCTGCTGAAAATTCTAAATTCATTACTATAAAATCTCCAATTATCGGGACTTTTTACAGAAAACCATCCCCTGACAAACCAGTTTTTACAGAAGTAGGAAGCACTATTTCAAAAGGAGATGTTCTTTGTGTGATTGAAGCAATGAAATTATTCAACGAAATCGAATCAGAAGTTTCAGGTAAAATTGTAAAAATTCTTGTTGACGATATGTCTCCTGTAGAATTTGACCAACCTTTATTCTTAGTTGATCCATCATAAATAAATTTAGATTTTAGATTTTAGATTTTAGAGTGGTTCGCAATAAAAATTTTGTTAATCATCTAAAATTATCTAATTATCAAATTGTCTAATTATCTAATTAAAGTAAGATGTTTAAAAAAATATTAATTGCGAATAGAGGAGAAATTGCACTTCGTGTAATTCGTACTTGTAAAGAGATGGGAATCAAAACTGTTGCAGTTTACTCTACAGCCGATGCAGAAAGTTTACATGTTAAGTTTGCAGATGAAGCGGTTTGTATTGGTCCTCCTCCAAGTAACTTATCGTATTTGAAAATGTCAAATATTATTGCTGCTGCAGAAATTACAAATGCAGACGCAATACATCCGGGATACGGATTTTTATCAGAGAATGCTAAATTCTCAAAAATTTGTCAGGAACACGGAATCAAATTTATCGGTGCCGCCCCTGAAATGATCGACAGAATGGGAGATAAAGCTTCTGCAAAAGCAACAATGAAAGCAGCAGGAGTTCCATGCGTACCAGGTTCAGACGGATTATTAGAATCTTTCGAACAAACACAACAATTAGCCAAAGAATTTGGTTATCCGGTGATGCTTAAGGCAACTGCCGGTGGTGGTGGAAAAGGAATGCGTGCCGTTTGGAAAGAAGAAGAGCTTTTGAAAGCTTGGGAAAGTGCACGTCAGGAAGCTGCCGCAGCCTTTGGAAATGACGGAATGTACATGGAGAAACTTATTGAAGAACCACGTCATATCGAAATTCAGGTTGTTGGGGATTCATACGGAAAAGCATGTCACCTTTCTGAAAGAGACTGTTCCGTACAACGTCGTCACCAGAAATTAACCGAAGAAACACCTTCACCATTCATGACGGATGAATTACGTAACGCAATGGGAGAAGCTGCAGTAAAAGCTGCTGAATTCATTAAATACGAAGGCGCCGGAACTGTAGAATTTTTGGTTGACAAACACAGAAACTTCTATTTCATGGAAATGAATACCCGTATTCAGGTAGAGCATCCAATTACTGAACAAGTTATTGATTATGATTTAATCCGTGAGCAAATTATGGTAGCTGCCGGAATTCCAATTTCGGGAAGAAACTATTTGCCTGAATTGCATGCTATTGAATGTCGTATTAATGCGGAAGATCCTTATAATGATTTTCGTCCTTCACCAGGAAAAATTACTACGCTTCATATGCCTGGAGGTCACGGAGTTCGTTTAGATACTCACGTTTATTCAGGGTATACGATTCCGCCAAATTACGATTCAATGATTGCCAAGTTAATTACAACTGCACAATCCCGTGAAGAAGCCATCAGCAAAATGCGAAGAGCTTTGGATGAATTTGTTATCGAAGGTGTAAAAACTACAATACCTTTCCACAGACAATTAATGGATGATCCAAGATATATTGCAGGAGATTATACGACTGCTTTTATGGATACTTTTAAAATGAATCCAATCGAATAAATACTAAAAACCTCATTGAAAAATGGGGTTTTTTTATGTCTTAATTTGAAGTTTTTTTAAGTTCAGTTCTTTCTGTCTTTAAAATCCCTAACCTAAACCCGATTATTAGTTTTTAAAGAACACCTTCAGCCTTTATATGCAGAATAGACTCTTCATTATACAGAATTACATAAAAAAAGCCACTCTATTTAAGAATGGCTTTATTATTTATGTCTAAAACAACTAGTAAATTGTCTTAGTTTTTTATTTTGAAAGTAACTCGGCGGGCTAATTTTCTAGCCAAAGCAGAATCTTTATCTACAGAGGTATCAACACCACCACTGGTAAGTTTTATTCTTTCTGTAGCGATCTTTGCTTTAAGAAGAATGCTTTTTACGCTATTTGCTCTTTCGTCAGCTAATTTTTCATTGTATGAAGCGTTTCCAATCTCGTCAGCATAACCTGTAATTTCAACTGAAGCAGCAGGGTTGTTTCTTAAATAGTTTACAACAAAATTAATACCATCTATAGAAGAATCATTTGGTGTAGATTTGTTGAAATCGAAATAAGCAGCGACATACCCACCGTTAACCAATTTTGTAATGGATTCGCTATCACTTATTGGAGCATCGCCATTAGTTCTGTTTGTGTAAGTTCTTGTTAGATAACTTTCTAATTCATCAGGTATGCCATTATTATTCAAATCAACAGCTCTTCCCTTAGAATCTACCATTAGTCCTGCAATAGTATTTGGCTCAAGATCTAAATAATCGGCAACACCATCTTTGTCACTATCGATTAACATTTTTTCAAGACTGTCAATTCTTTCTCTTTGAGCTAATATTTCTTTGTCTACAAGAGTAACCCAGTCTGCATGTTTTTCGTTTTTTCCTAAGTATACTGTCAAACCTATGGTACCATTAAATAAAGCTCCTGTAAAACCTTTTTCCGGATTTTTAGCAGCACCATCATATGTGTAGCCTTGAAGAGCATTCATAATAGTTGAAAAATCCCCAGTTAAAACCAATCTGTCAGATAGTTTAACCTGACCAGTTACACCAATGATAAAATTAATCATTTTGTCATCTAATGAAGAGTTTTTGTCCTCAAAGTATGCCGCACCAAAACCTGTATGTCCTAATAAACCAATTGTTTTGGTCCAGGTTTCAAAATTCATGATTCTTCCCAGGTTAGCAACACCCTGAACATCAAATCTATAATATTTTGTATTAAAAGGAGTTGAGTTTTTCTGTTCCTGAAAACTGTTAAGACCAAAATCAGCTTTTAAACCAAATTTGTTGTTCAGCATGTAACGAACTCCTAAATCAACAACATATGGGTTTATAGTCGATGTGTAATGTTTCATTGGATTTTGTGGCTTGTTAAAGCCGCCTGCAAATTCAACAGACCATTTGTTGAAATTTGCATCATTTAAACTATCGCCAGTGCTTGTCTGGCCATTAACCGTTACAAATGTTACAAGTAGAACAAGTAATAGTATAATTTTTTTCATTATAAGTACAATTTTTAATTTCGTGCAAAATTACAATATAATTTTTAACATTTAAGAACGCAATTCGCAATTATAACAATGTTGTTTGCAATTATGTTAAAAAAATGTTTTCTGAGGCAATTTGACATTACTATTCTGCTTACACCTTGTTTTTATTGTTTATAATGAATTAAATAAAATTCTGTATATCAATCATTTTGATTATTGATGTAAGTTTTATATGTTAATTTAAAGTATGGTTTCAATTTAGATCTTGATTTTCTTCCTTTAATTTAAAAGGAAAAGATACATTACTTAATTAATCCAATAAGCTTGCAATTTAGGCAGAGACGATTTTGTGTGTACTTTTTACACAATATATTTTAATATTACACACTTTTTATATTTAAAAGAAATGTTTATATTTACTTAATGTGTTTAAAAACAGGCATTTGAGGGTTTGGAGATGAATGGTTTAATTTCGGCACAATAATTTCTTTATCTAATGTGTAAAACAATTAATAAATAATTAAAATATATACATTATGAAAAATTTATTTTTATCAGCCGCAATCGTTTTGGGAGGTTTAACTTCATTTGCATCAACTTCTCCAATTTCTAATACTGTAAAAACAATTTCCATTCAGGACGAATATACAGAAGTTAAATTAGAAGAAGTACCAACAGCAATTACTGACGCTCTTAAAAAAGCATATCCGGACGTTGTGCTTACAAAAGCATATAAAAATGAAAAATCTGAATATAAATTAGATGTTACTGTTGGTGACAAGGTAGGTAATCTTTTTGCTAATGCAGATGGAACCTGGATCAAAAAATAATAGAAGTTAATCCTTAAAACAAATTATTATGAAAAAGTTAATCTTATCAGCAGCTATCGTTTTAGGAAGTTTATCAATCCAGGCAGCTACAGTAAATTCAACAAATATAGTTATCAAATCAGTAATTCAGGACGAATATAAAGAAGTTGATGCTGTGCCGGCAGCCGTTAAAACGGGACTGGATAATGCTTACCCAGGTGTAAAACTTGAAAAAGCATTTGTAAATGACAAAAAAGAATATAAAGTAGAAATAACAGTAAGAGGAGAAAAATCTACTGTTTATACAGATGAAAAGGGAAACATCATTAAAAAATAATTTAAAACAGCATTATGAAAAAATTAATCTTATCTGCAGCAATTATTTTAGGAGGTTTATCAGTTCAGGCAGCTATTCCGGAAACAAACCTTTTGAGTATTGATTCAGTTATTATTCAGGATGAGTATACAGAGGTTGCCTCAGATGCAGTTCCGGCAGCAGTAAAATCTACAGCAGAAAAATCTTTTCCGAATACCAAGCTTGAAAAAGCATACAAAAATGAAAAAAACGAGTATAAACTGGAGATTTCGAGTGGAGATAAAAAGTATACTGTTTTTACAGATGCTTCCGGAAACATCATTAAAAAATAATTTAAAAATTTAGCATTATGAAAAAGTTAATCTTATCAGCAGCAGTAATTCTTGGAAGTTTGTCAATTTACGCAACAACCACTACTAGTGTAGAGCCCGTAAAAACTTCCATAAATTTTCAATCAGAATATAAAGAAATTAAAGCAGAAGAAGTTCCAGAGGCTGTAACAAAAGCTTTGGAAACTGCATATCCGGGAGCAAAACTTGAAAAAGCATTTGTAAACGAGAAAAAAGAGTACAAATTAGAAATAGCAGTTGAGGACCAAAAGGCTACTGTTTACTCAGATGCCAATGGTAACTGGTTAAAAATATAATTAGGTGAATTAGATTTATGTTTTTGGTGAAAAAGAGATTGCTTTTAGCAGTCTCTTTTTTTTTGCATAATTTTATGAAAATCTACTTTAAATAGTGGTATTTTAGCAAAAAAGTCACTAAAACGCATGCCAAAGATATTAATAATAGAAGACGATATTTCATTCTGTAAATTATTAGAAAAATTTCTAACGAAAAAAGCATACGATGTAACTATTGCTTTTTCTGCTGCAGAAGCGAGATTATGTATTAAAAAAGATTCTTTTGATTTGATTTTGACAGACCTTCGTCTGCCAGATTCTGACGGTCTTGTATTGATGACTGAATTTAAGCATTCTAATCCCGAAATTCCGGTTGTCCTTATGACTGGGTATTCAGATGTAAATACGGCTGTAAAAGCTATTAAAAATGGTGCTTCAGATTATATTTCAAAACCATTTAATCCTGATGAGGTTTTACTGGTCATTACAAATACACTGCAAAACTTCGAAGTAAAAAATGATCCTCCGCCTAAGCAAAAGAAAATTTTACCTAAACCAGATTCTTCAGAAAACGGATTTGTAAAAGGAATTTCTGTCGCATCCAAAAAATTACTGGAACATATTAAATTAGTCAGTCCTACAGATATGTCAGTCCTGATTATTGGAGAAAGCGGAACCGGAAAAGAAATTATCGCCAAAAGTATTCATCAACAAAGTCATCGTAAAAACAATAATTTTATAGCTGTCGATTGTGGTGCTATCCCAAAAGAATTGGCAGCCAGTGAATTTTTTGGACATTTAAAAGGGTCCTTTACAGGAGCAATAAGCGATAAAACAGGTTATTTTGAAGCCGCAAATGGCGGAACAATTTTTTTGGATGAAATAGGAAACCTCTCTTATGAAAACCAAATTCAGTTATTGAGAGCACTTCAGGAACGAAAAATAAAACCTGTTGGAAGTAATAAAGAAATCAATGTTGATATCCGAATTATTACTGCAACTAATGAAGATTTGCGCGAGGCTGTTAAAAATGGAGATTTCCGTGAAGACCTATATCACAGAATTAATGAATTCTCTATTCAGTCGCCTTCATTGACAGAACGTGGAGAAGATTTAATGGTTTTTGCAGATTATTTTTTAGAAAAAGCGAATCAGCAATTAAATAAAGATATTATTGGGTTTTCGCCTGAGGTGGTAGCAATTTTTCAAAGATATAATTGGCCGGGGAACCTGCGTGAGCTTCAAAACTGTATTAAACGCGCAACACTCTTATCTCAGGGAGATTTTATTGAAAGTGATGTTTTGCCTATCGAATTTTTCCAGACACAAAAACCAAGTAATGAGGGTGGTTTTTCTTTATCAGAGAATGAAAAAGAAACTATTATTCAGGCCTTATCAAGAACCCAGAATAATAAATCAGAAGCGGCAAAGCTGTTGAAAATAACACGAAAAACGCTTTATAATAAATTAAAGCAATATAATATTGATTAAAGATTTTCTCTCCTTAAAGTATCAAAAAGCAAATCAATTTTAGTTTTTAATACATTATAAAGAGATTCTAAATCCGAACCGTCTAAATTATCTTGTTCTAATGCTTTCAGGATTCTTCCTATTTCTTGTGCCTGAATCTGTCTGAACATAGGTGCAATTCGATGTGCGATTGAATTTATTTCAACTATGTTTTTTTCCTGTACTGCATTTTCCAAAGTGCTTAAATTTTGCTTTGTACTTTCTATAAATGATGTAATGAACTCTTTTGAAGCGTCATTGTCATTTCCTAAAAATTCTTTTAAAGTTGTTAAAGAATACGACTTTGAAGATGTTTTTTCTTTAGTTTTTACAATTTTATCAGAAAGAAAATCGTTGTCCAAAACACGCTGAATTGTTTCAAGGAGAATTTTTGGCGAATATGGTTTTTTGATCACAGTTGTAAAACCTGCTTTTGCATAAACAGAAAAGTCTAAATCTGTTCGACCAGTGATGGCGATGATAGGCTGGTTTTTGTAAAATGAATTGGATTGGATTTTTAGTTTTTCAACAAACAAAAAACCGTCAATTTCAGGCATTTGAATATCCGTAATAATAAAATCAAAATCAGTATTTTGAATAGCATCCAATGCTTCTGTGGCACGGGTAAAAGAAAATACCTGATGATTTTGCTGTTTTAAAACAGTGCTGGTTAAGTTCAATAAATTGGTGTCATCATCGACAACAATAAAAGTTAGTTTTTTTGAAACGGTTCCACTTTTTTTTGATTTTTGATCCACTAGGCTTTCACTTGTATCAAATAGCAGTGGAAGTTTAATTTTGAAAGTGCTTCCTTTTCCAAATGTACTTTCAAGTTTTAGTTTTCCTCCTAAAATCGAAATGATTTTTTGACAGATTGATAATCCTAAACCTGTTCCTCCATATTGTTTTTCGATGCTTTCATTAGCCTGGGCAAATTCTTCGAAAACGAGTTTCTGGTTTTCTTTCTCAATTCCAATTCCTGAATCTTCAATCGTAATGGCGAAAAAGTTATTGTCTTCAGCAACATAAGCGCTAATTCTAATAAAACCTTCTTCCGTAAATTTATAAGCATTTCCGATAATGTTACTTAAAATTTGTTTGAGACGAAACGGATCACCAACAATTTTTGTGTTCAGTTTTTCATCAACATTAATGACAAGATCAATGTTTTTTTGCTTGTAAACAGTCTGAATGCTTTTGGCAACTTCATCAATGATTTCAGGTAATGAAAATGGCACTTTTTCAATCGTGATTTTTCCGGCTTCAATTTGAGAAAAATCCAGTAAATCCTGAACCAATTGCGTAATATATTCAGAAGAGTTTTTAATGTTCTTGATGAAGTAAGACTGTTTGGTGTTAACATCAGAGTTGCCCAAAAGTTCAGAATAGCCAACAATCGTGCTCAATGGCGTTTTTAAATCATGACTAACTGTAGAAATAAGCTGTTCCCGGCTTTTTAGCAGGTTTTTAGTTTTGAAATTGGCAATTTCCAATTGCTTTTTATACAATTGCGATTTTGAATAATCACTTACTATTATAATTGAGAATATTATCGTAAGCAGTAAGCCAATAATGGCCGAAACGGTAACGATTTCATTTACTTTTTTAAGGGATTTTTCTTTTAATGAATTGTTTTTTATGGAGTTGATTATAATCTCCCTTTCAATAAATCTAAGTACTTTTCGGAGTTGTTCTGAGATTGCAATTTCATTCTTAAGGAGTTTGTTTTCTTCAAAATTTAGTGATTCCTTTTTCTTCTCTGCTTTTAGTTTTACAGTACTCAAAAGTTTTTTTGAATTAGCTAAAATCGAATCAGAAGCTTGTTTGCTTAAGGTATTAGTGCTGTCATCGGGAATATTCTGATTCAGGTAATCAACATATTGTTGCAATACATTTCGCTGGTAACTTCCTAAATCATTTGGATTTTTGGTGAAATCACGAATTTCCAGTTTTCTGAGTTTAAACTCCATTTTGGTAATTTCATCAATGGCATTATTTACAGAAACCTCGTCATCAGCTTTGTTTTTTATAGTTTTTAGTTGTCTGATATTTTCTGTTTTTTCAGACAGTAAATAGGTAACGCTATCAAGTAAAACCTTTTGATATTCTGTAGTTACAATTTGTTTTAGTGTATCAATTCTTGATTTTAAGGAATCAGTTTCGTTAAGATAATTTTTAAAATCGTTTTCAGAGTTGGTTTGAATCGTTTTTCGGGCTAAACTTTCTGTTTTGTAAACGTTCGAAAAAAGTTTGCTGACTCTTAAAATCTTTGTTTTTTCAAAAGCAATTTTATTTTCCAGTTTATTGTATACAACATTTTCAGAATATAAAAACCATCCTACAATCACTACTAATGCGACCAGGGCAAGGTAGCCGAACAGTACTTTAATGGGCATATAGCTTCTTTTGCTTTCCATAAAATGATAGTAAGGAATTTATTTTTTTTGAAATGTCTATTGCAATTTATTCAATATTTCTTTTTTAAAAGCCAAACTTTCTTTAAAAATTTAGCCACAGACTATAAATCTGTGGCCAATTATGATTGCGTTTTTAATTAAAGCGTTTCGGTTAGCCATTTAAAAAATTCATTTTGCCAAACTTGGGCATTTTGTGGTTTTAAAACCCAGTGATTTTCATCAGGGAAATAAAGCAAACGGCTTTTGATGCCTCTTAATTGAGCTGCCTGGAAAGCTTCCTGACTTTGCCCGATCGGAACACGAAAATCTTTTCCACCCTGAACAATTAAAATAGGTTTATTCCAGTTTCCAACCAAAGTTGCCGGATTAAAAGTGGTGTACGTTTTTTGAGCAACTGTATTGTCTTTTTCCCAGTAAGCACCTCCAAAATCCCAGTTGGTAAAGAAAACTTCTTCTGTTGTTCCAAACATACTTTGGGTGTTGAAAACACCATCATGAGCGATAAACGTTTTAAAACGGTTTTTGTGAATTCCGGCCAGATAAAATACAGAATATCCTCCGTAGCTTGCACCCACACAGCCTAAGCGAGTTTTATCAACATAGTTCTCTTTAGCCACATCATCAATGGCAGAAAGGTAATCTTCCATAACCTGACCGCCCCAGTCTTTGCTGATCTGCTCGTTCCATTCTACACCATGGCCAGGCATTCCGCGGCGATTTGGCGCTACAACGACATAACCTTTGGCAGCCATAAGCTGAAAATTCCAACGGAAAGAATACGACTGCGTCAATGGAGCTTGTGGTCCTCCCTGACAGAATAACAAAGTTGGATATTTTTTTGAAGCATCAAAGTTGGGTGGCAAAATTACCCAAACTAACATTTTTTTACCGTCAGTTGTAGTTACATAACGTTTTTCAGTTTTGCTTAGTGCTATAGTTTTGTATGTTTCGGTGTTGATGTTTGATAATAGTTTCCAGCTATTTTTCTTCAAATTATAAGAAAAAATTTCCGGAGCGTGATTCATATCAGATCGGGTTACAATAATATTATCGCCCGAAAAACCAATTAAATCATTTACATCAAAATCACCGCTTGTAATTTGATGAACATTAATTGCAATTCGGGTTAAACCTGGAAAATTAACTTCAAAAAGTTGTTTCGTTCCATCAACTGGCGCGACAAAAAAAACCTTTTTACCATCTTTGCTCCAGATAAAACTGTCTACAGTTCCGTCCCAATTAGCAGTCAGATTGGTTTTTACTCCTTTAAACTCAACAATAATGTCGTTTTTATCGGCTTCATAACCATCACGTTTCATTTGCAGCCAGGTCAGATTTCCTGTTGGAGAAAATTGTGGAGCCGTATCATAGCCTAAATTACCTTCGGTTTTGTTGGTTGTTTTTTGAGTTTCTAAATTATACTCATAAATGTTTGTATTGGTAGAAATAGCATATTCAGTTCCCGCTTTTTTCTTGCACACATATAGAATGCTTTTACCGTCCGGTGACCAGATGTAATCTTCATCGCCACCAAAAGGTTTTTGCGGAGAATCAAAATTCTCGCCTTTTAAAATGTCAATTCCTTTTGCACCTTCTTTGTTTTCTTTATAAAAAACATGATTGAATTTCCCTTCATTCCAGGTATCCCAATGACGATAATCGAGGCCGTCATAAATTTGTACATCCGATTTATCAAGATTTGGGTAGAAATCCTTCCCTAAAACTTTCTCTAATTTTACTTCTTCATTATACACAATAAAATTTCCGTCAGGCGAAATGTTTTTATCTTTCAAAACGTCTTTGGTGTCTTTGATTTCAGTTGCACTTCCGCCATTTACAGGTATAATGTAATATTTAGAGTTTGATTTATTTTCTTCGACAGAAGGGGTGGAAACCTTAAAAACAACATTTTTTTCATCTTTCGAAAGTCCAAGCGGCGTCAGTCTTCCTAATTTCCATAACAATTCGGGTGACATTACATTCTGTCCGATAGCATTTAAACTCATCATTATTAAGGTTATAAATAATATTTTTTTCATAATAAAAACTTCAATTTTCGTGGATTAAAAGTACGAATATATTTCAGGAAGAAATGTTAAAAATTTGCACCAAATAAGTAATATAATTTCATTTAAATAGATACTAACCACTATATTTGATGAGTATTTCTTTATATAAATGTTGCTGATTTGGAATTTTATTATTGTAATTTACCTTGAGTTTCATAACTGAATTAATGAACATATATTACTTTATATGGTGAAACAAAAATCATTATTTTTATAAAAAATTGACAAATGGAATTAAGTTATTGGGAACTTAAAAATTGGTTTACAAATGTAGACTATACCATAGTTGGAAGCGGAATCGTAGGACTTCATGCTGCATTACGCTTACGCGAAAGATTTCCAACTGCAAAAATCCTTGTGTTAGAAAAAGGAATGCTGCCACAAGGCGCCAGTACCAAGAATGCAGGCTTTGCCTGTTTTGGAAGCCTCTCTGAAATTATGGATGACTTGAAAACACATACTGAAGAAGACGTTGTTCAGCTGATAGAAAAACGTTGGCAAGGTTTGCAATTGCTCAGAAAAAGATTAGGGGATAAAGCTATAGATTTTAAACCTCATGGCGGATACGAATTGTTTTTGAAAAATGATGAGGATGCTTTTAATGTATGTTTCGCCAGATTACCATTTATCAATGAAATTTTAAAACCACTTTTCAAAGCAGATGTTTTTACAAAAGAAGTGGATCGGTTCGGGTTTCAAAACATACACGAATACTTGATTTTTAATCCGTTTGAGGCACAAATTGATACTGGAAATATGATGCAGGAATTGTTCAAGCAAGCTGTCGCTGCGAATATTTTAATCTTAAATCAGCAAACCGTAACTTCTTATGTTGATGCAGGAAACCATGTTGAAGTTGTGCTGAATGATTTTAGTTTTAGATCTAAAAAAATACTTTTTGCAACAAATGGATTTGCAAATACTTTGACGAAAGGTGCAGTTCAGCCCGCCAGAGCACAGGTTTTAATTACAGAACCTATTCTAAATTTGGATATTAAAGGAACTTTTCATTTAGATCGTGGGTACTATTATTTCAGAAATATTGGTGACAGGATTCTGCTTGGAGGAGGAAGAAACCTGGATTTTGAAACGGAAAATACGACTGAATTCGGTCAAACCAAAATTGTGCAAAATAAATTGGAAGATTTACTGAAAAATGTAATTTTACCAAATCAGGATTTCCAGATTGCCCATCGCTGGAGTGGGATTATGGGAGTAGGAAATAGTAAAAAACCTGTTGTTTCACAACTGTCTGAAAACGTGTTTTGTGGAGTGCGTTTAGGCGGAATGGGAGTAGCAATAGGCAGTTTAATAGGAACAGAATTAGCAGATTTAATATAATGGCAGCCAAAAAACCAATACCAAAAAAAACAACCGCAAGTAAATCAAAAACTTCTCCTAAAAAGTCAAATCGCTCTTTTTTTGAAAAAGTGAAATGGTTTTTTATCAAATTATTTTTATGGTTCTTCGGACTTTCAATCGCATCAGTTGTTATTTTCAAATTTATACCGGTGCCGTTTACACCGCTCATGGTGATTCGGGCAATCGAAAATAAAATGGGAGATAAGGAAGTTTATTTTGATCATGACTGGGAGCCTATTGAAAAAATTTCCATGAATCTTCAAAAAGCAGTTATAGCCAGTGAAGATGCAACTTTTTTACACCATAACGGGTTTGATTTTAAAGCACTTCAAAAAGCCTATAAAAGCAACGAACGCGGTCGTAGAATTCGTGGCGGAAGTACCATTTCGCAGCAAACCGCCAAAAACGTTTTTCTTTGGCAGGGGAAAAGTTATTTCCGTAAAGGTCTGGAAGCCTATTTTACCGTTCTCATTGAAATTATTTGGGGCAAAGAGCGTATTATGGAAGTGTATCTGAACAGTATCGAAATGGGAGATGGGGTTTATGGCGCGTATGCAGCAACAGAACATTGGTACAGAAGAGATGCTTCAAGCTTAACGCCAATGCAGGCTGCCGGAATTGCAGCTATTTTGCCAAATCCCCGTAAATTTAAAGCAACAGGATCTTCAAGTTATATCAACCGACGAAAAGAAAGAATTGTTCGTGAAATGCGTGCCGTTGGAAAAATACATTATGATGGGAAGTAAAAAAAGGGTTTTTGTACTTCTGATTCTAACAACAGTGTTATCTTTTGCTCAGGAAAAAACCGCAGAAATAGGTTTTATCACAGATAATGATTTGTATACTTCGTCTAAAAATGATATGTATTATACCAATGGCCTGGAGCTTTTTTACAGGTTCTTGTCCAAAAACAATAACGAGAAAATCAATAAGAAGATTACTGAATTCAGAATCGGGCAATATATTTACAATCCGAGATTTATAAATGAAGAAGCCGTTACCATAAATGACCGCCCTTTTACCGGTTATCTTTTTGCAGAAGTTGGTCGCAGTTTTTTTTACCAAACGGAATCGGTTTTAAAGGCGGATTTTCAATTGGGTTATATGGGACCGAATGCTTTGGGAGAAGAAACACAGGAAGGTTTTCATCAAATTATTGGATACAAGAAAGTATATGGCTGGGAAAACCAACTTCATAATGCATTGGCTATTCAGGCTCATGTTATGTATTCTAAGAAATTATTTCCAACCAAACATAACGATTTTGTAGACCTGCATTTTCAGTCCGAAGCCAATTTGGGAACTATTTTTACAGGAGTTTCCACCGGATTTTTAGCCCGATTTGGGTTTAAAAAGTTACTGCCGGTTTACGATTCTAATTTGCATGACGCTTCGGTGAGTTCTGAACCACAGTATAGCATTCGTGAGTTTTATTTTTATGCGATGCCAAGTGTCAATTATCAACTTTATGATGCGACAATTCAGGGCAGTATGTTTAATGACACCAGTCCGTTAACTTTTGATTTGGAACCATTGCGTTTTAATGCCGAAGCGGGTTTAAAGTATCGTCACAATAACTTTAATATTTCGTACTCCTTTATTTACCGCGGAAGAGAATTAAAAGATCCTGTTCACAATACTAATACAGGTTATTTTTACGGTTCGATTCGATTGGGATTTTTGCTGAAGTAGTTATAAATTCAATAATTTATGGTTAACCGTAAAATTCTGTATCTAAGTTTTGTATTTTTATGCAAGCACGATAAAAATATTTCTAACTTAAACCAAAAAAAAGCATGGGAAAATTTGTGATTACCAAGAGAGCCAACGGAGAATTTCAATTTAATTTAAAGGCTGGCAACGGTCAGACGATTTTGACAAGTGAAGGTTATTCGACCAAAGCAGCTTGTTCAAACGGAATAGAATCTGTAAAAACCAACTCAAAGGATGATTCAAGATATGACAAAAAAGAATCCTCAAACGGAAAGTTTTATTTTACCTTGAAAGCTTCAAACGGACAAATTATTGGAAGCAGCGAAATGTACGAAAGTGCTTCCGGAAGAGATAATGGAATCGAATCTGTTAAGACAAATGCTCCTGATGCAGAAACTGATGATCAGGCTTAGGTTTTGATTGGAAAATATATTTGAAAGCTCTCGTAATTGAGGGCTTTTTTTTCTTAAAAATTATAAACTTCTAACTTAGGTACTATCTTTAATTCCTAATTTATTTTACTGTTTTTTCTATATTTGTATA
>NZ_CAMLDD010000030.1 GCF_946478785.1 uncultured Flavobacterium sp.
ATACAAATATAGAAAAAACAGTAAAATAAATTAGGAATTAAAGATAGTACCTAAAAAAAGAAACAATGAGCAAAGAAATAACAGCCAAAAAATCTAAAAAGAAAGATTCTAAAATCGTAAAAAGACTCAAACAACACATGTATAAATGGCATCGTGTTATTGGATTGATTACCATTATTCCGGTAATTTTCTGGACATTATCAGGTTTGATGCATCCGTTTATGGCGCATTTTTTCAAACCAGAAATTGCCCGCGAAAAACTGGAACAACAAACTATTGATAAAAATCAATTGCAGTTTTCGATTCAGGAAGTTTTACAAAAAAACGAACTGACACAATTCAAAAATTTTAGAATCGTTACCTTTAATAATAAAACGTATTATCAGCTTAAAACTATAATTGGCGAGTTATGGTACTTTGATACTTCGACAGCTGAGAAATTGGATAACGGAGATCAAAAATATGCAGAATGGCTTTCAAGATATTTTTTAGATGATCAAAAAAGTGCCGTAAAAAAGACCGAAGTTGTAACTGAATTCACTTCTCAATACAAATACGTAAATCGTTATTTACCCGTTTACAAACTGAGTTTTGATCGTCCTGATACTATGGAGGTTTATGTAGAAACGTCATCAGGCAAACTCGCAACTTTTAATCCAACTTCAAGACAATGGTTTATTTGGTTCTTTGACACTTTTCATAACTGGTCGTTTATAGATGCTATTTCAAATAACAGTATCCGAATTATTACCATGATTTTCTTATTATCGATCATTGGATTTTCAGCCCTGAGCGGAATCTTGATTTACGGTTTGCTTTGGAAACAATTCAAAAAAACGGATAATTTGCAGCCCAAAAAAGGACTCCGAAAATACCATCGCCAAATCGGAATATGGGTTTCGCTTTTTACTTTGACATTTGCTTTTAGCGGCGCTTACCATGCCACTACAAAATGGGCTCCATACACTTTATCGCAAATGGTTTACGAACCGACATTTGAAACCAAAGAAATTTCTGTTGCCAATAATGCTTTAAATTTAGACTGGAATCGTTTTCAAAATGCAAGTATTATTACTTTAAATGACTCTGTCTATTTCCGTTGCCAATTATTAGAAGAAGGAAAATTCAAAAAACCAAAATCCGATTCTAATTCGAAATGGAATAAAAAAGGAGATAAAAAATCGGAAGTGGTTTACATCAATGCCACAACAAATAAAATTACACCCAACATTGATTTTAAATATGCTGAATTCCTGGCGTATTATTTTACAGACGGAGCGCCAAAAGCAGCTTGCTGTGAAATGGTAGAAAGTTCAGAAGAGCCAGAACCATCATTAGAAAATGCAAAATTATTAGAATCAAAAATTTTAACCGATTTTGAAAGCAGGGAATATGGTTTTGTCAATAAAAGATTGCCGGTTGTAAAATTGGCGTACGATACTCCGGAAAAAACCACTTATTTTATAGAAACAGCAACTTCAAGATTGGCAGCTATTGTCAAAACCTCAGACAAAGTAGAAGGATATTCTTTTGCTATTCTTCACAAATTTTTATTTATGGATTGGGCAGGAAAAAATATTCGGGATCTGTCAATGGTTTTGGCCGCATTGTCTATTTTGGTTGTGAGTGTTCTTGGGTTTATTTTGTTTCTGAAGAAGTAATGTAAGAGACTGAGATTCTAAGTTACTAAGGTTCTAAGTTTTTTCGTCACGAATTCCACTAATTTCCACGAATTTTAAATCAATTAATTCGTGGAAATTAGTGGAATTCGTGGCAAACTTTTATTTTGGATTTTCTTCGTAATATCTTGCCTCAATTCGTTTAATATCTTTGATTGAATTTCTCGCCCAGGCCAAGCGTTTTTCTAAAATTTCTTCTTCAGTTAATTGCCAATTGATATCGGAATTTCGCAATCTGTTGGTTAAATTCTGAATGATGATAGCTGCCGAAACCGAAATATTCAGACTCTCCGTAAAACCAACCATCGGAATTTTAAGAAAGCCATCTGCTCTTTCCAGAATTTCTTCTGACAAACCATCTCTTTCTGTTCCAAAAAATAAAGCACTTGGTTTTGAAATATCAAAATCTTCCAACAGACAATCATTTTCATGAGGCGTTGTCGCAATAATTTGATACCCTTCATTTTTTAAAGTCGAAATGCAATTGGTAACCGAATCAAATTGATTGATATCGACCCATTTTTGCGCGCCCATTGCAATTTCTTTATCGATCTTTTTTCCGTAACGCTGCTCAATAACATTTAATTCCTGAATTCCGAAAACCTCACAGCTTCTCATTACGGCACTCGTATTGTGCATTTGAAAAACATCTTCAACCGCTATGGTAAAATGTTTTGTGCGATTTCCCAGAACATTCAGAAATCTTTCTTTGCGGTTATCTGTCAATATATTTTCAAGGAAAGCGAGGTAATCTAAATCAATCATTTTGGTTTTGTTTGGCGCAAAAATAACAATATTTTGTAATATCAGGCGAGAAGCCAGAAGGTTTACAGCTTTTCAATTGTAGAGTTATAATGATTTTCAACTTAAAAACTGGTATGGTTCATTTAGTACTATTCCTAAAATCGGTTATTTTTACTAATTACTAATACCTCATAAAAACAACCTAATGAACAATCATTTTTATAAATGCCTGTTTTGCATTATATGCCTAAGTCTTTTTGCCTGTGCTACAAAACCCAATATAGAAGTTCCTGTTGGATTTGGCTGGAGCAACAATTCTGTCAATACTGTTAAGTTTAGAAAAAATGCTTTAACCACTTTTAAAAACTTTCAGTTTATAGCCTATTATGATGCCGATGGTTCAGTGATTTTAGGCAAAAGAAAATTAAAAACAACCAATTGGGAAATAGTAAAAACGCCTTACACCGGAAATGTAAAAGATGCTCATAACAGCATTAGCATTACTGTTGACGGAGATGGATATTTGCATGTAAGCTGGGATCATCATGACACTAAACTTAGATATGCAAAAAGCAAATTGCCTTTAAGCTTAGATCTGGGTACTGAAGAATCAATGACCGGAATTGCAGAACAAAAACTTACTTATCCTGAATTCTACAATCTGCCTAACGGAAATTTATTGTTCTTCTATCGTTCAGGTTCCTCAGGAAGAGGAAATATGATTATCAATTCTTATTCTTTAAAAGAAAGGAAATGGGCGCAATTGCAAAGTAATTTATTAAATGGTGAAGACCAAAGAAGTGCCTACTGGCAAGCCAAAGTTGACAAAAAAGGCGTGATTCATCTTTCGTGGGTGTGGAGAGAAAGCTGGGATGTTTCTACCAACCATGATTTATGTTATGCCCGTTCTAAAGATGGTGGTGTCAGTTGGGAAAAATCTAACGGCGAAAAATACAGCCTGCCCATAACCGCAGCTTCTGCTGAATATGCCTGGAAGATTCCGCAAAAATCAAGTTTAATCAATCAAACGTCAATGACTACGGATGAAAAAGGAAATCCCTACATTGCCAGTTATTGGAGTGAAAATGAAATTCCGCAATTTCAGATTGTCTATTTAGAAAACGGAGTTTGGAAAAAGACAAACACAGCTTTCCGAACAACACCTTTTTATTTAGGAGGCGGAGGCACAAAAAAGATTCCAATTTCAAGACCTGATTTATTTATTAAGGAAAAAGGAAACAATCGTTATTTGTATCTTCTTTTCAGAGATCAGGAAAGAGAAAATAAAATATCAATGGCTTATACGAATTTAAGTAAAAACACTCCCTGGAAAGTTCTAAATCTAACCACAGAATCAATAGGCGAATGGGAACCGAATTATGACATTTCACTTTGGGAAAAACAAAAAAAGCTTCATGTTTTTCTTCAAAACGTGAATCAGATTGATGGTGAAGGTTTGGCTAAGTCTGATCCTTCAATGGTACGAATATTAGAAGTAAACCAATTGCCAAAATAATAAACAAGTAGAAAAGACTAAGTTGCTTATATTAAATTGGCATAAATTCGTTTCATTCTCTTAATTTGCAAAATAATTTCAATACTATATAAATGAAAAAGAAATTAGTGGTTTTAACCGGAGCCGGAATCAGCGCAGAAAGCGGGATCAAAACATTTCGTGACAGCGATGGTTTATGGGAAGGTCATGATGTTATGGAAGTTGCTACTCCGGAAGGCTGGCGAAAAAATCAGGAACTTGTTTTGGATTTTTACAACAAAAGACGTCAACAGCTCAAGGAAGTTCAACCGAATTTAGGGCATCAGATTTTAGCCGAATTAGAACAGGATTTTGACGTTCATATTATCACACAAAATGTAGATGATTTACACGAACGTGCTGGCAGTACCAAAGTCCTGCATCTGCATGGTGAATTATTAAAAGTAAGAAGTACAAAAAACAAAAACCATATTCTAGACTGGCCTGAAGATTTATACACTGGCGATCTTGATGAAAACGGACACCAATTGCGTCCGCATATTGTTTGGTTTGGCGAAGATGTTCCGGCTCTTGAAGAGGCTATTGAAATTACAGAAACCGCCGATTATTTTGCTGTAATTGGCACATCGCTACAAGTATATCCTGCGGCTGGATTAATTTCCTATACGTATAGCATTACTCCGGTTTTTTATATTGATCCAAAACCTATTGCGATTCCGAACATTCAAAATAAGGTCGAAGTTATTGCTAAACCTGCTTCTGAAGGTGTTGCCATTTTAAGGGAGAAATTATTTGAAATAGAAAAAATATGATATTCCAAAGCTGGTTACAGGTATTGTCACAATATAATTTGCTCTCCTTATTTCTTTTCTTTCTGATTGAAAATTTAATTCTGATTATTTTTTCCATTATTCTTGGAAAAATTGTTGAGTATGACAATACTAAAATCAGCAAAACAGACCGTAAATGGTTAATTTCAACCTTAATCTGCAATACATTGATAACGCTGTTAGGCTATAAATTATACTATTTCGGAATTATCAAAATAGATTTTTCACCTTCCATCCTGTCTATAGTTTTTGATACATTATTGTTGGTTATTTTGATGGACTTTTTTATGTTTTGTTTTCATTTTCTGGCACATCGTTTAAAATGGTTCAGTCCTATCCATAGGCTTCATCACACACATGTTGAAACAAGTGTATACAGCCTGTACATTCTTCATCCAATAGAAACTTTAGGATTTGGAATGATATGGCTAATTACGATTATACTACTGGATTTCAATTACCTCAGCATTATTATTTATCTGATTTTAAATTTACTGTACGGAATATTTGGACACCTGAAAAAAGATGTTTTCCCTAAGTTTTGGTACAAAAACCATCTTACAAAATGGATTTCGACCACAAAATTTCATTACGACCATCATAAAAACGAATCTCATAATTATGGTTTTTACTTTACTATTTGGGACAAAATTTTTAAAACAAACATTTAATTCCAAATTCCCGTATAATAACACTTCAGTAATTTTCAGAAGTTTTAACAATACCTTATATTTGCACCTTTCGAAAAAACAACACAACAATGACTACTCTAAACGAATTGAATGCTATATCGCCTATTGACGGAAGATATAGAAGTAAAACCCAAAATTTAGCACCTTTTTTCTCTGAAGAGGCTTTGATAAAATATCGTGTATTAGTTGAGGTAGAATACTTTATTGCTTTATGCGAAATTCCGTTACCACAGTTAAAGGACGTAAATCCAAATTTATTTGACAGCTTACGTGATATCTATAAAAACTTCTCTACAGAAGACGCACTTTGGATTAAAGAAACAGAGAAAGTAACCAATCACGATGTAAAAGCGGTTGAATACTTTATTAAAGATGCTTTTGAAAAATTAGGTTTATCTCAATATAAGGAGTTCATTCATTTCGGATTAACATCTCAGGATATTAACAATACTGCAATTCCGCTTTCTACAAAAGAAGCTTTTGAAAAAGTTTATATGCCTTCTTTAATTTCCCTGATTGCAAAATTAAAAGAATTAAGCACTGAATGGAAGGATATCCCAATGTTGGCACGTACACACGGACAGCCTGCCTCTCCTACTCGTTTGGGCAAAGAGCTTTTGGTTTTTGTAGAGCGTTTAGAAGAGCAGATGCGGTTGTTATTCAACATTCCGTTTGCAGCTAAATTTGGCGGTGCAACAGGAAATTACAATGCACATCATATAGCGTATCCACAAACTGACTGGAAAAAATTTGGAAGTAATTTTGTAGAAACCATTCTTGGCTTACACCATTCTTTCCCAACTACACAAATTGAACATTATGATCATTTTGCAGCATTTTTTGATTCTCTGAAAAGAATCAACAATATCATCATAGATTTGGATCGTGACATCTGGACATATGTTTCGATGGATTATTTTAAACAAAAAATCAAAGCCGGAGAAATTGGATCATCCGCAATGCCACATAAAGTTAACCCGATTGATTTTGAAAACTCAGAAGGAAATTTAGGAATTGCAAATGCCATATTTGAGCATTTATCTGCTAAATTACCAATCTCAAGATTACAGCGCGATTTGACTGACAGTACCGTTTTACGTAATATCGGAGTTCCGATAGGACACACCATTATTGCTTTTGAAGCTTCTCTGAAGGGTCTAAACAAATTGCTTTTGAACGAAGCAAAATTTGCAGAAGATTTAGAGAAAAACTGGGCGGTTGTGGCAGAAGCAATTCAGACGATTTTACGTCGTGAAGCGTATCCAAACCCATATGAAGCTTTAAAAGGGTTAACCAGAACCAATGAAGCGATTGATAAAAATGCAATTCATAATTTTATTGCGACTTTGGAGGTGTCTGATGCTATTAAGGAAGAATTAATGCAAATAACACCTGCAAATTTCACAGGAATCTAAAGAAATCCTAAAATATTTTACTAAAAAAAGTTATCTTTATCGATAGCTTTTTTTATTGAATTTTATTGGAATTAGCCCGGATAGAATGGAAAGCCTTTTGTGAAAAAGACTATATTTTTTTGCTGGGACAGAGCAACCAGCGGAAGCTCCTGTAACTGCTTTAAAAATATGTTTTTTGAATAAAAGCTTGAAATGAAAGCCGGAATAGCTCCCGAACAAAAAAAACACCATTTATGATTGCCTTAAGCGCTGCTGCTGAAACTACACACCATTTGAAACCATTGATTAGTGATTTAGGACTTATCCTGATTACTGCCGGAATTGCTGTCCTAATTTTTAAAAAAATGAAACAGCCCTTAGTTCTGGGTTATTTAATTGCCGGTTTCTTAGCGGGAAACCACTTCGATTTTTTTCCGTCTATAACCGATATGAAAAGTGTTGAAGTCTGGGCAGAAATTGGCGTGATTATTCTGCTGTTTAGCCTGGGACTAGAATTTAGTTTTAAAAAACTGATGAAGGTGGGCGGAACGGCATCTATTACTGCCATAACCCAAATTATCACCATGGTCCTCATTGGTTATATGGTTGGGCAATGGATGGGGTGGTCAGGAATGGACAGTATTTTTCTTGGTGTTATTTTATCGATTTCCTCTACAACAATCATTTTGAAAACATTTGATGAGCTGGGTGTCAAGGCACAAAAATTTGCCGGAATCGTTATTGGTTCTCTCATTGTGCAGGATATTGTTGCCATTTTGATGATGGTGCTGCTTTCGACTATTGCAGTAAGCCAGCAATTCTCAGGTAGTGAATTGATGATGTCAGTTCTAAAATTGATTTTCTTTTTGACAGTTTGGTTTGTAGGCGGAATCTTTTTCATTCCAACCTTTCTGAAAAAAACAAAACATCTGCTAACGGATGAAATGCTGCTGATTATTTCGTTGGCCTTGTGTTTAATGATGGTAAGTTTCGCTGCAAATGTTGGTTTCTCTCCGGCATTGGGTGCTTTTATAATGGGATCCATAATTGCAGAAACAACTCAGGCTGAACATATTGAACATCTCATAAAACCAGTAAAAGATTTATTTGGTGCGATATTCTTCGTATCTGTCGGAATGTTAATCGATCCTGGAATGTTATATACCTATGCTCTTCCGGTAGCAATTTTAACCCTGGTAACAATTTTTGGCCAATCAGTAAGTTCTACAATTGGGGCTTTAATTGCCGGACAGCCTTTAAAACAATCTGTACAGACCGGTATGAGTTTATCACAAATTGGAGAGTTTTCATTTATCATTGCTACTTTAGGAATGACGCTTAACGTAACGAGCTCCTTTTTATATCCGGTTGTAGTGGCCGTTTCAGCAGTGACTACATTTACGACACCGTTTATGGTAAAACATGCAGTTCCTTTTTCTGATTTCCTGGAACGCAAATTACCTCGCAAATGGGTTAAAAACATTAACCGCTACAGTGTAAATGCACAGGCCATAAAAGCTGTCAGTACATGGCAAAAAGTACTAAATGCCTATATACTCCAAATTATAATACATACCATTGTAATTGCTGCTATTATTTTATTGTCTTCTGAATTCGTTGCTCCTTTGGTAGCCGATACCCGGTTTGGCAATACCCTTGCAGCACTTATTACTTTAATTTCAATTGCCCCGTTTTTATGGGCACTTTCATTACGACGTGTTGCCGTTGAAGAAGTCGAATTATTATGGGAGGAACGCAAATACAGAGGTGCACTTTTAATGCTGATTTTAATCCGGATGAGTATTGGATTATTTTTTGTTGGTTTTTTACTAAATATTTTCTTTTCTCCTGTGGTTGCTTTTGTTGCACTTGTTATTGCTATAATAGTTTATCAAATTTTCCCTAAAAAGCTGAATGAACAATATCATAAAATTGAAAATCACTTTTTGAAAAATTTAAATGATCGTGAAAACAAAAAAATCGACAGACGTTATGCCAATTTAATGCCGTGGGATGGCCACATGTCTTTTTTTGATATTGGAAGAGAATCAAATTTAGCCGGAAAAACATTAGAGGAATTACGTATTCGCGAGGAAATGGGAATCAATATTGCATATATAAAAAGAGGCGATGTTACAATTCCGATTCCTACTAAAAATGAAAGGCTTTTTCCTGGCGACGAAATTTGCATAATTGGCACTGATGCACAGGTTACTGAATTCACAAAATACCTGAACCAGAATGAAACTGACGATGCAAAAGCGGTAGAAGAATCTCAAATCGTACTACGCCAATTAGAAGTTTTTGATGAAGAATTTACACAAAAAAGCATTGGGCAATTCAGAGCCAGAACCAACGGAATGGTTGTGGGAATTGAAAGAAACGGTAATCGTATTTTAAATCCCGAATCGAATATAATATTAGAGAAAAATGATATTATCTGGGTGGTAGGTGATAAAAAGCGAATGGCAGAATTAATGAAAAAAGCTTAAAGAAAGTTGCTAATAACTAAGACTCTAAGTTTCTAAGATTAACACTATGAGATTAAAACCTCAGTATCTTAGAAACTTAGCATCTTAGCATCTTATTTATTTGGCTGTGGCGTCATACGCAGATATGGTTTTATTGGCGTATGTCCTTTAGGGAATTTTGCAGGAATATCACTATCCGGGACAGATGGCGAAATTACTACATCTCCTCCATCTTTCCAGTTTGCCGGAGTAGCAACACTATAATTGGCAGTTAATTGCAAACTATCTATTACACGAAGCAATTCGTCGAAATTTCTTCCTGTTGATGCAGGGTATGTCAAAATAAGTTTGATTTTTTTATCGTCACCAATAACAAAAACAGAACGTACTGTAAATTTATCACTTGCATTTGGATGAAGCATATCGTATAAAGTAGCTATCTTTTTATCCTCATCTGCAATGATTGGAAAATTTACTGTTGTGTTTTGAGTCTCGTTAATGTCTTTAATCCACTCCAAATGCGACTCTAAACCGTCTACACTTAAAGCAATGACTTTTGTATTTCTTTTGGTAAATTCCGGAAGATAATTTGCTACTGTTCCTAACTCAGTTGTACACACCGGAGTAAAATCTGAAGGATGCGAAAATAAAACACCCCATGAATCTCCTAACCATTCATGAAAACTAATTGGTCCTTGAGTGGTTTCGGCCTGAAAATCCGGAGCTATATCGCCTAATCGTAATGTTGACATAATTTTATTTTTTTAGTTCCCCTAAAATTACAAAAAAATAATCAAAAAAACCTAAACCCTACCTTTTCTATCTATCTTCAGAAATTATATTGCTTTTTTCTTTTGGATATTTGGCAGGAAATAGGCAAGAACTCCAATTAATGGTAAAAATGAACTTATTTTATAGACATATTCGATGCTGGTCTTATCAGCAATATATCCTAAAACAGCAGATCCCAAACCTCCCATACCGAAAGCAAATCCAAAGAACAAACCCGAAATCATTCCAACCTTTCCAGGCTTTAATTCCTGAGCAAAAACCAAAATAGCCGAAAATGCAGAGGCAATTATGATTCCGATAATAACTGCCAAAACCCCAGTCCAGAATAAATTTGCATAAGGCAAGAGCAAAGTAAAAGGCGCTGCTCCCAGAATCGAAAACCAAATGATATATTTTCTTCCGAAGTGGTCTCCTAAAGGTCCGCCAATTAAAGTTCCGGCAGCTACAGAAGCAAGAAAAAGAAACAAATAAAATTGAGAATCCTGAACTGACATTGAAAATTTGCTTATCAGATAGAAAGTAAAATAGCTTGACATACTTGCCATATAAAAGAATTTCGAAAATATCAGCAATAGTAAAACTATGATCGAAATCGTAATTTTTCTATTTGATAAATGAACTATTTCTTCTTCTAAAATAGCTTTTTTAGAAGCTTTTAAAATCATGTGGTTTTGATACCAAATCGCAATTCTTGACAAAAGTATAATGCCTAAAATTCCGGCAATCACAAACCATATTACATAAGATTGTCCATGTGGTGCCACAACCAAAGCGACTAACAATGGCCCAATGGCACTTCCGGCATTTCCTCCTAACTGAAAAATAGATTGTGCGAGGCCACGTTTTCCTCCCGAACCTAAAAAAGCTACTCTTGAAGCTTCAGGATGAAAAATGGAAGAACCGATTCCTACTATACCAACTGAAACTAATAACATCCAAAAAGACCCCGAAACAGACAATAATGCAAGTCCTGAAATAGAAAAAATCATTGCTGCCACTAGCGAATAAGGCTTTGGTTTTTTGTCTGTATAAAACCCGACAAAAGGTTGCAGTAAAGAAGATGTCAGCTGAAAAACAAACGTAATCAATCCGATTTGCGTGAAGGTCAGATTGAAGTTTTCTTTTAAAATTGGATATGTAGATGGAATAACTGCTTGCATCAAATCATTTAATAAATGGGCAAATGCAATTGAAAATAATACCGAATAAACTGTTTTTTGGGCTAATGCACTGCCATCGACTGAAGCAGTTGGTGTAGATGAATTCATATTAGGCAAACAAAATTGATAATCAAATTATATTACAAAACTAACTATAAAATACCAGATTGCGAGAGTTAAAAAGGAGATTGGGATTCCGAAACCCACCATCATACTGCTTAGTTTTGGTTTTAAACCATAAGTAGAAGCTAGAATTGCACCTGTAATCATGGGTGCCATAGCGGTTTCCATTATTGTGATTTTTATAGGCTCAGAATACTGCCTGAAAATAAAAACGTATAAAACTAAAATTACAAACGGAACCAGAATAAGCTTAAAAAAAAGCCCGAGTCGCAAAAATCTCCAATGCTTGCTTTTTCTATCAAAGTTAAGCTGTAATCCAACTGACAATAAGGCAAGCGGTGTTACCAAACTTCCAATTTTTAGCAAGACAGACTGAATATCCAAGTTTAAATCATAGCTGTAAACATTCATTAAGCAGGCTACAACAAACATTATAAACGGTGGAAATACTATGATTTTCTTTATAATACTAAAAGTATCCGGACTTCCTTTAGAATAAAAAGCGGCGACAAAAACCCCTAAGGTTGAAACCACCACAAAAGTACCAGGCTGATCAACCAAAACTGCTGTTTCTAAACCTTTTTTTCCAAATAAAGCTTCAATTATTGGGTAACCCAAAAATGATGAATTACTTAATCCCGCAGTTAGAATCAAGCATCCAATAAGCTTATTAGACCAGCCCAACCTTCTTCCTAAAAAGTGAAAAAATATAAACGCCAGAATAAAAGTAATCCATCCTGCGCCTATTGGGAATAGTAATTCATTGCTCCATTTTATTTTAGGAATATGATATAAGGTAATTGCAGGAAGACATATGTAAATGACAATCTTGTTAAGAATTTTGTAAATGTTTGATGGAAAACCTTTCACTCTTTGCAAAAGCAATCCTAAAAACAAAAAGAAAAATATTAGAATAAAATTGTTCATATCACAGGTTCACGCAAAAATAAGCATTTATAATTAGTGATTAATAAAGAGTATATAGTAATTAGTTTTTTTCTACTATCAACATTTAGTAATCTTTTATTTTTTATTCTTTACTAATAAAAACGTTAAAATAATTTGTTATTGAATAAAACTCTTTATATTTGTAATATATTTTATTACAGTATGCTTTCAGGTAAATTTGCCATAACGATTCACATTCTTACCTTGCTGACTAAATTCCCTAATGATTATCTGTCATCGGAATTTATTGCAGGAAGTATTAATCTGAACCCGGTTTTGGTGAGAAAAGAAATTGCAAATTTAAAAGCACATCATATTGTAGAAAGCAAAGAAGGCAAAAACGGCGGGACAAAACTGGCTGTAGGTGCCTCAAAGCTGACTTTAAAAGAAATTTTTGAAGTCACTTTTGAAACTATAAATTTAGGTTATGCCAAAAACCAGCCCAATCCGGATTGCCCTGTTGGAAAAAAAATCAATCAAAATTTAGCTGCTTTATATGCTGAAATGAATCAAAAAATTAGTTTACAGCTGAATGATATCACATTAGAAGATTTTTCGGCCCAGTTTTAAAAACTATTTTTTTAAACAAAACTGTAACATTTTTTATTACTAAATAAATTTATATATTATGAAAATCGCAATTATTGGAGCAACAGGATTTGTTGGTTCCGCTATTTTAAATGAATTAGCAGACAGAAAACATGAAATTACAGCAATCGCAAGAACGCCAAAAGATAGTGTAAATGCAACCTGGATTGCTGCTGATGTTTATGATGCTGCTGCTTTGGCAGAAATTTTAAAAGGCCACGATGTAGTAGTGAATGCCTTTAATCCGGGTTGGACAAATCCAAACATTTACGATGATTCTATCAGGGGTTCAAAAGCAATACAGGAAGCAGTTAAACAATCAGGTGTAAAGCGTTTCATTACAATTGGCGGAGCCGGAAGTTTATTTGTTGCACCTGGTTTACAAGCAATAGACACTCCTGATTTTCCAAAGGATATTTATGATGGTGCAAATGCAGCCAGAGATTATTTAAATATTATTAAAGAAGAAAAAGAACTGGATTGGGCATTTTTTAGTCCGGCTTTTGAAATGCATGCCGGAACAAAAACAGGAAGAACTGGAAAATACCGTTTAGGTTTAGAAAATCCGGTATTTAATGAGGAGCAAAGAAGCATTTTATCTGTTGAAGATTTAGCGGTTGTTATTGCTGATGAAATCGAAACTCCGAAGCATCATCAGGTTCGATTTACAGCGGGTTATTAAACTCTACAGATTCAATAAATTCACAAAAAACAGTTTCTAAAGCAATTTTCCACTTTTGAAACTGTTTTTGTTTTCAGTACTTTTACATACCAAAAAAAGTATTTTGTCAAGTCTAAATAAACAATCAGGCAGTTTACATGAAAAAGCTGGAATTTCACCTCCTGAAATTATCAATGTATCGGCTGTAAGTCAAATTCAGAAAAGCAGAAAAAAGCAACCTTCTTCAAATGAATTAATTGATGGAATTCTTAACAGGAACAGAACTGCTTTAAGCCGTGCCATTACTTTAATCGAAAGCACAAATCCAGAACACACAAAAAAAGCAGATGAGGTTATTAAAGGATGTTTGCCATTAGCAAATAAATCAATTCGTATTGGAATTACCGGAGTTCCAGGAGTTGGAAAAAGCACTTTTATTGAAGCTTTTGGAAAATATTTGACAGAATTGGGCAAAAAAGTGGCTGTTTTGGCAGTTGATCCAAGCAGTTCGCTTTCGCATGGAAGTATTTTAGGTGATAAAACCAGAATGGAAGAATTGGTAAAAGATGAAAATGCTTTTATCAGGCCAAGTGCTTCCGGCGAAACTCTGGGAGGAGTAGCCAGAAAAACTCGTGAATCCATTATTCTTTGTGAAGCTGCAGGATATGATACAATTATCATTGAAACCGTTGGTGTTGGCCAAAGTGAAACAGCTGTTCATAGTATGGTTGACTTTTTCTTATTACTAAAAATTTCGGGTGCTGGTGATGAACTCCAGGGCATCAAACGAGGCATTATGGAAATGGCCGATGCCATTGTCATTAATAAAGCAGATGGTGATAATATCAAAAAAGCAAATTTGGCTAAAGTGGAATTTAATAAGGCTTTGCATTTATTCCCTTCCAAAAAATCAACCTGGCAGCCAAAAGTCTCAACTTGCAGTGCCATCACCAAAGAAGGTATTTCAGAAATATGGGAGACGATTTCTCAATATTTTGAGATAACCAATGAAACCGGATATTTTGAGGAAAAGAGAAAAGAACAGAATCAATTTTGGATGATGGAAACTATTAATGAACAGCTGAGATTGAATTTTTACAATAATCCAGAAATTATTTCGCAATTGGAAGAAAGTAAAAAAGCGGTGCAAAACAATGAAATATCACCTTTTGCAGCCGCTCAGAATTTGTTAAGTAAGTATTTCAAAAAACAATAATAAACCTTTTCTCCACCATATAAGTGATATAAGATAATATAAAAGTAGCTGCGTTTGTGAATGAACTTATATCATTTATATGGTGAAAATATTATTTTTTTCTCAGTTTATATTTATTCTCTTTGTATAAATTCCCCGCAGTTATAACGTGAGCCAAAGCATCTTTTGCCAATTCTTCATTTAATTTCACAGGAACTAAAGTAGTATCATTTTTGATTTCAAACTGTAATGGTTTCAAATTCGGCTGCATAATTACAACCTGATTTTCGACTCTGAAAGCATTGATATCGTTAAATTGCATAATAGATCTTCCCTGAGTTTTTGCATCCAAGTGATTTAGATTTCTTCCAATCATAGGTGTTTCAAAAGAAAGTCCCAAATAACTTAATAATGTTGGAGGAATATCAATCTGGCTTGCTAATTTGCTATACGAAACTCCTTTAGCAACTCCTGGCCCCAATATTAAAGCCGGAATATGAAACTTGTTTATTGGCACTAAATTCTTTCCGTATGTTCTCGTATTGTGATCCGCAATTACTATAAAAATAGTATTTTTAAAATACGCTTCCTTTTTAGCCATTTCGAAAAATTTACCAATCGAAAAATCAGCATATTTCATGGCATTATTAACTGTTGCCGGTTTCTTGTCATACCCTTTGAATCTTCCTGCCGGGTATTCAAAAGGTTCATGATTTGAAGTTGAGAACATTAAAGAAAAAAATGGTTTATCTCCTTTTGATTTAAAATAATTATTTGCTTTTGTAACCAAATCTTCATCAGAATAACCCCAGGTTCCTTTGAAAGCATATTTTTTCCCATCATCTTCAAAATCTTCCTGATCTACAATATCCTGAAAGCCATTTCCGTTGAAAAAGGAAGCCATATTATCAAAATTTGCCATTCCTCCATAAATGAAGCTAGTGTCGTATCCTTTTTGCTTTAAAGCATCAGCTAACGTAAAAAAACCTTGCTGTGAATTACCAAGTTTCACAACACTTTCTGATGGAGACGGCAAAAATCCGGTTACAACGGCTTCGATTCCGCGAACGCTTCTGGTTCCTGTGCAATATAAATTCGTAAACAATAAACCTTCTTTCGACAATTTGTCAAACTCCGGAGTTAATGGTTTTCCTCCAAGTATGCCAACATATTCTGCTCCCAAACTCTCCTGAAGAAAAATCACCAAATTATAAGGCTTTTTCATAAGAGAATCAGGCTGCTGTACATGGAGAAACGGAATTTCGGCATCGGTAAAACTATTTGGGTCTGTACTCATGTATTTTTTTACACGGGCAATTGCTTCAGCTTCCTCCATTTTGCCATACATTTTAGTATTCCCCTCGTTTTTAATCGAATAAGCCGCAAAAGCAACGGTATAAAATGAATTTAAGCCTAAAGTATTTGTTAGCTGATCTGTAGAAAAAACGGCATTACTGGCATTAATTGGGCGTTTTGAAGTAAGACTTGAACGAGCACCAAAAAACAATAAAAAAGCCAATAACGGAAAAATCATTAATTTGAATTTATATGGAGTGCTGGTCGTATAAAAAAGCTGTTTCCCTTTTTTGAAAGCAAAATAAATCCCAACCCCTAAAATCAGGAAAGTAACTATAATTGAAGTCAGGTAACCTTTTAAGAGCATTCCCACAACTTCCTTTGGATAAATCAGATAATCCAGAAAAATCTTGTTCGGACGTGTATCGTATTGTTTTACAAAATCCGGTGAAGCCAATTCTACAAACAGAATCAGAAACAAGAAAAGAAAGCTGTAAATCACCAAAAATGAATTGGTAAACTTCACCCATTTATTAGGTAAAAAAGTGATTAAAACGGCTGGCAGAAAACACAAATAACATAGTAAAATTAAATCCATTCGAAGACCGATTGGAAAAATGTGCCAGAAATCAGGTGTTTCTACAACTCTTTCTTTAAAAATAAAAAAAAGAAAGATTCTGCTTAAAGTAGTAATGAGCAATCCAATTAAAATAAAATTGAAAACGGGTCTTAAAAAGCGTAATTTTTTCATTAAATGATTTTTTTGGTTGAGATACATTGTCGAGATGCACTGCTGTGCGTCTCTACTCTTCGTAACGACCAATTTCTCTGTCGTAGAACTCATTCGCTTTCACAATCAGTCCTTCCATTTCAGCATTTAATTCGGCTTCATCAAGATCTTCCGCTTCTTCCATAAACTCCACCTCATCATCTTTTAAATTGATAATAAATCTTGGGTAATCAAGGTGAATGATAAAAATATCATCTGGAAAATCAGTATTATCTCCGAGTAAAAATTTAGGTAATTCCATATTATTAGATTTTATATTTTAAGATTAGGTATTTGAAGTGTTTATTAATTTTTTTGTTAGAAAGTGAAAGCGAATATACAAAAATACTGCTGCAGAAGTTAGCCCTGCCAAAAGTCCAATCCAGACCCCTTCGGCTTTCCATGAAGTGTGTTCACCTAAATAATACGAAATCGGAAAACCAATAACCCAATACGCAACAAACGTAATGTACATGGGCACTTTTACATCCTGCAAACCACGCAGCGCTCCTAAAACTACTACCTGGATTCCGTCAGAAATTTGAAAGATAGCGGCTATCAAAAGTAATTTTGATGCTATACTTATCACTTCATTATTATCCAGAAGCTGTCCTCCGTTTTCCATATTCAAAAAAATATGAGGCAAATAATTATGAAAAGCGACAAACAGAATTGCAAAAACAGTTTCGATTATAATGGCAAGTAAAAAAATAGAACGCGCCACAACAACTAATTTTTTAAAATCCTGCAGTCCTCTTTGATTACTAACCCTAATCATCGAAGTAACACTTAATCCCATCGCAAACATAAAAGTCATTGAAGCCAGACTTAAAGCAATTTGATTGGCAGCCTGACTTGTTTTCCCAATATTTCCGCAAAGCCAGATTGACGCTGTAAATAATACTACTTCAAAAAGCATTTGCATAGCTGATGGAAAACCAATGCTTATTATTTTTTTTATGGTTTCTTTTTTAATTTCGTCAAAACTGAAGCCTTCAAAAAATCGTTTTAAATCATTTCTCCTTGATAGCATAATATGCATAAACATTACAAGGAATATTCTTGAAATTACGGTTCCTAAAGCAGCACCAACAATTCCCATTTTAGGAAAAATCCAGATACCATAAATCAACACATAGTTAATCCCTACGTGCAGTACATTTGCCATAATCATCGCATACATCGAATATTTTGTCATTGACATTCCGTCTGCAAATTGTTTGTACCCCTGATACATAATTAACGGAATTAATGAAAAAGCAACCCAATCAAGATAAGGTTTTGCAAGTGCAATGACCTCAGCCGGCTGATGCAGCAATTCCATTATTGGCTTTGCCAGAACAATCACTCCAAAAAGGGCTAATCCTAAAATGGTACATAAAAACAATCCATGATGAAAGGCCGAGCGAACTTTGGTATCATTTTTCTCGGCATCACCTTCAGCTACAATTGGAGTAATGGCGGTAGAAAAACCAATTCCCAGCGACATTGCAATAAAAATCATGCTGTTCCCCAAAGAAACTGCGGCCAGTTCGGTACTACCTAATTTACCAACCATTATATTATCAACTATACCTATTAATGTATGACCAACCATTCCTAAAATAACAGGATACGCCAGTCTGAAATTATAGGAAAACTCTTTTGTGTACTGCTTTAAATTCACTTTTATTCTTTTTAAGTCGGCAAAGATAATCAGATGCTTTGGATTCTTTAGAAATATTGCTTTTTTAAATAAATCCAGAATTAATTTACAACAACAAATAGACTCCAAATTATACCACTCTGATTATCAATTATCAACAACAAATTCAACTACTTTTTTATCTTTAAAAATGTTCTAAAAATATCTCAAAAACCAATAAAACAAAGGCTTCGCGACGCTTTATGCTTTAGATAAAAATGCAACAATCTTGGCATTATGTAACGATTCTCAAAAATTATATAACGACTTACCAATACCTCAAAAGTACCTTTACACCATAGTAATTAAAAAAATACAAGCATGAAAAATTTACAAAATATCAGGATTCTATTCTTTGCCGCGATTGCAATGATTTACACGACAACTACATCTGCTCAAACAGACAGCGCAAACTACGATCAGAAATTCAAATTAGGATTTGGTATCAGTGGTGGAATTCCAACTGATGGCGATGACTACGACTGGGCTCTTGGTGGTGACGTAAGACTTCAATATGATTTATCTAAAAGAACTTCGTTAACATTGACAACCGGTTTTACTAATTTATTTGTAGGTGATGATATGCCTGATGTAGGGTTCATTCCTGCAAAAGCAGGTTTCAAAGCTTTTGTTTGGGAAGATCAGTTTTATGTTATGGGAGAAGTGGGTGCAGGTTTTGCCGTAACTAACGACTACAATGAAACTTCATTATTATGGGCTCCAAGTATTGGATATGCTGGTAAACATATTGATATTAGTTTACGATATGAAGATTATGACAAATTCGATACCAACCAGATAGCGCTTCGTTTAGCGTATGGCTTCGAATTGTAAAATAAATCAAGTTATTTTTATTTTTTTTTTGGGTAAAACCCGATAGATTTTTATAAATCTGTCGGGTTTAGTTTTTATATACTTTTGAAGAAAGCCAACTAAATGCAATCATCTAATTATCACATTTTCTAATTAACTACTTCTTCTTAAGCACTTTCTTATACATTTCTATATTGGCTTTAATCTCATCATCAAGTTCCGGCTCCTTAATATTATATTTTTGCATTTCCTCCCAAATAACTTTCGCAACAATATAACGTGCCATTTCTTTATCGTCTGCAGGAATTACATACCAGGGCGCATAATCTGTCGAACTTTTATTTATCGCTTCTTCATAATATTTTTGATATTCATCCCAATATTCACGCTCTTTCAGATCGCCTGGCGAAAATTTCCAATTGTGTTTTCCTTCTTCCAGTCGACGTAATAAGCGTTCTCTTTGCTCCTCTTTGCTCAAATGCATAAAAAACTTTATTACGACCGTTCCGTTTTCAGTAATATGCTTTTCAAAATTATTGATTTGTTCAATTCTCTTTTCCCAAAATTTAGGGGTAATATCTTTAACCGAATTGATTTCGGGTAAATTCTCTCCCATAATATACTCAGGATGCACACGTGTCACCAAAACATTTTCATAATGTGTACGGTTAAAAATGGCAAACTTCCCTTTTTCGGGCAAAGCAATATAATGCCGCCACAAATAATCATGTTCTAATTCGGTTGAATTGGGCGTTTTAAAACTATGCACCACCACTCCACGCGGGTTAAATTCCTTAAAAACTTCCCGAATTAAGCTATCTTTCCCAGAAGTGTCCATACCCTGCAAACAAATCAAAACTCCATATTTATTGTGCGAATACATCACATCCTGCAAATCGCTCAGTTTATTTCGCACTTTATTCAGTTTTTCTTCTTTCTCTTCTTCATCCGCTTCAATATTGAGCAAAGTCGGAATCCTGGATAACTTTATTTTATCTGTAACTTTAAAATCATTTGGATCTATCGATTTCATATATATTCGTTTTTTGTAATATAAATATACTAATTTTACGAAGCATATTCCTGCTATTCGTTACAATCTTTTGTCTCGCTAAAGAAGCGAGACAAAAGGATTTCCACTTCTATCAGGGCTAGGCATTGGTTAGGAGAAATGTTTGATAAACAAAAAAGAAATGAATAAAATTTTCATGAACTTAAAAAAAATTAAAATATATAATTTGTTTTGGTTAATTGCTTTAATAATATTAATAATTGGATTAATTCAGACCAATAATGAAGATACTACTTTCGATATAAATATTCATGATACATATTTTGTAATTGCACATTTTTATTTTGCTCTTTTTTTGAGTTTAGCTTATTATCTTATAGGACTTGGATATTGGATTGTTCAAAAAGTCATGAAGAGAAAACTAATTAGTGTATTGACAATAATTCATTCCGCGATCCTTAATGGAAGTTTTTTAGTTTATTGGTTAGTAATTGGGTATAGTAAAGCTTTTGTAGATGCTTCTTTTCCTCTATTTGACAATTATCAGTTAATAAACCAAACACTTGTAGTTCTAACGGTATTGATATTATTAATTGGACAACCAATTTATTTTATAAATTTAATAATAGGAATTTTTAAGAAACAGAAAAAGGCCATCTCCTAATAACTACTCCTGAACGTTTTCAAACAGTAATTCAAAAACATTTGAATATTAGTAAAACAGTTAAACACAATTTTGTCATTCCGTAGGAATCTCTAAGCTTTTAAATACAAAGTATTGAGATTCCTACGGAATGACAAAACTGAGGACATATAAAATCTAGTAAAACAAAATCCATGGAAAAATTCACATTAGAAATATTATTTCAAATCATCGGAATCGGTTCGGCATCAGGTTTATTTTTCAATAACAATTCCCTTTACATCATTGGCGATAACAGCGGATTTTTATACGAATACAACATGCAGAATCAGCAATTGAGTCATCATCCTTTAATTGACAATCCTTCGCAAAACATTCCAAAAAAAATCAAACCCGATTTTGAATCGATTGCGCATCACAACGATACCTTGTATATTTTTGGTTCAGGCTCTACCGAAAACAGAAACAAAATGATTGCCTTCGATCTTAAAAGCAAAACCATTTTACAGAAAAATGATTTGGTTGATTTGTATGCCTTAATGCAAAGTTTCGGCGAAATAAAACCGGAAGATTTTAATCTCGAAGGCGCTATTTTCGATGGCGAAAACTGGTATCTATTCAATCGTGGCAATGGAATTTCGAATAAAAACACCATTTTTACCATTCATGCCAAAAGTTTGGGCGAAGAATTTGCATTGGTAGCAACCAATTACAAACTGCCAAAAATAAAAGGTGTTCGCTCCAGTTTTACAGATGCTGTTTTAGTCGAAGACAAAATCTATTTCCTCGCCACCGCCGAAGATACTCAATCAACCTACGACGATGGCGAAGTGCTGGGAAGTTTCATAGGAAGAATAGATCTCAAAACCATGAAAATCGATTATACTCAAAAAATCACTTCAACCAATAAATTCGAAGGTTTGACTTTCTATCAAAAATCAAATCACAAAATCGAGTTTTTGCTTTGCGAGGATAATGATACGGAGCTTTTGGAAACGAAGATTTTTAAATTGAGTTTACAGTCAAGGTAAGTTTATTACACAAAGACTCACAAAGGGTTTCACAGAGACGCACGAAGAAAAATAAAATAAACTTTGCGAATCTCTGTGAAACCCTTTGGGCATCTCTGCGAAACAGCTTTTTCTACAAATCAGCTATTTATATCATAATTTAATTTATTTTTACATTTATTTCATCGCCTTCCCAACCTTTTTATCTTTTACCCTCTCTTTAGTATAAAGACAACCATTGTGATAAACGAAACCATCATTTCTAACTGCAAAAAAATGCAACGGGATGCCCAGCGTCAGGTGTATGAGCATATGGCTCCAAAACTGTATCGCGTTTGCAAACGATACCTAAAGAAAGAAGAAGAAATTGAAGAAGCACTCGCTGATGCTTTTTATACTGTTTTTACAAAACTGGATCAGCTTAAAGAAGACAAGGCTTTTGAGGCCTGGGCGAGAAAAATAACCGTCAACCACTGTTTGGCGACCATCAAAAAGAATACAAATTTCAATATGTATCTGGATGACATCAAATTGCTTTCCCAACCTTTTACAGATGAAATTAACTCTTTGGAAGAAGAAGATTTACTCAATTTACTAAACCATATTCCGGACGGCTGCAAAACGGTCTTTAACCTTTTTGTTATCGAAGGTTTTGCGCATAAGGAAATAGCCGGAATGCTCAACATTTCTGAAGGCACTTCAAAATCACAATTGAATGCGGCAAAAACCAAGCTAAAGGAATTAGTAAATAAATTGTATTATCAAAAAGCAAAGTAGTCATGGACAATCAAGATAAAATATTCGATAAATTTAAGGATGCCGCACAAAACTCGGAGCAAAAAGATTTTCCTGGAATGGAAAAAATCTGGTCACGTGTTGAAAATAAATTGGACAAAAAACAAGACAAAAAGACCATTTCGTTATGGAAAAAAATTGCCATTGCCGCTTCACTTCTATTAGTAGTTTCTTTGGGCTCGCAGTTTTTAAAAGCAGATAAAGACACTGTAATTCAAACAACAAAAATAGTTGTAAATGAAGTTGAAAAAGAAACCATTCAAAATCAGATAAAAGACAATGCGGCTGTTGAAAATGATTCTAAAATTATTTCGCAACCAGAAGCTATCCGGATTTTAGACGATCAAATCAAGAAGCAGCAAAATGTAGCAATAAATGAAGCAAAAGGTTCTTTAAACGAAGTTATTGTCGCAACTCCTAATGAAGATTTTATAACAGCTCCAATACGAGCTGAAGAAAGCAATCCAAAAGAAGAAGATTTCGTTGAAAAAGATAAAGCTGACCAAAGTTTTGGCTATTCAAATAGCCCACAAAGGGAATCTGCAAAAGTTGCCTTTGCAGACAAACAAGAACAAAAGGTGAAAAAATCAGCGCCTTTGGTTGTCCTTAACGGAAATGCAATCGCCCACAGCAATGATGAAAAAAGAGATAAAATGATGCAGGATGAACTCCCTAATTTAAGCCCCGAAAATGTAGAATCACTGGTTGTTTTAGATGAACCTTTATATATTATTGATGGAATTTATTATTCTGAAAATGATTTATTTGGGACAAATCCAACAAGTCCGTATGCACCATTGAATAAGCAGGAAATCAAAACCATTACCATTCTTCAGGATTTGGAAGCCACTTCAAAATATGGTGAGAAAGGCAAAAAAGGAGTTGTAATTATCACTACCAAAACAGGGAAACCAGCTTTGAAAAACTAGCAAAAAACACTTTTTTAAATTAAAATTACTTCAATGAAAAATGTAAAACTTATTTCATTAGTCCTTTCTATGCTTATATCTTTCGTATCAAAAGCGCAGGAAAAAACACCCGCTAATAAAAAGGTAAATGGTTCTGCCAAGATAGAAATGGTTCCTAAAACTTTTACTAAATCGAAAGACACCATTTCTGATGTAAAGGTTTCTCTGAATTTTGTTCAGTCTTCTCCTCCGGCTAATCGAATTACAATCTGTGTCCCTTCCCAATCTGTTTTGAAAGAACCTCTGTATATTTTGGATGGAGTCCTGATAAACTCGAAGCAACTTTCTAAAATCAACCCGAATGATATTGAAGAAATAAAAGTACTGAAAGGAACCGAAGCAACTGCTCTTTATGGAAATAAGGCTATAAACGGAGTTGTTGTTATTACAACTAAAGAAAAGGAATGACGAGCTCTATTTCAGAAAATCAACAGAAGCATTGCCATTCTCATTTATATTGATTCGCTACCAAAATTATCTTTACATTTGAAACGCTTTGAAGAAATAAAACTACAATCTTCAAAAAGTGTATTATAAATCAATTTCAAACAAAATTTCATGAACCCAATTTTAAATCAAAATTTATTTCTTGTAAAAGAACACGTTGGAATGTTTAAAGCCGCTAACAATTATGACATTTATGATCCTGCGAATAACCAGATCGTCATGAATTGCAGAGAAAATAGTTTAGGCATTTTTACTAAAATATTACGTTTCACAGATTACAAAAGAATGACACCTTTTAATGTGGAAATTACTACAGCCTCAGGTGAAAAATTAATTTCTGTAAAACGAGGTGTTGCTTTTTTTCGATCTACTGTTGAAGTTTTTGACGAGAAAGATCGTTTGGTTGGAACTTTCAAACAAAAGTTCTTTTCGTTTGGAGGAAGATTTGAAATTTTGGACAAAAATGAAAAACCAGTTTGTACATTACAGGGAAAATGGACAGGTTGGGATTTTAAATTCACACACGAAAACAAACAGCTTGCACAAGTAAGCAAAAAATGGGCAGGAATGGGTAAAGAGTTTTTTACCAGTGCAGATAATTATGTTCTTCAAATTGAAGATACTGTAGCTGCAGAATCTCCGCTTAGACAATTAATCCTTGCTGCAGTAATGTGTATTGACATGGTTTTAAAAGAATAAATAAGTTGTTAAACTTAGATTAAGAAAATAAAAAAAGCATCATTTTAGGAAGCAAAAACTGTATTTTTGTGTAACTCAACTGATGCTTTTTGGCATTTCTAAAATTACACTCATGTCAAACTTAAAAAATAAAAATGCCCTTATTACAGGAGCCGGAAAAGGAATTGGAAAAGCGATTGCCATTGCTCTTGCAAAGGAAGGTGTAAACGTAATCTTAATTTCGAGAACGCAATTGGATGTTGAACAATTAGCCGTAAAAATTGAAAATTTCGGAGTTAAATCGTTAGCATTAGCCGCTGATGTTTCGGATATTAATTCAATTAATAAAGCAATAGAAACAGCATTATCAAAATTTAAAACTATTGATATTTTAATCAATAATGCCGGAATTGCTGCTTTTGGAAAATTTATGGAATTAGAACCAGCCGAATGGGAGAAAATCATTCAGGTAAACCTAATGGGAACTTATTATACAACCCGCGCCGTTTTACCAAACATGATCGAAAGGCAAACGGGTGACATCATCAACATTTCATCAACAGCCGGATTAAACGGAAATGCATTGACAAGTGCCTACAGCGCCTCAAAATTTGCAGTCCTGGGATTAACAGATTCCTTAATGCAGGAAATGAGAAAGCACAATATTCGCGTGACTGCCTTAACGCCAAGCACTGTTGCTACTGACATGGCAAAAGACTTAAACTTAACTGACGGTAATCCTGAAAAAGTAATACAGTCTGAGGACGTTGCCGAATTAATCATTGCACAACTCAAACTAAATCGCAGGGTATTTATAAAAAACAGCAGCATTTGGTCTACTAATCCTTAAAACATTAAATCTCAAAATTAAATTCCAAATTCCAGGTAGTGCATAAAATTAGAATTTGGAATTTTAGTATTGGAATTTTAAAAACAAAAATGATGGAACAATATTTAAGACAATTGATTTCAATTGCATTTACAGATAAAAAAGAAATTTTTACCGGGTTTCTGATTGATTATTCGGATGATTGGATTTTATTAAGAAACAATCCTATTGATTTCATAATTGATGGATTTGTAATTTTAAGAAACAAAAACATCGAAGCTATTGAAAGAGACGAAGAACTTGAATTTAATGAAAAAGTGATTCGCCTGAAAGGTTTAAAAACAAATGCAGAAGACATCATTCCGATTAAGGATTTGAGCACGATTCTGAATTACATCAATACTAAATATGGAATTTTTCAGATTGTAAAAAAATCACCAAAATCGGTTTATCTAGGAAAACTAATTGAAGTAAACGATGAAATACTAACTATTGATTTCTTAGACATCAGGGGTTCTTTTGGAGGCGAACTGAGTTTTAATCCGGAAAAAATAAGAGTTATTGAATTTGATTCAGATTATATCAATTCATTAAAATTGGTTGCAGAAGAAAACGAAAAATAAGATTTTATAAAACCACAAAAAAGCCCTTCGAAAAAAGGGCTTTTTTGTGATTTGTATTTAGAAAATGTCACTATTGTGAAATACTTCTGCTAATTTGTTTATGAACTCCAAACGGACACTTCCGTCTTCATCAATTTTAGTCAGGTTGATTTCCTGTAAAGTATTAACCAATTCAGGATTCCAAGGTGTTTTTACTTTTACATAGTTTTCGGTAAAACCATGAATATAACCTTCTTTATTTTCATTTTCAAATAAAACTGTTCGGTTTGAACCTAATTGGCTTTCGTAAAAAGAGCGACGCTTTTTAACGGATAAGCCACGGAGCATTTTACTACGTTTTGCTCTTACATTAGCAGGAACAACGCCTGGCATATCAGCAGCTTCTGTATTATCTCTTTCTGAATAGGTAAATACATGTAAATAAGATATGTCCATTTCATTCAGAAAATGGTAAGTCTCTAGAAAATGCTCATCTGTTTCACCAGGAAAACCAACTATAACATCAACTCCAATACAGGCATGCGGCATTACTTCGCGAATTTTGTTCACACGTTCTGTATATACTTCACGCAAATAACGGCGTTTCATTAATTTTAAAATAGCATTGCTTCCGGATTGCAGCGGAATATGGAAATGGGGTACAAAAGTGCGGCTTTTAGAAACGAATTCAATTGTTTCGTTTTTCAATAAATTAGGCTCGATCGATGAAATTCGTAAACGCTCGATTCCTTCCACTTTATCCAAAGCCTGAACTAAGTCTAAGAAAGTATGTTCATGTTTTTTATTTCCAAACTCCCCTTTCCCGTAATCACCAATATTCACTCCTGTCAAAACAATTTCTTTAATATTCTGAGCAGAGATTTCTTTTGCATTTTCTAATACATTCTCCAAAGCATCACTTCTTGAAATTCCTCTCGCAAGCGGAATTGTACAATAGGTACATTTATAATCGCAGCCATCCTGTACTTTCAGGAAAGCACGGGTTCTGTCACCAATGGAATAACTTCCAACATAAAAATCGGCTTCTGCAATTTCGCATGAATGAACCTCACCCATGTCATTTTTGCTCAAGTCATGAATATAATCGGTAATTTTAAATTTTTCAGTAGCTCCCAAAACTAAATCAACACCATCTACAGCTGCTAATTCCTCCGGTTTTAATTGTGCATAGCAACCTACAGCGGCAACAAAAGCCTTATCATTAAGCTTCATTGCTTTTTTTACCACCTGTTTAAATTGTTTGTCAGCATTTTCAGTTACAGAACAGGTGTTGATAACATAAATATCTGCTATTTCTTCAAAATCAACCCTGTCAAAACCTTCATCATTAAAATTTCTGGCGATTGTAGATGTCTCTGAAAAGTTCAGTTTGCACCCAAGCGTATAAAAAGCAACTTTTTTTCTATTTTCCATAGGAATACACTACATTTTAAGTAGTAAGATATTATATTTACATCTTCAATTGAAGGGTTTGCAAATTTACACACAAATTTCTTTAAAATAAAATCAATAATGCATTATAAATCAATATCTTGAACCATAAGTATATTTATTTTTGCTTAAATAAAGCAAACTGATTACATGAAAAGGTAAAAAAGTCGTTTTTTTTTAATCAAGTTGTTTTTTAAAAAATGACAGAAAAAATCGACAAAAAGCAAATAAATCCGACTAAATGCATGAAATAAGTTATAAAATTACATTTTCCTTTGCTGTCATTAATATTAAACTTAAATTCACGCATCGAATTTGATAAAAAATTAAGTCTGCATATAAGATTATTCGATTTACAGCGTTTTAAAACTTTCACAATATTGATAAAATGGGAAAGCCGAAAACCAATTCAGAGTAGGCAAATTTTAAAATTTAAAAAACATATGAAAGCATTTTTCCCCACGATCTGCTTAATTTTCTTAACAACTTTTAGTACGCAGGCACAAACAAATGCTCCTGCCGCAAATGCAAATCCGTTTCCAACAATCAGTACATTAACAAGCTGGGCAAGTTATAACTCACAACAACAGTTTGATATCGCCATACGTGCAGTTGGATTTAAATTTGAAGTTAAGGAACCTGGAGAAGGATCTACAGCTTATACGTACATTAGAAAAGTAGTCGTTAATGATGTAAATTACACTGACAGAATTGTATACAGAATTACAAATAACAACTCTGCAAGTATTATTTCTTTAGTTACTGCTTCTACAGATTTGGTAAGTTTATACACTCCTCAATTGGCTAGTTTTAAAAACAATAACTGTAAAACTGAAATGTCTAAAGACAAAAACACAACTTGCAGCTGTTACGAAAGCGCAAATTTTGCAATTGATCTTTGTGATGAGCGTGTAAAATTGACAATGGGTGACGGAAATAAATATTTTGTTTCTGTAGCCAAAAAATAATGGATACAATTCTAAAAATATAAGCTTATAAGCTTAAAAACCTCAAAAATTTAATATTAAATTTTTGGGGTTTTTATTTCATACCAAACTTCTGTTTCTCCTTCATATTCAAATGAATTGATATATATTAAACCGAGTTTTTCTAAAATCTTTCTTGAATTTTCATTTCCTTCATCGGCGTAAGCATATACTGCTTCCACTTTCATAGTGTTGAAAGCATAATCTATAAAAGCTTTTCCTGCTTCGGTAGCATATCCTTTTCCCCAATGCTCTTCAATAAAACGATAGCCAATTTCATAGAAATTTTTATGATTATTGATTTCATTTGTAATGAATTTTATTCCGGACCAGCCTAAAAATTCATTCGTTTCTTTGAGGATTACAGCCCAACGGCCAATTCCGAAATCAGCGTATTGCTGTTGAATATTCTTAATTTGATGAATACTTTCATCAATTTGTTTTACAGGTTTATTTCCTATAAATAAATGTACGTTCGGATTCGAATCCAATTTAAACATTCCTTCTGCATCAGAAAGCTCCAGTTCTCTCAAAAGCAGACGTTCCGTTTCAATTGATTTCTTCATAAACAAAATTATTTAAGATGTAACGCTGCACAACTTCAGCAACACCATCATCGTTATTTGATGCTACAATTACATTTGCCCGGTCACGCAATTCTGGCGTTACATTATCAACCCAAACTCCTAAACCGGCATATTCTATCATTGTAAGATCATTTCCTGCATTTCCAACAGCAATAATTTCACTTTGATGAATATTTAATTTCTCTGCTAAGATTTTGATGCTTGCTGCTTTGTCAATTCCGTATTGGGCTGCTTCTAAGAAAAAAGGCTTTGACATTGCAACACTCAAATGAGGCATTGCAGCTTTCAAATTCTGCTCTACTTCTTTTAAATACGAAGGCTCTTCCAGTAAAATACATTTCACAGCTGGTTTAGTAACTGCAGCCTTAAAGTCGGAAACCTTATTATGCGGCAATCCGGTAATTTCTTTTTCAATTTCGATATACTCGGAATCTGTTTCGCTTATAATTTCTCCATCAAGATACGTGATAATATGCGTTTTAATTTTTACACTATAATCGTATAAATCATGAATTTGCTCCGGTGTCAAGCATTGCTCAAATAATATAAGATCATCTTTTACCGTACTTATTACAGCACCATTAAACGAAATAATATACGAATCGTTTAAATCTAACTCTAATTCTTTTGCATAAGCGGTCATGGCAGAAGTTGGCCGGCCAGAAGCCAAAACTACATAAACCCCTTTTGCCTGAGCTTCAAGAAGTACTCTTTTATTTAATTCCGAAATTTTATGATCGTCTGTCAACAAGGTATCATCCATGTCGAGCACTAACATTTTATATTGCATATTTTTAAAGTTTTTAGTAGCAGTCGCAGCTTTCAGTCATTACTGAGACTGAAAACTATTTTAGATGCTCATTCTAAAATCTTCAATAACCGGATTCGCCTTTGCAAAATCAGTTTCCTGAATAAATACCTCTACAGCCAAGTCAGTTTGGCCAAATCCCGCCAAACGAGCAGATTGAATATTATCTTTTTTTACGGTTTCTACTCCCGCTTTTTCTAATCTTTCCTGCAAAGCAATGGCTAAAACTTCACTTCCTGAAAACACTTTCATTAATCCCATAACATTGTATTTTTATAATTATTTATTGTAATATTATTTTTAATTGATTCTGAAAATCATTGTTTTCATTCATACCAATATGTTCCTGTTTATTTAAAGGATAAAAATGTCCATTCGATTTTATTAAGTTACTTAATCTAACTGAATTTTCATAAGGAATTAATTGATCATCTTTTCCATGAAATATATAAATTGGAACTTTAATTTTTGGCAGATATTCGTAAGTTTCTAATTGAAATTTCTTCATAAAATCAGGAAAAAACGGAACTCTGCTGCTTGATAATTCTGTAAAGCTATAATAAGGTGATTGAAGAATTAAAGCTTTAGGTTTCTTTTCAGAAGCCAAAATTGTGGCAAATCCTGAACCTATTGAATAACCTGTAACTATGATTCTATTTTCAGAATATCTTTTAGTTAGTGTTTTATAAACTATGTCAATATCCTTATTTAACTGTTCTTCATTTTCAATCTCTCCTTCACTTTTCCCAAAACTTCGATAATCTAAAATAAAAATATCATATCCTAAATTAGTATATGTTTTTGCTATTTTACCCCAGCTTTCAAGGTTTCCGGCATTTCCGTGAAGATAAAAAACAAGACCTTTAGAGTTTTTTGCTTTAAATAAAAGTCCATTTAAATTAACTCCATCAAATGATTTGATATTTAATTCTTCAAATTCACTCTGATAATCAAACTGATATTCTTTTGGAAGTGAAGTACTTTGAAAAACTATTCTAACCTGATTGAAATATATGTAGGAAACAATAATCAAATAAATTACAACGAAAAAAACCAAAAGTACGATCGTTAAAAATTTAAGTGTTTTTATCATTTCATAGACTTTCTAAAGGCTTTATTCCTCCTCCTCAATTCCATCCTCCTCTTCATCCAACTCTTCTTCTCCTTCTTCATCCATATCAAAAAAGTAAGGTTCTAGTAGAAATTTATCAGCCAGAATTTCGATACGTTCTGTCAATATTTCAGCAAAAATAATGCGTTGTGTTTTGGCGATACTGTTAGAAATACGCATGATTTTAGTTTCATTACGCAATCTCAAAATAGGATCTGCATCATCTAAAATCAACATCTTTAAACGGTTTACATTATAACCAGCTGTTGTAAACATGTCGCTCAGCTTGTTTGGCGTACCAATTAAAACATCTATTCCGGTTGAAATATAATTTTTATCATAATCCATATCGCCTTTGTCATGGACACCGTAAACTTCAAGATTGGTATATTTTCCATATTTCTCAAAAAGAGCTTCCATTGCCAATACTTTTTCCTTATCCTCCACAATAATCAAAGCGCGTGGAGATTCTTCTGTATGCCCGGCCAGTTGCTGAATAACATTCAATACAATTGTTGTTGATTTTCCGGTTCCTTTTGGAGAAATAATCATACAATCCGCACCACTTTTTATGGTCGAAAAAGTTTCCATCTGCAATATATTAGCTTCTGTCAAACCGTTTTCAATTAAGGCGTCCTGTAACTTCTCGTTTATTTTTTTTAGTTTCATATTCTAATTTAGATTTATGATTTTGGAATTTAGATTCCAAAATCATTACTTGCTGGCAAACATTTTTACATCAGTTTCAGAAATTTCTGTCCCTCCCAAAATGATTAATCTTTCGACTACATTCCGAAGTTCACGGATGTTTCCTGTCCAATCGTATTCCTGCAATAATTTTATGGCTGGTTGCGAAAATACCTTCACCACATTTCCCTGTTCTGAAGCTATTTTCTCTGCAAAGTGTCTTATCAAAGCCGGAATATCATCACGTCTTTCATTCAATGGCGGAACTTTAATTAAAATCACAGCCAAACGATGGTATAAGTCTTCACGGAAACGGCCTTCGGCAATTTCTGTTTTTAAATCTTTATTCGTTGCCGCCACTACGCGAACATCAACTTTTATATCTTTTTCTGCACCGACTCTCGTGATCATACTTTCCTGCAAAGCACGTAAGACTTTGGCTTGCGCCGAAAGGCTCATATCTCCAATTTCATCTAAGAAAATAGTCCCTTTATCTGCTGCTTCAAATTTTCCGGCACGATCTTTCACTGCCGATGTAAAAGCACCTTTTACATGTCCGAATAATTCGCTTTCAATCAATTCGCTGGGAATAGCAGCGCAGTTCACTTCAATTAAAGGGAAATTGGCACGCTCGCTTTTTTCGTGCAATTGGTGCGCTACTAATTCTTTTCCTGTTCCGTTTGGTCCTGTAATTAAAACTCTGGCTTCTGTTTGTGCCACTTTATCAATCATTAATTTAATATGACTGATGGCATCGCTCTCGCCAACCATTTCGTAATTTTTACTGACTTTTTTCTTCAGGATTTTATTCTCAACTACAAGCTGTTTTTTATCCAAAGCATTACGAACAGTATTCAATAAACGATTCAAATCTGGTGGCTTTGAGATATAATCAAAAGCTCCCAAACGCATGGTATGAATCGCTGTTTCCATATCACCATGCCCGGAAATCATGACCATAGGAATTTCGGGTTTGATTTTTTTTACTTCTTCCAAAACCTCAACACCGTCCATTTTTGGCATTTTGATATCGCACAAAACCAAATCGTAATCGTTGTTTTTTATTTTTTCAAGTCCTGCAACACCATCTTCCGCTTCATCAACCTGATATGCATCATTTTCTTCTGATAAAATCTTTACCAAAACGCGCCTGATCGCTGCTTCGTCTTCTATAATTAGTATTTTACTCATTTTTTTGAGATTCAAAGTTGCAAAGGTTCAGAGGTACAAAGTTTAAAACCTTTGTCACTATATACTTTTGAAACTACATTATTTTATAATTTATACTCTTTGTAAAATTCCTAAACTACTTTGTTCTGAAGTACAAAAGTTAGTATAGTCAAAAAAACCTTTGTCCCTTTGCAACTCTGAACCTTTGTGACTATAGAAATTAATATTTAAGCCATCTATACAATTCCTTCCAGGTTGGTTTTTTGCCGTACATTAGAATACCAACACGGTAAATTTTTGCGGCAAACCAGACTACAAGGAAAAAGGTAGCAAACAATAATGATACCGAAATTGCGATTTGCCACCAAGGCACACCAAACGGAATACGCATTAACATAACTATTGGCGATGTTAGCGGAATCATTGAAAATACTACTGCAACTGTTCCGTGTGGGTCATTTACAACCGTAAAAAATCCTATATAAACGCTTAATATAAGTGGCATAATAATAGGTAAAAGGAATTGTTGAGAATCAGTTTGATTGTCAACTGCGGCTCCAATTGCTGCATAGAATGAGCTATATAGAAAATATCCTCCTATAAAATAAACTATAAAGCCGATAATGATACTGGCAATTGGTAAATTCCATAATTCGCTAATATACATTTGTGCTGATCCTGAAAATTCCTGTTGCGCTGAATGCATCAATTCAGGAGAAATTCTGGCAGTTGGCCCAACATTCACCCCAAAAAATGCAGAAGCAGCAAACATTAATCCCAAACCAATTATCGCCCAGATTGTAAACTGCAATAATCCTGCAAGCGAAGTTCCTACAATTTTTCCAATCATCAATTGGAATGGTTTTACCGACGAAATAATAATTTCAATAATTCGATTTGTTTTTTCTTCGATCACGCTTCGCATTACCATATTTCCATAAATGATAATAAACATCATGATTAAATAACCAAAAGCACCGCCAATTCCGATTTTAATTTCATTTAATCCTTTTAAACTTTCTTCTCCTGAGGCTTTTATCAAATGAATATTCACATCTGACTGCGCTTTTTGAATCGCTACAGTATCCAGTTTTGCTTTCTCCAGATTGAGCTTTGTTATTTTTCTTCCGATGATATACTGCGTACTCTCAATGAAAGAAATACTCGGACTATTATTAGAGATAAACTCTACTTTGGTTTCTAAATCTTTTAAATTGCTCGTTTTTGGAATAACAATTAAACCACTGAAATTTTCTTTGGAGATACTATCTTTCAAGGATTTTGTATCAATTTCAGATAAATTAAGATATTTAAATTCACCCTCTTTTCTGTTTTCCTTCAAAAAGTCATTTACAAACAAACCTGTTTCGTCATGAAGTGCAATTCGTTTAGTTTCTGCTTTCATTGAACTCAAATAGCCAATAAATCCAGCAATTGCCACAAACAGCAACGGACTCAAAAAAGTCATGACAACAAAAGACTTATTGCGGACTTTTGCAATGAACTCTCTTTTTATAATCAGCGAAATGATGCTCATTTTTAATTTTAGATTTTAGATTGTTGATTGTTGATTTTAGGTTGTCGATTCAGATTTTAGTTCTTCACTCTAATATCTAAATCTAAACTTTATTTTCAGTTACCGTTTGAATAAAAATATCGTTGACACTTGGTATCTTTTCTACAAAGTGCGTTACCTGACCTCTTTGTGTTAAAAGATGCAATAACTCGTTTGAAGATGCATTTCCAATTTGTATGTTTAATTTCAAATCATCGCTCAGAGATTTAAAATGAGCCGGGGAAACGTTAAACTTCTGCGTAATATCGTACATCAAACCTTCAACGTTATTGGTCAGGATTCCAACTTCAAAGCTATTGGTTCTGAACTGACGTTTTACATCGCTTAATTTTCCTTCAATTAATTTATTCGATTTATGAATTAAAGCAATATGGTCACAAAGTTCCTCAACGCTTTCCATTCGATGTGTTGAGAATATAATGGTTGCCCCTTGTTCCCTCAATTCTAAAATTTCATCTTTTATCACATTTGCATTTACAGGGTCAAAACCAGAGAAAGGTTCATCAAAAATTAGCAGCTTCGGTTTATGCAGCACACAAACTACAAACTGAATTTTTTGCGCCATTCCTTTAGAAAGTTCCTGTATTTTTTTGTTCCACCAGCCCTGTATCCCCAAACGGTCGAACCAATATTCCAATTGCACTTTTGCCTCAGCTTTAGAAAGTCCTTTCATTTGCGCCAGGTACAAACATTGTTCACCCACTTTCATAGAAGTATACAAACCTCTTTCCTCAGGCAAATAACCGATAGTCTGGACATGTTTGGGCTGCAATTTTTCTCCATCCAGAATAATTTCACCACTATCTGGCAAAGTAATTTGATTGATGATCCGGATAAGGGAAGTTTTTCCGGCTCCATTCGGACCTAATAATCCGTAAATACTGCCTTTTGGCACATTTAATGAAACTTCGTTAAGCGCTACATAATCACCGTATTGTTTTACGACTTTATGTACTTCGAGTAAGTTGCTCATGCGATTTTTTAGATTTTCTGCGGTCAATTTGACCATTGTAGCTTTACGCCTGTAAAAGTAAATAATTCATAGCGAATCTAAGTACTAATACGCAAAAAACCCATCCTAAATTTGTAGTAGAATGGGTTTTTATATCTATTTAAACATTTCTAAAAAAAGTTCTGCTTATGAAAACATGTCTTTTACTTTTTCAAAAAATGATTTTTCTGATTTTTCAGGACTTGGTATAAAATGTTCGCTGTTTAAAGCATTTTCAAAAAACTGCTTTTGATCTTTGTTTAGTGTTTTTGGAGTCCAGACATTTACGTGAACTAACAAATCACCATTTCCATAACCGTTTAAGCTTGGAATTCCTTTTCCTTTTAATCTTAGGATTTTTCCGGACTGAATTCCTTCTTCCAGTTTAATGCGAACTTTTCCGTTGATGGCTTCAATATCTTTTGAAACTCCTAAGACTGCTTCTGGAAAACTGATATATAAATCGTAATGAACATTTTCTCCTTCACGCTTTAAGAATTCGTGTTCAACCTCTTCAATGGCAACAATTAAATCTCCTGGAATACTATTTCCCGGTGCATCATTTCCTTTGTTCGAAACTTTCAGTTGCATTCCGTCAGTAACTCCTGCAGGAATTTTTATTGAAACAGTTTCATCTTCCTGAACCATCCCCTGTGCATCGGCTTCAGATGGTCTTTTATCAAGAATTTGTCCGGAACCACCACAGGCAGGACAAGTTGATGCAGATTGCATTCTTCCTAAAATGGTGTTCGTTACACGCATCACCTGACCCTGACCGTTACAAGTCGAGCAAGTTTTGTACGTAACTCCTTTGGCCTGAACTTTACGTTTTACTTTTACTTTTTTCTCCACTCCATTTGCAATTTCTTCTAAAGTCAATTTTACTTTAATTCGAAGATTGCTTCCTTTAGCGCGACGGGGACCGCCTCCGCCTCCGCCGAAACCGCCAAATCCACCACCAAAAATGTCACCAAACTGGCTAAAAATATCATCCATATTCATACCGCCATGTCCGCCGCCAAATCCGCCTGATCCATCAAAAGCCTGATGTCCGTATTGGTCATATTTTGCTTTTTTGTTAGGATCGCTCAAAACTTCATAAGCTTCTGCCGCTAGTTTGAAGTTTTCTTCTGCCGCTTTGTCTCCTGGATTTTTATCCGGGTGATATTTCAACGCACTTTTACGGTACGCTTTTTTAATTTCGGCAGCATCAGCATTTTTTGAAATGCCTAATATTTCGTAAAAATCTTTTTTCATAATAAGGTTAAATTACAAATCTGAAATTCCAACATCCAATTTTCAATTGTGCTTTAAAATTTCTGTTTGCTTTTATTAGTTTCCAATAACCACTTTAGGGAAACGAATAATTTTGTCTCCTAATTTGTATCCTTTTTCAATAACATCAACTATTTTCCCTTTTAATTTGTCAGACGGAGCTGGAATTTGGGTAATTGCTTCAGCAAAATCAGCATTAAAAGCATCTCCTGCTCTTACTTCAACTTGCTCTAAACCTTTTGAAACTAGAGTGCTTTTTAGTTTTTCATGAATAAGCTCTACTCCTTTTTTCAAATTTTCATCGTCAGATTTATTAATTTCCACAGTCGCTCTGTCAAAATCATCCAAAACAGGAAGCATTGCCAATAAAACTTCTTGGTTTGCAGTCTTAAACAAATCCATACGCTCTTTTGAAGTTCTTTTTTTATAATTTTCAAATTCGGCAAATAATCTCAAAAACTTATCTTTTTCCTTTGCCAAGTCCTGAGCCAATTGCTCTTCAACACTTAATTCTTCAACAATTAACTGTTCTCCGTTGGCATTGTTTTCTAACGTTACATCATCTAATTCCTGATCGAATTCTGTATTTTCAGTAGTCATATTACTTTTATTTTTAAAAATATCTTTAAACTTCATTTTTTTCTTTCTTTAGATTGCAAAAGTACTGCCAAATCTTTTAAAATGTCAAATTGTCACTTTCATAATTCATATATATTCAAAAATTATAATTCTTAAGCAAAATTTAGTATAATTTTAAGACTATTACGTTTTCGTTTACCTTACATTTGAACCTGAAAAACCAAATCAGTATTATTACCTATCAAAGTTTGAATTTAAGGGTTAGCCTCGGCTTATATAAATTATTAATTCAAGTTTACCTTATATTAAAAAAAGCTTCGCCTATTTGACGAAGCTTTTTTTAATGTTTTTTCCTTAATTCCTCGAAATCTTTGATAAACACTTAATCGCTGTTATTTATTATTGCACGGGCGGAGGGATTCGAACCCCCATCAACGGTTTTGGAGACCGCTATTCTACCCTTGAACTACGCCCGTAACTTAAGGTCGGCAAATTAAAAGTTTTTTTTCTTCCCCGGCAACTATTTCACATGGAGATTTTAAAAGAAAATCCTTTAAAACTAGGCAACACAAAGCAAACAACTTCGTTCCAAACAGTTAACCTATAATTTTTTATTTCACGCAGATCTAAAAAAGATTTAGGCAGATTAAAGCAGATTTATTTTCATATAACAATCAAATTAAAGCTGCTCGAATCTGCAACCCGAGCGACAGCGAACAGGCGAAGCAAATCTGCGTGAAATAAAAATCTAATAATCCTTATAATCTGTGGCAAAACACCTTACCAATCAATTATACCAACAAAGCATTTTTCAATCCTTCGAAATCAACTGAAACCTGTTCACCTGTCACCAAATTTTTAAGTGAATATGAATTGGCTGCAATCTCCTGATCACCTGCAATTACTGCAAACGGAATCAATCTTTTATCTGCATACTGAAACTGTTTCCCAACTTTTACATTATCCGGATATAATTCTACCTTTATATTTTCTTTTCTCAATTTCAGAATCGCCTGAGAAGCATATAAAGCTTCTGCGTCTCCATAATTGATAAACAACGCCTTTGATGTTGCCGCAACTGTCTCCGGAAATAATTGCAATTCTTCCAGAACTAAATAAATTCTATCCAGACCAAAAGATATTCCAACTCCACTCATATTTTTCAAACCAAAAATACCAGTCAAATCGTCGTATCTCCCACCGCCACCAATAGAGCCCATCGAAACAGTTTTTGGAGCTGCTACTTCAAAAATAGCGCCGGTATAATAATTCAATCCGCGAGCCAATGTGACATCAAGATCTAATGTCGCTGTTGCTAAACCTAAAGTAGCCACATTGTCACAAATAAATTTCAATTCCTGAACCCCTTTCATGCCTTCGTCTGATGAAGAGAGCAATTCTGAAAGCTTTTTTATTTTATCTGAAAATGTTCCTGTAAAACTAAAAAGCGGCTGTACTTTAACCAAGGCTTCTTCAGAAATTCCTTTTTCGATCATTTCTTTTTTAACACCATCTTCACCAATTTTATCCAGCTTGTCAAGGGCAACCGTAAAATCAATCAATTTATCAGAAGCTCCAATAACTTCGGCAATCCCGGATAATATTTTTCTGTTATTGATTTTAATGGTAACGCCTTCTAAACCTAAAGAAGTAAAAACAGTATCATACAACTGCACCAGCTCCACTTCCTGCCACAACGATTTTGAACCTACAACATCGGCATCACATTGGTAAAACTCTCTGTAACGTCCTCTTTGTGGCCTGTCAGCTCTCCAAACCGGTTGAATTTGGTATCTTTTGAACGGAAATTCAATTTCGTTCTGGTGCTGTACCACATATCTTGCAAATGGAACTGTTAAGTCGTAGCGCAACGCTTTCTCTGAAATTTTTCCGGTAAATTTATTCAGCTCGATTCTTTGATTTAAATCAATAGTTTCTGCCGAATTAACCTGCAGGGATTCTATAGATTCCGGTAATTCAATTTTATTTTTATTAAAAAAGAAATTACCTGAGTTCAGTATTTTAAAAATCAAACGATCTCCTTCTTCTCCATATTTACCCATTAAAGTATCTGAATTTTCAAACGAGGGGGTCTCGATCGGCTGAAAACCAAATTTCTCAAAATTATTTTTTATCGTCTGAATAATATATTGACGTTTTGACACCTCTGCTGGCGAAAAATCTCTGGTTCCTTGCGGTATGCTTGGTTTTGAAGCCATCTTTGTTATTTAGATTTCAGATTTTAGATTTTAGATTTTAGATTTTAGATTCATTTGGGAACTCTAAAACTAAAACGCTTAAGATTAATTTCATTCAAATTTAAATTTATCTAAATTTAAATCGAGTGCAAATATCTTATTTTTTAAAATAAATTAGGGTAGTTCGAAAACAAACTTGTAACAAAAAACGTATTTTCGTGTCAAATTGGTCATGATGCTAAAATTATTTAAAGAAAATATCCGAATTGCTTTTGGTTCCATCAAAACACAATTGCTGAGAACCATTCTTACTGTATTAATTATTGCCATCGGAATTACCGCTTTGGTTGGAATCCTGACTGTTGTAACTGCGCTTGAAAACACAGTTTCGACCAATTTTGCATCCATGGGAGCCAATACTTTCAATATCAATCAATATGAAAACAACGTTAAAAATCGTGGAGGAAATGAGCGTGAAATTATAAATCCTATTATATCATATCCCGAAGCTGTTGCTTTCAAAAACAAATACAAATACCCGTTTACAGAAACTTCTCTTTCCTTCACCGCAACATCATCTGCCGAAGTAAAATATTCAGATCAAAAAACAGATCCGGAGATTACGATTCTTGGAGTCGATGAACATTTTATTTCTAATTCGGGTTTAGAAATAAATCTGGGTCGTTCTTTTAATCAGTTTGATATCGACAATAACACGTACTCCTGTATTGTTGGTTCTGATTTTGAAAAAGGTTTATTGAAAGATGTAAACCCTATTGATAAAATTATTTCGATTCGAGGCGCCCGTTTTAAAGTCATTGGTGTTTTAAAAGAAAAAGGTTCTACGTTTGGAAACAGCCAGGATTTACGGGTTTTAATTCCAATTCAGGTAGCGCGTTCTTTATTTACCGCACCAAATATTAATTACACGATGAGCGTAATGGTTTCTAAAAAAGAACTTTTAGACGAAGCCGTTGACAATGCTACAAGTACGATGCGAAGAGTTCGCAAACTGAGTCCCGTTCGCGACAATAATTTTGGCATTGGCCGAAGCGATGATTTGATCAACAGAATCCTCGGAATAACCAAATATCTGGGCTGGGCTTCCTGGATTATCAGCATCATTACCATTTTAGGATCATCCATTGCCTTAATGAATATCATGATCGTTTCGGTTACCGAACGTACCCGCGAAATAGGTGTACGAAAAGCTTTGGGTGCAACAAAAGTCACTATTTCAGTTCAATTTTTTATCGAAACTTTATTAATTGGACAAATTGGCGGCTTGGTCGGAATCATATTGGGAATCTTAATCGGTTTTGCCTTTGCTGCCGCAATGAGTTTTGCTTTCGTAATTCCGTGGATGGCTATTTTTGCAGCTTTTGCAACTAGTTTTATGGTGGCAATAGTTTCCGGATTATATCCAGCAATTAAAGCTTCAAAATTAGATCCTATTGAGGCTTTGCGTTACGAGTAGTTTTTTTTTTCTGAAGCACAATTTATTGTTTTCAAGACACTACCTGTCCCGCTATCCGTTTCAAACTTTTGCGCCGAACCCCGTCACAAAAGGTTTTTCACTTCTATCGGGGCTAGATTAGAGGTTTTGATTTTTCCACACACCGTTTGTCATTCCGTAGGAATCTATTTTACTCATTCTATTTTAATTAAAACATTTCTATGATTGAATATACCCAAGGAATCTATACTTTTTATATTCTAACTAATAAAAACAGAAATGTTTTATACACAGGCGTGACCAATAATTTAAAGTTACGCTTGCAGCAGCATAAGAGTAAATTAAACCCAAACAGTTTTACTGCAAAATATAATTCACATTTTTTAATTTATTTTGAAAAGTTCACTTGGATTCAGTTAGCAATTGAAACCCACATCAAAAAATATTTTCTTCCGATGAAATAAAAAGTGGGTTCCTGACAACCAAAATTTAAATACTTTTCGGAAGAAAGGGAAAAAGAAATTAAAAATCTTTCCAGAGAGAAGAAACTACATTTAATAAAAGAAATGAATCCTAATTTAGAGTTTTGGAATTATCAATTTGAAGAATAGATTCCTACGGAATGACAAACTGTATGCAAAGACCTTACGTTAAAATTTTTAAAACTAAATATTACTTTTAATCATGCGATCGTTGTCGTAAATATCTTTTCTCAACTCAATATTTTTAAAATTCATTGTCGCCAATAAATCCGTCATTTCTTTTCCTAAATACTGATTGATTTCAAAAAACAATTGCCCGTTTTCTAAAAGACTGCTTTTTGCTAATACAGCTATTTTTCGGTAAAAGATTAAAGCATCATTATCATCAACAAAAAGAGCCAAATGTGGTTCATAATCTAACACATTCTTTTTGATTTCTTCTTTTTCTAAATTCCGAACATAAGGAGGATTAGAAACAATAATATCAAAATTGCAGGTAAGTACATCTGTTTCTAAAATATCAAGAAAAACAAAAGTCACATCAACATTATTATGTATAGCGTTTCTTTTTGCCGTTTCAATAGCTTTCTTTGAAACATCAATTCCATAAACTTCAGCATTTGGAAGATTTTTGGCCAATGAAACAGCAATACAGCCACTGCCGGTTCCAATATCAAGAATTTTTAATTTTTTAGTTTTATCTGCTTTTGAATTCTCATTTATAATCCATTCGACCAATTCTTCTGTTTCTGGCCTCGGGATCAAAACGTTTTCATTTACTTCAAAATCTAAACCATAGAAATTTGTTTTTCCCAACAAATACTGAACAGGAACTTCTTTTTTCAACTGACTTAGAAACGTAGTCCAAACCACTAAATCAGCATCTGAAAAAGTTAATTCATGATTCAGTGCCAAATCAATTTGCCTCAGCTTATGTTTATTTTCTAATATCAGATAAAAAAAACTCTCTGCTTCGTACGCATCATACAATGAAGAAAGTTCCTTAATAAATTGAGTCCTGTATTGTTTGATTTTCATTTGGTTTTTTTGAGCATTTTTAGGCCATCCAATTGCATTCTACAAATAAGTACCGCAAAATAAATTTTGTTACAATGTTATTTTACAATTCTTTCAACATCCATACTGGGCAGGAATTGTGCCCGGTACATCCTAATGGAGCATCTAAATACTCAAATCCAGATTTCTTATATAATTTTTGGGCAGCATGCATAAAAGGCATCGTTTCGATATAACATTTTTCAAAACCAAAGCTTTTAGCCTGCTCCAGACATTTCCTCATCATTTCACTTCCAATTCCTAATCCGCGGGTTTTAGGCAAAAAATACATCTTTTGTAATTCGCAAATCTTTGGATCACCGTTTTCTAAAGGGGCAATTCCGCAACAGCCTACAATTTCACCTTCATTTTCAACCACAAAATAAACAGATTGTGGCTTATTATATTCTTCAAACATTAAATCTAGACATGGATCTGCATAGGCCGTTCCTACTTTAGGAATCTCCATTTCGTCAAAAACAGATCGTATTAATTGAGCAACTGCCTGATTGTCTTCTTTTTTAATTCTTCTGATAACCCAATTTTCCATATTACAATATCGTCTGATATAGTACAAAAATAGAAATACTTTTTTGATACTTCCATAACTATCCTAATAACTATCGGCACAAAACTCAAAAATAATTACTTTTGTATCGTGGATATACATGAGAAATATATAAAACGATGCATTGAACTGGCTCTAAATGGTTTTGGAACCACATACCCAAATCCAATGGTGGGAAGTGTAATTGTTTACGAAGACAAAATTATTGGTGAAGGCTGGCATAAAAAAGCCGGAGAACCTCACGCCGAAGTCAATGCAGTTCGATCTGTAAAAGACAAATCGCTTCTTAAAAAAGCTACTATATATGTGAGTTTAGAACCTTGCAGCCATTTCGGAAAAACACCTCCATGCTGCGATTTAATTCTCGCCAATGGAATACCAAGCGTAGTTGTAGGAACTGTAGACCCAAACGAAAAAGTTGCAGGTAATGGCATCAGGAAACTAATCGCTGCCGGAGCAAATGTTACAGTTGGCGTTCTGGAAAAAGAATGTTACGAGCTCAACAAACGCTTTTTTACATTTCATAATAAAAAGAGACCTTATATTATATTAAAGTGGGCCGAAAGTCAGGACGGATTTTTAGCTCCCGAAAAACTAGCTGGCCAGGAACGAAAACCAATCTGGATTACCAATCCATATTCCAGACAATTGGTTCATAAGTGGCGAAGTGAAGAACAGGCTATTTTAGTGGGTACTCAAACAGTAGTTGATGATAATCCTAAACTAAACACCAGAGATTGGTCAGGAAATAATCCGATAAGAGTTGTTTTAGATCAAAATAATCGCATTTCTCCAGACAGTTTTGTTCTTGATGGCACGGTTAAAACTATTATATTTACAAAATCTGAAATTAGCTTTCCAGCAGAAAACACTACCTTTGAAGTAATTGATTTTAACCAAAATAGTATACCACAGATTTTGGCAGTTTTACATCAAAATCAAATTCAGTCTATTATCATTGAAGGTGGTTTACAAACTTTGCAATCTTTTATAGACCAAAATCTTTGGGATGAAGCACGCATTTTTATTGGAGAAATTACTTTTAGAAACGGTACTAAAGCTCCGGTTATTCAAAAGAAAACCACATTCAAAACACACATCGGAAAAGACGAACTATTAAACATCAGAAATCATGATTGATACGATAATTTTTGACTTTGGAGATATTTTTATCAATTTAAATAAAGAAGCTACTATTTCGGGATTGCAGAAATTAGGTATGACCGAATGGAATTCAGAATTTGACCGACTGAATCTTTTGTTTGAAACGGGAGATATTTCGTATGAAGATTTTCTTGCAGGTTTTCAGGAACAGCTTCCTAATGCTTCAATTGAAGAAATTCTGGACGCTTGGAATGCTATTTTGGCAGACTTCCCTCTATACAGATTAGAATTCCTACAGCTGCTTTCTAAAAAATACCGACTGTTTTTATTAAGCAATACAGATTCTATTCACATTGCAACTTTTGAAAATAAAAGCGGAATTTCATTTTACAGTGATTTTTACCAATGTTTTGAAAAAGTGTACTTTTCATTTGAAATTGGAAAACGTAAACCAAATCCTGAAGCTTTTCAGTATATTATTAATAAACACGAATTGTCTCCAAAACGCACTTTGTTTATAGACGACAAAAAAGAAAACACAGATGCAGCCGCTGCTTTAGGACTTCATGTTTGGAATTTACAGGTTGGTAAGGAAGATGTGGTTGATTTATTTGAAAAACAAATACTTTAAATTTTACTTTGGAATATAAGGATACGTATCAAACTATTGCATTTGAATCTGAAGAAGTACTTTTTAAAGAAAAAGGAAGTAAATTCTTTGGTTATGCTTTTCCCATAGAAAATGAAGAGGAAGTAAAACCAATTATTGAGAACTTAAAAAAACAGCATCCTCACGCCGTACATTACTGTTACGCTTACCAATTAGGCACAGCTCCTAAAATATCTTATCGCGCCAATGATGACGGAGAGCCCAGCAATACTGCAGGAGCACCAATTTACGGACAAATACAATCTTTTGGTCTAACTAATGTACTGGTTGTCGTGGTTCGAATTTTTGGCGGAATAAAATTAGGCGTAGGCGGATTAATTGCTGCTTATAAAACTACCGCTCAAATGACACTTGAAGTTTGTGAGATTGTTGAGAAAACAATCGATGTGCATTTTTTAATCTCTTTTGATTATAAAAACATGAACAAAGTGATGCGTATAATTAAGGAAAAAAAGCTAGAAATTACTTCTCAGGAAATGGAAATCGATGAAGATTCCGGAATGCCAATTGGCAAAATTGGTACAAAAACACGTAAAAAAAATGCCGAAACAGTATTCAGCATTTTTGATTTAATGTTCGAAATTGACATTAAAATTATATAAATTGATATAAAAGCATACCTCATTTTAACAATTATATCAATGTTTTAAATAATTCTAAAATATAATCTGGAGGGGCAGTTGGGCGACCTGTTTTTAATGAAATAAATACTAAAATAAACACGGCCGTTGTTAATAACTCATTCGCTTCGTTATAAATCGCACAGTCAAATTCAATCTTAACAGAAGACTGGCTTTTGAAAGTCGTATGGATTGTTAAAAGCTCATCATAACGTGCCGATTTTTTGTAATTTATCTGCATCGAAACAATCGGCAATCCAATTCCGCTTTCTTCCATACTTTTATACGAAATCCCTTTGTTTCTAAGCCATTCCACCCGACCTATCTCAAAATACGGCACATAATTTCCGTGATAAACAACACCCATTTGGTCGGTTTCAGAGTAACGAACACGTACTTGTGTCTGATGATTTTTCATTGTCTAAAGATTAAAAAATTTATGGTTTTAAAAGTTCACTTACAACTTTTTTTTATAAAATTAGAGAGCAAAATATTTTTTTTTACAGAAATTTGTTCACATATTTGTTATCCCGAAATACGGAATAAAATTGCTCCATTTTTATCAGGAGAATCTTTATCAATAATAAAAAAATTTATCTGAATTTATGACTAAAACTGCTCAATCGGTATGGGAAAACTGTTTGTCCTTTATAAAAGACAATATTCAAGATCAAGCATACAAAACTTGGTTTGAACCAATCAAATCAGTTGAGCTAACCGACAACGCATTATATATTCAGGTTCCAAGTAAATTTTTCTACGAATGGCTCGAAGAACATTACGTAAAATTATTGAAAGTTGCGCTTACCAAAGAACTGGGAAAAAACGCAAAGTTACTCTATAAAATTAAAATGGAAAACACTTATGGAAATAAACAACCGTTTACTGAACAGTTGCCAAGTTCCAATAGAGTACCCATGAAACCGCAAGAGGTTGATGCTCCGTTTAAAAACTTAAATCCTGAGCTTAAAAACCCGTTTGTAATTCCGGGAATCAGAAATTTAAAAATTGAATCGCAATTAAACGCAAATTATAGTTTTGACAATTTTCTTGAAGGAGATTCAAACCGTTTGGCCCGTTCTGCAGGTATGGCGGTTGCCAATAAACCTGGAGGAACTTCATTTAATCCGTTATTGATTTTTGGTGGAGTTGGGTTAGGTAAAACACACTTAGCTCACGCTATTGGTGTTGAAGTAAAAGACAAATATCCCGAAAAAACGGTTTTATATATTTCTGCCGAAATTTTCACACAACAATATATTGATTCGGTAAAAAAGAACAATCGTAATGATTTCATTCATTTTTACCAATTAATAGATGTTTTAATTATTGATGACGTTCAGTTTTTATCCGGAAAATCAGGAACTCAGGACGTGTTTTTCCATATTTTCAATTATCTGCACCAAAACGGAAAGCAGGTAATTCTAACTTCGGATAAAGCTCCTGTTGACATGCAGGACATCGAACAGCGCTTGTTATCCCGTTTTAAATGGGGATTATCTGCCGAGTTACATCAGCCGGATTACGAAACCCGTATTTCAATCTTAAAAAACATTTTGTATCGCGATGGTGTTGAAATGCCCGAAGACATTATTGAATATGTTGCGCGTAATATCAAAACCAATGTTCGTGAACTTGAGGGCGCTATTATTTCGCTAATCGCACAATCTTCTTTCAATAAAAAAGAAGTTACAATCGAGTTGGCTAAAAGTGTTGTAGAGAAATTTGTTAAAAATGTAAAGAGAGAAATCTCTATCGATTATATTCAAAAAATTGTGTCAGATTATTTTCAGTTGGATATTGAAACACTTCAATCTAAAACCAGAAAAAGGCACGTGGTTCAGGCGAGACAATTGGCCATGTTTTTTGCAAAGAAATTCACTAAAGCTTCTTTGGCAAACATTGGTTCACAAATTGGAGATCGCGATCATGCTACCGTATTGCACGCTTGTAAAACAGTTGACAACTTAGTTTCTACAGACAAACAATTCAAGAAGTTTGTCGAAGATATCAACAAAAAATTAACGCTATAAACGCGCATCATGCCAGTAAAAATCTTAATGGTTTGTTTGGGAAACATTTGCAGATCGCCTTTAGCTGAAGGTATTTTAGCTTCTAAACTTCCAAAAGACAAGTTTACAGTTGATTCAGCCGGAACCGGTTCATGGCATGTCGGTCATTCTCCGGACAAACGTTCTATTGCCGTCGCCCAAAAAAATGGTTTATGCATTGACGGACAAAAGGGAAGACAATTTAAACCTTCTGATTTTGATGAATTTGATTACATTTATGTAATGGACAATTCAAATTACCGCGATGTTATCCATCTTTCCAAAACACCTGAACACAAAAATAAAGTTCATTTAATTTTGAATGAATTATTCCCTGATGAAAATGTAGATGTACCGGATCCTTATTTTGGTGTAACCAACGGATTTGAGAATGTATATCAAATGTTAGACGAAGTAACAGATATCATCGCAGAGAAACTGATTAAAAAACATTCTTAACAATACCTTATTTCTTTCAATTATTTTATCAATAAATAATTGAAAGATTTTTCGTTTATAATCTATAAAATAAATCACATGAAACTTCCCGGAAAACTATATCTAATTCCAACTACTATGGGCGAAAGCGATCCGATGGATGTTTTGCCTCAAACAGTAAAAAGAAGCATTGAACTTATAGATTATTACATCGTTGAGAACGAAAAAACAGCCAGAAAATCAATCAAAGCGGTTTATCCTGAAAAAAAACAATCAGAACTAGTTCTTTTCACATTGAACAAGCGAACAGAACCAAGCGAGCATTTAGATTTCATCAAACCTCTATTAGAAGGAAAAAATATGGGTCTAATGAGCGAAGCTGGTTGCCCAGGCGTTGCTGATCCCGGTGCTGTAATTGTAAAATTAGCTCATGAAAAAGGAATTCAGGTTGTACCTTTGGTTGGACCGTCTTCTATTTTACTAGCGATGATGGCTTCCGGAATGAACGGACAGAGTTTTACATTCAATGGATATTTGCCTATTGATAAAGACGAGAAAAAATCAGCATTAAAGTACTTTGAAAAATTATCTCAGGATAAAAATCAGTCCCAGCTTTTTATTGAGACACCTTACAGAAACAACAAATTAGTCGAAGATATTCTGCAGATTCTAAATCCTGTCACACATCTTTGCATTGCTACAGATATTACTTTACCCACAGAATTTATTAAAACGATGCGCGTTTCTGACTGGAAAAAATTAAAAGTTGATTTACATAATAGACCTACGATTTTTATTATTCATAAAATATAAACATCAAATGATGAAAAAGCTTTTAATACTGCTCTCGATTTGTTTAATACAAAATATATTTTCTCAAACTATAGAAAACCAAAACAATATAGAACTTACGTTTGAAGAGGTTGGACATGGAATCACACCTGAGGCAGATAATCCTGTCTATTCTCCCTCAGGCTTAGAAGTAAAGCCTGATTTCCCGGGAGGCATGATTGCATTTGATAGGTTTATTGAGCAAAATTTCAAAATTCCAAAAGAAAATTCAGGAATTAAAGGAAAGATATTTGTGGGATTTGTAGTTGAAAAAGATGGGTCATTGAACGATATTAAAGTTTTTAAAGATCTTGGTTCTGGAACCGGTACTGAAGCTATCAGAGTTTTAAAATTATCTCCTAAATGGAACTCTGGCCAACACGAAAGCAAAAATGTACGAGTTATGTATACAATTCCAATTATTATAAAATAGTAATTTTAAGTTTTCCTCACAAGTTTCTTTAATCAAACTTTCACATGAGTAAACTCCCAAACGTAACCACAAGCATCTTTACGGTAATGTCAAAAATGGCAGCCGAATACAATGCAATTAATCTTTCGCAGGGATTTCCAAATTTTCCTGTTGACGAAAGATTGACAGACATTTTTGCAAAGTTGACTAAAGAAAATGTACATCAATATACACCAATGGCAGGATATCCGCCATTAATGAATCAAATTGCAAAATTAGTTCAGAGTTCTTACAATAGAAAGATAAATCCGGATTTAGAACTTCTGGTTACGGCTGGGGCAACTCAGGGAATTTTCACTACGATTTTAGCTTTGGTTAAAACTGGCGACGAAGTAATCATTCTGGATCCAAGTTACGATTCATATGAATCTCCGGTTCTATTATGTAATGCAAAACCAGTGCGCGTAGCTTTAAACGATGATTATACGCCAAATTGGGAAGCTATTGAAAAAGCATGCTCGGAAAAAAGCAAAATGATTATCATTAATAATCCGCATAACCCGACTGGGAAAATTCTAAATGAAAATGATTTTTTAGAATTAGAAAAGCTGCTTTCGAAATATCCAAACATAATTGTTTTATCTGATGAAGTTTATGAATACATCACTTTTGAAGAAAAACATATTTCGGCACATACCAAAAGCTTTCTTTTAGATCGCTGTATTATGGTTTCTTCGTTCGGAAAATCATTTCATATTACAGGTTGGAAAATTGGATACACAGTAGCACCGGAACATCTGATGAAAGAAATTAAAAAAGTACATCAGTTTTTGGTTTTTAGTGTAAATAGTATTTCTCAGGCAGCGATTAGCCAATATTTAGATGTTGTTGATGTAAATCTGCTTGGAAAATTCTATCAGGAAAAACGCGATTATTTTCAGAAGCTACTTCAAAACAGCCGATTCGAATTAAAGCCATGTGAAGGAACTTATTTTCAGGTGGCTTCTTATGCTAATATCTCAAATGAAGATGATGTAACTTTCTGCAAAAAACTTATTACAGATCACGGCGTAGCTGCGATTCCAATTTCTACTTTTTATTCTGATCATACAGATCAAAAATTAATACGCTTTTGCTTTGCGAAAAACAATGAGACTTTGGAAGAAACTGCAAAAAGATTGCGTAAAGTATGACAAAAAACGACTTTCAATTTTTAATACGGACTAAAGAAGTATAAAAAATGACCTTTTCAATTCTTTTCTATCTATATTACTTATGATATATCATTTACGATATTAATAAACATTCATTATCTCCTTAGAATTACTATACAACATTTTTTTCAAAAAAAGACTTACTAAAATAAAAAAAGCCAAAATTTCAAAATGAATATGATTAAAAAAAACATTCGTTTTCTTTCAGCATTATTATTGCTTTCTTCTTGTAGCCAGGATCAATATCAGGAATTATTAACCGCAGATGACACAAAAAACAGGTTCGCTTTCACAAGCACTAATGGACTCCCCGGATATTTTGAAACAGGTGGTTCAAATTACCCTACTTATCATACTCAAAATTGGATAAATAATTCAAATCCAATACGTTATCCTGATTCAAATACAGACCCTGCGTGGAATGCTAATAATTTTTTTTTAACTGTAGGAGAACTTCCATACGACCGTGCTCAAGTAAGTTCTCAACTAACTACAATGTTTAATAATGGACAAAGAAAGATTGCTATACCTATTTGGTTTTCTGTTTTTGGTAACAATTTCCCTCCAGAACAATTATTTGAAAAACATATGCTAAGAATTGATAACGGAAAACTAACTGTTGAGCAAGAAAATAATTTAATTTATCTATTAAACGAAATTTCAAGAACAGGTTATAATGAAGTCGTAATTCGATTTAATGCTCAATGGCTATCCCAACCAGATAAGTGGACAGAATGGAAGGAAGAAACTTATCAAAAAAATTTAAGCTTTATTTTCCGAACAATTGACATTATAAATCAAACATTAGCAAATTCTAATACAAAAATTTTATATGACCTAGGAGGAGAACTTGGAGGTTTAAATCAAGGAAGCTCTTCCCGATACGTTAAAACATTATGGACAGATTATATTACTAAATATGGAAACAATAATTCATATGGATTTTCTGTTATTTATGATGATGCACATGAAAATCTCCTACACACTTATATTGAAGAAATAAAAAATATAAATAAACCCTTGCCTTCCGAATACGCAATCGATCTATACTGTAGAGATATAACACCCATATCTGCAGTTCGTAAAATAAAAACATATTAGATAGCCAAAATGAAGGGCATAAAAATATAATCATACAAGAAACTTACTATAATGACACTGATAATTTTAATAAAATTATAAAAGGATCTGTAGATTCTAACCTTAAAATCCGAACAATTTACCAATGGCCTCTTACAAAAGATAGTCCTATTCAACATATAAATATTAGTTATCCTTTTGAATATAAGATAGCTCCATACATAATAAGTTCAGGAGCTGGGTGTGATGATGAAAATTGCATATGGATTACAGGTTACCAATTTAATAACATTAATAACAATATATATGTTGATATTAGAGACCCTGATACGTGGGAAGTTCTAAACTCATACTCCCCAAATGAAATAACAAATCAAAACAACGGCACTATTGGTTCTATCACATTAAGGCTAAAATCAGACAAGGAAAAAAAACTATTCAAGAATAAAGGACTAAGAGTTTTCATTATTAATTCAACTAATGGTACTTGGTCAATATATGGTAACAATACTATTACCAAATAATTATTTACACAAAATTTAAACTAGTAATTATTATTTTTCGATTATTCTTGAATTATAAAACCTGATATATTACGTTTCACATTGAACGAAATGAACATACTTCTATATAACTATTTTTTTCTTATATTTAAAAAAACATGCAAAACATAAAATTTTTCTAAAATTCATAACAATATTATGCACGCATCCTATTTAAATTAATTAATTTTGTAAAATAAAAAAAGTATGAGCTATACAGATAAAATGTTACGAGACGATGCTTTAAAAGGTAAAGTCATTGTAGTTACAGGCGGCGGAAGTGGTTTAGGAAAAGCAATGACTAAATATTTTTTAGAATTAGGAGCTCAGGTAGCGATTACTTCCAGAGATTTAGAAAAGCTAAAAACTACAGCAACTGAACTAGAAACCGAAACAGGTGGGAAATGTTTACCGCTTCAATGTGATGTTCGTCATTATGAAGAAGTAGAGAACATGCTTCAGGAAGTTTTAAAAGCTTTTGGAAAAGTAGATGTCCTTTTGAATAATGCAGCCGGAAATTTCATCTCCCCAACCGAGCGCTTATCAGCTAATGCATTTGACACTGTTATAGATATTGTATTAAAAGGTTCTAAAAACTGTACACTTGCTTTTGGAAAGCACTGGATTGACAGCAAACAAACATCGGCTACGATTTTAAATATCGTTACCACATATGCCTGGACAGGATCTGCTTATGTAGTACCAAGTTCAACTGCAAAAGCCGGAGTTTTGGCGATGACAAGAAGTTTAGCGGTAGAATGGGCAAAATACGGAATCCGTTCTAACGCAATTGCTCCGGGACCATTTCCAACAAAAGGAGCATGGGACAGATTATTGCCAGGAGATCTTGCCGAGAAATTTGATATGGCCAAAAAAGTGCCTTTGAAGCGTGTAGGTGATCATCAGGAATTGGCCAATTTAGCAGCTTATTTAGTTTCTGATTTTTCTGCTTATGTAAACGGTGAAGTAATTACAATTGATGGTGGTGAATGGCTGAAAGGCGCAGGACAGTTCAATTTACTGGAAGCAATTCCGGAAGAACTTTGGGATCAGCTTGAAATGATGATAAAAGCAAAAAAGAATAAATAATTACAAGTGCTTACTAAATTCAGAATATTTTATAAAACTATACTGATTGCACTAAATCCCGATAGCATTGCTGTCGGGATTTTTTATTTTTTTCACCATATAAGTGCTATAAGTTCAATGAAATAATAAATTGTTTAAATATCTGTTTGCTTAAATTTACTTATATCACTTATATGGTTTAAATCCACAATATGCTTAGACAATTCACTTAAATTATTATTTTTGCCTAACAAATATATAACATCTAATTATGCTCATTATTGGAATTGCAGGAGGAACCGGAAGTGGAAAAACAACAGTAGTACATCAAATCATGAACGAACTGCCAGATACTGAAGTTGGCGTAATTTCTCAGGATTCATACTATAAAGAAACCCATAATTTGTCATATGACGAAAGAGCATTAATCAATTTCGATCATCCAAGATCTATTGATTTTGAATTATTAGAAAGGCATCTTAAAGCTTTAAAAGCAGGAGAAACAATCGATCAGCCAGTGTATTCTTTTATTCAGCATAACAGAACAGATGATACCGTTTCCACACATCCTCGAAAAGTAATGATTGTTGAAGGAATTTTAATCCTGACGAATCCCGAATTACGTGAGCTTTTTGATATTAAAATCTATGTTCATGCCGATTCTGATGAAAGATTAGTTCGCCGTTTAAAACGTGATATATCAGAGCGCGGTCGTGATATTGACGAGGTTTTAACACGTTATCAAAACACTTTAAAACCAATGCATGAGCAATTCATCGAACCATCAAAAGCATTTGCCGACATCATAATTCCAAATGACAAATACAATACGGTTGCAATAGATGTAGTTCGTGCCGTAATTAATCAGCGAATTTTATAATTTTTATCGTAAATTTATTCCATAAAAATAAGGCGCTGTTTCCCGCTTTCGCCTTTATATTTTTATGGCAGAAAAAGCCATAAAAAGGATACCGGCTCAAACGAAGTTCACTGAACACAAATAAAAAAAGCAAACTTGGTGAAGTAATCGGGGCTAAAAAGATAAAATCACATTCAAAAGAAGTAATCGGTTAAAAGTAAAAATTAAATGAAAAATCCATATAAAGAAAAAAAATGGTTTAAACTCATGAGCAATAAATATGTTTGGGTTTTACTTTTTTTTGTGGTCTGGATGCTATTTTTAGACAATTACTCATATTTTGACCATCGATTTTTAGACAACCAGATTAATGAACTTGAAGACAATAAAACCTATTATCAGGAAGAAATAAAAAAAGATCAGGAACAAATCAAACAACTCAAAAATCCTGAACAGATAGAAAAATATGCCCGCGAAAAATATTTCATGAAAAAAGACAGCGAAGACATATACATTATCAAATTTGAAGACGATACGATTCAGGAAGAAGAATAATCAAATAAAAACTTAATGGCCACTACCCTATTCGACGATTTTAATCCGATTTCATCCAAACAATGGAAACAAAAAATTCAGTTTGAGTTGGATGGAGCTGATTACAACAAAACAGTAATCTGGAATTCTCCGGAAGACATTCAGGTAAAACCATTTTATCACAGCGATGAATTTTCTAAAACTGCTCCGGTAAAAACTCAGGCAACCAATTTTAAAATCTGTCAAAATATTTTTGTTTATGATATTGATAAATCCGTTCAAAGAGCGATTAATACTATCGAAAGAGGCGCTGAAAGTTTACGCTTCACTATTCAAAATGAAACAACTGATATTCAAAAATTATTAGAAAATCTTCCTTTAGAAAATAGAACAGTTTACTTTAATTTGAAATTCATTTCAATCGATTTCGTAAAAAAACTGGATTCAATTTCGATACAAAAAAAAGCTATTTTCTTCTGTAACATTGATCCAATTGGTCATTTTGCAAGAGAAGGAAATTGGTTTCCAACATTGGATAAAAATAATTTCGAAACCATCCAAAAAATTTCAAATGCAACCACTAATCTTTGCTTATTGAGTATTGATATGGGTTTATATCAAAATGCGGGCGCTAATATTACACAGCAAATTGCCTACGGTTTGGCTCACGCAAATGAATATCTAAATCGTTTCCCCACTATCACAAAACCAATTGTTTTTCAGGTTTCGGTCGGAACCAATTATTTCTTTGAAATTGCTAAACTTCGTGCATTGCGAATGTTATTTAATTTAATTGCTGCCGAATACAATCCTGATTTAAAATACCATTTACTGGTTACACCAACCAAACGCAATAAAACTATTTACGATTATAATGTTAATATGCTTCGTACAACTATAGAATGCATGTCGGCCATTTTAGGCGGAGCTGACGCTGTAGCTAATTTACCTTACGATGCCTTGTATCATAAAGACAATGAATTTGGAGACCGAATTGCACGAAATCAATTGCTGATTTTAAAGCATGAAAGTTATTTTGATAAAGTCAATAATCCAGCTGATGGAAGTTATTACATTGAAAGCCTGACAATGCAATTAGCTGAAAAAAGTTTAGTCTTATTTAAAGATATAGAAGCTAACGGAGGTTTTCTGAAGCTTTTAAACGAAGGAACAATCAAAAAGAAAATTCAGGAAAGCGCCAATAAGGAGCAGGAATTATTCGACTCAAAAAAAGAAGTTTTATTAGGAACGAATAAATATCCCAATCCTGAAGACAGAATGAAACATGATTTGGAACTGTTTCCTTTTGTAAAAATAAAACCAAGGAAAACATTAATTACACCCATAATAGAAAAAAGGTTAGCCGAAAAACTGGAACAGGAACGTTTAGAACTTGAGTAACTTTTTCAAAGTAATTAATAACTGCTCAAAAGAGTATTTCAATGATAAGAAAAGACCTTAAACATATTAAATTAGATGTTAAACGTGAAGAGTTAGAAGTACAGACCCCTAACTCCGAACCCCTAACTTCTAACTTTACAACCGCCGAAGGCATCGAATTAAAAGAAACCTATTCTGAAAAGGATATCGAAGATTTAGAATTTCTTGATTTCGGAGCAGGTTTTGCACCTTATCTACGTGGGCCCTATTCCACAATGTACATACAACGTCCGTGGACAATTCGTCAATATGCAGGGTTTTCAACCGCTGAAGAAAGCAATGCTTTTTACAGACGAAATTTAGCTGCCGGTCAAAAAGGCTTATCTATAGCTTTTGACTTACCAACGCATCGAGGTTACGATTCAGATCATGAAAGAGTAGTTGGCGATGTCGGAAAAGCTGGCGTTGCCATTGATTCGGTTGAAGATATGAAAGTGCTTTTCGATCAGATTCCATTAGATGAAATGTCCGTTTCAATGACCATGAATGGCGCCGTCTTACCTATTATGGCATTTTACATTGTTGCAGCAGAAGAACAAGGTGTAGAACTTAGCAAACTTTCAGGAACGATTCAGAATGATATTTTGAAAGAATTCATGGTTCGGAATACTTACATTTATCCGCCAACTCCTTCGATGAAAATCATTGCTGATATTTTTGAATTTACAAGCAAAAGAATGCCGAAATTCAATTCTATTTCCATTTCAGGCTATCATATGCAAGAGGCTGGAGCGACTGCTCATATTGAATTGGCTTACACACTTGCCGATGGTTTGGAATATATCAGAACGGGATTATCAACAGGTATGACCATTGATGAATTTGCGCCCAGATTGTCTTTTTTCTGGGCAATTGGCATGAATCATTTTATGGAAATTGCCAAAATGAGAGCCGGAAGAATGATTTGGGCCAAATTGGTGAAACAGTTTAATCCAAAAAATGAAAAATCATTAATTTTAAGAACACATTGCCAAACTAGTGGCTGGAGTTTAACAGAACAGGATCCATTTAATAATGTTACCAGAACTTGTATAGAAGCCGCTGCAGCTGCCTTTGGTGGTGCACAATCCTTACATACCAACGCGCTTGATGAAGCCATTGCTTTACCAACAGATTTTTCTGCAAGAATTGCACGTAATACGCAGATTTTTTTACAGGAAGAAACTAAAATCACCAAAACAGTAGATCCTTGGGCAGGAAGTTATTATGTAGAAAGCCTGACGAATGAAATGGTAGAAAATACATGGAAACTTATTCAGGAAGTTGAAGAATTAGGCGGAATGACGAAAGCTATTGAGTCAGGAATTCCGAAACTAAGAATAGAAGAAGCTGCTGCAAGAAAACAAGCAAGAATAGACAGCGGACAAGATGTTATAGTTGGTGTCAATAAATTTAGGTTAGCAAAAGAAGATCCTTTGCATATTTTGGATGTTGACAACCAAATGGTTCGTCAACAACAAATTGAAAGGCTGGAACAAATAAAAGGAACACGAAAAACGGAAAAAGCAAACCAATCACTCGAAAAATTAATTCATTGTGCTAAAACCGGACAGGGAAATTTATTAGAAATTGCTATTGAGGCCTCAAGAAACAGAGCTACTTTAGGTGAAATCAGTGATGCTCTTGAAAGTATTTTCGGCAGGTTCAAAGCACAAATAAAATCTGTAAGCGGCGTGTATAGTGCAGCAATTAAAAACGACGAGAATTTTGAAAAGGCCATGCAACTTGCTGATGCCTTTGCGAAACAAGAGGGAAGACGACCAAGAATTATGATTGCCAAAATGGGACAGGATGGTCATGATCGCGGTGCAAAAGTAGTAGCAACAGGCTATGCCGATGTTGGTTTTGATGTAGATATTGGTCCACTTTTTCAAACACCTGCAGAAGCTGCGAAACAAGCCGTTGAAAACGATGTACATATTTTAGGTGTCTCATCGCTGGCAGCTGGTCACAAAACATTAGTCCCTCAGGTGATTGAGGAACTAAAAAAACATGGCCGTGAAGATATTATGGTGATTGTTGGAGGTGTTATTCCGAAACAGGATTATCAATTTTTATTTGATGCAGGAGCAATTGCTATTTTTGGTCCGGGAACAAAAATTAGCGAAGCTGCTATCCAAATTTTAGAAATATTAATGGATTAAGGAAATTCAATTTTTCATAAAAAAAATCCCGAATATCGGGATTTTTTTCTATTCTTAATCGTTAATTGTAGCATTACTGTCCGCTTCAATATATGAAAGGTCATAACCTCCAAAAGCTTTCATATAACTTCTTAAAGAAGTGCCATAAGCATCTCTGAAAAGTCTGTTTCCTTTGTTTCTAAAGAATTTTTTTACTGAACCTGCACCACCTAAATGTGCAGCGGCTAAAATTCCTGATTCTGTAATTTCAATGCCATTAATGATTTTACCTTCATATTTTTCAATTTCCCGACGTAAAATCCATTTGTTTTTAGATAGTAATGCAATGAATGCTTTTTCCTGTAGTGCAGGATTTTTTAGAAAGGCATTGTCATTGTGAACACCTACAGATCTTAAAGTATTAGATCCAAATTGGTATTTTCCCATGTACCCGATAGAATTTACTTTTCGGTATTTTCCCTGAGATTCTTTAAAAGCAACTGCTTCTTTAAAACCAATAAGGCGCTTTCCTGTAAATGGAACATTTAAGTTGTGTAGAGCAGGATAATCATCCTCTTCTTGTGATGGAAAAATATATTCTGATCCATCTGTTTTTTCTGTTATAAACCAAGGTTTGGCCTCCAGATTAAAGGGCTTAAATCCCAGTGTTAAAAATGTAATAATAACGATTAAACTTGTGTAATAATACCATTTCTTTATCATAAATTGTTTTTCTTCAAAACGCTGTCACCTTTTTGAAATTTCTGCGGTGCAAAGATAAGAAATGCAAAATAATCTAATAACCAGCGGTTTACGATTTTTAAAAATAAACCAGATGACCTTTAAGCCCTTTATTGACGCTATATTCGAGAGTTGGAGCAGGGATTTTTATGGTGTTAAAAACAGAAAAAAATGTTTTTAAAAAATGTGATTTTGTGTTAATTTTAGCTAAATCGAGATCAAAAGAAAGATAAATCTGACGAAATATTTTCGGATTTTGTCCAAAGTTCGAAATTTCAGTTTTATTATTTCCTGTTAACATCCCATCAGCTCCATATCCAAATGCGAGATTTAACCACTTCGGAATTTTACTTTCTTTTGCAAAAGAATGCAGGTTTACAGAAAGCCAATACGTTTGTCCGTTATAGTCTTTCAAGATCTGTTCATTAAAAGATTTTCCCAATTTTTCAGGACTTTGATTTGCGTAATTAGTATTATGAAAAGAAAATTTGGGTGTAATTCGTTGTTCTTTCCAAATTAATTCCTGAGAAACATACAAAGCTGTTCCAGCGGCATTTGCAATTATATCACCGGAAGAGGCTCCCCATTCCGCAGAATATCCGTCTAAAACTTCAACAGCAGTGAGAAATGCAAAACCTAAACCTGCACCGTAAATTAATTGTTTCTTAGGATTTGTACCACTCCAATTCAGTGCTTCGGCACCAAATCTTCCTAAATGATAAGCCGAATAAAAGTGTCCAACTTTATCTATTTGGAGCCATTCATCATTATCATTTATAAAATGAAAATCAGATTTTGGATAATCGGCATACCAAATCTGATTCAGACCAATTAACGTTGCCGAAGCCAAAGCGGCTTCGGTTATGATAACTGTATTTTGTCTTTTTTTATTTAAAGTATCGGAAGGGGTTAAAAAACTTTCAAATTTGCTTTGCGCTTCAATTGATTGAAAACTATAAAAGCATAAAATCGATAAAAAATGGGAAACTTTAAAATTCAAAACTATCTTGTTACACCCTGACCGTTAATCCAGTCCGAATATTTTTTTGCATTTATTTGATGCTGTTCATAAGTAGAAGCAAATTCATGATACCCAAAGCGATCTATACTGGCACAAAAATAAATATAATCATGTTTTTCGGGATCTAAAACCGCTTCAAGAGCAGTAATATCAGGCATTGCAATTGGCCCTGGAGGTAGTCCTATATTTACATAAGTATTATATGTAGATCTCATAATCAAATCTTTATAAAAAACTCTTTTAATTACCTGATCAAAATTATTATCACGCAATTTTAAAGCATAAATTACAGTTGGATCAGCTTGTAAAGGCATCGCTAAACGTAATCTGTTGAGATAAACTCCGGCAATGCGAGGTCTTTCATCTTTTTTGACAGACTCTTTATGAACTATAGAAGCCAAAGTTGTAGCCTGAACTGGCGTTAGCCCTTGTTTTTTTGCTTTTTCTATTCTTTCCACAGTCCAAAAATTATTATACTCTTTAATCATTTTATCACGAAACTTTTCTGCAGAAGTATTCCAGTAAAATTCATAAGTATTAGGAATGAACATGGCAAAAACATTTTCTTCATTGAATCCATTTGCTTTCATAAATTCCGGATCTTTAATCGCTTTCATTAAGGACAAGCTGTCTGCTTCAATTTGAGAACCTATTCTTCCGGCAAAATTCTCTAACCGTTCCTGATTATTAAAAGCCAATTTTACCGGAACGTTTGAACGCATGGCACGAACTAAATCAATGTTGTTCATGTCTTTTTTAAGTAAAAAACGACCAGATTTTACATTTTCAGGGTAGCTTCTTTTACTGGCTACCATTTCAAAATTTTCGAAATTTTTGATATATGGTACTAATATTTTTTTAACATCAGTATAAGTCGCACCAGTAGGAATATAAACATATACTTCTTTTTCATCAAAACTTGTATTGGCACTAAAAATTCTGCTAATTAAAATAAAACCGTAAATCATTAAAACCGAAATTACGGCTACGGCAGTTAACGTGATAATTTTTTTTATACTCAAAGCTAAAAATTTAAAATTGTTTGTTAATTAATTGAAATATTGCTTCATCCTGATATTGTCCATTTAGCAAAATCCAATCTTTTTTTATTCCTGTTTTCTCAAAGCCAAATTTAGTAAAAAGTGCCACACTTGCTACATTTCCTACATTAATATTTGCATACAGTTGATGCAAATTTAAATTGTAAAAAGAATAGTTTATTAATAATTCTAAAGCCTCAGAACCAATACTTTGATTTCTATTTCCTGTGTCCCGGATAACAATTCCAACTCCTGCCCTGTTATTTTTAGGATCAAATTCAAATAAATCAATTAGTCCTATAGCCGGAAAATCTTCATCCTGACAGATTGCCAAACGCAATTGCTTTGCTTCATAAATATCCTGGTGTGCATTTTCAAGATATTGCCGAACCAAAAAACGGCTATATGGTGTTTGTGTATTGCTAACTTCCCAAATGCTCTGATCATTTTCCATTACATAAATGAACTCTAAATCATTAGGTTCTAATGCTCTCAGATAGATTTTTTTGCCTTTGAGTGTGATCATTTTAATTTTAGACTTAATATTTTGAGTGTAGATTGGAATTTGGAATTTATATCTCGATTGTTCCCTTAAAAACAAACTTAGCCGGACCGGTAAGGAAAACATTCGTATAATTATCTCCAAGTTTATCAAATGAAACGACTAATTTCCCTCCTTCAACATTTAAATTTATGGAAGTTTTATCTGTCTGACCAGTTGCATTCATCGCAATTGCAACCGCTGTTGCTCCAGTTCCGCAAGCTAGGGTTTCATCTTCTACACCTCTTTCGTAGGTACGAAGTGAAAATTCAGAATCATTAACTTTTTTTACAAAATTAATGTTGCTCCCCTTTTCTCCATATAATGCTCCATAGCGAATAGCAGCACCGTTTTCTTTTACATCATAATGCTCTAAATCATCCACAATTTGTACATGATGCGGCGAACCTGTATTCAAAAATGTATAAGAATCTTTGATTTGGACTTCTTCAACATCAATCATTTGCAAAGAAATAATAGCATCGTCGCCTACAGTTGCATGATGCAAACCGTCTGTTGCTATGAAAGTGGTTTTATTGTCGATAACACCTAATTGGTTGGCAAACGCAACTAAACATCGACCACCATTACCGCACATCGAACTCTGATTTCCATCAGAATTATAATAGACCATTTTAAAATCTGTATTAGGATCATTTTCTAATAAAATTAATCCGTCAGCACCAATTCCAAAACGTCTGTCACACAAACGCTCAATCAGTTGAATGTCATCTTTTGGAAAAAAATCCGAACGATTATCAATCATTACAAAATCGTTTCCTGTACCTTGATATTTATAAAATTCTATTTGCATTTTTAATTCTATTAAGAAATACAAAAGTACGAAGATTAATTAATGAAATGTTAATCAATGTTAAAGAGAGTTAAACCGTTTTTGATAATAATTTTTTGAATTAATTTTACATCAATAAACTTAAACCTATATTCTAATTATGAAAAGATTTTCAACCTTATTTTTAGTATCATTATTAAGTGGTGCCACTACATTAGGTGCTTACAAGATATTATTTGAGAGCAACGATTCTTTTTTTGGAAAAGGAAATTCTGTTGTAACTCTTGCCCCTAATTCATATGGAAAAAATGTTGGACTATCTGCTGAAAATGTTGATTTTACAGAAGCTGCAGATAAGACAATCCATACAGTCGTTCACGTTAAAAATGTTTCCCGCCGGACAATTAGTAATCCTATGCTGGAATTTTTCTATGGCTATGGAGGTCAACAACAGCACGAACAAGTAGGAACTGGTTCCGGTGTTATTATTTCAGAGGACGGTTACATAGTAACAAATAATCACGTAATCAAAGATGCAACCGAAATCGAAATTACCTTAAACAACAAAAAATCCTATAAAGCAAAACTAATTGGAACCGATTCTAAAATGGATATCGCTTTATTAAAAATTGATGCCAGCGAAAAACTTCCTTATAGTGCTTTTGCTAATTCTGATAGTGTAAAAGTCGGCGAATGGGTTTTGGCAGTTGGGAATCCGTATAATTTGACTTCAACAGTAACTGCCGGAATCGTTTCGGCCAAAGCCAGAAATTTAGATACTAGCGGAATTCAATCTTTTATTCAGACTGATGCTGCTGTGAATCCTGGAAACAGTGGAGGTGCATTGGTCAATACACGTGGTGAATTAATTGGCATCAACACTATGATTTCTTCAATGACTGGATCTTACGTTGGATATTCTTTTGCGGTTCCATCAAATAATGCCCGCAAAATTATTGAAGATATTATGGAATTTGGAAATGTCCAAAGAGGAATTTTAGGAGTTGAAGGCGGGGAATTAAATAGTAATGCCTCTAAAGAATTAGGAATTTCTGAAACACAAGGTTTTTACATTAATAAAGTTACACCAAAATCAGGAGCTCAAAAAGCAGGTCTTACAAAAGGTGATATAATTGTAAAACTTGATAATCAAAACATTTCAACTTTTGCGGATCTTTCAGGCTACATAAACACAAAAAGACCGAATGATGTGGTACAGGTGACTTATATGCGTGACGGAAAATCTAAAGTTGTTCCGGTAACGTTAAGTAAAAATGAATTTTTTAGTACTGAATTTAAAGGGATCGAATTAGAAAATATTGATGCTGTTGATAAAAGGAAATTCAAAATCGATTATGGCGTAAAAATCAAAAGCATCACCAACGAGAATTTGATGCAATATCAAAATGAATTACAAGGCAATATTATTTTGAGTATTGATAATATTAAAGCAACAAATGTTGAAACTGTTTCAAAACTTCTAAGCAAAAAGGACGAAGGTCAAAGTGTGCGTATCGAAATGATCAATAAAAATGGTGAAATATTCAGGATTATTATTTAAAAACATTCTTTGCTTTATGTGGTAGTTTTCACTGAATAAAAACTGACACTGCTATTTGAAGCGAAAGTTTTTTATAAATCAAAAATTTTTAAAGTCATCTAAGAAATTAAGATGGCTTTTTTTATTTTAAAATAAATGCCAAAATTATTTACGAAATCGATTGAAATAAATACTTTTGCTCCCAATTATAAAATAAGTGAGCGTTTTATTATTTCACTTTAATCAATTATGAACAACAAATCATTGTACCAAAAAGAGGTATCCTTACAAGTCGACCGAAGAAGAGCTGGTGTCGAATTAATTAAAATTATAAGTGATTTATGGTATGACAAATCAATAGAAATGGTTTTATTCAAAAACCAATTGCTGGATAAAAATGTCAGCGATATTATGAATCTGCATCAATACGCAGGTGAATTTGTGGGTAAGCCAATCAGTATTTTTGATTCGGTTGAAATTGCAAAAGTCGTTTTATCGTTAGATTTCCCACCTGCAAAATTAGACTTAGGCAAACTAACTTATGAATATCGTTTAGAGGATGAAAAATATCCAGATGCCAGATATTTTGTAATGGATAAATTGAAAAAAGCTAAATCAGCAAAAGAAATTAAACCAAAAGATGTAATTTTATATGGCTTTGGAAGAATTGGACGCTTATTAGCCAGAGAATTAATGTCGAAAACGGGAAAAGGAAACCAATTACGGCTGAGAGCAATTGTAACGCGTGATAAAAGTGATTCTGCAATTTTAGAAAAAAGAGCTTCATTATTACGATACGATTCAATTCATGGAGATTTTCAAGGATCCGTTGTTGCTGATCAAAAAAACAATACCTTGATTATTAACGGAACAACAGTTCATATTATTTCGGCAAATTCTCCCGAAGAAATAGATTATACTGAATATGGAATTAGTGATGCTTTAGTAATCGATAATACTGGTGCGTTTACAGCAAAAGAAACTTTGAAAAAACATTTAGTTTCAAAAGGAGTCAGTAAAGTATTATTGACAGCTCCCGGAAAAGGAGTTCCAAATATAGTTTACGGCGTAAATCATCATGAATATAATTCGGATGAAAACGACATCTTCTCTGCAGCTTCCTGTACAACTAATGCTATTACACCCATTTTAAAAGTTATCGAAGAAACATTAGGAGTGGCAAAAGGTCACTTAGAAACTATTCATGCCTACACAAATGATCAAAATTTAGTTGATAATATTCATAAAAAATATCGTCGTGGAAGAGCCGCTGCACTAAATATGGTAATTACTGAAACTGGTGCCGGAATTGCGGTTGCAAAAGCAATTCCTTCTCTTGAAGGAAAACTAACCTCAAATGCTATTAGAGTTCCCGTTCCAAACGGTTCATTAGTTGTATTAAGCTTAGAGGTTAAGAAAGCAACATCTATAGCAGCAATCAATAAAATAATGAAAAAATACGCTTTAGAAGGAGAACTTGTAGAGCAAATCAAATATTCTTTAAATAATGAATTAGTTTCTTCTGATATCGTAGGAGCTTCTGCTCCGTCCATTTACGATAGCAATGCAACAATAGTTTCTAAAGATGGCAAAAACATTGTTCTTTATATTTGGTATGATAACGAATACGGATATAGTCACCAGGTAATTCGTTTAGCTAAATATATTGCTAAAGTGAGACGTTTTACTTATTATTAATTAACCCAAAAACACCATTCTTTAAAACCATCGATTTCTATTGATGGTTTTTTATTATTTAAATTGGAAGAACGGTTGTGCTTTTTACTTCTGAAATCACAAAAACAGTATTGATCAAAGAAACTTCCGGCAAAACCGATAATTTTTTTTGATGAAAATGATGATAGCTTTCCATATCCGGAATGATTATTTTAAGCATATAATCGAAATTTCCCGAAACGTAATTACACTCCACTACTTCAGGTAAATTGAGAATGGATTGATTAAATCCTTCTGATGTATCATAAGTCTGTTTTGTTAAGGTAACCTGACAATAAACAGTAAGATTGTTTCCTAGTTTTTTCTTGTTCAAAATCGAAACATACTTCTCTATAACCCCCTCTTTTTCAAGGCGCTTAACCCTGTCATGCACAGGTGTTAGAGAAAGATTTATTTTATTTGCGATGTCCTTTAAGGTATAATGTGCATTTTCCTGCAAAAGACGTAGGATTTTCTTGTCAATTTCATCTAAAGCCATAGATATATGGTGTTGTATATATTCATAAATCAGTCATTTTTTCTCTTTAAAAGAGTTTTAAAAACCTGAAAAAGAATATTTTTCTGTAAAAGTAGTTAATAAAATAATATTTTCTTATTTATTCTCAAATAATCAATAATAAATCCCCTATTAATACATTTGTAACACAAACGCAACAAAAACACAAAAACATAACAAAATGATAATAGGAGTTCCAAAAGAAATCAAGAATAATGAAAATCGTGTAGCACTAACTCCTGCTGGTGTTTCTGAAATGAAAAAACACGGGCATACAGTTTATGTACAAGCGACTGCAGGTATAGGAAGTGGCTTTAGTGATGATGAATACGCAAATGCAGGAGCAGCAGTTTTAGAAACCATTGAAGAAGTGTATGCCATTGCAGACATGATTATTAAAGTAAAAGAGCCAATAGCTTCTGAGTATGATTTAATCAAAAAAGATCAATTGCTTTTTACTTACTTCCATTTTGCATCATCAGAACCCTTAACTCATGCGATGCTCGAAAAGGGCGCTGTGTGTTTAGCTTACGAAACTGTTGAAAAAGCAGATCGTAGTTTACCATTATTAGTTCCAATGTCCGAAGTGGCAGGTCGTATGGCAATTCAACAAGGAGCAAAATACCTTGAGAAACCATTAAAAGGAAGAGGAATCCTTTTAGGAGGTGTACCAGGTGTACCACCAGCAAAAGTATTAGTCTTAGGTGGAGGGATTGTTGGAACTCAGGCTGCTAAAATGGCTGCTGGTCTAGGTGCTCAGGTAACTATCATGGATTTAAGTTTGCCACGTTTACGTCAACTTGATGATATCATGCCTGCAAACGTAAATACTGAAATGTCTAACCATTATAACATCACAAGAGCAATTGCTGATGCAGATTTAATTATAGGAGCAGTTCTAATTCCAGGAGCAAAGGCGCCTCACTTAATCACTCGTGATATGCTTAAATTAATGCGACCTGGGACTGTTGTTGTAGACGTAGCAGTTGATCAGGGTGGATGTATCGAGACTTGTACCCCAACAACACACGAAAATCCAACTTTCATTATTGATGATATCGTACACTATTGTGTCGCTAACATGCCAGGAGCTGTTCCTTACACATCAACTTTAGCCTTAACAAATGCAACTTTGCCCTATGCTGTTCAATTAGCAAACAAGGGATGGGAAAAGGCTTGTACTGAGAATGAAGAATTGAAAAAAGGACTAAACATCGCTAATGGAAAAATTCTTTACAAGGGAGTTGCAGAAGCTTGGAATCTTCCTTTCAATGAAGAGATAGTGTTAGCAAACGCATAGTGCTAACATTAAATAAGTGCTTACTAAATCACTAAATTTAAAGGCTTTTCGTTATGAAGAGCCTTTTTTATTAGATTAAACCGATGTTAATTTAAGCAAGTTTTTATATTTCCTATTAATAGAATAGTTTTTTAGTCCGATTTGCATATTAATGCAAGTTGTTGGTCAATAGTTTTATTTACTTGTAGTTCAAAGACAAACAGCGTTAGCTTAGAAAATCTTCTAAATACAACTGCGTTCTTTGAAACATTTTCTTTATATCACTTATTGTTGTTTCTACACTTTAACTCATTTTGAGTTTCTTTTTTTTAAGTTTTTTTTTGTAACCAAATGCGTAGTACTTTATTACTTCCCAGATTGAGGCTTAATAATAAACAGCAATTTGTGCGTTTCCCTCCGGGCAGGGCTGTCCGCTGTATCTTTTGCGATTGGAGCTTAGGCTTCTAGCAAGATGTTCAGATCATCGCAAAAGGATGCCGCTTCCATCCCTAACGCAGTTCAGGGTAAAATGAAAGATATGGTTCTTTTAAAGAAACTCCAGTCCAAATACAAATTCCAATGCAAAATAAAAGCTTTTAGGGATCAATACATATTGTTGTGGGGAAATATTAAAATAACGATTTTTGCATTCCAA
>NZ_CAMLDD010000031.1 GCF_946478785.1 uncultured Flavobacterium sp.
CCAACAACCGCCTTGGCAAACGGTATTTATTACGGAGCGATTTTAGATCCGATAACAGGTTGTGAAAGCATTACGAGACTGCAGGTAACTGTAACCATCAATAATCAAACTGCAATCCCAACTACCAACTCAGCAACTCAAAACTTCTGTTCAGTAAATACTCCAACAGTGGCTAATATTCAGGTAAATGAAGCAAGTGTAGTTTGGTATGGCACTCCAACAGGCGGAACTGCATTACCGGCAGCAACACCTTTAGCGACAGGATTATATTATGGAGCGATTTCAAATACAATAGGATGTGAAAATGCTGTACGATTAACAGTTACAGTAAATGTAAACACTCCTGGTGTAGTAACTACAACAAGTACAACGCAAACATTTTGTTTATCCAAAACACCAACAATTGCTAATATTCAGGTAAATGAGTCAGATGTTGTTTGGTACATCACTCCAACAGGAGGAACACCATTAGCAGCAAATACACCACTTACAGCTACAATTTATTATGCTGGATTATTAAGTAATACAACAAATGGTTGTACAGATGCAGAACGTTTAGCGATAACTGTAGGTTTTGAAAATGATGCATTGTATCCAATTACTTCAAATGATGATACACCTTGCGTCTTCCAGGGAGTGACATATTCTGTAGCAAACGGAAAATCAAATTATGTTTGGTCGGTTACAAACGGTAGTATAACTTCTGGCGGAGGAACAGCCGATGGTTCTGTAACAGTTTCATGGTCTGATGTTGGTCAGGGAACAGTGACGGTAACGTATATTAATACATGTGATGAAACCACTACAAAAACATTAAATGTTACAGTAGCAACATGTTCAGATCTTACGATAAAGAATACGGTTAATAATCCGACTCCTAATTTTGGTGATGAAGTAGTCTTTACCATAACCGTGAATAATGTGGGTGAGGGCACAATTACTAATATATTTGTTAGTGAATTAATTCCAAGTGGATATGAATTAGTATCGTCTTCTACAACTACCGGAGTATATGATCCTGCCACTCAGCTTTGGACAATTCCAACCTTAAATGCCGGAGAAAGTGAAGCTCTTGAAGTTAGGGTTATTGTATTGCCAAATGGTAATTACTTAAACGTAGCAACGATAGAAATTTCAACTCCTTTAGATGTTGATCCAACAAATAATACAGCTTCAGCATCAGTAGAACCAATTTGTTTAACTGTTTATAATGAGTTTACGCCCAATAACGACGGAGCGAATGATCTTTTCAGAATTGATTGTATTGAATCATATCCAAATAATGAATTGAAAGTCTTTAACAGATATGGTGCTTTGGTATACAACAAAAGAGGTTATGAAAACGATTGGAACGGAACAGCCAATGTATCGGGAGTTATAAATAGAGGAGATATGTTGCCAACCGGTACTTATTTTTATGTGATAGACATTGGAGACGGAAAAATTAGAAAAGGATGGTTATCTATTGTGAGATAAGCACTATTTAATCGTCAATTAATTAAACTAAATAAGTATCGTTATGAAACTATATATAAAATCAGTAGAAACGTATTTAATCTTAATATGTTCTATCATCACATTCAGTGCAAATGCACAACAAGATCCGGAGTATACACAATATATGTACAATACTATGGCTGTAAATCCGGCTTATGCAGGTTCTACAGGAGGTTTAGAAGCTACACTTTTGCATCGTTCGCAATGGGTTGGAATTTCAGGTGCTCCGGAGACACAATCATTTTCTATTCATACACCTCTTCGAAACGAGAAGATTGGTTTGGGATTAAGTGTTGTTAATGACAAAATTGGTCCATCGAGCGAATTATATCTTGACGGAAACTTTTCTTATTCTTTAGCATTAGGCTATGAAAAAAGACTCGCATTCGGTTTAAAAGCTGGTATGAGAATGCTTAACATAGATTGGACTAAGGGCAGATACTACGACCCAAATGATGTATTGTTAAATCAAAATATTGACAATCAAATGAAGATTGCCGTTGGAGCCGGGATTTATTATTATACTGATAAATGGTATTTAGGTTTTTCAATACCAAGCTTTATCAAAAATGAGTATTATGATGATATTCAGGAATCTATAAGCTATGATCGTTTACATTATTATTTGATGGGAGGGTATGTATTTGATTTGAATCCGAATTTGAAATTCAAACCTGCATTTTTAGTAAAAGCAGTAAGCGGAGCTCCGCTTACTGCTGATGTTTCAGCCAACTTTATGCTTTATGAAAAATTTGTTATCGGAGGATCTTACCGTACAGATGATTCTGTAAGCATTTTGGCAGGTTTTCAACTATCAAAAAGTTTTTACCTCGGATATGCTTTTGATTACACGGTAAGCGAATTGAATAAGTATAATGACGGTTCACATGAATTCATTTTGCGTTATCAGTTTAATAAAAATCAGAGTAAAATCAAATCTCCTCGATTCTTCTAAAAATAAACCTTATGAAAAAACTATATATCTTAAGTCTGGTTTTGAGCTTTACGGTTTGTTTTGCTCAGACTAATTTAAAAAAGGCCGATGCGTTGTTTAGAAATTATTCTTATACTGATGCTTCAAAAGCTTATGAAGAAATTTTACAGAACATCAAAAATCCATCGGCACAAACTTTAAAAAATGCCGCCGACTCGTATTATTTTATTTCCGATTCCAGAAATGCACTTAAATGGTACAGAAAATTGTATGAAGTACAGGGAAATAATTTGACAGATATTTATTATTTGCGCTACATTCAATCAATGAAAGCTGTAATGGATTACGATGAAGCAAATAGGATTACAAAAGAATATCTGGATAAAAAAGGCGATAAAAACGAGATTAACAGATATGTTGCTCAAAAAAAGCGAATGGACAGTCTCGCTAAAGCAAAATCGCTTTACGAAATAAAAAATCTTGATATTAATACCGGCAAGTCTGATTTTGGAGCCACATTTTTTCAGGATAAAGTTGTTTTTACTTCCGCAAGGGATACAACAAAGTTTAGCGAAAAATTGTATACCTGGAACAATCAGCCTTTCCTGAATTTATATGTCTCTGAAAGAAATGCTGCAGATGGAAGTTTGTTTAATGAAACTGTATTTTTGCCAAACGTAATGACAAAATACCACGAAGCAACAGCCACTTTTGATGCCAATGGTAAAACAATTTATTACTCGACTAACATCGTCAAAAAAAATAAATTGGTTGTAGATGAAACCAAAACAAATAATTTTCAAATTATTAAAGGTTCTATTGTTGATAACAAACTAGAAAATCCACAAAAAGTATTTTTCAATAGTAATGACTATTCTGTTGGACATCCATCATTAAGTGAAGACGGACAATGGCTTTTCTTTGCATCCGATATGCCTGGGGGATATGGTGAAACTGATTTGTATGTAGTAAAAATTGCTACTGACGGAACTATGAGTTCGCCTAAAAATTTAGGATCAAAAGTTAATACTATTGGTAATGACCTTTTTCCGTTTTTTAGCAACGGAAAACTTTATTTTTCTTCAGATGGACATTACGGATTGGGGGATCTGGATGTCTACGAAAGCAATATTTTGCCTGACGGGAGCTTTTCGGAACCTAAAAATTTAGGTGCTCCTATAAACAGCAATAAAGATGATTTTACATTTATAATTGATAAAACGGGTCGTTTTGGCTATACGTCTTCAAATAGAGAAGGAGGAAAAGGAGATGACGATATCTATTCTTTTACAAAAGGTATTCCGGTTTGCAATCAAACCATTTCAGGCATTGCAATAGACCGTAAAACAAGATTGCCCCTTACAGATGTTAGCATTATGGGGTATAATTCTTTTAGTAATATTCTTGGTGAAACAAAAACGAATTTTGAAGGCAAATATGCTTTGGTAGTTCCATGTGGAAAAACAGTTAAAATGATAGCAGCAAAACCAAATTACAGCAGTGACGAAAAAACGGTAGAAACGACATTGGAAAACGCAGGCGAGATTCCGGATGTCAATTTTGAACTCAGTAATTATGATGATTTGGTGGTGAAAAAGAAAGGGATTGAAAAGGTAGATGTGAAACCAATTTATTTTGATTATGATAAATCTGACATTACTCCTCTGGCTATTGAAGAATTAACCAAAGTAGTTTTTATCATGCAAAAGTTCCCTAACATTCGTATCAAAATCGAGTCACATACAGATTCTCGAGGAAAAGATGCCTATAATCTGAAACTTTCTGATAACAGGGCAAAATCGACACAGGATTATATTATTTCACAAAATATTGATCCCTCCAGAATAGAGAGTGCCATTGGTTATGGCGAAACCAGATTAATTAATAAATGTAAAAGTGGTGTAAAATGCACCGAGGAAGAGCATTTGCTAAACAGACGCTCGGATTTTATCATTATTCAAAAATAAATTGGTGTTTTTATTTAGGTTGTTGATTATTATTTAAAAAGTATAGAACTTAAAACCATTTGGAAGCTGGGTTTTGTTTAATTCTTTTTTTAAGAATAATGGACAAGACAAGAAGAAAATCAAGTTGCAGTATTTTGTAGCTTGATTTTTGATTTTTAAAACTTTCTGTTTTTAATATTTTTCAATAAAATAAATCCTAATTTTGAGATTTAGTTTTTCAAATTATAATCAGCATCATTTTTAAATATTTATGAGTATCCAAGAGACAATTCAGACTTTACGAAACGAACTTAATCAGCACAATTACAATTATTATGTACTTGATAGTGCTACAATTTCCGATTATGATTTTGATATAAAGTTAAAAGAGCTCCAGGATTTAGAAAATAAACATCCTGAATTTTTTGATGAGCATTCTCCAACGCAGCGTGTTGGAGGAGCTGTTACCAAAAACTTTAAAACCATTCCACATCAGTTCAGAATGTATTCTTTGGATAATTCTTATTCTAAAGAAGATTTGTTAGATTGGGAAAACCGAATTCAGAGAGTTCTGGGGAATGTAAATTTACAATACACCTGTGAGCTAAAATACGATGGAGCTTCAATAAGCATTACATATGAAAATGGAAAACTGGTTCAGGCCTTAACACGTGGAGACGGTTTTCAGGGTGATGAGGTTACGAATAATATTAAGACAATCAGATCGATTCCATTACACTTAAAAGGTAATTATCCTGATAGATTCGATATCAGGGGCGAAATTATTCTGCCTTTGAAAGGTTTTGAAAAAATGAATCAGGAATTAATTGAAATTGGAGAAACGCCTTATTCAAATCCCAGAAATACAGCTTCCGGAAGTTTAAAATTACAGGATAGTGCTGAGGTTGCCAAACGTCCTTTAGAATGTTTATTATATTCGGTTACAAGTAACAAACTGCCTTTTTCTTCACAAATTGAAGGACTGCAATCCGCCAGGGATTGGGGCTTTAAAGTACCAAGGGAAGCAAAATTAGTCAATAATATGAACGAAGTCTTCGATTTTATTGATTATTGGGATGTACATCGCCATAAATTACCGTACGAAACTGATGGTGTCGTAGTGAAAGTGAACAGCTTTCAGCATCAGCAGGAATTAGGATATACGGCAAAATCGCCACGTTGGGCAATAGCTTACAAATTTAAGTCAGAACAGGTTTCGACCAAATTAAATTCGATTTCCTATCAGGTTGGCCGCACTGGAGCTATAACTCCTGTGGCAAATTTAGTGCCTGTGCAATTGGCGGGAACTATTGTAAAAAGAGCTTCTTTGCACAATGCCGATCAGATTGAAAAATTAGATATTAGAATAAATGATACTGTTTTTGTAGAAAAAGGAGGAGAAATTATTCCGAAGATTATCGCAGTTGATTTAGAGCAGCGTCCAGAAAATTCACAAAAAACTGAATATATTACACATTGTCCGGAATGTCAGACCGAATTAGTTCGTACAGAAGGCGAGGCAAACCATTATTGTCCTAATTTTTACGGATGTCCACCCCAAATTATTGGTAGAGTTCAGCATTATATTTCAAGAAAAGCAATGGATATTGAAGGTCTTGGCGGTGAAACAGTTGCTTTGCTTTTCAAAAATGACTTGGTTCATAATTATGCAGATTTGTATGAATTAAAAGTAGAAGACATTTTACACCTCGAAAGAATGGCACAAAAATCAGCCGAAAATCTGGTAAACGGTGTTCAAAAATCAAAAGAAATTCCGTTTGAAAGTGTTCTTTTTGCACTCGGAATTCGTTTTGTAGGTGAAACTGTTGCCAAAAAATTAGCCAAACATTACAAAAATATTGACGCTTTAAGTAAGGCTTCGCTAATGGAATTGATTTTAGTGGATGAAATAGGCGAAAGAATTGCCAGAAGCGTAATTGAATTTTTTGAGAATGAAGAAAACAAGAAAATAATTGAACGCTTAAAAGGTTATGGAGTTCAATTTGAAATAGTTGAAAAGATAAACCCAAACGCTACCGAAAAATTCATCGGAAAAACATTTGTTGTTTCAGGAGTTTTTGCTCAATTTTCAAGAGATGATTTGAAGAAAACTATTGAGGATAACGGCGGAAAAGTCGGGAGTTCAATTTCTGCAAAAACAGATTTTGTTGTTGCCGGAGATAATATGGGACCTGCAAAATTAGAAAAAGCAAATAAACTAAATATTCCCATATTATCAGAAGAAGAATTTATAGCCAAATTAAACGAAGCTGAATAGTTTTAGCTGCTTCTCAGAATAATAAAAAGATCAATTATCGTTTAAATATTATACGATAATTGATCTTCCTTCATTTTTATGGGCTTTGTTCTTGTCGAAATAAAAGTCAATTCTGCCTAAATTTATTCCGTAACATCCCACTTGATTTATTAATACATTTTCGCCAGCTTTATTTTTTACTATTGTAGGTTTATCTAAAAAAGTGTGGGTGTGCCCGCCAATAATCAAATCAATGTCTTGTGTCAGTTCGGCTAATTTCAGATCACAAATTCTTTCAGAGTCGTCTTTGTATTTATAGCCCAAATGTGAAAGGCAGATAACCAAGTCGCATTTCTCTTCTTTTTTCAGTATTTGAGTCATATCCAGAGCAATTTCTACCGGATCGTTATAAACAGTTTCCCGATACATTTTTTTATCAACAAGTCCTTCAAGTTCTATCCCTAAACCAAAAACACCAACTTTTACTCCGTTTTTGTTAAAGATTTTATAGGGCTTTACAAGTCCGTTCATGACTGTATTCCTAAAATCATAATTTGAGCAGATAAATTCAAAACTGGCATGAGGCATTTGGGCATACAATCCGTCAAGACCATTGTCAAAATCATGATTTCCAATAGTCGAAGCATCATATTTCATCATGCTCATCAGTTTGAACTCCAGCTCACCCCCATAGTAATTGAAATATGGAGTTCCCTGAAAAATATCACCAGCGTCTAATAAAAGTACATTTGGATTTTCTTTACGAATGGTTTCAATAAGTGCAGCTCTGCGCGATACACCGCCTTTATTTGGATTTCGTGGATCATCAGCAGGAAAAGGATCTATATGACTGTGAACATCATTAGTATGTAAAACAGTTAAATGCTTAATATCGTCAGTTTCAAAACTGCTTAATGACAATCCTAAACTTAACAAAGCAGTGCTTGCAGCTGTTTTTTCGATAAATTCTCTTCTTTTCATTTTGTATATTTTTAGCGAAAAACGCCTGTATTTTATTCCTGAATCAAACTTCTTATTCTTCTGTAATTCTGATATCTTTTGGTACCGGAATTGTATCTACTTCCTTAAAATAATCGATAAGTACATTTCGAAGTTTATAATCCAAATCATATTTATGAACTGCTTTTAAGAAAAAGTTCATGCTATCACCCCCGTTTGCCAGATAGTCATTTGTGGCTACATAATAAATGGTGTTGTTATCAAGAGGTTTTCCGTGAATAAGGATGTTTTTGGCAGTATTATCTTTTGTAATTGTAAAAGTCATTCCGGACAACGGATGAGGCTTCTTTTCTTTAATAATGTAAGTTGTCATTTCAAGAATCTGATCTCCTTTTAAAGCCAGGACTACCAAATTATTTTCAAAAGGCATGATTTCATAAGCGGTTCTGGTTGTCACATTTCCTTTAGGTAAAATAGCTCTGATCCCGCCATGATTTAAGAAACAAAAGTCAATATCTTTTTTTTCACGTATTTTAAAAACCTGATTTCCTTTTTCAAGACAAACATCAGCCATCAGGTTTCCTATATTAGTTTGCCATTTTCCGGTGCTTTTGTCAAGAGTTTCGGGACAATAAGCTAATACGTTATCTAAATCTTTATTTATATGATCACGAAATGGCTTAATAAAATTTTCAATTTCAGGAGTTTCATTGTCTTTTTCGGTAACAGGAAGTTGCTTTCCTTCTATCTTAGTTAAATTATAATTTTTGTTACTGCATGAAAGTATAAAAAAGAATGTTAAGAATATAACAAAAAGTTTTAAAAATCCGTTATACTTTTTTAGTTTTGCCATCTTAAATGCGACTTAAATAATTAATTTTGTAATCTGGTAAAAGTAGTATGTTTTTAAATTATTTGAAGGATTTTTTTATAAAAAAAACATTAAAAAATAATTTGTTTAATGTAAAAAAAGAAGTCTTTACCAGTAATATACAGACGATTGGTTTATTGATTGACGAAAGTGAATTCAGGCATTCAAAAGCACTTGTAGAAGAGTTGGTTTCAAAAGGGATTGATTCTGAAAGAATTAAAATCGTTGTGTACAGAAATAAATTTAAGGACAAAAAAATATATTCGTATCCGACTTTTGCAAAAAAGCATTTAGATTGGAAAGGAGATAGCAAAGTAGATTTTTTGACTGAATTTATTGAAACAGAATTTGATCTTTTGATTAGTTATTATGATGTTCAAAAACCAATTTTGAAACTGATTACAAATAAATCAAAAGCGAAATTTAAAGTTGGATTTGCATCAATAGATAAAAATATAAATCGGTGGATGATAGATACTTCTTTAGAAAATTATAAGCTTTTCGTTTTCGAATTGTTTAAGTATTTAAAAAGTATAAAATAAAAATATAAATTAGAATATGCAATCATTAATAGGAACTGGTGTTGCCCTTGTTACTCCATTTAAAAAAGATTTTTCAATTGATATCGAAGCATTGCATCGAATTATTAATTTTTCGATCGATGGGGGAGTTGAATATCTTGTTGTTATGGGTACAACCGCAGAAAATGCAACTTTGACCCAATCTGAAAAAGAGTTGGTTATTGCTACAGTAATTGAAGTAAATAACGGAAGATTGCCTTTAGTTCTTGGAGTTGGGGGGAATAATACTATGCAGATTGTAGAAGAATTAAAAAGCAGGGATTTTTCAGCATTTGAAGCGATTCTTTCTGTTTCTCCTTATTATAATAAACCTACACAGGAAGGTATTTATCAGCATTTTAAAGCTATTGCAGAAGCTTCTCCTGTTCCGGTTATTTTATACAATGTCCCAGGCAGAACATCAAGTAATATGCTCCCGTCAACGGTTATTCGTTTGGCAAATGAATTTGATAATGTAGTAGCAATAAAAGAGGCTGCCGGTGATATGGCCCAAGCCCTGCAATTGATAAAAAATGCTCCTAAAGGTTTTCTGGTAATTTCAGGAGATGACATGATCGCTTTACCGATAGTTTTAGCTGGTGGAGCAGGAGTTATATCAGTTATAGGACAAGGTTTTCCAAAAGAATTCTCAGAAATGATTCGTTTGGGGCTGAACAGAAAAGTAAATGAGGCTTTCAAAACGCAATATTTTTTATCAGATTGTATTGATATGATTTTTGAGCAGGGTAATCCAGCCGGTATTAAACATGTATTCCAATCACTTGGAATTGCTGATAATACGGTTCGCTTGCCATTGGTTTCAGTAGATGAATCATTAGCAGAACGCTTAGATAAATTTGTAAAAGCAGCGTTAAAATAGAATAAAAGTATCCCTATTTTATTATACCAAAAAATATTTTGTAGTAGCTAAATTAATAACTAAATTTGCCACCGAAACTTCGGTGTGATTTTGCTTTGGCATAATTGTCTAAGAAATCATAATAAAAGTAAGAAAATGAAAAAAATAGTATCGCTGTTAATTGTTGTTGCCCTTTTTTGTTCTTGTAGTGATTATCAAAAAGCATTAAAAAACGAAGATGTTGCGGCAAAATTTGAAATTGCAACAAAAATGTATGATGCTGGAAAATATAATAAGGCGATCAGGCTTTTTGAGCAATTAGCACCAACTTACAGAGGGAAACCTCAGGCCGAAAAATTGTTTTATATGTTTTCTCAGTCCTATTATAAAACAAAACAGTATTATTTGGCAGGATATCAATTTGAAAGTTTCGTTTCAGGTTACCCGCGAAGTGAGAAAGTTCAGGAAGCTGCTTTTTTAGGAGCTTACAGTTATTCAAAGTTAGCTCCTGTTTATAGTCTAGATCAAACTGACACCGTTAAGGCATTAGATAAATTACAGGCTTTTATTGATAATTATCCAAATTCAGAATACATTGCTCAGGCAAATGAAGCTGTGAAGATATTAAGCGGAAAATTGGAGAAAAAAGCATATGAAAATGCAAAAGGTTACAATACTATTTCAGATTATAAATCGGCATTAGTTGCTTTTGATAATTTTATTGCAGATTATCCCGGGACTTCTTTTAAAGAAGACGCTTTGTTCTACAAATATGATTCAGCCTATAAACTGGCTATAAACAGTGTTCCTTCTAAAATGGAAGAACGTTTGAATGTTGCTAAAACAGCTTACAATAATTTATTGAAGTTTAAAAGCGACACAAAATACAAAGAGAAGGCTGAAGAGATGAATGCGAGAGTTGAAACAGATTTACAAAAATTTACTAAATAAATAAAGTCATGGATTTAAAAAAGACGAATGCTCCTGTAAATACAATAACTTATAATAAAACAGTTATTGAAGAGCCAACAGGAAATGTGTATGAGGCAATTACCATTATGGCTAAAAGAGCAAACCAGATTAATTCTGAAATTAAAAAAGAATTGACTGAAAAATTAGAAGAGTTTGCCACTTACAATGACAGTCTTGAAGAAGTTTTTGAAAATAAAGAACAAATTGAGGTTTCTAAATTTTACGAAAAATTGCCTAAACCACACGCTTTAGCCGTTCAGGAATGGTTAGATGGTAAAACTTACCACAGAGGTTCAAACAAATAATAGTACAATGTCAGTTTTAAACGGAAAAAAGATTTTACTGGGTGTTTCCGGTGGAATTGCAGCGTATAAAACAGCCTCATTAGTACGACTCTTTATAAAAGCAGGTGCACATGTCCAAGTGATAATGACACCTGCTTCTAAGGATTTTGTAACGCCACTTACCTTGTCTACGTTATCAAAAAATCCTGTACATTCCACTTTTTTTAATGAAGATGATCAGGATGCGGTCTGGAACAATCATGTTGAATTAGGACTTTGGGCCGATTTGATGTTAATTGCTCCGGCAACTGCCAATACATTATCCAAGATGGCTACAGGAAACTGTGACAATCTGCTTATTGCAACTTATTTATCGGCTAAATGTCCTGTTTATTTTGCTCCGGCAATGGATTTGGACATGTATAAACATCCTTCTTCAATATCAAGTTTTACTGCTTTAAAACAATATGGTAACATAATGATCCCAGCAGAAAATGGTGAACTGGCAAGCGGTTTGTCGGGAGAAGGAAGAATGGCAGAACCTGAGAATATAATTGCTTTCCTGGAAGCTGATTTAGAAAGTAAATTACCTTTAAAAGGAAAAAGAATTCTAATTACTGCCGGGCCTACATATGAAGCAATTGATCCTGTGCGTTTTATAGGAAATCATTCTTCAGGAAAAATGGGGTTTGATATTGCAGATGCAGCGGCTAATTTAGGAGCTTCAGTTGTATTAGTTTCCGGGCCAACAAATTTAAAGGTTAAAAATTCTTTGGTAAAAGTCATTAATGTAGTTTCTGCTCAGGAAATGTTTGATGCCTGTCATTTATATTTTAATGATGTTGATGTGGCTATTGCTGCGGCCGCAGTTGCAGATTATAAACCTAAAGTTGTAGCTGACCAAAAAATAAAAAAAGCTGCGGATGAGTTTTCTATAGAACTTGAAAAAACAAAAGATATATTATTGTCCTTGGGAAAAATCAAAAAAAATCAGTTTTTAATTGGTTTTGCTTTGGAAACTGAAAATGAAATTGAAAATGCCAAGTTGAAAATTCAGAAAAAAAACTTAGATTTGATTGTTTTAAATTCATTGCAGGATAAAGGAGCAGGTTTTCAAAAACCAACAAATAAAGTTACTTTTATAGATAAAGAATTTAAAATAGAACCAATGGATTTAAAATCAAAGGAATCTGTTGCAGTTGATATTTTAAACAAAGTTATAGAACATTTTTATGTGTAAATTAGTTACTTTTTTAACGTTTTTGTTTTTTGGTTTTGCTCAGGCACAACAGTTAAATTGTACAGTTACAATAAATGCCGAAAGATTGCCAAATCCAAACCTACAGGTTTACAAAACATTACAGACGTCATTGTCTGAGTTTGTAAACAAAACAGACTGGACTGGATCTGTTCTTAAACAAAATGAGCGCATTAATTGCTCCATGTATATTACACTTTCTTCAAATAATTCTGATCAGTTTTCAGGAACAATACAAGTACAATCATCACGATTAATTTATAATTCAACTTATTCTTCGCCGATTTTTAATTTTAATGATAAGGATTTTAATTTCAGATATACGGAATTTGAACCATTATTATTCAATCCTACTGCATACGAATCTAATTTGGTGTCCATGATATCATTTTATAGTTATATGATTTTAGGAATGGATGCAGATACATTTCAATTTGGAGGTGGTAATCCTTATTTTGAAACGGCTCAAAATCTCGCAAACATAGCGCAACAAGGAGGTTCTAAAGGATGGACTCAGGCAGATGGAGTACAAAATCGTTATTTTCTGATAAATGACATATTGGCTCCAACTTATTCTGATTTGCGACAAACTACTTTCATGTATCATTCAGGTTTAGATATAATGAACCAAGACTTAAAAGGCGCAAAAGAGAAAATAAAATCTTCATTGATGCTAATAGGGAAATTGAATTCAGTTAAACCAAATGCTTTTTTGACAAGAGTGTTTTTTGATGCGAAATCAGATGAAATAGTATCTGTTTTTTCAGGTGGGCCAAGTATTACAATCACAGATTTAACAGAGAATTTAAATAAAGTTTCGCCGCTAAATTCAACAAAATGGGCACAGATTAAATATTGATTTAATTTTTGACCATAATCTTCTTCCAAATAATTTTACTTTTAAAACTATATGATTACTTCATTATCAATTAAAAACTACGCATTAATTGAAAAACTAACCATAGATTTTTCTAAAGGTTTTTCTATAATTACAGGAGAAACCGGCGCTGGTAAATCAATTATTTTGGGAGCTTTGGGGTTGGTTTTAGGAAAAAGAGCCGATTTAACATCTCTTAAAAATAAAGAAGAAAAATGTGTAATTGAAGCCCAGTTTGAAATTTCTAAATATAATTTAAAAGATTTTTTTGAGGTAAATGATCTGGATTACGAGGATGAAACTATTATAAGACGTGAAATACTTCCTTCGGGAAAATCACGTGCCTTTATAAACGATAGTCCGGTTAATCTTCAGGAACTACAGGACTTAAGTTTGTTTTTGATTGATATTCATTCACAGCAGCAAACTCAGGAGCTTTCAGATGAGGGTGTTCAATTTAAAATAATTGATGCAATTGCTAATAATTCAGAGATTATTGACAGATATCAGAAACTGCTAAAATTATACAAATCAGATAAATCAAAGTTGAATGCATTGCTTAAAAAACAAAGTGATGCAGGAAAAGAGCAGGAATATAATACTTTTTTACTAAATGAATTGGTTGCTGCCAAATTGAAATCAGGAGAACAGGAAGAGCTTGAATCTGATTTTGAAAAACTAAATAATGTTGAAATTATAAAAGAATCAATTGATAAATCATTGTTAATTGGTAATGAAGAGCAATTCGGAGTATTTCATAACTTGAATGAAATTAAAACATCACTGCAAAAAATTGCCACTTTTTCATCAGAATATCAAAGTCTTTTTGAAAGAATTACAAGTGTAACAATTGAATTTGATGATATTTCAAGAGAATTGCAAAATGCTTCTGAAAAATTATTAAATGATCCTGAGAAATTAGAATTGACCAATCAAAAGTTACAATTGATTTATAATTTGCAGAAAAAACATCAGGTAACAACGGTTGATGAATTGTTGGGAATTCAGATTAATCTGGAAAATTCAGTTTTAGAATTGGGTAATATAGAAGAAGAAATTACTATTCTATCAAAATCAATTGAACAAAAGACACAAGAATTGGATGCTCTTTCGGCTGCAATTCATCAAAATAGAGAAGAAGCAATCCCGGTTTTATCGAATCAATTAATTGCCATACTGGAAACTTTAGGAATGCCAAATGTTAGATTTAAAATGGAACTTTTAACATCCGACACTTATTTTCAAAATGGAAAAGACGAATTGCAATTTTTGTTTTCGGCCAATAAAGGAACTGATTTTGGCTTATTGAAAAAAGTAGCGTCAGGCGGTGAGATGTCACGTATTATGTTAGCTGTCAAAGCTATTTTAGCACAGTATTCTAAATTACCAACCCTAATTTTTGATGAAATTGATACAGGTGTTTCCGGAGAAATTGCGATTAGAATGGGTGAAATTATGAAAGATATGAGTGCTAAAATGCAAATATTTGCGATTACGCATCTACCACAAATTGCCGCTAAAGGTGATTCTCATTTTAAAGTATTTAAATCCACAACCAATGATGATACGCAATCAGAATTAAAGCTTTTGTCTCAGGACGAAAGAGTAATCGAAATTGCTCAAATGTTGTCAGGATCTAATATTTCTGATTCGGCATTAAATCATGCAAAACAACTATTAAATTAAGATATAAATATAATTAACATGGAAAGTTTAAGCTTCTACGAAAATCAATTTATTAAAGCGGATTCATTAATATCTGATGGGAATATTGCTGATGGAAAAGAAATGCTTGAGGAAATTTTATCTCAATATCCTGATTTTGGAAAAGCACACAATCATTTAGGATGGATTTATTATAATAAATTAAGTAATTATGATAAAGGAATTTATCATTATAAGCTGGCTATGAAATTTGAGCCTAAATATCCTGCCCCTTATTTGAATTATACTTATCTGCTAATAGACATTGGTAGATATGCTGAAGCAAAAGAACATATAGATTTTACATTTAAAAACCTGGAAAATGTTGATTATTCTTCGTTTAACAGCGAATTAGGAAGAATGGCAGAATATGAAAATAAATATATTGAGTCTTATAATTTTTATAAGCTGGCGATTAAGAATGCACTGAACCCAAATTTTATCGACAATATGAATGCCAACATGAAAAGGGTTAAGGATAAAATGTCTATTTTTGAAAAATTAAAATTGAAGTTGAATTAATACAATAAAGAATTGCAAGATGATTATAGAACCTAGAATGAGAGGATTTATTTGTTTGACTGCCCATCCAAAGGGAGCCGAGCAAAATGTTAAAAATCAAATTGAATATATAAAATCAAAAGGCCCTATTGCCGGAGCTAAAAAAGTACTGGTAATTGGTGCTTCAACAGGTTTTGGTTTAGCTTCAAGAATTACAAGTGCTTTTGGATCTGATGCAGCTACAATTGGAGTGTTCTTTGAAAAACCGCCAGTTGAAGGTAAAACAGCTTCGCCAGGATGGTACAACTCTGCAGCTTTTGAAGCTGAGGCTCACAAAGCAGGATTATATGCAAAAAGTATCAACGGAGATGCTTTTTCAAACGAAATAAAAAGAGAAACTTTAGATTTGATCAAAGCTGATTTAGGTCAGGTGGATCTTATAATTTATAGTTTAGCTTCGCCGGTACGTACAAATCCAAATACAGGAGTTACGCACCGTTCTACCTTGAAGCCAATTGGACAGACTTTTACCAATAAAACAGTTGATTTTCATACAGGAAAAGTATCTGAAGTTTCTATAGCTCCCGCTAATGATGAAGATATTGCAAATACTGTAGCCGTAATGGGAGGTGAAGACTGGGCTATGTGGATCGATGCTCTTAAAGCTGAAAATTTATTGGCTGATGGAGCAACAACGGTTGCTTATTCATATATCGGACCATCATTAACTGAAGCAGTTTACCGTAAAGGTACAATTGGTCGTGCAAAAGACGATTTAGAGGCTACGGCGTTTACAATTACAGATAGCTTGAAATCAATAGGAGGAAAGGCATATGTTTCTGTAAACAAAGCATTGGTTACACAAGCAAGTTCTGCAATTCCGGTTATTCCTTTATATATCTCTCTTTTATATAAAATTATGAAAGAAGAAGGAATTCATGAAGGTTGTATCGAACAAATTCAACGTTTGTTTCAGGACAGATTATATAATGGTTCTGAAGTTCCTGTGGATGAAAAAGGAAGAATCAGAATTGATGACTGGGAAATGCGTGATGATGTTCAGGAAAAAGTGGCTAAATTATGGGTAGAGGCTACAACTGAAAACTTATCTGAAATTGGAGATTTGGCCGGATATAAAAATGACTTTTTAAATCTTTTCGGATTTGGATTCGCCGGAGTAGATTATAATGCCGAAGCTAATGAAGTAGTTCAGGTAGAAAGTATCAAATAATCTATTTAAATCATTATAAATGAAAACCATCAACCAAAAGTTGATGGTTTTTTTATGAATATGACTTACCTTTGCGCAAAATTTGAACTTATAAAATTACCGTTTTAATACTGCATATTCTACTATGGTTTTTTCTCTAATTATACCCGTGTATAATCGCCCGGATGAAGTAGATGAACTTTTGGAAAGTTTGTCCAAATCCGATTATCATGAAGCTTTTGAAATCGTTCTTATAGAAGATGGTTCCTCAATTCCTTGTAAAGATGTTGTAATGAATTATAAAGGAAAATTAAATATATCATATTACTTTAAGCAGAACTCAGGCCCTGGGGATTCAAGGAATTTTGGCATGACAAAAGCAGTAGGTAATTATTTTATCATTTTTGATTCAGATTGTATAATTCCATCTAATTATTTAACAGAAGTTCGAAAAGAATTAGACAGTAAATATGTGGATTGCTTTGGCGGTCCGGATAAGGCTTTGGATAGCTTTTCTGATATACAGAAAGCAATTAATTTTGCCATGACTTCCTTTCTTACAACTGGCGGAATTCGCGGAGGCTCAGAGAAAATTGATAAATTTCAGCCCAGAAGTTTTAATATGGGAATTTCTAAAAAGGCTTTTGAGGCATCAAAAGGTTTTGGAAATATTCATCCTGGAGAAGATCCTGATTTGTCTATCAGGTTGTGGAACTTAGGTTTTGAAACGAGATTATTCCCAAATGCATTCGTTTATCACAAAAGAAGAATTGACTGGGAAAAATTTTCTGTTCAGGTAAATAAATTTGGAAAGGCAAGACCAATATTAAATAGTTGGTATCCTGAACATAATAAATTAACTTTTTTCTTTCCTACATTGTTTATATTAGGGATATTGTTAGCTTTTTTACTATTAATTTTTAGTTTTGATATTTTATTACAAATATATTTTGTATATTTCATTATAATTTTTCTTACATCCAGTATTAAAAACCGAAGCATTAAAATAGGGTATCTTTCTGTAATTGCTGTTTGGAAACAATTTTATGGATACGGAACGGGTTTTTTAGAATCTTTTGTAAAAATTATTCTTTTAAAGCAGAAACCACAGGAAGCATTTCCCCGTATGTTTTTTAAAATATAATATGACAAAGATTATAGGTTTAACGGGAGGGATTGGAAGCGGAAAAACAACCATCGCAGGATATTTTAAGGAAATAGGTATTCCGGTTTATATTGCTGATGATGAGGCTAAAAAAATAATGCAGTCAAAATTTGTAATCGAAGAAATAAAAAAAGGGTTTGGTCATTTTTTATTTGAAAATAATGTTCTCAACAGGGCAAGATTAGCAGAGATTGTTTTTAATGATAGTAAAAAACTCGATCAGTTAAATGCAATTGTACATCCGGCTGTCAAAAAGGATTTTGAATTATGGCTACAAAACAATAAAAATCATGGTTACGTAATTTATGAAGCAGCCATTCTATTTGAAAGCGGAAGATACAAAGATTGTGATATTGTTATTACAGTTACCGCTCCGGAAGAAGTGAGGATTCAAAGAGTTTTAAAACGTGATAAAACAACCAGAGAGCAAGTTTTAAGCAGAATGAAAATGCAATGGAAGGATGAGGACCGGATTTCTAAAAGCAATTTTGTTATTTTGAACGAAGACCTTAAAATAGCAAGAAAAGAAGTTGTTAAAATTCTTAAAATTTTAGATATTAAACAAAATCAATCTTAAATGTTAATATTTGGTTAATGTATTATTTAGTATATTGTTAAAATATTAATTTTGTTTCGATGAATAAACTATTTTTTAGAATACTTGTTTTGCTAATGAGTTTGTCCTTGATTGGAATAATTCTGGTTCAGGTATATTGGTTCAATTCTTCATTTGAAAATAATGATGAACAGTTTAAATACCACGTTACACAGGTAATCAGCAATGTGTCTGATAAACTTGAAAAACAAGAAGAGTATAGTTTTTATGATAAAATCAATCATATAAAAGACAGTACCGGGAAAATCCCTCAAAAAGAAGATTTATTAGAAATTTTGTTTGTTCAGAGAAATACGAAAACAAATAAAACAATCGTTTACAAAAACAGTATCAGTTCTGAAAAGTATGATATTAATGGATCACTTTTTAATAAGAAATTCAACTCTGATGGATTTAAAAGTTTTAGCTCCAAAAGGCTGACAGAGGTTTATAATAATAGTATAATTGATAATTCAGTTTTAAATCAAAGTACAATTCCTGATTATAAATTTGAAAAAGAAGGAAATTTAGATGTTTTAAATAAGGCTCAATTACAAATTTCATACAAAGATTATGCATCTGCATTACCTATCGATGAAAGGATTACGAAAGAAAAGTTGCGAAGCATCTTGAAAAAAGAGCTTACAGAACATGGAGTTAAGACCAAATTTGAATTCGGAATATACAGTAGCAACAGTCCAACAAAAATAAAATCAGAAGGGTTTCATTTTGATAAGGATGCTACTTATAATATTCCTGTTTTTGCAGATAATGAGGGAAATAGTAAATATGTGTTGTCAGTTACTTTTCCGCATAAAAAGAAATTTTTATTGTCACAGCTTGTGAGTATTACGATACTCTCTATAATTTTTACATTAATTATTATAATTGCTTACACTAGTGCTTTAAACCAATTAATACGTCAAAGGCAGATATCTGAAATTAAAACAGATTTTATAAATAACATGACGCATGAGTTTAAAACTCCAATTGCTACAATAAATTTAGCGCTTGATGCTATTAGAAATCCCAAGATTATAGAAGATAAAGAGAAGGTATTTCGTTACCTTCAAATGATTAGGGACGAAAATAAAAGGATGCATGCCCAAGTGGAGAATGTACTCCGAATTTCTAAATTGGAGAAAAAAGAACTTGATATTAGTAAAGAACCGACTGTAATTCATGATGTAATTGAAGATGCGATTGAACATGTGAATTTAATTTTGGAAGACAAAAAGGGTACGATTGTAAAACATTTTAATGCAGCAAGGACGACATCCTTAATTAACGAAGTACATTTTACAAATGTTTTAGTTAATATATTAGAAAATGCTATAAAATATTCTCCAGATATTCCTGAAATAGAAGTGTTTACCGAGAATATAAAGGACATGATCCTCATTAAAATAAAAGATAATGGTTTAGGTATGAGTAAAGTGGCTCAAAAAAGGGTTTTTGAGAAGTTTTACAGGGAACATACCGGTGATTTACATAATGTAAAAGGTCATGGTTTAGGCCTTGCTTATGTAAAAAGAATTGTTGAAGACCACAATGGTCAGGTTTATGTTGAAAGTGAAAAGGGAAAAGGTAGTACCTTCATAATAAAAATACCACTAATAAATTAAAATATGGAAAATATTAATAAAAGAATACTTTTAGTAGAAGATGACCTTAATTTTGGTGCAGTCCTTAAAGATTATTTAATGCTAAATGACTTTGAAGTTACTTTGGCAAAAAATGGTATGGAAGGTTTTGAAAAATTCAAAAAGGATGTTTATGATTTATGCATTCTTGATGTAATGATGCCTTACAAGGATGGTTATACTTTAGCAAAAGAAATCAGAGAAAAAAATAGCGAAGTGCCGATTATTTTTTTAACAGCAAAATCTATGAAAGAGGATGTTTTAAAAGGATACAAAGCAGGAGCTGATGATTATCTTAATAAGCCTTTTGATTCTGAAGTTTTATTGATGAAAATTAAAGCTATTATTCAAAGAAAATCATCTGATACAAAAGCAGAGCAGGTTCAATTTGAATTCAACATTGGTAAATTTCATTTAAATTCGAAATTAAGATTCTTAACATTTGAAAATGAAGAACCAATTAAGTTATCTCCCAAAGAGAATGAATTACTTAAAATGTTAATCCTGCATGAAAATGATTTGATGCCGAGAGAATTAGCACTAACAAAAATTTGGAGAGATGATAACTACTTTACCTCAAGAAGTATGGATGTTTACATTGCCAAACTTAGAAAATACTTAAAAGCCGATGAGGATGTTGAAATTTTAAACATTCATGGCGAAGGTTTTAGATTAGTAGTTAAAAGCAAAGCAATGCCTGAATAAATAAGATAAAAAAAGCTCCGATTTTCGGAGCTTTTTTTTTGGTTTTTATGCTAGATAATTTAGGGTTTCTAAATTAAATTAATTCCTAGTGTAATTTCAGTTTTTAATAATTTTGAAATTGGGCAAATTTCCTTTGCTTTGGTTGCAATTTCAGCAAATTTTTCTGCTGTTATAGAGGGTACTTTTCCTTTTAGTTCTAAATGTATTAAAGTAATAGAGCCATCTTCAAAACTAACTGTAGCTTCTGTAGATAGATCATCAGCAACAAATCCGCCTTCATTTAATAAGAAACTTAATTGCATCGTAAAACAGCCTGAATGAGCTGCTGCAATAAGTTCTTCCGGATTAGTTCCCACTCCTTCCGCAAATCTTGTTTTAAAAGATAATTGTGCATTATTTAAGGTTGTACTTTGTGTACTTATAGTCCCTGTTCCTTCCATACCGGTTCCTTTCCAGTTGGCGTTAGCTTTTCTTGTGAATTTCATTTTTTTGTTGTTATTAGAATTAATAATTTAAGCATTTATTTTTTGACTATTGAATAGAGTCTCAAATCAAATATAATCAATATTTTACAGTTTTTGTTTACTAATTTGTTACTGAAAAGTAAAAAAGCAATAAAAAAAGGTGTAATGAAATATTTTCATTACACCTTTTTAAAACCTATGAATCTAAATCTTATTCCTGATTCAGGTTACGTAATTGTTTCAGTTTATCTTTCCATACTTCCAGGTTTTCCTTATGAATAGCAATGTTTTTACGTACTTCAAGAACTATAGAGTTTTCTTTCTTTGCATTTTTTGTATTTGTAAAAAACTGAATATTGTTCTCTAACTGAAAAATTTCATTTTGAACCTCTTCAATTTTGCGCATTATGAAAATCTTTTCATTATCTAATTTGCGAGTATCATTACTTTCTGATAAAGAATCAATTCGGTTAGAAAAACGCATCATTTCAGTGTCCTTCTTACTCAGGCTTAATTTTTCAAAAAGGGCATCTAAGATTTTATTAAATTTACCTTCTATATGGCGTCTTGAAAAAGGAACTTTCCCAAAACCTTTCCAGGTTTCGATATGCAATTTAATCGCATCCAGATCTGTTTTGTGATCTCCTGTAAGTTGGAATGCTCTTAAAGTCTCTAAATAAGCTTTTTTATTGTCGAAAGCTGCTACTTCATCACCATTCTCTTCTGATTTGTGTTCTTTCAGTTTGTCAAAATAATGGTTGCAGGCATCTTTAAATTCTTTCCAGATTTTATCAGAATATTTTTTTGGGACATGGCCAATTTGTTTCCATTCTTCCTGGATTTGCTTCATTATTGGTGTAGTTGCACCAAAATCTGTGCTTTCCTGCAATTCCTTGGCTTTTGCCACAAGAGCCATTTTTTTGTTTAAATTATCGTTTTGATCTTTTTTAATGTCTTTATAGAACGAATTTTTAAAAGAATTAAAATTTCTAACAGCAGTCTTAAATGCTGCCCATGTCTGTTCGTTTACCTCGCTTGGTACTTTTCCAGCAGCAAAAAACTCATTTCTAAGTGCTTCAACTTTTTGTATTTGTACCAGCCATTGGGAGTGAGAGCCTACTTTTTCGGTGGCTAAAACTTCGATTGTAGCAATAATTCCTTTTTTAATTTCGAGATTTTGCTCCTCTGTTGCTCTTTGGCTTTCAAATAAAAGTTCTCTTTTATCGTGAATTTTTTTAGTCAGTTCACTAAATTTATTCCAAATTACATCGCGATGTTCTTTAGAAACGGGTCCGATATCTTCTTTCCAGATTCTGTGTAAATCCTGTAATTCACGAAATGCTTTACTAATGTCGGTTTCATTTACCAACTCCTCTACACGGGTAATTATTTTTTGTTTTTGCTCCAGATTATGTTTAAAATCTAAATCTCTCGCTTCACGGTCTAAGTGCAGGTAATCATAGAAATTTTCTACATGAAAGTGATAATTGTTCCAAACATGATTGTATTTGTCTTTCGGAATTGGTCCGGCATTTTTCCATCTTTCTCTTAATTCATTAAAATGTTTAAGAGTATCTTTAATACTTTCCTGAGGGTTTATAAGTTCTTTTAGCTCTTCAACTATGGCAAGCCTATCTTCTAAATTTGATTTTAAATTGGTCTGTAAGTGTTTGAAATGAGCATTTCTTTTCTCTCTGAATACATTATAATATTCGTCAAATTTTGCCTTTAGTGGAGAATGGTATTGAAATTCTTCGTTAGGATCTTGGTTTGAAGCATTAAATTCTTCTTTTTTGTCCTCAATAAAATGATTGAATTGGAGTAGAAATGATTTTTTAATTTCTTCAATATGATTTTTTACAGACATTACTTTATCTGTATTTACAAGCTTTTTTAATTCATCAACAAGTGCTTCTAACGAAAAGGTATCATAATCCTGCATAGGGATATCATGACGCTCTTTCAATGTTTCGTCTTCACCTTCTTCAGCATTCGAATTTGTTATTGAATCCAATGCTTCCTGATTTGTGTCTTCTGACTTACTATTTTCTGTTTCACGTTTAGGAAGAGATACTTCATTTTCTGTAGCCGCCGTCTCAGGGATTGATGGTTCAAATGCATCATTTTGTACCGAATCATTAAGTTCGATTCCTGGTTTTCCATCTGCTTCATGCAGGTTATCATTCTTTTCTTCTAACATTTTTAAATGTATAAGGTTTTTATTTTAAACATTGCGAAAGATAGTAAAGGTGTTTCTAAATACAAAATAAATCATTTGTTTATGTGTTTTTCGAGTGTAAAAACTTACAAAAAAGTTAAAAAAATGATTTGATTGTGGTCCATTTATAATTATGATAATCTGCTTTATCAATCAATAAAAACAAAAAAAGGCTACATTTTTTGATGTAGCCTAAAGTCAGTGTTTTTTTAAATTTATTTATTCCAGATTTTCCAGGCTTTTTCTGCCTGAAAAATAAGCATATCAAGGCCGTTTTTTATTACAGCTCCTCTTTCTTTGGCATTTTTTAAAAACTGAGTTTCGGCAGGATTATAAATTAAATCATAAGCGATATGTTTGTCTGTAAAAAACTCATATGGAAGTTCCGGACATGCCTCAATATTTGGACTTGTTCCTACTGGTGTACAATTAATTATAATTTGAAAATTATCAAAAGTTGTCGCATTAATTAAACTGTAATCAATGATGTCTTCTTTAGCTTCTCTTGAAACAAAAATATAAGGGATGTCAAGTTCATCAAGTGCAAAAGCCACCCCTTTTGATGCACCTCCCGTTCCTAAAATAAGTGCCTTTTTATGATGTGGCTCTAATAGTGGCTTTAATGATTTTTTAAAACCGTAATAATCGGTATTATATCCTTTTAATTTTCCGTTTCTGGTAAACTTAATTGTATTGACAGCACCAATTAAAGCCGCTTTTTTTGAAAGTTTATCCAAAAAAGGAATTACTTGTTCTTTATATGGAATAGTAACATTTAAGCCTTTTAAGTCTGGATTATTTTTAAGTAAGCCTGTAAAATGATTGATTTCAGAGATATCAAAATTTTCGTAGCTGTTGCCTGTGAAAACTTCATCACTAAATTTTTCTGTAAAATATCCTTTTGAAAAGGAGTAACTAATATTACGGCCTAATAAGCCAAAACGTCTTTTTAAAATATCAATCATTATTCTTTTCTATGTTTTTCAATATAATTTCTTACCATTTTTTTTGTCCATACTACGGGGAACAAATCTTCAATTAGAATATAATTATCGAAATTTAAACGTAAACCGTTACTTAAATGGAATTTAGCTTTTGTATTTTCCTGAATCATAAAATATAATCCGGCCAAGCGATATTCTATTTCGTTTTCTTCAGGAAAATATTCTGAAGCCTGTAGTAATGTCTGTATCGCGCTGTCAAATTCCCCTAAAAACTGAAGAATGTCTACCCAAAATAACCAGGTATCTAATGCGTAATCACCAAATTCTACAGCTTTTCTATAACCAAATTCTGCTTCTTCAAAAAAGTTCATTTGTTTATTTATTGTAGCATAACGTTTCCAATACAAACGATTTTGATTGTCAATTGCTAATGCTTTATTAACAAAAAATAAGGCTTTTTGAAAGTTTTTCTGGCGAACGTAAAAATCGGTTATAGCAATCCATCCTTTGTCTAAAAGCGGGTCTTCGTGAACAGTCTGATTGAAATATTTCAGGGCTAAAACTGTATTACCTAATTTTTCGTAACATTTTCCAATACGCAATAAAGCATAGGAAGTCGCATCGTCTAATTCGATAGTACGGTTGTAACTTTCTATTGCTTCAGTATATTTTTTTAGGCGTTCGTATGCTTTTGCTTTTTCCATAAAAGCTCCTAAAAACTCTTCGTCAATGAGAGTTGCATAGTCAAAAGCACGAATGGCATTTTCATATTCTTTTACACCGTAATGTAAACGTCCAAGCTGATGCCATGCAATTTCACTATAAGGGTTTTTATTGATGTATTCATTTAAATATACAATTGCTTCCTGATTTTGATCTAAAAATTCAAAACAATAAACGACATTGTATAAGGCAGACTGATCTTCTAAATCTTCTTCAAGGCATTTGATGAAACTGTCTTTTGCCATTTCGAGGTTATCCATAAAAAGATACTCCATTCCGATTAAGTTATACACATCAGCAAAATCGTCTGTATATTGCAGGGCAATTTTGAGTAATTCTACTGCTTTTTCGTGTTGGTCTCTTTTAGAACAGATATTAGCTTTCTGGATGTAAATTTCCTCGTTGTTAGGTTCGATTGCACATAACTCATTTAAAAGTTTCTCGGCGATTTCCAATTTATCGTCGTAAACCAACATTTCTACTTGTACTAATTTTAAGCCCGTAGATTTTGGGTGTTGGTCTAATGCAAGTTTTAAGGCTTTTTTTGCTAAATTAGCCTTGCCTATGTCCAAATAATGAAGAATAATTTCTTCAAATTCTTCAGAATCAAAAAAGAGTACTTTGTTAGTTTTTAACATCGACTCAAATTTGGATAAGGATAGGTTATAATCTTCTTCTTCGCTGCTTAATTGCATACTTTGTTTTTTTGAAATTAGCCTGTTATAAATTTAGGCAACCATATTATTTTGTGGGAAAAGGAAATTAATTGTTTTGAACAATTTAATTAACAATATGGACAGAAATTACATTCTGTTTTTAGTCATAATCTTCTGATATGTAAAAGATTATTTAATTATTATTCTAGTTTTTATTTTTAGCCGGGAGCCCTAGCCCTGATAGCAGCGGTATCCTTTTATTTTTTTCCTTTAAAAAAATAAAAGATAAAGCGGATAGCAGGAAATAGCTCCTAATTATGCCTCTTCTTCTTTTTTCAGGATTTCATCCATAACGTCTAAAATTATGGCACAGCCTTCTTTTATTTCTTCTTCAGAAATGGTTAATGGAGGAGTTATTCTGATGGCGCATCCTTCAAAGAGCAACCAGAATAAAATAAGTCCTTTGTCCTGACAGTTTAAAATTACCTGATTTGTTATCTCGGCAGTTTCAGTCATTGCGGCAAGCATTAATCCTTTTCCTCTAATTTCTGTTATCAAAGGATGTACCAAAAGTGATCTGAAGAGTTTTTCTTTCTGTAAAGTTTCCTGCATCAAGTTAGTCTCAGTTAATTCTTTCAAAGTCGCCAGACAGGCTGACGCAATGACAGGATGACCTCCAAAAGTTGTGATATGTCCTAATTTTGGATTCTCGGTTAACAAATCCATTTTTTCAGCAGATGCTGTAAAAGCGCCAACCGGCATTCCGCCACCCATTCCTTTTCCCATTACGACAATATCCGGAACAACATCATAATTTTGAAAACCAAAAAGTTTTCCGGTTCGTCCAAAACCGGGCTGAATTTCATCTACAATCATCATGGCACCAACTTCGTCGCAGCGTTTGCGGACTTTTTGCAGAAAATTGTTCTGAGGTTGAATAAAACCAGCTCCTCCCTGAATCGTTTCAAGCAAAATTGCGGCCGTTCGTGTAGTTATTTTTTGTAAATCTTCTTCGTTATTGAATGTAATAAAATCTACATCGGGGAGTAATGGACGAAAGGCTTGTTTTCGTTCTTCAAATCCCATGACGCTCATGGAACCCATCGTATTTCCGTGATAAGCATTATGGCAGGAAATAAGCTGACTTCGGCCTGTCGTTCGTTTGGCCAATTTAAGAGCGCCTTCGATTGCTTCTGTACCAGAATTAACCAAATAGGTTTTGTTTAAAGATTTTGGCATGAGCGAAGCTAATAATTTGCAATATTGAACGGCGGGACTTTGTGAATATTCGCCGTAAACCATTACATGCGAATATTTATCCAGCTGATCTTTAATTGCCTGGTTCACTCTTGGATGCTGATGACCAAGTGTACAAGCGGATACACCGGCGACGAAATCTAAATATTTTTTATCGTTGGTATCGTAAATATAGGAGCCAATAGCATGTGAAACTTCCATTCCGAGTGGATAAGGGGAAGTTTGTGCCTGGTATTTTATAAAATCTGGATTCATTTTTTTTGAGTTTCTAAAGAACTAAGATTCTAATTTTGTTGAATTTTCAGATTTACTGAAATTGCGATGCAGCTGAAAACTATTTTTTAGCTTTTGCCTTGATTTTGCCAGCCTTCGCAGCAGGTTTCTTTTTATCGTAATCCAGTGTTTCCTTCCTGACTTTCATTGGAACATTTGGTTTGGCATCTTCGGCTTCTCCTTCTTTGACTAATTTGTCATTCAGCTCGTTTTCGTCTGCAGGAAAAATATCATCTTTTGTTTTTATCCGTTCGTCCCCACGCCAAATAAAACCTTTTAACTTGCGGTCATTTTCTGGTAAATCAACTTCGGGATAAAGATCACCGTCAACATTCTTGAAAAAAGTAATGGTTTCAATGGTGTTATTTTCTAAAATAAGATTGATTTTACTGCTTACGCTTTTATTAATCCCAACAAGTTCATTGGCATCATTCCTCGCATAATATATCACTTCGGTATTTTTTATTATATCGACATCATGTAGTTTTCCATCTCTAAATTTTCCAAATAAATTGAGGCCTTTGACCTGATTATATCCCGTACCAAGCGTATCCCTCGAGACGAGAAAAGTATTGTTGAGCACTTTGAGTGAATCTATTTTACGGGTAGTATTATCGCCAATTAAATGCATTATATCTCCGGTGATCTGACTTTCTCCATTCCATAAAATTGGATTTCCGATTAATTTAGTCAAAGCCGTTTTACTGTTCGAATGAAGCGAATCACACTTTCCACTCATATCGATTTTGTAAAAACGCACATTCTTAAAAGCTCTAATGATTCTTTCACCTTCTTTTCCGGTAACCATTAATTTCTTCCCATGAATGTAAACCGAATCTTTTTCAACCAGATTTATAGCAACCGCTCTTTTGGTTACAAACATTGAATCTTTTAGTTTATAAATTTCAGCATAATGACCTTTTACTATTCCACGATTAACAGAATCAGTAATTTTTACGTTTCTTGTTGCTGAAGCAAATTCCGTATTTCGATTGTAATACAGACTATCGCCTTCAATAAGCCGGTCATCATATTTTATGTAAGATTTCCGGAGAAAATGGGCGAGATTTCTCTTGGTGTCATAAAAACCTTTTTCTGTATAAATGTAATTTGTTTTACTCGTAATTGTGGATGGCCCAAATAAATAGGAGTGACCAGAATTACTGTAATAATCCAGATGATTGGATTTTATAACATATTTTGGATTGGTAATTGTAACTTCCGTTAAAAACTGAAATTTTTTTTGCGCGACATAGTACCTTCCTGATTTACTAACTAAAGTGTTGTCTTTGTTGACAACTGTTCCTTTAGTATTATAAAAAACCTCCTGTACATTCCGGTCAAAATTAATGGTATCAGTTTGTAACGTTGCATCCGGTGAAGTCATAACTGCATTTCCTGTTGCAAATGCTTTTTTTACATTGCCGCTATATTCTGCATACTTGCTGTTTAAGAATAACGTGTCGCCTTGTACCAGTTGTACGTTTCCGAAGGCTTTGATATAATTTTCTTTTTGAAAGAAATATGCTTTATTGCAAGTGAGGACTACGCCATCATGATTTATTTTTACATTTCCGGTTAGCAAAAGTGCTCCGGGAATTTCTACTTCGTTGACATCTGAAAAGTCTGAGTTTTCAACTATTATTTTTTTAGGAGCTTGTGCAAAAACATTTTGTGCACTTACTAAAAGCAAACAATAAGATATGAAAAAGAGTAATTTCTTCAATTGATTTAATTTTTGTCAAATTTATGAAAAAGCTAATAACCTTAGCCGATATTAAGATTTATTTATAAGACTAAATTGATATTTAGAAACTTAAATTTATTAACAAAAACAGAAACTCTTTCGTTGTAGTTCTTTTTTGGAAAATAAATTACTGCATATCTTTTCTAAAAAAAATATAATCTTTGAAAATTAACCTAATTTTAGAAAACATTCTTGTCTATCAATTCAATAAAATAAGATGATAAATAAAAAATATATAGCAGCAATGATGGTGTTAATAGTTGCTTTAATTTCCTGCAAAACGAAAGATGTGGTTAAAAAAGACAAAGACCCAGATCGGGGTAAGGTTGTTGTTTACCAGGTTTTTACCCGTTTGTTTGGGAACAAAAACACAACAAATAAACCTTGGGGAACTATTGAAGAGAATGGTGTTGGAAAATTTAATGACTTTACAGATAAAGCACTTTTAGAAATAAAGGATTTAGGAGTAAATTATATTTGGTACACCGGAGTTCCTCATCATGCATTAGTACGCGATTATACCGCTTACGGAATTTCAAATGATGATCCTGAGGCTGTCAAAGGCCGCGCAGGTTCTCCATATGCCGTTAAAGATTATTATAACGTAAATCCTGATTTGGCAGTAAATCCAGCCAATAGACTGAAGGAGTTTGAAGCTTTAATTTCACGTACACACAGAGCAGGTTTAAAAGTAATTATTGATATAGTGCCTAATCATATTGCAAGAAAGTATGAAGGGAAAAGTAATCCTGAGGGTGTAAAAGATTTTGGTGCTGATGATAATGTAAATGTTGAATATAGCAGAAACAATAATTTTTATTATATTCCTCATACACCATTTCAGATACCGGAAGGAGATATTCCGTTAAACGGAGAAAAAAATCCATTGGTTGATGGTTTTTTTGATGAAAATCCTGCTAAATGGACTGGTAATGGCTCCAGAAAAGCAAAACCGGATCAAAACGACTGGTATGAAACTGTAAAGGTAAATTACGGAATTCGCCCAGATGGTTCTAAAGATTTTCCTGAACTTCCAGCCGGATTTGACCAAAAATCATATCAGGAACATTTTGCGTTTTGGCAGGATAAAGATGTTCCTGATTCCTGGAAAAAATTTAAATCAATCGCTTTGTATTGGACAGCAAAAGGAATTGATGGTTTCCGTTATGATATGGCAGAAATGGTTCCTTACGAATTTTGGAGTTACATGAATTCAGCCATCAAAATGAAAAATCCGGATGCTTTTTTATTGGCAGAAGTTTATAATCCGAAAGAATATCGAAATTATATACATTTGGGAAAAATGGATTATCTGTATGATAAAGTAGAGACATACGATAAACTGAAAGATATAATTCAGGGAAAATCATCTCCTGACGATTTATCTGATATTCAAAAAGGAATGTCGGATATTGAACATCATATGCTGCATTTTTTAGACAATCATGATGAACAGCGATTGGCTAGTCCTGAATTTGCAGGAACTCCGGAACGCGGAAAGCCCTTAATGGTTGTTTCAACTACGATTAGTACATCTCCGACAATGATTTATTTTGGGCAGGAAGTTGGCGAAGCCGGAAATGAAAATGCAGGTTTTGGAACCCGTTCCCGAACTTCGATTTTTGATTATATTGGGGTTCCAAATCATCAGAGATGGATGAATGAAGGGAAATTCGATGGTGGGAAATTATCTGATTCTGAAAAAAAACTGCGTGATTTTTATAAACGATTATTGAATTTTTCTATTACCAGTTCGGCTTTAATGGGGAATTTTCAGGAGATTCAATCTATAAATCGTCTTGAGAATCCCGATTATGATGAACTGATTTATTCGTTTGTGCGTTGGTCTGATAATCAGAAATTAATCGTTATTGCCAATTTTTCTTCGGAGAAAACAAGTGAATTCAATTTAAAAATTCCTTCTGATATTGTTTCAAAATGGGATTTAAAGGAAGGGGTATATGAACTAACAGATCAGTTATATCAAAAGAATTCAGTTCAGTTGAAAGTAAGAAATGGAGAAGGAGTCGTTAAGGTCAAAATTTTACCTTCTGAATCTTTTATTTATGAATTGAAATAAAATATACAGCCTTCACTTTAAAATATTCTAAAGTGAAGGCTTTATAAAAATTAAATTTTGTTCTTCAATGCCTCTGCACTAATATCGCTGTGCGAAACATCATAAATTGCTTTCCCATTTTTGATTAAAATCAATTGTGGTGACTCGTGATATACATTAAACTTTCTGGCGATTTCATTTGAAACATCACGGTGTGCGATCAAATCAAGAAAGTAAGCATCAACAGTATCATTCAAATCAAATTCTCTTTCAAATTGTTTTAAAGCCATTCGGCTGATACTGCATCTTGTACTGTGTTTAAAAATTACGACAGGCTTTTCATTAGAAATAGCTTCAATTTCCTGTAATTGTAATAAATCAGTTAATTCTGTCCAGTTTATATTGCTTTTAGGAGAATCTGTGTTCTCTGAATTTCCGAAGATTGAATTAAAAAAACTCATATTTTGGCTTGTTTTATGACTTTTTGACGTTAATTAATAGCTAAAAAGCTATTTTAAGCGTCATTTTGTCTGTAAATTTAATATGGAATATGTTTTGAATATGGCAACAAAGTTATATCATTTAAACTTAAAAATGAATTCAATAAATTCTAATTTTAATGGTATCGATTATTAATCTGGAAAATTAAAACTAAAAATATAAGCAAAATGAACATAAACAAGTTTACAACTAAATCGCAGGAAGCTATTCAGCTTTCACAGCAGTTGGCACAACGATACGGACAGCAGCAAATAGAAAATGAACACATTTTTAAAGCCATTTTTGAGGTAGATGAAAATGTTGCACCATTTATTTTGAAAAAACTCAATGTAAATGTGCCTTTGTTTTTACAAATCTTAGATTCAACAATTCAGAGTTTTCCCAAAGTCTTCGGAGGTGATATTATGCTTTCGCGAGATGCCAATAAAGCTTTAAATGAAGCTGAAATTATTGCACAAAAAATGAATGATGAATACGTTTCGATTGAACATTTAATTTTAGCCATCTTTGATTCAAAAAGTAAAGTTGCCCAAATTTTAAAAGATCAGGGTGTTACCGGAAAAGCTTTAAAAGCTACTATTGAGGAACTGAGAAAGGGCGAAAGAGTAACTTCAGCATCAGCAGAGGAAACGTATAATGCCTTAAATAAATATGCTAAGAATTTAAACGAATTAGCAAGTACAGGAAAGCTTGATCCAGTTATTGGGCGTGATGAAGAAATTCGTCGTGTTCTTCAAATTCTTACCAGAAGAACTAAAAACAATCCAATGTTAGTGGGAGAACCCGGAGTTGGTAAGACTGCTATTGCAGAAGGTTTGGCGCACAGAATTGTTGATGGAGACGTTCCGGAAAACTTAAAAGACAAAATCGTTTTCTCTCTTGATATGGGGGCGCTGATTGCCGGTGCAAAATACAAAGGAGAATTCGAAGAAAGATTAAAATCAGTAGTGAAAGAAGTTACTGCTGCCGAAGGAGATATCGTTTTATTTATTGATGAGATTCACACACTTGTTGGTGCAGGTGGTGGAGAAGGTGCTATGGATGCGGCTAATATCCTGAAACCGGCTTTAGCCCGGGGAGAATTAAGAGCTATTGGTGCAACAACTTTAGACGAATATCAAAAATATTTTGAAAAAGATAAAGCATTAGAACGTCGTTTTCAAAAGGTTTTGGTTGATGAGCCGGATACTGAAAGTGCAATTTCGATTTTGCGCGGAATTAAAGAGAAATACGAAACGCATCATAAAGTTCAAATTAAAGATGAAGCCATTATTGCTGCAGTTGAACTTTCGCAACGTTATATTACGAATCGCTTTTTACCTGATAAAGCGATTGATTTGATGGACGAAGCGGCTTCAAAATTGCGTATGGAAATCAATTCAAAACCAGAAGAACTGGATGTTTTAGATCGTAAAATCATGCAATTGGAAATCGAAATCGAAGCGATCAAACGTGAAAAGGAAGAAAGCAAGCTAAAAATCCTGCACATGGATTTGGCGAACCTGAAAGAAGAACGCAACGAAATCTATACCAAATGGAAGTCTGAAAAAGATGTTGTTGACGGAATTCAGGCTGTGAAACAAGAAATTGAAGATTTCAAATACGAAGCAGAACGAGCTGAACGTGATGGAGATTACGGAAAAGTAGCTGAAATTCGTTACGGAAAAATCAAAGAAGCACAGGAACGGCTTGATGTTTTGCAAAAGCAATTACAGGAATATCAATCTGGTAATTCTTTAATTAAAGAAGAAGTTACCCGCGAAGATATTGCAGAAGTTGTTGCAAAATGGACTGGAATTCCGGTAATGAAAATGCTTCAGACAGAAAGAGAAAAGCTGCTTCATCTTGAAGAAGAACTACACAGAAGAGTTGTAGGTCAGGAAGAAGCAATTGAAGCTGTAAGTGATGCTGTTCGCAGAAGCCGTGCCGGTTTACAGGATCTGAAAAAGCCGGTTGGGACATTCTTATTCTTAGGAACAACCGGAGTTGGTAAAACAGAATTAGCAAAAGCATTGGCCGAATATCTTTTTGACGATGAAAACGCCATGACGCGTATTGACATGAGTGAATATCAGGAACGCCATAGTGTGAGCCGTTTGGTGGGTGCGCCTCCGGGATATGTAGGTTATGATGAGGGCGGACAATTGACAGAAGCCGTTCGTAGAAAGCCATATTCTGTGATTTTGTTAGACGAGATTGAAAAAGCGCATCCGGATACATTCAATATTTTGTTGCAGGTTTTAGATGAAGGCCGATTGACTGATAATAAAGGCCGTCTGGCTGATTTTAAAAATACTATTATCATCATGACATCCAATATGGGAAGTCATATCATACAAGAGAAATTTGAGAACCTAAAAGGTAGTGTAGAAGCCGCAACCGAAGCTGCAAAAGTGGAAGTTTTAGGATTGTTGAAACAAACGGTTCGCCCTGAGTTTATAAATCGTATCGACGAAATTGTGATGTTTACGCCTTTAACGGTTGATAATATTTCGAGAATTGTGAGTCTGCAACTGAAAAGTGTCAGCAAAATGCTTGCCCAGCAAGGAATTACAATGGATGCTACTCCTGAGGGAATCAAATATCTTTCAGACAAAGGTTATGATCCAGAATTTGGTGCAAGACCAGTAAAACGCGTAATTCAAAGAGAGGTTTTAAATCGATTATCTAAAGAAATTCTGGCTGGAAATATTACAACAGACAGTATTATTTTAATTGATGCTTTTGATGGAAATTTGGTTTTTAGGAATCAAACAGAAACAGTTTCATAATTTTAAATGATATTAAAAGAGGACCAGTCGTAAAGGCTGGTTTTTTTGTTAATAAGATGTAACAGTAAATAATGAAACTTTTAGCAGAATTGATATAAATGAAATAGTAGTTTTAATTATCATCTTTACTCTAAACTTAAATCAAAATATTATGAATAACTTATTTAGAGGATTACTTGCAGGCTACGGAGCTAAAAAATTAGGAGGAGGCTGTTTCGGAACTATTATTGTCTTTATTATTCTGTGGTTGCTTTTAGGACAATGCAGCTAATTTTTTAGAGGAAAATTAAATCAAAAGTATTAGATTCGCAAAAATAAAATTTGGAAATTTAATACTAAAAAAAGAGATTATAATGGCATCAGGTTTTTTCGTACTATTAGATGATATCGCAGCAATTATGGATGATGTTGCAGTAATGAGTAAGATTGCAGCAAAAAAAACTGCCGGTATTTTGGGTGATGATTTAGCCGTAAATGCTGAAAAAGCTTCGGGATTTGCTTCATCAAGAGAACTACCTGTACTTTGGGCAATTAGTAAAGGTTCGCTTCTTAATAAAATCATCATTTTGCCAATAGCCTTTTTATTAAGTGCTTTTTTGCCTTTTGCAATTATTGTAATTCTGGTTCTTGGAGGGTTGTTTTTAGCTTACGAAGGAGCCGAAAAAATTTATGAATTTATATTTCCTCATAAACAGCACCAACCGGAAGGAATAACTGAAGAAACCTTTACTGAGGAAGAAATTTTGATAATTGAAAAAGGAAAAATAAAATCGGCGATTATAACTGATTTTATTCTGTCTGTAGAAATTGTAATTATCGCCTTGGGTACAGTGATTGAGGAACCTTTAACGCAGCAAATCCTGGTAACTTCAATAATCGCTTTGATTGCAACGATTGGTGTTTACGGTCTTGTTGCTCTTATTGTCAGAATGGATGAGGCAGGTTACAGGCTAATTAAATTTAGTAAAAGAGAAAAAAGTATATCAAAATTTATTGGTAATATTTTGGTGAAGGCACTTCCGTTGATTATAAAAAGTTTAACTGTAATTGGTACAATTGCGTTATTATTAGTTGCAGGAGGTATATTCGTGCATTATATTCCATTCTTTCATGATTTAGCACCTAAAATAAATATGCCGTCAATAATAAAAGAATTTGTTGTAGGCTTGGTATTAGGACTTATAGTTTTAGGATTTGTGAATTTATTTAAAAAACTCTTTGTAAAAAATAAGAGTTAAAGAAATACATTTTAAGTATAAAAAAAACCAGCATTTGCTGGTTTTTTTATAATCTTATCTTAAGCTTGCTCCAAGCTCATTTTCAAAAGTCTGCTGCAATTTTGACATGATTTTATCAATTTGCGTATCCGTTAGTGTTTTTGTATTATCCTGAATTGTAAAGCTCAGAGCATACGATTTTTTACCTTCGGGAAGTTTATCGCCTTCATAAACATCAAATAGATTTATATCTTTCAAAAGTGCTTTTTCTGTTTGTCTGGCTAAATTATAGATACTTTCATATGTTGTATTCTGATCAATTAGCAGTGCTAAATCTCTGCGAACTTCAGGATATTTTGGAATATCAGAATATTTAATTTTTCCAGTGATGATTTTCAGAACCAGATCCCAGTTAAAATCAGCATAATAGACATCTTGTTTTATTCCGAAATGTTTCAAAATGGATTTTTTAACAACTCCCATTTCCACCAAAGTGTCATTATTATAGCAAACTGAAGTTCCTTCTGAAAAAATATCAGATTGTACAGGAGCATTTGAAATTTTATCAATTCCTAAACGATTTAAAATTCCGGTTACATATCCTTTCAATAAAAAGAAATCAGTAGTTTTTTGCGGATTTGTCCAGCTTTCCTTATTTCTGTTTCCGGAAATTAATAAACTTAAATGTTTGTGCTCTTCATAACCATTAAGATATTTATGGTATGTTTTTCCAAATTCAAAGAGTTTTAAGTCAGAATTTCTTCTGTTGATGTTATATGAAATCGCTTCTAAACCGGAAAACAATAAAGACTGTCGCATCGTAGACAAATCACTGCTCAACGGATTTAGCATTGTAACATTATGCTCTTCTTTTAAAACAGTCGACAATTTTGCGTAAGCTGCTGTTGTTAAAGAGTTGGCCATCATTTCATGAAAGCCCTGTGAGTTTAATTGAGATGCGATTACATTTTGTACTTTATAATCTTCGGTTCTTGGAGAATTAGAAACTGTTGCATTGAATTTTTTAGAGAAATCAATGTTGTTGTATCCATAAACCCTCAAGATTTCTTCGATAACATCTATTTCGCGCTGAACATCAACTCTATATGCCGGAATGGTCAATCCAAGACCAGATTCAGAAACGCTATTGACTTTGATATCTAAAGAAACCAATATTTTCTTGATGGTGTCTTTTGGAATTTCCTGTCCAATAATTTTATAGACATGGCTGAAATTCAGTAAAACAGAAAAATCTTCTATTTTTTTAGGATATACTTCTACGACATCAGATGTGATTTTTCCTCCTGCTACTTCCTGAATTAAAAGAGCAGCACGTTTCAAAGCATATTCTGTAATAGTAGGGTCAATTCCTCTTTCAAACCTAAAAGAAGCATCTGTATTTAATTGATGTCTTTTCGCTGTCTTACGAACGCTGACTGCATCAAAATAAGCACTTTCTAAAAATATAGAGGTAGTTCCCTCACTAACACCTGATTTTTTTCCGCCGAAAACACCTGCAATACAAAGCGGGCCTTTTTCATCGCAAATCATCAGGTCTTCTTTATGCAATGTTCTTTCGACATCGTCAAGAGTTATGAATTTTGTACCTTCAGGAAGTGTTTTTACAATTACTTTTCCGTTAATTTTTGTGGCATCAAAAGCATGCAGCGGCTGACCTAATTCATGTAAAACATAATTGGTAACATCTACAATATTATTTTTTGGAGTTAGTCCAATGGCTTTTAAACGATCTTTCAGCCACATTGGAGATTCTTCTACTGTAATGCCCGAAATTGTTACACCGCAATATCTTGGAGCCAAAAGCGGTTCTTCGACACTTACGTCAATTTTTAAGGTACGCATATCAACTCTGAAATTGCTTACAGATGGTGTGATTAATTCTATATTTACACCACGCTGCAGCATTCCTGCTCTTAAATCACGTGCAGTTCCGTAATGGCTCATGGCATCGGCACGATTTGGAGTTAATCCAATTTCGAAAACTTCATCATTTGCTATTTTAAAAACTTCTGCAGCTGGAGTTCCAGGAACCAGGGCATCATCTAAAACCATGATTCCGTCATGACCTGTACCCAGACCTAATTCATCTTCGGCGCAAATCATTCCGTGGCTTTCCTGACCTCGAATTTTACCTTTTTTAATAGTAAATTCGTTTCCTTCTTTATCGTATAAAATTGTTCCAATTGTAGCTACAGGCACTTTTTGACCGGCCGCAACGTTTGCAGCACCACAGACTACCTGTATTGGGGATTCTAAACCAATATTTAAGGTTGTAACTTTTAATCTGTCGGCATCAGGATGTTTCTCGCAAGTAAGTACGTGTCCTACAACAACTCCCTCTAAACCACCTTTAACCGATTGGTATTTTTCGACAACCTCAACTTCCAAGCCTAAATCTGTCAGTAATTCAGATGTTTGCTCTGATGTCCAGTCTGTTTTTATGAATTGTTTTAACCAGTTGTAAGATATTTTCATGTTATTATGTTATTCTTGAATAAGAGTGTAAATATAAGCATTGATTGCGGAGTTGGAAACAATTTTTTTCGTTTTTTGTCCGAGATTATTCTATGTAAAATGTTTTATAAAAAGGGAAATAATATTCACTCAGATATTGTGAACATTCCAGCTAATTTTATCTTTTATCTAAATTAATTCTTCGATATGTTTTTTGATGTTTTCCGCTATTTTTTGTGTTGGAAGATCATTGGCATCGGTTCCAAAAGGGTCTTCAATTTCTTCTGCAATCAATTCTAGACTAGCAAGAACATAAAATATGAATACCACTACAGGAACTACATAATACCCAAGTGCAAAAACATATCCAAAAGGGAGCGTCAGGACATAGATAAAAATAAATTTTTTGATAAAAGCACTGTAGGAATAGGGGATAGGTGTGTTTTTAATACGCTCGCAGGCTCCGCAAATATCGGTAAACGAAGTAAGCTGGTTATTAAAGGTTATTAATTGTTCACCTGAAATTTTCTTTACCGAATAAAGATCATTAATTTTTTGATACATTATTTTGGCAACCTGATTTGGTCTGTGTTTATGGTGGTCAATTTCTAAATCAACATCATCAAAAAGCTGTTTACCTGTTTCCTCATCTTTCAAATGTTTATTTAAGATGGAAGCATATGCCGGAATTATTTTTCTAAAGAATACCCTGTCTTTTTCATCGGTTAAGACTGCGGCAAGTTTGATGGCAAGATTACGGCTGCTATTAACGAGGTTGCCCCACATTCTTCTGCCTTCCCACCAACGGTCATAAGCAGTATTGGTTCTGTAGGCTAATAATAATGAAATCACAAAACCCAGCATGGCGTGCATTAAGGAAATGTTTTTTACATGACTGTCTTTTGGAAGTTTCCAATATTCAATTTCGAGATAAGCTATTCCGGCAGAATATAATCCGATAAAGAACATTATTGGCATTAATTTCCGAAACGTATCGGCTTTGCCCACATTAAAAATAAAGCTGAACCAGTCTTTTGGATTATATGAAGTCATTTAAATAATTTTCAGACAAAAATAATTAAAAACTGATATTTCCCGCTAATTCTTTTAATGCAATTTCAGATAATTTAGCCTGATACTGGGCGTTACTGTTTCTTACTTTTGCATTAACATAATTTAATTGAGCCGTTCTGAATTCTAACGTTGTTATGGTACCTATATTAAACTTATCCAAAGTTATCGATAGATTTTGGCGTGCAATTTCCTCATTATCTTTTTCTAGTTCTATTAGTTCTAAATTCGTCAGGTAGGTTTGAAAAGCTGTACTTAACTGCGTGTTCAGAATCATGTTTTGCTGTTCAATTGCGATTTGGGTATTTTCAATATCCAACTTTGCGATTTTTTCATTTCGGTGCTGATTAAATCCATCAAATAAATTTAAAGAAGCAGTAAAACCATAATTAAACCCTCTTGAAGAAGCCTGACTGGCAAAACCCAGACTCGATTGACTTTCTAAAAAATTATAACCTGAAGTTAAGGCTACAGTAGGGTATCTGTCTGCTTTTACTTGTTTTAGCTGTAATTCTGCAATTCGTTTGTTGATAATTTGAGCCTCTAAAACCGGATTTTGTTTTTGGGCTAAACCCAAAAGATTGGCAAAAACTAATTGATCATCGACGGTCAGATTTTCTACTACAGTAAAATCTGTTTTAGGTTCTCTTGCCAAATGCTGATTCAACAATATTTTAGCATTTGCATATGATTCCTTTTGTCTTAATAAAGCAACCTGATCCGAGTTCAGGTCAACCTGGGCGTTCAGAACTTCTAGTTTCGAAGCTTTACCTATCGAAAACCTGTTTTTGGCCAGATTCAGTCTTTGGTTTGAAATGACAATAGTAGTATCCAAAGCCGATAATTGCTGTTGTTGCTGAACGAGATCAAAATAAGCCGAATTTACCTGCCCAATCTTGATTAAAATAGTTCTTTTTAATTCGGCATCTCCTAATTTCTGTAGCTCTTTTAACTGGTCTAATCGCGCAAACATTCTCATACCGTCAAAAATTGTCCAATCCAGGCTCACACCGTAATTCAAACTATTGTTTTTAGCATTGTTTAAAGAAGTGGTGGTTCCGTCCTGACGGGTCTGAGAAGAATTCTGGATGTTATTATTATCCACTACCGATGCTGTAGCTGTTGGCAGCATACCGGCATTTCCAATAGTTACATTGGTTTCGTTTATTTTTGAATTGTTTTTGGCAATTTTTATTTCAAAATTGTTTTCTAAAGCTATTTTTATTGCTTCTTCAATAGTCAGCACTTCCTGAGCACTGGTTTTTGCTATGCAAAACAAAAATAAAATCAGGCTTTTTAATATATTTTTCATGTGATGAATTATTCTATAAATTTTTGACTAAGCCCGACAGGTTTAAAAATCTGTTGGGTTTACTAAATTAAAATCTAAGACTTGCTTTCCTTTTCATATTCTTCAATATGATCAAATTCAGGATAATGTTTTCTGGCCTTAGACCACATTAAATAAATCGCAGGAATAACAAAAAGCGTTAATGCCAAAGAGAAAATGGTTCCCCCAACAATCACAACTCCCATTCCTATTCTGCTTGTAGAAGCTGCTCCAAGCGACATTGCAATTGGTAAAGCTCCTAATGCGATGGCTAAACTCGTCATTAGGATAGGACGTAAACGCGCTTCTGAAGCTTCTAAAATAGCTTCTAATTTTGGTTTTCCCTGTTCTCGTAACTGATTTGCAAATTCTACAATCAAAATACCGTTTTTAGTTACCAGCCCGATAAGCATTACGGTACCAATCTGGCTAAAGATGTTCCATGTCTGGTTGAAAAGCCATAATGAAAACAAAGCTCCGGCAACCGCCATTGGTACAGTTAAAATTATAATTAATGGGTCAATAAAACTTTCAAACTGTGCTGCCAAAATCAGGAATATTAACAATAATGCTAATCCAAATGCAAAAGATGTATTAGAACTACTTTCAACAAAATCCCTGGATTCCCCACTTAAATCGGTGGTAAAACTTTGATCTAAAACCTTAGCCTTAATTCTGTCCATTTCCTGGATACCATCACTGATACTTTGGCCTGGAGCCAAACCTGCAGAAACAGTTGCAGACATATAACGATTGTTATGATATAACTGAGGAGGATTACTTTGCTCCTCAACGTTTACAACATTGTCCATCTGAATCAATTCTCCGTTTTTGTTTTTTACAAACATCGAAGTCAAATCCAACGGTTTTGAACGGTCTTCCTGATCAAATTGACCTATTACCTGATATTGTTTTCCGTTTTTGATGAAATACCCAAAACGCTGTCCACTTAAAGAAAGTTGCAAAGTCTGGGCAATATCCATAATTGAAATCCCTAAGCTTTCTGCTTTTTCTCGATCGATGCTTACATTGATTTCCGGTTTATTAAATTTTAAATTTACATCCGTGATAGAGAAAACATCGCTTTTACCGACCTCCTCCATAAAAACCGGAATTTTTTCTCTTAGCTTTTCAAAAGTAGGAGCCTGAATAATATACTGAATTGGTAAACCGCCACGCCTGTTGACTGCAATTGTAGGTTGTTGAATTACAGATGTTTTGGCATCCGGATATTGTTTGGTCCATTTGGTCAATTTATCAGCAATTTCTTTTTGAGATCTTTCTCTTTCATGCGGTTCTTTTAATGAAAGCCTGACAAAACCACTGTTTACTGATGAAGAACCAAACCCTGGTGAACTAATAACCAAACTTACTTTTTTCTCCGGAATAGAATCATCTACCAGTTTCGAAATTTCCTGCATGAAACGATCTGTATATTGGTAAGAAGAGCCCTCTGGTGTATTCATACGCATTACGATTGAACTTCGATCATCATAAGGGGCAGTTTCTTTTGGCAGTATGGTAAAAAACAAATAAATGATTCCGAAACAGGCTATCAGAATTGGAAAACTAATCCATTTTTTATCAATGAATCGTTTTAATGAATCTGCATAACCGCTGTTTAATTTTTCAAAAAAGGGTTCAGTTTTTATGTAAAAATTGGATTTTTTCTGCTCTCCGCCCTTCATTAAATAGGCATTCAGCATTGGTGTCAAAGTCAGCGATACAAATGCTGAGATTAATACAGCAGAACCGATTACGACTCCAAATTCCCGGAATAACCTTCCTACGAATCCTTCCAGGAAGATTACTGGTAAAAATACGGCTGCCAATGTTACAGAAATCGAAATTACAGCATAAAAAATCTCATTAGAACCTTTAATTGCGGCTTCAATCGGGGACATTCCTTCCTCAACTTTCTTGAAGATATTTTCGGTTACTACAATTCCGTCATCAACCACCAGTCCCGTTGCCAGAACAATGGCCAATAAGGTCAATACATTAATAGAAAATCCAAACATCCACATGATAAAAAACGTAGCAATCAGCGAAACCGGAATATCAACCAAAGGCCTGAAAGCAATTGCCCAGTCCCTAAAAAACAAATAAATGATTATAATTACCAAAACAATCGAAATCCCAAGGGTTTCCGCTACTTCCAATACAGATTTTTTGACAAAAATAGTATTGTCAAGTGCAATGTTCAGTTTTATATCTTTCGGTAAATCCTTTTTTAAGGCCTCGAATTTTTTGTAAAACTCAGATGAAATATCCAGATAATTCGCACCAGGCATTGGTACTATCGCTAAACCAACCATTGGAAGACCCGACTGACTTAATTTTGTTTCAATATTTTCAGGTCCTAATTCAGCCCGGCCAACATCACTTAGGCGAACAATTCTGTCTCCGTCAGTACGAATAATGATATTATTGAATTCTTCAGCTTTAGAAAGATTTCCAATCGTTTTTACGGTCAATTCGGTATTGTTTCCAGTTAGTTTTCCAGAAGGCAATTCGACATTTTGTGCATTCAGCGCATTGCGAACTTCGGCTACAGTACAGCCGTACGCGGCCAGTTTTACAGGATCTATCCACAAGCGCATGGCATACCTTTTTTGTCCCCAAATCTGAACACCACTCACTCCGGGTATTGTTTCCAGACGTTGTGAAATTACATTTTCGGCATAATCACTTAACTCTAATGAGCTTCGGGTATCACTTTGAACGGTCATCGAAATAATCGCATCACTATCGGCATCGGCTTTTGAGACTACCGGTGGGGCATCAATATCCTGGGGTAAATTACGAACAGCCTGAGATACTTTATCACGAACATCGTTTGCAGCTTCTTCAAGATCTTTATCTAAATTAAATTCGATAGTGATGTTGCTGCTTCCCTGATTACTTGATGACGTGATATTCCGGATTCCGTCAATAGCATTTACAGCTTTTTCAAGCGGTTCCGTAATTTGAGATTCAATAATGTCAGAATTGGCTCCTGTATAATTCGTTCTGATAGAAACCTGTGCGGGGTCAATCGATGGGAATTCACGAACCCCCAAAAAAGTATAACCAATAAAACCGAACAAAATTATTAAAAGATTAAGTACAATGGTTAAAACGGGCCTTTTTATACTTGTAGTAGATAAACTCATTATGATGTGTGATTTTAGATTTTAGACTTCAGATTTTAGATTATTAGAATAAAGAAATTAGATTTTTAAATCCATAACTTAAAACTTATAACTCACAACCTATAATTCTTAATCTTTTATTTTTACTTTAATAGGAGCCTCATTTCTTAAAGACATGACACCACTTGTTATAAGTGTATCGCCCGCTTTTAATCCTGATAAAATCAAAATTGAAGCATCGGTTCTGGTGGCTGCATCAACCATAACTTCTTTGGCTTTGCCCATATTAGCAATAAAAACTTTTTTACCATCCTGTACAGGGACAATTGCTTCCGTAGGTACTACAATAGCATCTTTTATAATATTCAATGGCAATTTCACATCTGCAAAAGTTCCAGGAAAAAGTTTTCCGTCCGTATTCTCTGCAATGGCACGAATTTGTAAAGTTCTTGTGGCAACGGCAACTTCTGGTTCAATAGCATATATTTTTGCCTTATAAACTTTGTCTGATCCTGAAACGGTAAAATCAATAACAGAACCTGATTTTACCTGAGAAGCATATTTTTCAGGAATTGAGAATGTTATTTTCAGTTTACTGGTATTTACCAGTTTTGCCACTAAAATAGCTGGTGTAATATAAGTTCCCGGCGAAATAGAACGTAAACCAATTTTTCCTGAAAAGGGAGCTTTTACCGAAGTTTTAGCAATTTGTGCCTTAATTAACTGAGTTTGTGCTTTCATCGAAGCATAATCTGCGTTTGCAACATCAAATTCTTCCTGACTTATGGCCTCTTTTTCAAGTAATAATTTAGCTCTTCTTTCGTTTTCGCCCGCTAAACCTTCTTTTGTCTGTGCCTGTCTTAGTTGGGCCCGTAATTCAATATCATTTACCTTAAAAAGAACCTGGCCTTTGTTGACATGACTTCCTTCCGTAAAATAAATACCTTCAACGATTCCTGAAACTTCACTGTGAATTTCTACCTGCTCGTTGGCCTCTATAGAACCTGATAAAGATAAATTGTTGTCAAATGTCGAAGTTTTAACCACTATGCCGGTTACAGCTACAGGTGTGCCCTTATCGCCAAATTTTTTAGATTCTTCGTTTTTACTTTTGTTTGATAGTATTCTATAAGTAATAAACCCTCCAAGTAGTATAATTATGAGGGCGTAGATTAGGTTTTTTATTTTCATAAAAATTAGGTAAATATGTTTTTAGGTATGAATTAGTGGTTTACAAATTTAGTTTTTTGAAGCGAAATCAAAAGAGCTTAGCGTTTATTTAACATCTGTATGTACAAGTGTTTTTTAAGTTATATATGCCTCCGTTTTTTTGCTAATTAGTTTAGACTTTGTTTTTAAAAAAAGGTTTAATAGCTCATATATTTTTTAAATAATTTTCAGGAGCTAATCACGTTATCCGTTTCAAACGAAGTTCACTGAACTCCGATCAAAATAAAAGTTAAGTGAAGTAATCTTTTGCTTTTTAAAGAAAAAAGCAAAAGGATTTTCACTTCTACCGGGGCTAGGGCTTTTGGATAAAAGAGAATTTTATTATCCTAACAGGTTTTTAAAACCTGTTAGGTATTATTTTATAGAATATCTTTTACATAAGCATCAAAAAAAAATGCAATAAAAACTTAGGTCTTATTGCATTTAAATTTGATTTTACAAACCTGCTAAAAATTGCTGAACTGCAGATTGCTTAGGTTCTTATAAATTCCATTTTCAAGATTTATTAATTCCTGATGTGTTCCTTCTTCGGTAATTTTTCCGTTATCCAGGACTAAAATTTTATCGGCATTCCTAATTGTCGAAAGACGGTGAGCAATAATAATACTTGTTCTTCCTTCCATTAAAACTTCTAATGCTTCCTGAACCAGTTTTTCGCTTTCACTGTCTAAAGAAGAGGTTGCTTCATCTAAAATCAGGATACTTGGATTTTTTAACAAAGCTCTTGCAATTGCAATTCTTTGACGCTGGCCGCCTGATAATTTCACGCCGCGTTCCCCAACCAAAGTTTCGAATTTTTCCGGAAAACCTTCCACAAAATTCAATGCATTTGCCTGTTTGGCAGCCAGCATTATTTCTTCATCTGAAGCGTCTGGTTTTCCATAGGCTATATTTTCTCTAATTGTTCCTCCAAATAAAATAACATCCTGAGGAACAATACTCATGTTTCCGCGAAGGTTCTCCAAATCGTAATCATAAATGCTTTTTCCATCAACCAGAATTTCCCCTGATGTAATATCATAAAAACGCAGTAACAACGAAGAAATAGTTGACTTTCCTGCACCACTCGGACCAACAATAGCAATTTTTTGACCGAATTCTGCAGAGAAATTTACATCTTTCAGAACTTCAACTTCTTTACGTGAAGGATAGCTAAAAGCGACATTCTTGAAGGCAACATTTCCTTTTATTTTTTCTACCAGAGCTCCTTTTTGATTAGCATTGATTTCTTCGGGAGTTTCTTCTAATAATTCAAAAACACGTTCAGTTGCTCCAACCGCTTTTTGAATCTGGGCATACATTTCGGCTATTCCTCCAAAAGAAGCGCCAATAAAAGTGGTATAAAGTACAAATGAAATTAAATCTCCAACACCTTCAACTTCGCCTTTTATGGTTAAGGTTATTCCGTACCAGACAACAGCAACGACACATCCAAAAAGGCATAAAATAATAAACGAAGCAAAATAACCCCTGTATTGACCGCCTTTAATAGCTATTTTTACAATTTCCTTAATTTTGTTTTTATAACGCTGAATTTCATACCATTCATTTGCAAAAGCTTTTACATTGCTGATTCCCTGCAAAGTTTCTTCGACAATTACCTGACTTTCGGCTACTTTGTCCTGTGTCTTTTTTCCGTATTTACGAATAAATCTTCCAAAAATTACCGCAGCAACAGCCACAATTGGGACTATAGCCAACATCATCAAAGTTAATTTCGGGCTAATGCTCCCTAAAATCACAAAGCCCCCGATAATTAATATAAACTGACGTAAAAACTCAGCAATTGTAGTCGTAAAAGTATCTTGTAACTGAGAAATATCAGCGCTTATTCGGCTATTTAATTCGCCAACACGCTTTTGAGAGTAAAATGACATTGGAAGCTTTACCAAATTCTCATATAAAGCAAAACGAATATTGGATAAAGAATTTTCAGTAAAATTCACAAAAAGTGAAATTCTGAAAAAAGAAAAAATTGCCTGTAAAGCGAGAATTACCATAAGTGCGACAGCAATTTCATTTGCCCTGCTGAGATCTTTATTCGTAACACAATCAACTAACATTCCCATTAGTTTAGGAAAGGCGAGGGCAGTGGCACTAGTTAATAATAAGAAAACCAGACCCAGGAAAAATTTCCATTTATGGTTTTTGGCATATTTAAAAATCCGGAGTGCTTTTTGAAGTGAGTTAGAGTCTAATTTAGCTTTTGGTAAATCATTTTCTTGATATCTTGCCATTTGAATATACATTAAGGTATGCAAATGTATGATTATAGCAAATGAATACAAAAGAATAATCAAAAATCCCTTTTCGATTTGATGTTTTAACTAAATACCAAAAAAAGATCAGGATTTATTTCTTTTTTAAGAAGCTGGGATTTAGCTTGATAAGCAATTGTGCTAAAAAATATTTGATTTTTTTTCTAAATATACTTGCAAATACAAATTCTAGCTGTATATTTGCAGACCTTTAAACAAAGGGCGATTAGCTCAGCTGGTTCAGAGCACCTCGTTTACACCGAGGGGGTCGGGGGTTCGAACCCCTCATCGCCCACCAAAAAACTCCTTAAGAAATTAAGGAGTTTTTTTATGCTTATATTTTTATATCCTTCCGTTGTGGGTACGGCTTGAAAATCTGCGGTATCGCATATTTGTAAATGATCCAACCCATTGAAATAAAATATTTAATCTGTAACTTTGAGTGAATTAAATAAGATTAAAAAACAGCTGACTAATAAGATTTGTCAAATGAGGACACAAATACTGATTATATCTCTAAATTTATTACTAGAACAAGCCTAATGATATTGTGACAAGCAAAAGATCAAAACAAAAAAAATAAAAATTGACTGCACAGCCTATTATCGAAAATTTTAAAAATTATCTTCCGTTAAATAAAGCAGAAAGTTTATTATTAGACAGAAGGACTACACAGCGACAAATCAAGCGCAGACAAATGATTCTGCAGGAAAATTTTGTTTGCAAACATTATACATTTGTAGTTAGGGGCTGTTTTAAAATGTATAGCGTAGATGAAAGAGGCTCTGAACACAATATTAGTTTTGCGGTCGAAAATGAATGGATAGCAGATTTAGGAAGCTTCTACTCAGAAAAGCCAAGCAAACTATTTATTGAAGCAATTGAACCTTCTTTTATCCTGCAGATTGAAAAACAAGACTTACTTTACTTATTCGTTAATGTACCAAAGTTTGATCGAAATTTCAGGGTTATTATTGAAGAAAAATTCATTGAGCTTCAAAATCGTTTATTACAAAATATTAGCTCAAATGCAAATCAACGTTACTTAGATTTTTTGCAACAATATCCACAACTTGCATTAAGACTGCCTAATACTCAAATAGCTTCTTATCTTGGTATTACACCTGAATTCCTTAGTAAAATTCGTAGTGAAATACATATTAAATAATTTTTACTCTTAACTTATATTAAGACAATTTCTTAAGATTGTTTAATAGTTGACTGTAGATTGCCATTGTACATTTACTTTATAAATTTTAAAAAATGAAAAAATGACTAATCACAAAAATTTCTTTAAGCAATTTGTTGAATTTATTAATACTGCTGATGAAAATTTAGCACAACAGCTTATTAATCCCACAGCAAAATTTTATGTACCAGGTCAAGTAGAGCCTCTTATTGGTCCAGCAGGATATTTGGAGACCATCTTGATGATGCGCAAAGGATTTCCTGATATTCAATGGCATTTAGAAGAAATAATTTCAGAAAACGATAAATCTGCTATTCGTTTTACAATGACTGGTACGCATAAAGGCACTTTTTTGGGAGTTCCTCCAACTGGAAACAGCATTAAAATACAAGCCACTAATTTTTATGGTCTTATTGATAATCAGATTATAGAAGAATATGGGCAACCTGATTTATTAGCATTGTTGCAACAAATTGGAGCAGTACCTAAAAATTAAAAAGTAACATTCTGACAAAAATAACAGATCATCACAACAAAGTTTGGAAATAAATCTATGTCATCACGGATATTTTAGAGTCCCTCTTATTTTATATTTTCAAAAGAACATTAAAATTTGAATTAAGTGTTCGATTGCTGTCCCCTGACACCATAATTTAGAAACCTCCAAAGTCATTTGATTTTGGAGGTTTTTTGTGGTTTAAAAAGAAGCTAGTTTGGGATCAATACGAAGATCACTCACAAGGTTTTTGACTTTTTTTTAAATAGTTCGTGAGTTTCATTTCACGCTTTGGTATTTTACGGTTTGTTGTTCAAAACATACTAAGTTACATTTTTTCTTCTCTTTCTTTTTGCAGGTAAGTAATGAAAGTCAAGGGTGACACACCTGTCACTTTTTTAAATGTAGTTGTAAATCGGCTATGGGATAAAAAACCGGATTGATCTGCCAGATAACTTATTTTGTATTTCAAATAATCGGCGTCATTTCTCAGACGATCAACAATAAAATTAATTCTTAACTCACTAATGTAGCTTGAAAAATCTTTTTCATAATGTTTTTTTATAACATATGATAAGTAGCGATGGTTTATGCCAAGTTCTCCAGCCATGGAATTTAAAGATATATCCTTGTTGAGATAAAACTCAGATTTTTCAAATTTTTGAATACTATCTAAAATATTTTTTTCTGTTTCTACAGACATATATTCTTTTGCTGTATCTTTTTTCAGGGTTTCCTCAATTTCAACAAAAGGCATTCTTTCATCCTTGCTTATAAAATTCTTAAATTTTTTATGGTCTTGTTTTCTTCTGTAAATATATAATCCTAATATAAGTATAACAATAAAGATGCAGCTTCCAATAATAATAAAAGTGCTCTTTTTGTATTTTGACTGAGTATCAATCTGTTTCTTGCGAAGTGTTTTGATTAAGTCATTTGCTATTATTTTTCGATTGCGTTCCTCTTTTTTATTCAGTTTCTGATACAATTCATTGTAAGAAATGTACTTTTTACTATTTTCGGTCTTCTTATAAAAAGCAAGTAAAGAGTTATAGACTTCTTCTTTTAATGCAAAAAAATTTGAAGCATCCGCTATTTGTTCTGCCTTTTGGTAATTGAGGGACGCACTTTTATAATCTCCACTGGATGTATACACATTTCCAAGACCATTATATATAAAGCCTCTCAATGGACTATTTGATGATTGTGACTGACTAAGTTGTTTATTTGACTTCTCATAAAAATATAAAGACGAATCAATTTTATTCAAAAAAAGATAATTTTTAGCGATTAGTTCACCATTTACAGCTAACTGAAAAGATAAATCAATCCCAGCACCCGCTTTTTCAAACAATTGATTTCCTTTCTTAAGGTTGGTTATAGCTTTTGAATAATTAGCCTCAAGCATTTCATAGTAGGCTATTTCCTGAGACAAATTTCCCTGAAATTTATACATCTCGCTTTTATTCTCTATCTTTTTACTTACGTCAACTGCTTTTTGTAAATAAATTTTACCAATGCTGGGAATTTCATTCTCACGGTAAAGTGTAGATAAAAAACCATTTATTCTTGCCTGAAGAGTATAATCATCATCTAATTGAGCCAAACTGTCTGCATGTACCAGAGCAGAAGCTGCTTCTTTTCGAATACCATATTGACGTAAAAGTGTAGCTTTAAGCATATATGCTTTTATTCTTTCTGGATTATTTTTTGAAATTTTATAAAGATAATCCGTATTGGCTAATGCTTTTTTAGGATTTGAACTCAACAATACTTGAGAGGTTTCAGAAAAAATGTGGTCGTATTTAGAAACTTGAGCATTGCATTGCAAATGAGAAAAAAAAATTATGAACAAGAAGGAAATAAATTTAAAATACATATAACTAAGATAAATTAAAAAAATCAGAAACTTGTACAACGCTCTCTTTGTTAGGAAAGCCTCTAATTTTGGACATAATAGAATTCTGCAAATGTAGTTATTTATGCAAGGTATTTTTGTCTTATAAAATGAATTATTGAGAGATTTTGTTATAATTGTAGATAATACATTTATTTACCGTGAATTTATCTCCTCCATACTTTTTCTGTACAATAATTTTTTAAGTTTTGTTTTGACCAAAGGCTATTCTACTTAAAAGTAATAATTATGGTGTACCTGAATAATAAGTATTCAGGTTTGGTAAAATCATCCTTCTGGTCTTCTCGATCATACAAATTATGTTATTTCATGTGTGTTACCAATGTTAAATTTTGGTAAAAAACTAATACTTAACCTTAAAAAAATAACTTCATACGATTTAATTTGTTAAATATCTGAATGTACAAATGAGTTAAATAATATTGGCTTAAGTGTTTGTATTTGAGTATGTTGGTATTTTTAAGGAGAAGGAATATTTTACCATTTGCGTAATAGATAAAGTCTTTTGATATTTTTTTTAAAATAGATTCATCAGTTTTGCGGCCGTTTAGATTATAAAAAAACAGTAGTTTTTTTCAAGCAAAAGTAGTTTAAAGACTGTTTGTTAAAGTAATATTTATGCTTATTTGGAAGCCTTGAAGCAGTAAAAGAATTTATTATTGTAGAATAAGTTCTACGAGTGACTTTGTAATATTCTACGTATTATATTATATGAACAAACTATTTTTGTACTTGTTTAAAATAAAAATATCCAAAAATGTATTATAAATAATATGTGAATTGTTCAAGACAATCTATTCATTTAAAAGATCTCCCCAAATCACTTTGAATAATTAGGTGTCAATTAAGTTAATGTTGATGTTTTTATCCAAATGTTAGTTTTTTAAACATTAAAATTTTGCTATTTAATTATAATACTTAATTAACAAATTATTTGAGTTTTTATTTCTTAACTCATTTTTTTGTTTCATTTTAAAATATAAATTTTGATTAGAAAACTTTTAACGAATAACACATTTAGTTTATTAAAGCTAAAATTCACGCAAAGAAAAATAATTCACTACACTTTATTGGCAAGTGTTATCCTTTTACAAGTAATTGTAGTTATCATCTGGTATAATGAAAAAACAAATGAATCTAAAATAACAAACACTATAAATTCTTTAAATTCTTTGAATGAAATATCAAATTTCACAAGTAAAATAAATAATTCATTTATCGATTCTCAAAAAAGTTTTACTGCTTATACAAGTAATAAAAATCAAGCTTCCCTGGAAAAACATATTGTTTCTTTAAAGGAAATAAGAAATTTAATTGATAGTTTGAATTTAGTTACTATTAAGGATAAGGAATTTATGAAGATGCTGGCAGAAAAACAGCAATTAGGATCTGAGATTTCAGCTTTAAAATCAGATATTGATTCTATTATCACGATACAGCTTGACCTTAATACAAATAGTGCTCCAAAAATTTTTAAACTAAACAAATTTGAGTATAAAAATATTTTGAACAGTATTGATATAGAGTCTTATATAAAAACTGACAGTGTATCGCGAAAAGGATTGTTTTCAAGGATAGGAGATGCATTAGCAGGGACAATCAATGTACAAAAGGAGCAGTTAAATATAACTGTTACTATGAAGTATATGAATAAGATAGTTTCAGGAAGTATTGAGGATCAGATAGGCAATTTATTTACGGTTACTAATAAGTATTATGAAAATCAATTTATCAATTTAAAAAACTCATTTGCAAGTTTAGATGAGCAAAATTCAAAATTGATTGAGCTTAATAATAAAATACAGACTTTACTGCCTGAAATAATGCTTAATTATAACAGATCCTTAAATGTTCTTCAAAAAGATACTCAAAAGCAATTACAAAGCCAATATGAGAGTAATAAGAAAGTAAAGAATTATACAATAGTAATGTTAATAGTATTGATGTTTGTTATATCAATTATACTTCTAAGTTTTACAAGAATGGCTTTTAAATATGAAAAAATATTAACTACCGCTCAAACTCAGATTCGACAAAGCTTAAATTTTAAAAACAGGATCATGGGTATGATAAGCCATGAAATTAGATCTCCGTTAAGTATAATTTCTATTTACAGTAAAATGATTGGCTCGTCTGTAAAAGATCCGGAAATAAAAGAAACCTTTGAATCGATTCAATTTACAACAAATTCACTGCTTCTTTTGGCAAATCAAATCTTAGAGTATTCTAAAGATGAAAATCAGTCACCTAAATTAAAAAACAAAAATTTTTATTTAAAAAGCGAAATCACTCAGATTATTTCTTCAATGAGTTCATTAGTAGAAACCAAAGGAAATAAAATAGAAGTTAACTCTAATTTAATTTCAGATTATGAAGTTTATTCTGATGCTACAAAAATTCATCAGCTCTTTTATAATATAATTGGCAATGCTAATAAATTTACAAAAGACGGACTGATTTCGGTTACTATTGATCTTCAAAATGTAAAGGACAAGGATCTAAACTTAAAAGTAATAATTCAGGATAATGGAATTGGAATTTCAGAAAATGATTTAAAAAATATATTTGAGTTGTATTATCAGGGTATTGTTTCAGGAAAGGTCAATGATTTGGGTGTAGGTTTAGGGTTGAATTTATGTAAAGAGATTGTGGAATTGTTTGGCGGTGAAATTAGTATTCAAAGTGAGGAAGGGAACGGGACAAAGGTGGTATTTAACCTGATTCTGAAATTAGTTTAGCATATAAAAATGAGGTAGGTATTGCATGTATTGTGTAATTCTTAAAGAGATAAAAAATTAAAAAAAATAGATTTTACAAATAATCAATTTACTTAAATATAAATGACATCATCAAATAATTATAGTTTTTTAATTGCAGATGACCATAGTGTTGTTAGGAACGGTGTTTCTTTAATTATCAAAGAGCTTTTTTTAAATGCTGCGATTCACAAAGCTGGAAATTTTAAAGAGATTTTTAATGTACTGAAGGAGGTTAAAGTTGATTTATTAGTTTTAGATGTAAATTTTCCAGAAGGAAATAGTATTAGTATTTTATCAGAAATTAAAACTATTCAGCCTGACATTAAAATAATGATATTTTCAGTTTATGACGAGAATATTTATGCCATGCGATATTTAAATGCCGGAGCATCAGGATACGTGAATAAAGAAATTTCTGAAGATGAAATAAAACATGCAATCAATACTATAATGTCCTCAGGAAGGTATATTACTCAGAATATTAAAGACAGAATTTTAGATTTTTATATTTCAAAAAAACCAGTTAACCCATTAGACCTGTTATCCAATAGAGAAATAGAAGTCGCTCAACTATTAATTAAAGGCTACGGAAACCTCGAAATATTAGAATTGTTAAACATAAAAAAAACTACGGTAAGTACTTATAAAAACAGAATTTTTGAAAAGTTGGAAATTAACAATTTAGCCGATTTAATAAAATTTTTCCAGCTATATTATGATGGATGATCAAATTTTGGCACTGTAATAAATTATAGGTAATTCAAACGAAATAGACTTACAATAATATCTTTTGAATTATATCATTACAAAATTTAGGGATCCGTGGAGATCTTTGGGCACTTTTTTATAGAATTTTAATTATTAATTATATGGTGAATTTTACATTTTTGAAAATTTTAACGACAACCAGAAAATGGACTTTGAATATATTTCTGGTCTGCTTTTTATTGTTATTATGTACTAATAAAACTTTTGCGCAAGCAGGAAAAGATGGTGCATTAACAGTAACAGCAGCAAATACTGTATTAAACAGATATACAAGAGTGACTGCCGATGTATTGGCTGGCTCGAATACTGTAACAGTAACTAATATAGCAGAATTAAATCGTGATGCAATTTCATATTTGCCAGCCGGTTATGTAACAAATGCTACCGGGTTTGCATCCAATGCTCTTGTAGCTGGTGATTTGATCATGTTGTATCAGGCACAAGGTGCAGTTATAGATGATACTAATACAATTAATTATGGTGCTGTAACGAATTATAATGGTGCTGGATCTTATGAGCTGGCATACGTGAGTAGTGTTGCCGGTAATGTTATTACGTTGAGTTGTAATACCCGGTTATCTTATTATGCAGCCAGATATGTGCAGGTAATAAGAATTCCGCAGTATACAACATTAACAGTTACCAATCCTGGAACTGTTGTGGCAACCCCATGGGGGGCACCTACTTTTGGTGGAGCAGATGAGTCGGCTATAGAGCGAAGAAGAGGAGGCCTCGTTGGAATTCTTGCGGACCATATTGTCAATAATGGCTCTATAAATGCAAATGATGCTGGTTTTAGGGGAGGTACGAGAGAAAATACAACCTCTGGTACAGGAGGTAATTTTTATACCGACTTTAGAACTACAAATGCTGCCTTATCTGCTGAAAAAGGAGAAGGTATTGCCGGTTACAGAACAGATTATGATACCTCTGGTAGATATGGTAGAGGCGCAGCAGCTAACGGCGGCGGCGGCGGTAATGCACATAATTCAGGCGGTGGAGGAGGTGCCAATGGAGGTAATCCAGGCGATTGGTTTAGAGGAGCCGGTGTAATGAATGGTACCTGTGCCTGGGCATTAGACCCAAATTATATTGCAAATGGAAATAAATTAACCACTTCTTCCGGTGGAGGAAGTGGAGGATATACCTATTCTTCATCAAATTTAGATGCTTGTACTGTGGGACCATCTTATCCGGCAGGGTTTATCTCGGCAGGTGTTCCTGCAGCGGCTGTTTCTAATGCTACATGGGGAGGAGATTATAGAGATGCAGTAGGAGGATTAGGAGGAAGACCGTTAACATCAACCGCAACCAGCATGCAAAGTCAGATTTTCTTTGGAGGTGGTGGTGGAGCCGGTGACGGAAATGACAATGCCAGTGCAGATGGTGGAGATGGTGGAGGAATAGTTTTCTTAATCGTTGCAAATGATATAACAGGTAGCGGTACTATACAAGCTAATGGGCAAAATGGATTTAATACAATCGGAGGGCATAATGATGCTCCCGGTGGTGGTGGTGGTGGTGGAACTGTTTTAATAGAGGCATCAACACTGGCAAATACCATAAATGCAAATGGAGGAAGAGGAGGTAGCCAGTTAATTACTGGAGCTGAAGCTGAAGGCCCTGGCGGAGGCGGAGGCGGAGGTGTAATCTCTGTTAAGGCTACCACAGATTCATCTGTTAAAACAATTCTTGGAGGAGTAAATGGAGAAACTGACTCCTCATCAGTTACAGAATTTAAAGCTAATGGAGCAACTAGCGGTAATATTGGTTCTATTTTAGAGATCACAGTTCCTTTGAATTCATCTGTTTGTCAGACAGATTTGCAAGTAGATAAAATAGTTGACAATGCTTCGCCTAATGTCGGAGATAATGTAACCTTTACGATTACTGCAAGAAACAATGGTCCAAATGATGCGACACATGTAAAAGTCGAGGATATACTTCCGACTGGTTATACTTTTGTAAATGCTATAACAGCTACAGGATCTTGGAGTGCTCCAGATTGGTCTATTGGAAACATGGCTAGCGGAGCAATTGCTACTATGACTATTACGGCCAGAGTAAAAACAACTGGCCCTTATAACAATACAGCTACAATTAGTAGTATTGCTATATTTGATCCGGTTTTATCCAACAATTTATCAACACCAACTGTAATACCTCTTGTTCCTTCAGATGCGGACAATGATGATGTGCCAGATTATCTGGACTTAGATGATGATAATGACGGTGTTTTAGATGCTGATGAATGTTCTAATCTAATTATGGCGGGTAGTTTTGAGAATGTAACAGGGCTATCCGATGGGAATAATACATCGGGAATAGATATTTCACCTTGGACTCTTGGAACAGGAGCCAGTGCGAATATAGTTCAGGTGGATGGACCAGGGGCTTATACGTATCCAAATGGATTTGGCCCACAAATGAGTGCCGATCCAAGTTTGGAAAATGTGGATACCAAGCAACATTATTTGGATATAGTAAATGGTGGAAATGATTTCTACCAAACTTTTACTCTTTCTTCCACATCTGTATTGAATTTTAGTGGGTTTTTCTCTTCAAGGAATACAGGTCCAGGTAACGCTAGTGCTGCGACGGGTATAGGATCTATCAAAATTCGAAATGGTGCAGGAGTTTTAGGAACTGTTGTTGCTACAACAGGAGATATCTCAGTCTCTAATAATACGAGTTGGACTCTTGTTGAGGGGACAGTAACCTTGCCAGCAGGTATTTATTCGTATGTTGTATCAATGGACGATAAGATGAATTTTGATAATGCGACCTTGAATAGTATATGTGATACAGATGGTGATGGAATTCCAAATAAAGATGATACTGATTCTGATAATGATGGTTGCTCAGATGCTAACGAATATTATAATTTGGTTACCGCAGATGGTGCAGATGGTGGTGTTTATGGAATAGGCACTCCAACTGTAAATGCCAATGGTTTAGTAACGGGTCCAGTTGCAGCAACATATTCAGGAACATATACAAATGCCATCAGTGCCGGTACAGCAAGTGTGCTAAATGCTGCTACACCAACAGATGCTAATGTTGGACTGGGTGGAAATACATCATTTACAACAACTGTTACCACAGCAGGTTCGGAAATAACAAATCATCAATGGCAAGTAAGTACTGATAATGGAATCACGTGGTCTAATATTACTAATGCAGGTGTTTATTCTACGGCTACAACTGCAAGTTTGACTATTACTGGTGCAACTGCAGTAATGAATGGTTATAAATATAGAGATGTTGTTTCTCAAAGTAATAGGATCTGTACTGTTGTTTCTAGGGTAGCTAATTTATGTGTTGCTCCGGCTGTTCCTACAATTTCATCTGTAGCAGCGACATGTTCATCGGCGGGAACTAGTACAATAAGTAATTATCTTGCATCGAATACTTATACTTTTGATCCGGCAACATCAGGAATCACTATAGACACAACAACGGGATTGATAAGCGGGCTGACAGTTGGAACATCTTATACTTTAACTTCAGCTAATGGAAGTTGTACATCGGTACCTTCATCTGCTTTTAGCAATGCAGCGATGTTGGCAGCACCAGCAGCTACATTAGTATTGAGTGGAACAGGCTCAATTTGTACAGGAGCTATAACAAATATAAATGTAACGAATTCAGAAGTTGGAATTAGTTATCAATTGCGAGATGGAGCAACAAATATAGGTACGGCAGTTTTAGGAACAGGAGGAACGATTAGTCTTTCAACAGGAGTATTAAATACAACTACTACATTTAATGTTTTGGCAACTAATACTTCTACAACTTGTTCAATACAATTAACAGAAACTGAAATTGTAACTGTAAATAATTGTCCTCCAGTAGCCTCGAACAGTGCTATAAATGTACTAGAAGAGAGTGTTGATACTGCATTAGGATTAACAGCTCCAACGGATGCAGACACTACAACTCTTACCATTACTGTTACAGGATTACCAACTTTGGGAACAATAACCCTGGCTAGCGGAACAATAGTAACTAATGGACAAACTCTCACGAGTGCTGAGTTGACAGGATTGCAATATGACGCTCCGGCGGACTATAATGGAATCGATTCGGTTGGTAATTTTACTTACAGTGTGAGTGATGGAACTACTAGTGTAAACGGGCAAACTACGATCACCGTAACGGCGGTAAATGATGCACCGGTTGCAAACAATGATACAAATGCGGCCATTTTATCAACAGCAGGCGCGACAGCGATCAATGCATTAACAGCAACAGATACCGATGGAACGATAGCAACTTATACTGTTCTAAGTTTACCGGCAAACGGAATCTTAGCCTTATCAGGAACAGCAGTAACAGTAAATCAAGTGTTGACACCAGCAGAAGTAGCTTTGTTGACCTACGATCCAAGTGGAACATTCACAGGGGACGATACGTTTACTTTTACCGCAACAGACAACAATGGAGCTATAGATGCAACACCTGCAACGATAACGATTCCAGTTGGAAATAATGCACCAACGGCTAATGATGATTCAAACGCAAGTATTCCTTCAGTATCAGGCGCGACAGCGATCAATGCATTAACAGCAACAGATACCGATGGAACGATAGC
>NZ_CAMLDD010000032.1 GCF_946478785.1 uncultured Flavobacterium sp.
TTCTTTATTCTTTATTCTTTATTCTTTATTCTTTATTCTTTATTCTTTATTCTTTTCCTGTTATTTCCTGTGTAGGCAGATGCCCGTATTTAATTTTGTAGCATTTGGCAAAATAGGAAGGCGAAGTAAACCCTACCTTATAACTAATTTCATTAATATTAACATTATTATTGCCTTGTTCAAGCAATTGTTTTGCTTTTTCTAATCGTACATTTCGAATAAACTCATTTACTGAAACACCTGTTAATGCTTTTATTTTTCGATACAGCTGACTCCTGCTCAGGAAAATCTTAGAAGACAGCAACTCAACACTCAATTCAGATTCATTAATATTTTCATTAATAAGATGAAGGATTTTTTGAATGAAATCATTATCTAAAGATGTTGTTTTTTCTTTTCCGTCTTTTGTTATACCTGTATAAAATTTCTTAAACATTATTTGCCTGCTTGTAATAAGCTGTGCCAGACTCGATTTTAAAATATCTAAATCAAAAGGTTTGCTTAAATACATATCGGCACCAGAATCTATACCCTCAAGCCTGTCATTTACCATTGCTTTTGCAGAAAGCATTAGTAGAGGAATGTGACTAGTTTTTAAATCTCCTCTTATATTTTTACATAATTGCAAACCGTCCATCACTGGCATGATAACATCTGTAATTATTATATCCGGTAATCTTTGAACGGCAAGTTCGTACCCTTTTTTACCATTTTCGGCCGTAATAACTTTATATGATTTACTGAGTTCCTGTTTTAAATAATTTCTTAATTCAAGATTATCTTCTACAATCAAAACAGTATAGGCTTTTACAGCTTCTTCTGTAAGCTCTTTTTCTGTCTGATTAGTAATTCCATCATCATCTGTTTGTTTTTTATTAGATTCAAATAAGAACTTATTTTTAATCTTGTCTATTTCAAAAACCTCATTTACTATTTCACTTTCCTTGTAAAAAGATTTACCCAAAGGAAATGTTACCGTGAATTTAGTACCTTCTCCAAGGGTACTTTCTACATCAATTTTTCCTTTATGAAGCTCAACAAATTCTTTCACGACTTCTAATCCGATGCCTGTGCTGCCGTAGTAATCTTTATTAAGGTTATTGACCTGATAAAATCGATCAAAAATCCTGTTCAAATCCTCTTTGTGAATTCCTGAACCGGTATCTGCAATTGTTATTGAAAATGATGGAACTTTATTCCCATTAACCAACAGTAAATTATCATTATTTAATTCAGCTATAGAAACAGTAATAAAACCATCATCCGGTGTAAACTTAAAGGCATTTGAAATGATATTGAATATTATTTTTTCTAACATTTTGGGGTCCAGCCAGTCTTCAAGCTCATCAAGAGACGATTCAAAATCAATAATTATATTTCGCACACTGGCTTCCTCATCAAAGTAGCCAATAATTTCTTTTACAAATGTTATCACTTCAATTTTTTTGGCCTGAAGGAAAATTTTATTAAATTCTAATTTGTTAAAATCCATGAGTTCATTGATAAGTCTGGAAAGCCTATCGGAACTTTTGTGTACGATTTTTAATTTATTATGTATTTCCCGTGATAAATTTTTACTTTTTAAAATATCTTCCAGAGGATTAATGATCAGCGTTAAGGGTGTTCTGAATTCATGCGAAATATTAGTAAAAAACTGTAATTTTTTATTATTTAACTTCTCTAGCTGAATCGTCTTTTCTCTTTCTAAAATTATTGCCTGTCTTGCCTTAAAACGATTTTGATAAATCTTATTGAGATATATAATCAGGAAAACTAAAATAGAGGCATAAATTAAATAAGCCCAAATAGTTTTCCACCAGGGCGGTAATATTTTTATTTTTAATTCTAACTGAACATCACTCCAGGAACCATCTGCATTAGCCGATTTTACTTTAAAAACATAATTGCCGGGCTCCAAATTTGTATAGGTTGCTGTTCTGTTATTGCCTACATAATTCCAATCCTTCTCAAAACCTTCAAGGTAATAGGCATATTGATTTTTTTTAGAATAATTATAGTTAATACCTACATATTCAATTGTAAAAACAGATTGTGCATGATTGAGAGTGATTTCTTTGGTTTGTGAAATGACCTTGGTTAACGGCGAAGAATCTTCATTTGGTTTTACCGAATAATTGAATAACTTAAAATCACTGAAATACAATCTGGGTGCTCTTTCTGTTTTTTTTATTTCGTTAGGATTAAAATAGTTTACTCCCTCATAACCGCCAAAATACAGCTCTCCATTTCCATCCTTAAAAACAGCGTTATTATTAAAATCGTTATCAATAAGACCATCATCTTTATTAAAATTGGTGCTTTTTTTATTTTTAAAATCGAGTTTTGTTAATCCGGATCCGCCACTTACCCATAAGGAGCCATTATTGTCAGAAATTATAGCACGAACAGATTTTTCTTTAAAACCCGGAAAGCCATCATAATTTGAAAACTTCCTGTTTTTTTTATTATAACTAAACAATCCTTCACCATCTGTCCCTATCCATATTGTTTTGTCATTAGACTCATAAATTGATAAAACAGTCTGAATAGTGTTGTACTTCGTCTTGTCGCCGAACATTGTATTTTTAAGATTTGTTACTTTAAAATTGGAGCCAGACTTTAAACTTACCTGATATAACCCTAAGATGGTTCCTACCCACAAAATATCATCAGAGTCTACAAAAACTTTACGAATAAAAGCATTATCTAAAGCGTTCTCTGCAAATGGTTTAGAGTTACAATGAACAAATGTGCTGCTTTTATTGTCAAAATAATGCAATCCTTTTATAAAAGTGCCTATCCAGATTCGGCCTGTTGAATCTTCTGAAAAACTAAAAACCCGATTTGACTTTAATCCTGCTGTGTTTGCTGTATTATAGTTGATAAATCTGGTAGTTCCGTTTTTCAAAAAGTAGATTCCACGATCCCAGCTTCCTATCCAGATATTTTGTTTGCTGTCTATAAATATGACCTGAACATCTACAGCGTCTAAACCGGAATAATAATTCTGATTATTTTTGTTTATGTGAATATAACTTTTATCACTAAGATTATAAATATCAAGTCCTCCGCCTTCATTGCTTATCAACAAATTCCCCTTTTTATCTTTTACAATGGAAGTAACATAACTGGTTTGTAAAGAATTATCATTATTTACAAGTGATTCAAGTGAATTAAATTTGTTATTAGGTTTATCAAATACACCAAGCCCCTTATTAAAATATCCTAACCACAGCCTGTTTTCCTTATCTTCGTATAAAGACCAAACAGAATTCGATTTTAAGCTGAAATTATTGTACTTACTGTGTAGATATTTTTGTAATACTCGTCCCTTATAATTTACAACCAACAGCCCGTCATTTTCGGTACCGCAAATTATATAGCCCAGACTGCTTTCTATAATTGATAAAATTTTATTCTTGGTAACAAAATAATTTTCAAATTGGTAGTTATCTGTTTCTGGTTTAATTTTGATAAGGCCATTTTCAGTAGTTCCCAGCCATAAATATGCAAATTTATCTATAACAACATTTTCTATGTCATCTAATAAGGGTTCTCTTTTAAATTTGTCTTTATAAACCTGCTTAATTGTTCCATTTAAATCGATTTCTAAAAGGCCATAGTTCGTTCCTAAATAAATTATTCCCTGATTACTTTTTGCCGAACATTTTATTAGCAAATTTGGTCTTTTTAATACTTTTGACTGAGCCAAAGAAACTTTTAAGGTTTTTATATTAAGTTTGAATACCCCAAAACCATAAGCACCTAATATTAAATCGCCGTTATTGTCCTGAATAATTGTTTTTATAGTAATTGGCTGGGTATAGCCTTTTACAATTGCGTCCTGAATATTGATTTTAGTGAAATTATCCAGATCCCTGTTATACAAACACAAACCTTCGTCAGTACCAATCCATAAATTATTATTAGAATCAATAAAAGTGGCATAAATAAAATTGCTGTTTATTGAACTTAGTTTTTGATTATGTTTATTGTATCCAAAATAGTTTACACCGTCATATCGATACAAACCTGCACCGTTTGTACCTATCCAAATAAAACCATTATTATCCTGAATAATTGAAGAGACAGCTCTTTTTGTGGTAGTTTCCTGAATGCTTCTAAATTGGTAGCTGTCAAATTTACCCTGAGCAAACAGTAAATTTACAAACACAAAATAACACACAAGAATACATCTATTTTTCATTTACACTCCATATTTATTATTACCAACTTTATCTGAAAATAAAATTTGCAAATTGATTCTAATTCCATTTAGAAATATAATATAGTTTTTCCTCACTCCGACTCTCTACAAAGAAGAGGTAGTTAAAATTGAATTATTTTATATTTTCAAATGGCATAATTTCTTAGCCAATATTAAGCAATATTAATAAAACTAAACAGAACTGTTCTTTTTTCTGTTTAAACTTGATTATATTGCCAAAAACCTGAGTACGATTAATAGCTTTAGAAGGATTAATCGTACTCAGGCCGTAAGGTGTTTACAAAACTATTCTATATCACTGAAAGAATTTATTTCTTTGTTTTTGAGTCCTCAGTATTTATTTTAATTCAAACTTACTGGTAAGACCTTCATTAGAATTCCATCCAATCATAACATTGAATATTCCTGGTTCCACTAAAAACGTTCCTTCATTGTCATAAAAACCAAGTGCTGCATCAGTTAGTGTAAACTGAACTGTTTTAGTTTCTCCTTTTTTCAAAGTAACAAGCTCAAAGCCTTTTAATTCCTTAACGGGTCTAACCACACTGGCAGCCACATCGTTTAGATACAATTGAACCACTTCTTTTCCGTCAAAATTACCTGTATTGGTAACTTCAACAGAAAGTTCTATTTTTTCTCCTTTTTTAAATGAATCCTTTGCCACTTTTAAATTTTTATAGGCAAAAGAAGTATAGCTTAATCCATAACCAAAAGGATATAAAGGTGTTTTTTCAACATCTGAATAATGTGACCAAAAAACATTTTGATCTTTATCAGTAGGTCTCCCTGTATTGTATAAATTATAATAAATCGGACATTGACCTACATTTCTTGGGAATGACATTGGTAATTTACCACTTGGATTATAATCTCCGTATATAACCTGGGCAATTGCATTTCCGGATTGAGTTCCTAATTGCCACGCTTCCACAATGGCAGGAATATTCTCTGCAGCCCAAGGTAATGCTAATGGGCGTCCATTATTTAAAACCAAAACGATATTAGGATTTACCTTGTAAACTTCTTCTAATAGTTGCTGTTGATTTCCAGGTAAATTTAAATCTGTTCTGCTGCGTCCTTCACCGCTTTGAAAACCAATTTCTCCTAAAACCATTACGACAACATCAGCATCTTTTGCTGCTTTTTTTGCTGCTTCAAATCCTGAAAAATCAGTTGTATTAATTTTTACTTCGTCTAAAAATGTTTGTTTATTTACCGCTACATCTGTTCCTTTTTCATAAACTAATGTATTGTTTTTATATTGCTCCATTCCTTCAAGAACAGAAATTGCTGTGTTGTCATCAGCTGCAATTCTCCAGCTTCCCAAAGGACTGTTTTTATCATTTGCTAAAGCACCAATTAAAGCGATTTTAGCTCCGCTTTTTTTCAAAGGCAGAAGGTTTTTATCATTCTTTAATAAAACAATTGATTTTTTTGCCATGTCCAGGACACCATCATTATTTGCCTTATTGCCAATACTTGATTTTTCACGGGCTTCATCACAATATTTATATGGATTGTCAAATAATCCTAATTCAAATTTCACTCTAAGAATTCTGCGTACAGCATCATCAATCACACTTTCTTTTACTAATCCTTTTTTTACTAACTGCACCAATTCTGTTACATAAATATTTGATTCCATATCCATATCAGAACCAGCAATAGCGGCTTTTTTAGCAGCATCGGCACCATCAGTTGCGTAACCATGTGTAATCATTTCGGCAATAGAAGCCCAGTCAGAAACGACAAAACCTTTAAATCCCCATGCTCCTTTTAAAATGTCTCTCTGCAAAAAGCTATTTCCTGTTGCAGGAACACCATTCAAAGTGTTAAATGAATTCATAAAGGTTCTAATTCCTGCATCGACTGCTGCTTTAAAAGGTGGTAATACACTATTGTATAATTTAGAATTACTCATGTCTACACTATTATAATCCCTACCAGCTTCTACAAAACCATAACCAGCAAAATGTTTGGCGCAGGCTATTATAGAAGTGTTAGCACTTAAGCTCTCCCCTTGAAAGCCTTTAACCCTCGCAGTTGCTATTTTACTGCCCAAATAGGGATCTTCACCGGCACCTTCCATTACTCTGCCCCATCTGGCATCATTGGAAATATCTACATTAGGTGCAAAAGTCCAGTTTAACCCAGATGCAGAAGCTTCAACAGCAGCCACATGAGCCGAATTTTTAATGGCTTCTAAATCCCAGCTTGCGGCTTCTGCCAATGGTATAGGACTTAGCGTTTTGTAGCCATGTATAACATCAAAACCAAAAATTAAAGGAATTCCTAGACGGGTTTCCTCAACTGCTATTTTTTGTACGGCTCTTACTTCTTTAACTCCTCTTACAGTAAGCATAGAACCTACTAATCCTTTCTTTAGATTGTTGTATTTTTCTTCATTAGAACCGGACTCGGGTTTTGGACCTGTAACATCCCAGGAGCCATTGTATTGGTTCATTTGCCCTACTTTTTCTTCTAATGTCATTTCTTTCATTAAAAGTGAAATCCTTTCTTCAACTGGTTTATTTGTATCCAGATGTTTTTTTGTCTGAGCATATCCGTTTCCAAAAACGATTAACAATAAAAATGCGTATTTTTTAATTGGTCTTTTCATCATTGTTTTTTAATTCTGTTGTAAAGTTGCTGAACATGTATTATAAATTTTAATTATTCTTTTGAACGATATAAATTCCACAAGCTCGTTTAAAAGAGATTAATTTAAATTCAAAGCTGTAAATGTAGTTTTACCAAAAACCATCAGGATAGTACATTTGAAGCATATTACAAAACAAATGATGTATTTACACCTGTAAACAAAGACATTACTTCTATTAAAATAGATTTCGTTTCAGATCAGATTTTTAATGTGACAACATTTTATATCTGGAAAAAAATGTTTTATTTTTAAAAAGCGGTTGCACCAGAATATTGCTAAAAACAAATCTAAATCTTCTTTTCAGATCCCTAAAAAACGAAAAAAACATTTTCCATCGCCAGCTTTTCGTAGCCCCTGGCATTAAATTTATAGAATCTTTCAGTTTCAATTGGATTACTCTTTTGATGATCAACAAGAGGTACTATAACTCTTTTCTGAACTATTTTTTTACAAAAACTCGATTCATTAATCTCAAAACCCAATATTTCCTTGTAAAGATTTGTTAGTTCAGATAATGTAAACTCCTTTGGCAAAAGATCAAAACCCATCGAGGAATCCCGTAAAGCATTACCAACTTGATGCAGACTTAAATCCAGGATTTTATTATGGTTAGGCAATAATTGCGGTACATCTTCGACTTTCCACCATCTCTTATAATGCTTATTGATGCCAAACATCGTTTTGTACTCTTCGATATTTATCAATCCATAGTATCCAATTGTTACATTTCGTTCTGAGCCTTGCTGACCTGAATCGATAAAAGTCTTTAATTGTCTTAGCAATATGTTTTTTTCAGCTCCATACTCTTTCGCCAGACGAAATGCAGCATCATCGGCACTTTCAGTATTCTGAAGCATGCCCGTTAAAATACCCCACTCGGTATTTGCAGAAATGTTTTCATTCGATAATAGAACTTTAAGAGTACCGTGATCATAACAAAAAATGGCACAGTGTATAATAATTTTAATCATAACCTATATTTCAATATTATTTAATTTGCTGCTGCCAAAATTTAAACATAAAGGAGTTAAGCAATAAAGAATTGTATTTACAAACTTCATTAAAAACTTTATTATCTGATGGTACCATTTGTTGCAAAAAGCTATACGTTTTGTTGCATCTTACCGTATCGAATTACAACCCGCTTTATCTTTAATATAATTTCTAGGAAATGCCTTTATAGTCGAAAGCCTTTAAACTTTGATGTCTAAAGGCTTTTAATTTTGTTATTGGTTTACGTATGATAATTTTTAAAAGATTTTACTCCGTCTTTTCTAAAAATCTGGACAGTATTAGGTATTGAATTTAAAAGAATATCCAACAAACATTTGATTGTTGCCTGTCAAAATTCTTTATTCGCTCCAAACCAGCACACCAGCTGGTTTCAGCGTTTTCTCCCCAACTAGTACTTTCGCATTTGCAGGCAAATTCATAGTATAGTCATTCGAAGAATAATTGACGGCCATATAAAATCCGTCACGCCAGTACACAAATATTCCTTCAGGGTAATCTTCGGTTTTAGCTCCAGCCTTCGCATAGATCTCACGTATAATATCCTTTTCAAGTTTTGAATCGTCAGTATCTACACCTATGTAGGAAATTGTTCCTTTTCCTAGCTTGCGTTGTACAACTGCTGCTTTGCCCTTATAGAATTGGTTATTGTAAGTGGCAAGTACTTCGGTACCTTTATCCGCTTCAAGAAGATCAGCCCAGTTGTTCCAATTGTAGTGGGACGATTTCATCAAAATATCTCCTTTGGCATAACCAGAAAGCATATCAGTCGCCTTGACATGTGCACCAATCAGGTCAGAGATGGGAGCTGCCAATTCCCCTTCCCAGAAATGTCCTGCACGATCTTTGGTCGCTGTGCGGCAGGTAACAATCAAATGACCACCGTTTGCAGCATAATCATTCCATTTCTTCACCAATGCCGAATCGGCCAATTCATAGGCAGGAACAATCAGAAATTTATATTTGGAAAAATCTGCCGTTTCAGGAATCACGTCTGTAGGGGCTCCAAAGGATTTTGCCATTTCTAGAAACTTTACAGGGTAGTTCCATGCATCCCACTGAAAGGTTTGCTTTTGCCTGTCAATAGACCAGAAATTTTCCAGATTCCAAAGAATGGCTGTTGACCTTGCAGTCAGTTGTTCGGGCATCTTTGCATTAGCTTTGTAGTGTTTTCTGAGTTTTTTTATTTCGTTTATGAATTGAATATAATCTTCTCCTCCAGGCGATGGTGTCACACCGTCGGTCTGCATAACCCCGGCATGGTACTGCTCAGAACTATACAGGACTTGACGAAAACGATAAGAACAGGCAAGTTTACCTCCGGCAGCAAAACTGTGATACAGCCACATACGCACGGTTCCCGGCATCAAAAGTGGGTTATAAGACCCCCAGTTAACCGGCCCTGGCTGCATTTCCATTACCCCCGAAACGCCGCCGACCGATTTATAATACTCAGCTGCAAAAAGAACAACCTTGCTATTGCCTAATCTAAAACCTAAATCACCAATATTCTCACTGCCATAATTGGGATATGCTGTGTAGGTAGCAAAATCCATTTTCTTAGTTCGTCCTGGATCAGCTCCGGTGCAAATGGCTGCATAATTTGTAGTAATGTATTGTGTATTTAAAATTGACTTTCGTAAAATAGTGGCCTGTAAATCGAGAAACTCAGCCTGTGCATCAGCCTGGTAACGTTTAAAATCGAGCAACGCATGAGGATTGTTGCCCCACCAGCCTACTAAGTTGGTATTAGGAATAATAACCTGATCGAAACTATTGAACAATTGGCTCCAGAACGCAGTTCCCCAGACAGCGTTCAAAGTGTCATCAGTTTTATACTTATTTTTCAGCCATTGCCTGAAAGCCTGCTGCGAAGAAGGGCTGTAATCTGAAATTGCAGGAGGCTCGTTATCTAGCTGCCATCCAATTACATTTTTATTTTGCCCGTAACGCTTAGCCATTTCGGTTACAATCCGTTCAACAAATGTGCGGTATTTAGGATTGGTGATCGAACCTAACCCTCTTGTACCATTCTCAGCACGGATGTAGTGGTTCTCCATGATAAAAGTTTCAGGGTAATTAACGCGCATCCATGTAGGAGTAGTTGCCGAAGGTGTGCACATCATTACCTTCAGGTTGTTTTTTACACAAAGGTCAACTACCTTATCCAGCCATGCAAAATCAAATTTACCTTCTTGAGGTTCCATTTTATACCATGCAAATTCTGCCAGATGGACAAACTCGAAACCCATATCGGCAATTTTCTTAATATCGCGTTCCCACTGGTTTTCTTTCCACTGCTCTGGATAGTAATAGATTCCGGTTGTTACCAGATCTTTATCCGGAAAATACGAATTGGCATTTTGAGATTTCACGGTCACTCCAGAGATCACTATTAACATCAATACCATTAAATACTTCTTCATACTTTTATATTATTGCATTTTTTTTAAACTATTCTGGTTTTAAAAATTCAAAAACCAGAATAGTTTTGTAAATTATGAACTGATCCTGATTTAGGAACAATAATTATTATTTCTTAACAATTTTGAAAGTTTTTACTCCATCTGCCGCAGAAACCTTAACAATATAGATATTAGGTGTTAGAGAAGAACCTATAGACATGGAATTTGTAATTTCAGAATGTGGTATACTTTCAACCAGTTTACCAGTGATGTCAAAAATTGAAATATCATTTATTTTATTTGGTTCATCAACTTTAAGAGTCATGGCTGACGAGAATGGATTTGGATACAGCACTATCGGCAAACTTGATTCTTCCGGACTATTTTGTTCAGATATTGAACTCATTTTTGCAGAGGAACTTCCTACTGTATTCATTGTCCATTGCTGATTAAAATGACTACTCGAGCTCCATTGTGCTAAATCAGCACCGTTGGTTTTATTACCCATTCCATCAATATACAGACCTGTGGCTTTATTCTTAAACTTAACATAGCTTCCAGCTGTTTCGCGTGTCCAATATTGTGCATCACTGCCACTATAACTATATTGCCCTGTAACAGAACCATTAGAACTTCTATACATGCCATCAAGGTATAAGTTTGTAGCACGATTTTTCAGCATCACATAGTTTCCAACCGTTTCAATTGACCATTGTTGTGCAGTGGCGCCGCTCTTAGCATATTGCCCTGCATTGGAACCATTGTCGGATCTGTACATACCATCCATCAGCAAACCAGTACCCCTATTGGCTAAAGTAACGTAGATAACAGTGGGTGTGGTAGTTTTTGTCAAAAGTATTGCAGTAGTCGAAAGTTTTGGCACAGATATAGTTAACGAATTTGAATTTACTGCGACCTGACTTGTTTTAAGAGCATTTTGTGTCTCCGATACAAAAGTTTCGTTGGCAGGTAAAGACGATAATTGCAAAGTCTTATAATTCCCATTGGCTACCTGAAATCCGTTAAGATTAACTGTCACATTTTGGGCAGAGTTCATGTCTTTGTTCACAATTATTACCGTCATCTGGTCTGCGGCTTCACTTATAGAAGAATAGGCAGAAACTGTATTTTCTGCTGACGAAACACTTGAAACACTATATTTTTTTGCGTTCTTGCTAAACAAGTGCAAGGTTTCCCACATACCAACAGACCAGTTCCATGGAGAAAAAAGTTCAACGCCATTGTTGGCAAACGTACCAAGATGTGAAGCATATATAACCGATTCCAGACTTGGATTGCTGCTTGACCCGGTGCCCCATTCGCTTACACCAGTTGTTATGCCATGATTTGCTCCAAAATGTTCGTTTAACCAGCCATCAATGCGCTTGAAAATATATTGTTTTTTAATTGAGGTATCCCATCCCCCGTTAATTGTGCTAATTCCATTTGAACTCGGGTAATCATAGTTTTCATCATAATAAATTCGATGCCCCTGCAGTGCATCAGCATCAGCATTGTTAGTCTTATACTCAGGATAATTGTGAATATCTACTACATCAACCAGTTTCATACCAGTTGCCTTGTACTCATCCCCAAGACGTTTGATGAAATACTCCATCCATGTATAAAACCTGCCATTTATCCGTATGTTATCATCTGGCCAGTTGTACCAATACCATTCAGCGGTGTTAACAGGTCCGCAAAGCTTAATACCGGGATAGATTGCCTTCGCTTTCTTTGCCAACTCAATGTAACGATCCATAAAAGCGGCAGCCGACAGTGGCTTTGCCATAGCCCATTTATGTGTGCTATGCCATATATCTACCTCGTTGTCCATATTCCAGTATACAAACTGGTCTTTGTTAAACCCTTTACCACCGGCTCCAAACCAATCCTTTAGAATTCCCACAGAAGACTCTGCCGTCCATGGCTTACTGAATAACTCAGGGTTTCCGTCAACCAGGGCCTTGTCACCACCAGCTGGATTAACAACTCCTCCACCGGCTAAATCCTGCTTATCACCAGACCATGGCTTTGCCTGGTTAAATCCCCAGTCGTCGAAATTGTTATTGGTGTTGGATGCAGCCCTGCCCAGTAACTGAAAGGCAAACATGCCCTGCATACCAGGAAAGCTGGAATTGATTTTTTGTGCCGCTACATTCCAATCAGTAGCGTAAACATTATTATACCAGTCGGGATGAACTGTAAGTTTTGCCTGCCAGTTATAGGCTGATGCATTATTACCTCCATTTAGACGTGTAAAACGTAAACCTACATCTTTATAAAATTGGTCGGTGCGGTCAAAGAAGTCATTTTTTCCATAGATATTAGGCGATATCAAGCGCTTGTTTTTGGTGGCATCCACAGTTATGGTGGCTGACTGTGCCCACCCATTCGTGAACATTAAAAGTACGATAGCAAAAATTGCCAAACGAATACCTCTCCTAAATTGAGGCATGAAAGTAATTGTTTTTTTTTTCATAATAATAAAATGGTTTAATGGTAGATAGTTAATTGATAAAAGTTAATTTGATTAATAATTGTGTTAATTTGCTTTTTCATCCGGATTACTTTTTCCTATTCTCCCAATCGTGCTGATGAGCAAATTAAAGACCTAAAAGTGACACTAGAATGAAAGCCTAAATTCAAAATATTATGCTTATTTTTTTTACAATTTTTCCTCTCTTTTTCCAAGTAATAAAGAATTAGAGCCTGTTTAAATTTTATTCAACAATAGTTTTTATAGCAAATAATTTGACGATGTTTTCGGATGAATAAATAAGGTTATAAAAACATAGAGGACAACTTATTGATTAAGTACTCGCCTATTTATATTTTTTTTATATTTTCTTTTAAATAAATTTAAAAACACCTAAAGACAGCACTGCAATAATCGAAAAACTCCCTGTCTGTAGTTGTAGTTTTTCTGAAAATATGATTCCGTTCATACAAACGTGCAATTCTCTTTCGTACACTTAACAATAAATAAGCCTTCACCGCATTTGGTTCTTGCAAAGATTCACGTTATAACCAAAGAACTAGTGATTATAATTATTTTTTGAGTTTTATTTATCTTATTCTATATAAAATTTTAAAAACTTCAGGCGTTTACTAACTTGTTTAATCCACTCACGAGCCATCAGTTCATGACCAAATGCAGTTGGATGCACACCATCCCAAATCCAATAATCAATTGGAGCTTGTTGTTGTGCCTCTTCAAAAACCTTTGGATAATCAACCAAAACAGCATTAAAATCGGCAGCAATCCGTTTTACAATAGCGGCTCTTTCAACAGTCAATGGATGCCACTTTGGGTACTGATCTTTACGCCAGCCTGAAGCAAAAAAGAACGGTAATCCCAATACTATCAAAAGATTTGGATTTTGTTCTGCACATGAAGCAAGCAGCTTACGGTAAGCACTTTCAAACATTTTTGCATCCAGTGCCTCTTTTTTTCCTTCTATTAATGCGTTCACATCATTTATTCCTACTAATAAACTTAATACATCCGGTTTTAAATCTAATGTATCTGTTTTCCATCTTTCTTCAAGATTTCTAACTCCATTGCCACTAATACCCCTGTTTATAAACTTAAACCCGTACTGTGGAAAATCGGTACCAATCCTGCTGGAAACAGCAAAACAGTACCCATGTCCCAAAATATGATTCGGGTCTTCATTCCTTCCCCGGTTGCCGTCAGTTATTGAATCACCCTGAAACAAGAATAACAAGTTATTCTCATTTGGTTTTTCAATTACTGATTTTGTACCAGAACAGGCAGCAGGTAATCCTGTCACAGCAACTCCAGCTACTGTCATTACCTTAACAAAATCTCTGCGGGAAAAGTTTATTTTTGTCATAATATATTTATTGTTTAAAAATGTGTTGGACAAAAAGATACAGATTATTCGCCCACTCCGTATCGTCATGACCATTGCCATCGACATGCCAAATGTGTGGTATCTCTTGTTTTTTAAAATACTGATGTACACGTTGACTAACATCTATAAGTCCATCCTTGTTACCACAAGCAAGCCACAATACTTTGAGTTTCTTCTTGGCTGCTATCAAATCAGGCAACAGTTTGGAATTAGATAACCCACCAAATTCATTAGTATTTGGGGCTGAAGAAAATCCACCGACATATGCAAAAGTATTGATATGCGAAAGTCCAATATTCAAAGATTGCCCGCCTCCCATGGACAAGCCCCCAAGTGCACGATGTTTACGATTAGTATAAACTGAATAATTAGACTCAATATAGGGAATAATATCTTTAAGTAAATCATTCTCGAAAGAGATACCATAGCCTTTATATCCACCTTTTCGCTCTTCCTCTTCACTTGGTTTAGGTTTTTCTACAGTAACGTTTGTATTACAATTAGGAAAAACCATAATCACTGGTTTGATCTTGTCTTCAGCAATCAGGTTGTCAATCACATAATCGGCACGAACCCAGTACGGCCATTGTCCAGCACCTGAATTGAGACCGTGCAGTAAATAAATGACTGGATACTTTTTATCAGGGGAATAGCCAGGAGGGGTATAAACCAACATCTCCCTGCGTGTGGAAAGCGTTTTAGAGTCATACTGAACATTCGTAATAACACCATGTGCTATATTATTTCGCTTCCCCCTAAACCCTGTTGGAGGATCATTGAATGCAGGCTTGTCATCGGAACCTAATTTAACTGATTTTTCAATTTCGTCTTTAGGGGTTTTCTTCGTACTTATATACCCCCTTGTTTCAAGCCATTTTTGGCAGGCCTCGGGCCATGAAGATTCTGTGTTTTTTGACCTTCCAAGTCCATATCCATGACCTCCTGATTGATAAATATGAAGCTCACATGGAATATTATGCTTTTTCATGGCTAATGCGTAATCAATACTGTTTTGTACCGGAACAGCTCCGTCGTCTATGGAATGAATTAAAAAAGCTGGCGGAGTTTCTGCATTTACCTGTAATTCATTGGAAAAATGTTTCACCATATCTGGTAATGGATGCTTTCCAAGCAAGTTCTCACGAGATCCGGCATGAGTAATAGCAGAATCCATGGAAATTACGGGATAGATTAATAAAGAAAAGTCCGGGCGGGCACTGACTGAATCAATCGGATTGTATACTTTCTCATTGAAATGTGTTGAAACGGTAGAAGCCAAATGTCCTCCGGCCGAAAAGCCCATTATTCCGATTTTATTTGGATCAATACCCCATTCCTTTGCGTTTCGTCGTACGATACGAATCGCCTCTTGTCCGTCCTGCAAGGGAGCTATGGATTTGTTTTCCATAATGGCATCATCAGGCAACCGATAATGCAATACAGCAGCCGTAATCCCCAAGTGATTTAACCACTTTGCTATTTCAACTCCTTCACTTAAGAATGAAACACCATAATAACCTCCTCCGGGACATACTACCACTGCCGTTCCGGAATTATTATCGGCAGAAGCAGGATAAACCTCAATAGTGGGTTTTGAAATATTTCTTAGTTTTATGTAATATACAGAATCGACTATTTGCTTATAATTGGAGTTATTAATTGAACCCGGCACTTTCCCGTTCCAGACTTCAATAACTTTATTTTGACTAAAAACACTGGTAGTCATCATTATAACACCAGCCAGCATCAATATTTTTTTTTGCAAATTCATAACAACTAATTTATTTCACAACTGTCTTATTTTCTACTAGTGAATTCTCTCAGCAGTAGTTACTTTCTCATTAACAAATCTCTTGCTTCAAGCCATTTACGGCAGGCTTCCGACCAGGAAGACTCTGTATTTTTCGACCTTCCAAGTCCATATCCATGCCCTCCTGATTGATAAATATGAAGTTCACAGGGAATCTTAAACTTATGCATAGCCAGTGCATAGTTTATACTATTTTGTACCGGTACTGCATCATCATCCAAAGAATGAACCATAAAAGCCGGTGGCGTTTCATTATTTACCTGCAAATCATTAGAGTAATGTTTTACCAATTCCGGAGACGGTGCAACACCAAGCAGATTCGCGCGCGAGCCTGAATGGGTAATGCCCGGCTCCATAGAGATGACAGGATAAATAAGTATTGAGAAATCGGGTCTGGCACTGGTCAAATTCTCCGGTTGGTACACCTTCTCGTTAAAATGGACAGAAAGGGTAGCTGCCAGATGCCCACCAGCTGAGAATCCCATGATTCCAATTTTACTGGGATCTATACCCCACTCTTTTGCATGATTTCGAACAATGCGAATAGCCCTTTGTCCATCCTGTATTGGACCTATGGACTTGTTTTCCATGATGCTGTCGTCAGGCAAACGGTATTTCAGTACAAAGGCTGTTATACCCAAACTATTCAGCCATTTGGCCACCTGTGAACCTTCGTGTTTAATAGCCAGTCCCCAATAAGCACCACCCGGACAAATAATGACTGCAGTACCGGTTGCCTTTTCCAGAGGCGCAGGATACATATGAAGATTGGGATCAGTGATGAATTTCTTATCAATCCAACCAGCCGCCGAATCAACCACTTGCTTGTAAGCGGAATTAGGAATAGCCCCGGGAACTTTTCCGTTCCAAAGTTCAATTACCCTATTTTGTCCAAAAAGATTACCAGTAACCAATGTTAGACAGATAAAAGTCAATGCTATTTCTTTTATACTTTTAATTTTCATTTTTATAATACTCGTTCATAATATACCAGGCTTTCTTTTTTTCTCCTTTTTCAGATAATAATCCTTTTCTATTATATCCTTTTTGATATACCTGATTCATTCTTCCTAAGGACTTATAATCAAATAACAGCCACGGAGAGGTGCCACATAAATTTGGAATCGTCTTAAACAGTTCTATTTGATCGACATAAATTTGTTTCTGGTATTCTTCATTCCAGCCGGAGGCTTTATCTGCTGGTCCATTACTTCCATACAGAGCTTCCCCTCCAAACTCTGAAATAAATACAGGCTTATCAGGAAAAGCGAACTGCCATTTTGCATCAGATGGCTTGCCTTGCCACGGAACATACCATCCTATATATTCGTTAATGGCAATCAGGTCGGAATGTTTGTAAAGTGGGTCCCAAACATTAAATGAGTTGTTTGTATAGCCTTGTGTATTTATAACATGGGTAATCAATCGGGTTGAATCTATTGCCTTGCATTTTTGAGTTAATTCAACAAGAGCATCATTCCGGTTTGGCTTGTCTGGATAAGTTTCGTTGGATAGACTCCAGACAATTACCCCACATCGATTTCTGTCCCTGCGAATCATTTCTTTCAACATCGTTTCCATTTTTATTGGAACAAGGCTGTCTGAAAATTGGATATGCTGGTATATTGGAAGTTCATTCCATACCATTAGTCCCATTTTCTCAGCTTCCCTAACCATGTTTTCACTGTGCGGATAATGGGCCAGGCGAACAAGGTTGCATCCTAATTCTTTTGCGGAATTCAGCAACAACAGGGCATCCTCTTTAGAATAGGCCCTGGTTCCTTTATTTGGATTTTCTTCGTGGATGTTTACGCCCTTCAGAAAAATTTCTTTTTTATTCAGTAACACTTTACTTCCCTGCACTTCAACACATCTGAATCCTATGGTATCAACAATTGTCTCTGTTTCTGTTTCAATGATTACTTTGTAAAGTTTCGGGTTTTCGGGAGACCAAAGCTTGAATTTTGAATCAAACTCAACACTCGCATACCCTTTGCTATCGGATTCAGTTTTATACGATTTGTTGAGCTCCGGAATTTTTATTTTGATCTTTTGCTTTGCATTTATTCCATTTAACTGTATCCATCCCGATACTTTATTCAGACTTCCTTTTTTTAACTGAACAGCATAATCTTCAATAAACGTTTTATTGGTTTCAATCAAATTGACATCTCGGGTTATACCTCCGTAATTGAACCAGTCGTATCCGGCACCGGGCAGACCATTATGCAAGCGCTGATTATCCACTTTAACAATCAGGGTATTATCTCCTTCTTTTACTTTGTCGCTAATTTCAAATTGAAAAGGAGTAAAACCTCCTTCATGGCTTCCTATTTTTTCTCCATTCAAAAAGATTTCTGCCAAATAATTTACCGCCCCAAAATGGAGAAACAACCTTTTTTCATTTTTTGACTCATGATGAAATACTTTTTTGTACCAAACTACACCTTCAAAATAAGTGAGTTCACTTAGTTGAGAGTTAAAGTCGCCAGGTACTTTTAACATAGGGCCTCCATCAAAAGAATACTCAATAAAGTCAGTCTTTTTTTGAGGCTTTTTTTCCTGCCAGACCTGTTTCCAGTCACCTATGTCTATAGGATCTAAAATCACCTGCCACTCACCATTTAAGCTTGTCAAACTTCGAGATTGAACATTAACCATTGCTGTTTGAGCTTGTAAATAACTACCCCAAAGAAGAATGATCAGAACAACCACCATCTCTTTTTTAAACACTATTTTCTCCCTATTTTTGTTCATCTTACTTTGGTTGCTTATTAATCACTTCACCTGTGCGAAATACCATTAACTCCACATTAATCTAAATTGCCTGGTTTATACATAAACTTATCAAAATCGGCATAAGCTTTCGTATTTTTATTTGGAGATGTAGCATATAATCCAAGAACAACTCCGGTGAAACCACCATTGGTTTCAGAACTCAGGTACCATACATTCATCTTGTTTAAGAAATTAAATTGCTTGCCATCCACAGAATAATAAAACGAGTAAAAATCCTTATCTCCTTTTACTTTTAAATAAATTTTATCGCCGGGAATCTCCATCTCATATGCGGTGTGGTTCAACACCCCCATTTTATAACGTACTACCAATTTATGCTTGCCTTTTTCTGATTTTTTTAAAAAGATGTCATAATGCGCCTGAGGTGAATAGTAAATTGTCATTCCCCCTTCGTCTTCCTGCATTGCATCATTTAACGACAGTACTGTGGTAGCCGAAAAATCAATATGTTCCTGTCTGCGTCCCACAAAAGTTGGCGAATCATTATCATCCAAAGAAATCGGGCTTGCTTTGAGCCTCAATGAACCTTTCTTTTCTGTCAGGGAATAATTTTTCATGAATGGGTTTCGGAGGTAGTTCCAATCCACTCCTAACTTAGCTTCGTCAAAATCGGTAGAGAGAGCTTGCTGTTTTACCGGTTGTAAAGGCAAAGTAGGCACATTCATATCGATGTTAACTGTGCCATCACCATTTATCACAGGCCAGGCATTCGTATCCCATCGTACCGGAGCTAAAAATGTTTCACGTCCCAATACATGATGCAGTAAGCTTTGCGGACGAAAGCCTAGAAAAACTACCCACCAGGAACCATCATGTGCCTGAACAAAATCGCCATGTCCGGTACCTTGAATTGGGTTGTTTTGGGCATTTTCATTTATGTGCGTAAAGATCGGATTAGAAGGGTTAGACTCATAAGGCCCATAAAGAGATCTGCTGCGCGCAATGGTCATTTTATGGCCATACTCGGTACCACCCTCAGAAATCAATAAATAATAAAATCCGTCTTTTTTATAAATATGCGGCGATTCAGGGTAACGGCCTCCTGTACCATTCCATACAATTCTGCTTTCAGTAAGTCTTTTTCCTGTTTTCACATCTATTTCAGAAATGGTGATGCCTTTGCCATTTGACACAAAGTAACATTTACCGTCTTCAAAATATAACGTAGGATCAATACCTCCCTGATCTACATAAACAGGTTCTGACCATTCGCCGGCAGGATTATCTGTGTATACATAAAAATTCCCGGTGGTTACATTTGTGGTCACCATATAAAAAAGACCTTCGTGATAACGAATTGTAGGTGCATAAATCCCGGCAGAAGGCGGACATTTGCCTAATGGTAGTTGAGAAGGACGAGTCAAGCAATGTCCAATCTTTTCCCAGTTAATTAAGTCTTTGCTATGAAAGACCGGAACCCCCGGAAAATATTCGAAACTACTGTTTACTAAATAATAATCATCACCAACCCTACACACACTTGGATCTGGATGAAAACCAGAAATAACAGGATTTTTAAACCCCTGGGCGTTTGAGTAGTGAGAAAACCCCAAAATGCAAACTAAAAGAATAATTATTTTTTTCATATTTAAAATTTATTATAAGTAAGTCGAAAGTTTAAAAGCCATAAAGTCAAAAGGATCAATTTCAATTAAAATAATTTTAAAATCAACACATTGTATTATTTTATGTAAAAAAACATAGTATAGTTGAAGCTTTAATTTGTAGAAATAAACATTGCTCGTGCTACGCTGTTCAAGGAAGCATCGGTTGCAATATTGACACCAACTCCATTTTTCCAATATTTGGCAATGTTCTTTATGCCATCGTGTTCATCATCGTGTTCATACCCTGCCACATATACATCAGTTCCTACAACTGCTATTGCATTAGGACCAGCATATTTAGAACCATCGGTTAGAGATTTAGCTCTGCCGTTTTTCCAATACTTGGCAACGTTCTTAAGCCCATTATCCTTCTTCCCTGTCACATACACATCTGTTCCCACAACTGTCATAGCAGTAATCGTTACATTTGCGCCATCGGTTAGTGCTGTTGCTATGCCGTTTTTCCAATACTTAGCCTCATTATAACCATTTCCTGCAACATATATATCGCTTCCTTTAACTGTTATTGCAGAAGCATAGCCAACTGCTAGTACCGTTGCAGTGCCGTTTTTCCAATATATGGCGCCATTGCCTTCATATCCTGCCACATACACATCGTTCCCTACTACTGTTATTGCATTAGCACTAGCATATGTTGAACCATCTGTTAGAGATATAGCTGTGCCGTTTTTCCAATACTTGGCAACGTGGTTTTCAACTCCCGCCACATAAACATCGGTTCCTACAACTGCTATTGCAACAGCATAAGCTTCATTTGTGCCATCGGTTAGAGATATAGCTGTGCCATTTTTCCAATACTTGGCAACATTATTTGTGCCATTATCTTCATATCCTGCCACATACACATCGCTTCCAACAACTGTCATAGCTTCAGCAGAAGAATATTTTGTGCCATCGGTTAGTGACGTTGCTTTACCGTTTTCCAAAATGTGGCAACCGGATTTCCTTTAGAATTAATTTGATAGCCAGCAAAATAAATGTCTTTTACGGCGGATGTGGTTGGAGTACTATCGCTTTCAGAGCAAGAGCCAAGTAGAGCAATTGCTACCACTGCTAAAATTGTGTTTAATATTTTCATATTTTTTTTAAAATTTCACTAATTTGTCAAAATAAAATCTACTGTCCCCCTGATATCCGTGGCCGAAGCTCCAATCATAACTTTAAATTTACCGGGTTCAGCAATCCATTCCTCTTTTTTGTCATCGTAATAAGAAAGGTTCTCTTTTGTCAACGTGAAACTTACCGTTTTTTCCTCTCCCGGTTCTAAGGAAATTTTCTTAAATCCTTTTAGTTCTTTAACCGGACGGGGTAAACTTGATTTTTCATCATTAACATATAGTTGAACGGTTTCCTTTCCCCCAACTTTGCCTGTGTTTTTTACTGGAATTGTCACAACTATTGAATCGGTTGCTGTAATTGATTTTGAAGAAATGGCAGGTTTCCCATATTGAAATGTGGTGTAACTCAATCCATATCCGAATGGAAAAAGAACAGGAATATTTTTAGTATCATACCAGCGGTAGCCTACTAAAATATCTTCTTTGTAATACACATTGACACCATCTCCCGGATAAGTGAGTTTATCAAAAGCATGTGCTCCAACATCTTCCAATTTTTTAGGAAATGAAATAGGGAGTTTCCCTGAAGGATTTACGTCGCCGGAAATAATATCTGCCAAAGCATTTCCAGCCTCAGAACCCAGATACCATCCTTGTACAACGGCTGGTGTCTTATCTAACCAAGGCATCAAAACTGCATTTCCGCTTAGTAAAATTACACCCACATTTTTATTAACTTTTTGTATCGCTTCAATCAGTTTATCCTGTTCAAATGGCAAACTAAGCGATTTACGGTCACCACTTTCACAGTCCTGAAAATAATTTTTATTCAAACCGCCAACAAACAGCACCACATCGGCATGACGGGCAGTCTCAACAGCTGCGTTGTGCAAGGAGTCTGCATTTAGTTTAGAGGGTTCTTCCGCTCCATATAATGATCGCCCTGAAGCATATCCCATGCTGTAAACAATACTGTTTTCTCCGTATTTATTTTTTAATCCTTGTAAAGGTGAAATTTCATAAGCGGCTTTCAACGACGTAGAACCTCCTCCAACAATCAAACCACGTGTGGCATTTTCGCCAATCACAGCAATCTTTTTGTATTTTCCTTGAGGTATAGGCAAAAATTGTTTGTCGTTTTTAAGCAAAACAACTCCTTCTTGTGCTATTTGTCGTGCTGCCAGGCTATGCTCTGGAGATACAAAACGACCAAAAGGACGTTTGGTGTTCATGGTCGTGCGAAAAATCATCCGAAGGATTCGGCTCGCTTTATCATCAAGTTTTGATATTTCGTATTTCCCAGATTTAATTCCTTTCAGGAACGAATCGGCTAAAAAATAGCTGGAAAAAGGGAAATGACCTTGTGTTGTCAATCCATTGGTATAGGTACCCATCTCAATATCCAATCCGCCATTGACAGCTTCATCGCTATTGTGTACACCTCCCCAGTCACTGACCACCACACCGTCAAACTTCCAATCATTTTTCAGGATTTTGTTCAGCAAAATATCGTTGTGACAGCAATGCACGCCCCATATTTTGTTATAGGCGCCCATGATGGACCACACTTCCCCTTCCTGAACCGCAGCCTTAAAGGCTGGAAGATAAATCTCGTGCAACGCACGATTGCTTACATTCACATTGATTTCGCCACGGGAAATCTCCTGATTGTTCAATGCAAAATGCTTTACGCAGGCAGCAACTCCATTAGACTGTACGCCTTGAATGTACGGAACCACCATGCGCGAAGCCAAAAAAGGATCTTCACCCATGTATTCAAAATTCCGGCCATTGAGCGGTGTGCGATAAATATTGACACCTGGTCCCAACAGTATAGTTTTGTTACGGTATCGGGCTTCTTCTCCAATAGATTTACCATAAAGCAGCGATATCTCTGGGTTGAATGTTGCCGCAAGACATGTCAGGGCAGGAAAAGCGGTGCAGGAGTCATTGGTCCACTGAGCTGAGCTCCATTCATCCCATAATTTCTCATCACTCACACCATGCGAGCCATCAGAAGACCATACATCCGGAATACCCAGCCGGGGAACTCCTTTTGAACTGAATTTTGACTGAGCATGACAGAGCGCTACTTTTTCTTCTAATGTCATCCTCGACAAGGCATCTTTTATACGGGCTTCTATTGGTTTGCTTTCATCTAAATAAACACGATCTTGTGCCCATCCATAAAAAGACAACAGACTAAATAATAATACTAAAACGTTAATTTTTCTTTTTTTCATGATATTCTTTCGATATATTATAACTACATCATTATTCTATTTTATTACACCAACAAACCCTCCTCTTGGAAGGCATTCAATTTTTAATGTATCTCCTTTTTTAACTTTTATTATTTCTGAAGAAAAAGATTTATCATCCTTTCCGTCTTTGATCAGCTGAAAGATATGGTTCCCTTTGCCAAGAAAATCAAATTTTACCAGTAAGTTCTCCGCTGCATCTTTTCCGTTTAACCCGGCGATATACCATTGATTTCCTTTTTTACGGGCAATAATGACTTTTTCTTCCGGGAAACCGTCAAGTAGTTTTGTATCGTCCCAGGCAGTCGGCACCTGTTTCAGAAAGTCTTTTGGTTCTGCCGGCAAGGATTCATATGCAGATGGCCTGTCGGCAAAGTGCTGTAACCCTGATTCAAATACAACAGACAAAGCCAGCTCGTGTGCATAAGATGTTATATGTGGATGTTGTGAATTTGAAAAGGTAACAGGCGTGTAATCCATCGAACCAATTACATTTCGTGTAAATGGAAGCGTTGTATTATGAGCTGCTGCTTTATTAGTCAATACCTGATTATTATTATAGAATTCTGCACCATAAACCCCTTCTGATGTCATCAGGTTTGGATAAGTGCGCGCCCAACCACGTGGAATTGTTGCTCCATGAAAGTTTACCATTAAATGATATTTTGCAGCTTCTTTTAAAATATCAATGTAATACTTAATCATATCCTGGTGGTCACCTGCAAAAAAATCGACCTTAATTCCATACACACCAATTTCATTGAGCCACGCAAATTCTTTGGCACGTTTTTCTGCTGTAAGTAGACGGTCATTTGGTGTTGGGTCAAGCCAGCTTGTACCTGAATTGTACCACATCAATGGTTTTATTCCCTTGCTTTTTGCATAGTTTACTGCATCGATTATATCTCCACCATTACTCATTACGTCCCATTCCCAATCAATCAGTACATAAGGCCAATTCATTTCTACAGCTAAATCAACATATTCGACTATCTTTTTATAATCCTTAGAACCGTGATTGTTTGCCCAATAAATCCATGAAACCGCACCGGGTTTAATCCAATCCGTATCTTTTACTTGGCTCGGTTCACTAACATCGGTAATCAAAGTGGATTCAACAATATCTGATAATGTACCAACGATAAGTGTGTGCCACTGAGAATTCCATGGTAATGTTGTCATGACTCCTTCCTGCTTAAAATTATCACGGATGTAAGGGTATGTAACCTGATATTCGTTAGTGTTTTTATAATTATTTAGCTTTGCTGCACAATTATTTTCTGTTATATCTGCCTCTGAAATTAATCCCCAAACTGGCTGATTATTCACTTTGTATAAAGCAGGAAAACCCCATTCCTGATATTTATTAATATTCAAGCCCGTTTTGTTCAATGGATAAAAATCTTCATATGCAAGATTGAAAGGCTGCATCCAACGGTCTGTATTTTCGGGCAATACATAAGTGGTAGCTTCGCTAATGATATTAACTTTTGAATCTGACTGGTTTGGAAAAGTATAACGAAATGCAATACCTTCATTATAAACCCTGAAAACAATATCCAATGGCTGATGATTGGAATTTTGAAAACTGAATGTTTTTTCAGTGCCAAAATTCTCGCACAGCTGGCGTTTGCCACAAACCATTTTATAGGTATCGTGTATGGAGACAGGTTTTGATGCTGCTATAAAACTAAGGTTGTCTGCAAACTGCTCATCAATACGATTAATACCTAATTTTGAATCCGGTAATACTTCTGTAAACTTGTTTTCAATTTTATACAATACCTTAAAAAAAAGAGGGTGCACAGCATTTTTTTCAGGCAAATTCAAAACAACTTTTACTTTCCCATTAGGCGAAATTATTTCCTGCGCATTTATACTTAAACTTAAAACAACAAACAGTAAAAAAATACTATGTCTCATTGATACTTTCATGTATTAATTTATTGTTGATTTAATGACTACGCTTTTTCCTTCCTGTCCATTGGATGATACTGATAATTTAATTTCACCCGCCTGATGATTGCTTTTTATCACTACCAAAGCACGTCCTTTCCATGCTTTTCGTGTATTATCCACATAAGGCTCAGTGTCTTTTATATTGGCATTATCGACCCCGGCAATTACACCAGGTCCATCAATTTTAAAATGCAAACGATTTGATGCGTTTGGTTGCATTATTCCATCTTTATCTGTTAATTCAACAGTAACAAACACCAAATCTTGTCCATTTGCCAAAATCTCTTTTCTATCGGCAATGAGTTTTATTTTTGCGACATCAGTAGAAGTTTGCAGAATGGTTGATTCCATTTCTTTATCATTTTCCACGCCAACAGCCTTAAGCACACCAGCAGAATATGGAACTGGAAAAGTAGCCTTAAATTGTTGATCTCGTGTTGTTGACTGTTCACCAACTAGCTTGTTGTTTTGATATAGCCTTACCTTAGGATATTTGGAATATACTTCAACCTGAATCGTTCTTCCTTCAAAACCAGGCCAAGTCCAGCTTTCCCATGTTGGCCAAACTGACCACCAGGTTTCTTTGATTTCCAAAGGCTCTGGTTCAGGTTCACAAACGGCCATATATAGTTTTTCGTTGTCGTTGTACAACATGCTTCGGTAATGTGAAATGGGTTTCCTCCAACCAATCAAATCTATATCGCCACAATAGGCAGCATGAATAGGAAACATGTCGTTATCCCAGTTTTCGCCAGGAGTTTCGCCAGAATAAAAAGTTCTACCAATACCGGCTTCGCCAAGATAATCTATAGCCGTCCAAACAAAATCACCGATAACATAATTGTTTTCTTGCCCCAATTTCCAATTATTAAAAGCATCTTTTGGATAGGATTCCGTGTGAACGATCATTCTTGAAGGTACTCTTTTATGATCGTCTGGTGCACTATGCAAATGATAATTATATCCCGCCACATCGTGTACTGCCATTAGCGAGTCCATTATTGTCCAATCCTTACCACTTTCCACAATAGCCGAAGTTACCGGACGGGTATTATCCATTTTTTTAAGCGCATCAATAAGCATGGTAGCTGTTTTTACAGCTTCAGGTTTTCCACGTTCGGGTACTTCATTACCTATACTCCACATAAAAATGGAAGGATGATTACGATCGCGCAATACCATCGCGTCCAAATCACGTTGCCACCACTCATTGAAATACTTAGAATAATCATTCGTATTTTTCCCTACATTCCAGCAATCGAACGACTCGTCCATTACCAGCAATCCTAATCTGTCACAGGCATCCAAAAATGCTTCTGAAGGTGGATTATGAGAACTTCTAACTGCATTAAATCCACCTGCTTTAAGCAATTCAACTTTACGTTCCTCGGCACGATCGAAAGCAGCGGCACCTAAGCAGCCATTATCGTGATGCACGCAACCACCGTTTATCTTTACAGTTTTCCCATTTAGTTGAAATCCGTTTTCAGGAGTAAATTTTACAGAACGGATACCAAAATTGGTTTTAGTATCGTCCACCACTTTTTTATCTTTTAAGACCTGAACCTGAGCTTTATATAAATGTGGCGTTTCTGGTGTCCAAAGCATCGGATTTGACACTTGTATCGTTTGAGTTATTTCCTTCTCGCTATTGGCAAGAAGTTCAACCTTCACCTGACCATTTCCCGCACTTTTTAAGTTTTTATTCCAAAGAACGGTTTTCACAACAACGCTTTGAGCAGATGCTGTTTCATTTTTAACCTTGGTTTTAACCTGTACAGTTGCCTTTTTTGCAGATACAACAGGAGTCGAAATAGCTGTACCCCATTGTGCTACATGTACTGGATTAGTAACCGTCATCCAAACATGACGATAAATTCCCGAACCACTATACCAACGGCTGTTTACTTGTTGTGAATTGTCGACACGCACAGCAATAACATTCTCTTTTCCAAAATTCAGATAAGGTGTAAGGTCATAACTGAATGAGGAGTAGCCATATGGATAAACACCCAGCGATTTCCCGTTGATAAAAACTTCTGAGTTCATATAAACACCTTCAAAATAAATAGTTGTTTTTTTTGCTTTCCAGCTATCAGACACCTGAAAAGTTTTTCGATACCAACCAATTCCTGACGGGAAATATCCTCCCGCTCCTTTTGTTGGATTTTTAGCATTTACTTTTTCTTCAATACTCCAATCGTGGGGCAAATCGAGTTTTCGCCAACCTGCATCATTGAAATCATTTGCTTTGGCTTCAGGGGCATCACCCAAAAAGAATTTCCAGTCATAATCAAATAACTGTTTTCTTTCTATCCCTTTTTGGGCAATTGCTGGAAAAAAGCTTATAAATAGTATAAATATGGATACTATTTGTTTTGCTAAATATTGTCTTTTGTATGAATTTAAGCGCTCCATTTTGTTCTGTTTATATTTCTAATTTGTTTTTATTGAATATGAATAATCTATTGTCTCCAAATATCCTTATTTACTCTTTGGATATCGGGTCTCATATCCCAACAGAGTAAGCATTTTAAGACCATATCGTCTTCCTAATTCCCTGTAACCATTGGAATCAAAATGGGCGTTGTCAAATCCGGTGCAGCCTTCCGAAGAAATAATATGTGCCGACGGAATAGTATCTGGTAACTTTCGTATAATTGGATTCATTTTTGAACAACAATTGCCATCGGAAGCTAATAATTCACCTGCTAAAAGCGGAACCGAATTGGCATTTAACGAAAGGTCGGCCAACATATCTCCATAAATTTTCTTTACATACGACGGCCATTGCTCTTGTCCCGCATTTGTTTCTCCCTGGTGTAAAAGGATTCCTTTAATAACTCCGTCTTTTTGAGCCAATTTGGCCAAATTGACAAGATATTGATAAGGATTTCCATCATAAGACGCCACCAGCGAGGTAAACCAACTCTCTTTGTAAGTCGAATCGAAATCCTTATAAATATCTTTATCAAACAGCCTGATGTCGCAACCGGCAACAGAAACATTAATAATTCCAACGGTAATGTTATCAGGAAGATTGTCAACCAAAGTTCTTCCGAAATAATCTGCTGGCGGTAACCCCGAATTGCATTGACATGTAGGTGGAACGGCAGGATACCATTCAGCCTTTTTTCTATTCAGATTTGGGCAATCCTGTGCCTGAAACACTTTGAACCGGTCATTTATTATCTTGTCCTGATTCTCTATTGGAGCTGCCCCCTGCATGTTTGATTGTCCAAAACAGATAAAGATGTAAAAATTACGATCTTGCCCAAAAGCTCCTGTACTAAGAAAGAGTAAACTTGCAACAGTACAAATGAAAACATTTAGCCTCTTCATATTATTAAGTTCATTATTAAAAAACACATTATCATACAAGTAGTCAATTTCTCTTATTCATATAAATTCAAACAGTTTATTAGAAGTATTAATAGATGAGCGTTAGAACCTATTTAACCCCAATAAACTTCCATCTTCTAATGTAAAGTTTCCACACGTAATATCGTTAATGAATTCCCGGGGAATGAACGTGTAATAGTCGTTCCTGAAAATTTTACATTTTCTGTTTTTGGGAAAACTTTAGTGGGTTGCTCCATTGTATTTTCATCCAACGGACTGGCAGATGTAAGCACAATGGCTTTTCCTTTCCCAGTAAAAACTTTTGTATCTTTCAAATCAATTTCCGTTTTTATTGATTTGGCGGAAGCATTTACAACTTTAAGAATCACATCACCTGATTCATCATCTTTCACAGCACTCATAATCAACCCTTTAACAGTAAGGTTTTTTTCTGAAATTTCCTGTATTAACTTTCCGTCAAGATAGGCTCTTACGTTGCCTCCTTTGATTTCAATTTTCACATCATACCATTGTTCCATTTTGGCTTCTCCTTTCATTTCTGTAATAGCCATGCCCATTTCCAGATGCGTAACAGAATTGTTCCAACCACCTACTTCGAAACGGTTACGTTCCTCATTATTCCTATTATGGAACAATATCTGGAATCCGTTTTCGCCCGAAATCCTGCGAGCTTTCAGAGTGATCGTGTAGTCTTTCCACGTAGAATCTCCCATAAAAATGCTCACTCCTGGTTCTATTGCTGATTGTTTGAGAACTCCATCTTTTACACTCCATTCGCCTTTTCCGGTTTGTCTCCAATCTTTACCGAGTTCCGCAAAATCGGGTTTAAAAAGAATTTCCCCATTAGGAGCTGTAACCACAACATCTTTAAATTCGGCTGAATTCATCCAGGTTCCTAAACCAATACAACCCATTCCTACGGGCATTTCAATGACCGGATTATTCTCTACAGAGAAAGGCAATACATTCGTTCCCTGGTTGTTTGAAAACATTTCCTGAACATAATAGCTTGGCAAGCCAAACCACTGGTGGCTGTCAAAATTAATTAGGTTTACCGGCCATGCTTTGTGGCTTGCATTGCACAACAAGGGTGCATAAGCTCCCAGGACAACTACATCCGAATTTCGTTCCATACCTGTCATCCAGGCAGCTTCGCCTATTGCACCGCGCAGGTTACCGTTACCTGTACCTGAAGTTACCGCATATTCACCAACAAAAACTTTGAAACCATTGCGGTCGTAGCTGTCATATTTATTTGAATTCCAGATAAACCAATCGGGATTGTTGTAATAATGCTCATCAACTATTTCCGGCTTTGGCTCTTCAGGGTGCCCACCAGCCCACTCGTTGGCAATGAGTTTCATGTACGGGTATTTTGCCTGAATTGCCTTTACAAACAATGGCCAGCGTTCGTTGTAAGGAGTTCCGCCATTTTCGTTCCCTATTTCCATGTATTTCATATTAAATGGTTCCGGATGTCCGTTTTTTGCCCGAAGGCTTCCCCAAACCGAAGATTCCGGTCCATTGGCATATTCGATTGCATCAAGCGCATCTTGCACCCATTGTCCCATTTGGTCGAGCGGAACTACTTCTTTGTGTGACATTCCAATGTTTATGCAATAAAGTGGTTCAGCACCCAAATCTTCGGAAAGTTGAAGATATTCGTGAAACCCAAGTCCGTTAGTGGCATTGTAACCCCATATATTCCAGAGTGCTGTGCGTGTATCAATGCTTCCGATTGTATTTTTCCAATGGTTCATGTGCTTGAGATCGTCACCTTCCACCCAGCAACCTCCTGGAAAGCGCAAAAATTTGGGATGAAGGGCATCAAGTGCTTCGGAAAGATCGGTGCGCAAACCATGATTTTTCCATGTTTTATCTGGGAGCAGCGAAACCATATCCAGAAATAGTTTCCCATTGCCTTCGCCTGAAATTTGCAGGCTTGCTTTAGGATCGCCTGTACTTATTTTCAGATTTGCAGTATAATATGCCCAGTCTCCAGTAATTCCTTTTATTTCAGCAGTTGCTATTTCATTACCTTTCGCATTAAGAATTTTTATTTTTAAAGGAGAGGAAAAACCTTCAATAGCACGTGCGGCAAACTTTAGCGTATAACTTTCGCCCTGCACCATATTCATGCCCCAGTAGCCTGAATTTTCCAGTTTAAAAGAACCAGAAGCATCAATTAACAATGCTTTGCGATTGAATGAGTTTAATGGCAGTATCACTTGTTTCGCAAAAAGATCGGCATTGCTGATTGAAGCCGTACTTTTGCCATCGGCACTTGTAAACTTCCAATCCTGAGGGATATCAGCATCTTCAAACGAACGGTTAGTTACCATTTCGGGATACAATCCTCCATCTGCAGAAAGGTTAATATCTTCGAAGAAAATACCGAACAAGGTAGGTGAAATTGCATGCCCTGGATTGTTTACATCAACCGTTATTTTAGCCTTATTTGCTTTGTTCGTCTGAGCGTTTAGAACAGTGCTCAATCCGCAAAGTAATAAACCCGCAATAAGCTTTTTATTTATTTCTTTTTTCATTAATTTTTTCATTTTTTCATTACAGCTAATTTTAACGAAGGTGACAGTTATTAGCCCATACCCATATTATTGGCAGTTCCGTGTTTCATCTACTTTCTTTAAAGCCATGTCTCTTGTGGAACTGCTTGTTGAATAATACTTTTTAAGCTGTTTTATCGTGCAATTATAAAAGGTATACTTTTTTTATACCTGCTATTTTTTACTGATAAAAAGTACGAACCAGCAGAAAATGTACTTACATCCAGGGTTTGTACCAATTGTCGGTCACTATTTACAGTTAAAACTTTTAACCTTTGACCCGCAAGGTTATATATTGTTATTTCGGTTGGTTCTGCAATTGCTAAGTCAAATTTTACCTGAAGCTTATCATTTACCGGATTAGGATAAATCATTACTGTTTCATTATCCGATTTTTTGTTTACATCACCAACTGACAATGAGGTTACTGCCTTAAGCAAAACTGCAGTGGTTGACAAAGCAGGTACAGTAATAGTAAATGCATTTGAATTAACGCTTACAGAACTCTTTTTTAAGGCATTATCAGTGTGAGATACAAATGTTTCCGTTGCTGGCAGCGAGGAAAGTTGCAGTGTTTCGGAATTTTCATTTTTGGCAGAAAAGCCATTAAGGTTTACCGTTACGGTGCGAGATGCATTCATGTCCTTGTTCACGATCATCACGGTCATTGCATCTTCCGTTTCGCTTATGGTGGTGTATGCCGAAACTGTGTCTTCAAGTGAAGAAGTGCTGGAAACACTATACTCTTTTGCATAACGGCTGAAAAGATGTAAGGTTTCCCACATTCCGATATTCCAGTTCCATGGAGAAAAAAGTTCAACGCCATTGTTGGCAAACGTACCCAAATGCGAAGCATAGATAACCGATTCCATGTTTGGGTCGCTCTTTGACATGGTACCCCATTCGCTTACTCCAGTTGTTACGCCATGATTTGCCCCAAAATGTTCAGTTAACCAGCCGTCGATACGTTTTAAAATATATTGTTTTTTTTGTGAATCATCCCAGCCTCCGTTAATTGTTTTAATACCGTTTGAACCCGGATAATCATAAGTTTGATCATAATAAATTCGGTGTACCTGCAGTGCCACTGCATCAACCTTATCATAATTAGGGTAGCTGTGAATATCTAACACATCGACCAGTTTCATACCGGTTGCCTTATACTCATCGCCCAGACGTTTGATGAAATACTCCATCCAGGGATAATAACGGCCATTGATATAAATATCTTCATTTGACCATTTGTACCATTGCCATTCATTGGTTGTGACCGGTCCGCAAAGTTTGATACCCGGATAGATCGCTTTGGCTTTCTTTGCCAACTCGATGTAACGATCGATAAAAGCCGCCGCCGATAGCTGCGTTGGCATAGCCCAATCGTGCGTGCTATGCCATATATCTGCCTCGTTGTCCATACTCCAGTATACAAACTGGTCTTTGTTAAACCCTTTACCACCGGCTCCAAACCAATCATTAAGAATTCCAACAGAAGAGTCTGCCGGCCATGGCTTACTGAACAAATCAGGGTTTCCTTCGACCAAGGCCTTCTCCTTGGCATCTGGATTGGGCGTACCGCCACCGGCTAAATTTTGATGAAAACCATCCCAACCCGGGTGAGCCTGCATATAAGACCAGTCAGGGAAGTTGTACTGACCGGTAGATGCCACTCTACCTAATAGCTGAAAGGCAAACATGCCCTGCATACCGGGAAAGCTGGTGTTAATTTTTTGTGCTGCGACACCCCAATCATTGGAGTAAACATTATTAAACCAGTCGGGATGAACAGTAAGTTTTGCCTGCCAGTTATAGGCTGATGCATTATTACCACCATTCAGGCGGGCAAAGTTCAACCCTGCATCTTTATAAAATTGGTCGGAATGGTCAAAGAAGTCATTTTTTCCATATATGTTTGGCGATACCTTTTTTTTGTTTACAGCAGCATTTATCGTAATCACAACAGCCTGGGCAAATGTTGCAGTACTGGTAAGATAAAAAAAGCTTACTACAAAAAAACATTTTTTTAAGTACAAAAATTTCATATTCATATCTAATTTATTTATTTACAACTATAATTTTTTTAAGTTGGTGTTGTGAGTCATTGCTTATTTTTACAAAATACAATCCATTGGATATATGAACAGGAATACGCACAAGAGATCCTCTAACTCCTGTCTTGTTTATTACCAATCTGCCCAATGCATCGAAAATCTCAATTTTATCAAATTGAAAATCAGCTAAATTAACGATGAGCTCGTTAGAAACCGGATTTGGATAAATAGATAAATCAGCCGTAGCAGCAGTTACTTTATTGACATCCAATTTTACCGCTTGTATATCCATGTAGTTAAAGTTGAATCCTGCCTTCATTGCAACAACTTTCAAATAGTGTTTGCCCTGACTTATATTAATATTACTGACAACTGATTGATAAACCTGCCAATGGCCTGTGTTTAGTGCATAAACGCTGCCCACGCTTATATCGTCAATATAAAAGTTAATCATTCCACCAGTATTTGGCGATGCAAGTCGGAAGGAAATTTGATATTCCGTATCAGGCGAGTTGTTTTCAATCGCATATTCTACCCAATTTCCGTCACCGATATGTCCTAAATTCTGTCCACCTCCCACATCATCGGTAGTTTCCGCCTGCATTCCTGATTTAGAAAGGAAATTTTCGGCTTCGATTTTCGTGGGTATTGCTTTCCATACTGGTTCGGTTACCTGATTTGTGACAGAAAAATTGTTAAACTCTTCCAATAGTCCTTTGTCGGCAGCCATTATGGTTTGCTTGCTGTAACTTGTTTTTATTACATCGCCATAATGCACACTTTTTGACAAGGTAAACCGAATGGTTTTGTTTGCCACAGTATAACCCGAAAATGCGATATTTGTTCCGTTTAGATTAAGGATAATATCTCCAGATTGCGTGTTGTTCATTGCCATTTGTTTGGAAAAATTTAATGACAATGTAGTACCATCGTCCTCAATTTTTCCTGAAGTTATATGTACCGCCAAACCATTTGAATTGTTGGTTACGGGAAATTTGGAAATAGTTTTCAGCAAACCATTTTCTGCAGAAGCAATATTATTACCTGAATAAGTGAGTGACAGATTATAATCCCTGTAAATCGTTTCTCCAAGAGAAAAGGACAAAATACTGGTATCGCTATTGAAAAATGAACCCTGAAGAGCTGAAACAATCTTTTGTCCGTTGTATTCGACATTCAGTTTTAAAGCAGATACATCTACAGGAAGCTGCATCGCCTTGTTAAACTTCACAAGAAGTGCATTACCGTTTGTATTGACAGAAGCCTCGACTATTAGGGGCGAGGCACCTGTAAGCAGATTGTCAACATTTTTATCTGAAAAGTCTATCAGTTTCTTTTCATAATCGGCAGAAACAACATTTCCATTAGCATAAGAAATTGTAACAGTATTGTCTTTAAGGATGTTTTGGCTTAAATGGAATGTCAATTTATTGGTGTCAGATAAAACGATGCTGTTGATATTGGCAGGTACACCATCAATTTTTATAGTGAAACCGCTAAAATTTGCTGCTGCCACAATAGGTTTTGTCAGCACCAGCTGAATTTGATTTGGATTACTATCAGTTACAGAGGCAGATTCAAATTCGGAAACACCATCTTTCAATGAATATTTGTTGCAAAAATTCCAAATTTCCTGACTGGAGAATATCCCATCGGCACTCCAGTTGTTATCAGAATACCAATGTCCCACTCCGGCAACACTTATAAATACAACTTCAACCTTTTCTTTTCCTGGTCCCCAATATTTTTTTACGGATTTGGCAGTGGGTACGTTGGCTGGATATGGATTGGTAACCACTGGTGTTGTCGGACATCCATTTCGTGCTATCCAGGCATCCATACATTCCTGCACCCTGCTGTGCGGTACAAAATTATCATCTGCTCCGTGTATATGGATGATAGGAATTGGTCTTGAACTGTTAGTATCTGGTCCGCCCATTAGGAAACCACCAACCGGGGCATAAGCAGCTATTTTATCAGCTATTTTGGTAGCGGCATAATAAGTCATCATTCCGCCCATCGAAAATCCTGAAAGATACACACGATTACGGTCAATTCCGTAACGTGTATTCATCTCGTCAATAATTGCCAAAATGAAATTGATATCATTGTCGCCCCATAACTGCCAATTTTCTCCATCTGATTGAGGGAACACAAGGACAAAGTTATTCGCCTGGGCAACCGACTGAAATTGGGTTTGATCTCTTTGATTTTGCATAGTTTGACCCTTTCCGTGCATGGAAATAACAAGAGGTCTGTTTTGTTCAATCTCCGCTGGTGCATAAACAATCATTTTCCGTGTTGCTGTTCCGACCTGAATGGATTCCTGTGCTGTCAAACTAAATGAGATCAGAAAAATACTCAACAATATAAACAGAAATTGCCTGCTTATAATTTTCTCTGCAGCAATGGTTATTTTGGTTTTATCCTGTGCTTGACTGCCTTGTAATAATTGGTTATGCATCATTGTCTGGTTTGGTTTAATTTATATTTTCTATTATTATTTTTTAATCGAATGCTTCTTGACAAAATGTGTATCATAATGTTTGGCTTCGATAATAACAGTCCTATGCTAAAATAAAATCTGTCAATATATATTTACAGGTCCATCATATTTAAGATCACCTTTTTATTTATCCATTTTATAAATCTGCTCCATCAATTGCCATTTTTGGTCAGCGGTTGCCTCGGCAGAACTGTCCTGAAATTGGGACATATGTGCTTCCCATTCCCTTTGACGTGGCTTTAGGGCCAATTCGGACATTGCTTTGTTGTGGTCAAAATCAGCCACGGTATCCATAATCATGAAAAGTTTTGTTCCCAAAAGATAGATTTCCATATCGATAATCCCCACTTCTTTCATGCCTTTGGTTATTTCGGGCCACGCAGCCCCTTTGGCGTGCGCTTTTTTATAGGCTTCAATCAGTAATGGATCATTACGCAATTCCATGGTTTTGCAGTAACGTTTGAATGAATTTTGCATATTTTCCTTTATATTATTTTATAAGCTATTTTGCTTAAAACTATAACAACTTCTATTTTTATATACTAGACCATCAATCGGATTTGATGGATAATTTTCTCATTTTAAAAACCAACACTTGTTGGTAATAACCACTAACGGCTGGTTAACTTCACTTTCATCTTATGTTCGAACGAACTCTTTAACGCAATATTTCGGTACTTTTCTCTTCTTGAATCAAAAGAGAATTTCATTTTTTAATTATAATATGACTACTCCACAACTCGTGAACAGCCTTATTTGGTATTTTATATGGAATGCAATTATTTTAAAAAGTTGCGTGTAATAATTTACACGCAACTTTTTTTATTTCTAATCAATAATTCAATTGTTATTTTTTAATAATCTTGAATGATTTTGAATCCTTTGCATTTGCACCTTCAACTTTCACGATATAGGCTCCTGATTTCAATGAAGATCCCATTGACAATTGACTTGAAGATGATTTTGCTGTTGCTACTTTTCTTCCTAAAACATCAAAAACGCTCACTTGAAGTGGTCCTTCTGAATTTGTTGCATCAACATTAAATTCGCCTGCAAATGGATTTGGATAAACCTTAATTGAATTATCGGTTAATTGGTTTGATTCAGTCGCAAGGCTTACAGCTGTTCCAGTAATTTTAAAATTATCAATTACCATTTTATAAAGTGTGCTGCTATTAGAAATCCTGACACTAAGTGGTTGCGTATTGTCTATACCCGACAATACTATATTTTGTGTTGCCCAATCACCTGTAAATGGAGCAACCGTAAGCGGTGTCCAACTGCCTGAACCAGTTTTTATTTCTATAACCGGTAATCTATCTGCAGCGACGCTTCCATAAAAAGTAGCATCTTCAGGTTGATTCCACGGCCATGTGACTTCAAAAGACAAATTTAAATTATTGAACCCTGTTAAACTTATATTGGGTATAATAACTGCGGCGGCGGTAGGCACCATTTTCACAACATGTCCATGATCATTATTCCACCATCGATTCAAAGTCATATTTGCATTACCAGTAGTTTCCAAATCTATCCCTCCCAACCATTGTCCTGTCACTGTAGTTGGTAGTCCAGTCCAATCTCCGCCATTGATTGCCCACTTGGATGTAAAATCTTCTACATATATTTGCTTATCTGTACTTGCAGTTTTTATGAATTTTAAATCGTCAAGGTACACAACATCTGTTGCTTCCCCTGGTACACTAGCGTTATCATCGCTAAAACCAAAAACAATTTTTTTAATTTGTTGAGATACAAGAAAATCTATTGTAATAGTTGTCCATACGGTTGATACTGCCACCGATCTTGAATAATAACCACTTATAGTTCCGCCAGTTGCGTTTTTAAAAGTAACCCCAACACTTCCAGCGTTTGGCGAATACACTTTAAATTGGACAGACCTATATAAATTAGGATTGATATCTACATCAACAACCATATTAGCATAATCAGTGTTGTCAGTGAACATACCAACATTAGTCGAGGGATTCACCCCATCAGAAACAGGGTTTGGCACAGATACAAAAGTGTCAGTCCCCCATTCGGTAGTAAACATGGGAGTCGTTCCGTCAAAATTAAAGACAGTTATGTCTTGTGCATTGGCTACATTTAACATTACTGTTAAAGCCAAAAATAATAGTGTAATTTTTTTCATAATAATGTGGTTTTAAGTTGTTAATAATTGTTGTTAAAATTTAATAAATATTGATAGAAACAGGTTGTAATTAGTTTAAAAAACTGGATACTAACACTTTAAGTCATAAATTAGCTCTGTCAAGCCCAGTTATTAAAAATGATTTCTTTGAAATATTCTTCGTTTTTTAAACTAATTAGGTCAGTATGGCTTTCTTCATTTATTATTTTATTTTAAGCACCATTGCAATATCGTTCGGGATAATCTTCGGTTTTGTAATTACCAGTGAATCGGCATATTGCTTCCATGAAAGTTTTTCTTTATTGCCTAGGATCTGGATGCTTTTGATTTTCGCATTATTTTTATTTTTTCCTAACGATTTTAAGCAAATGTCATTAGATGGCACTCCTAAAAGAGTGGCGTAAAGAATTTTCCCATTTTGATTATAGCGGATATCATTAGCTGACAATTTTACTTTACCTTCATTAAAACTTTTGTACTCACCAGGTTTTACAGCATCTGAAGCTGGTCCCTCACCATAGAGCTTCCATGGTCGTGTATCAAAAATGCTTTCTTTGTTCACATCCATCCAGTCCGCTATTTTTTCAAGAATTGCAACCTCTTTATCATCGATTGTGCCGTCTCCCTTAACAGGAATGTTAAGCAGCAGGTTTCCGTTTTTACTGACAATATCGACCAGCATGTGGATTACTGTAGCCGCAGATTTGTATCCATTATTTTCATAAACTGATTTACTGTAGTGCCAGTCGCCAATACAGGTACAGGTTTGCCATGGGAGGTTTTCAATTTTATCCGGTGCTCCTCTTTCTACATCCCATACCATGCATTTTTTTTGTTCATCGTTCAGCATTTTCCCGAACAGGACAGCCTCCAGCTTGTTATTGTGGGTTGCCATATTATGGTTATAGAAATCAGCCGCAATTTTTAATCCTGCATCGCTTATTGGGTAAAGCGGCAATACGCTATCATCAAAATAAATCAAATCTGGATTGTATTTATGGATAAGGTCTATGGTACGATTATAGAATTTTTCACAGTAAGCCTGCGAAGGTATCGATGCGCAATTATTCCAATCCCACTGCCCCCAAAGAGCAAATATATCTTTATCGCTTCCTTTGCTTAAAGGATGGTTTTGAGCATAAAGTTCAGCTGGATCAAGATCTTCCCACCATGTTCCTTTACCATCGGCTTTGGTAAGTTTTCCGTCGTATGGGATTCCTGCAAATGCTCCATTTATATCTGATCGCTGAGCTGTTTCAAACCACGTCCATGTATGTGAAGCGTGTACACTAAGTCCGAATGGAAGATTATATTTTTTTGCTGCATTAGCCCAACCAGTTACAATATCTTTCTTAGGTCCTACACGTACGGAGTTCCACTCCTGATATTTGCTGTCCCATAAATCCAGATTGTCATGATGATTGGCCATAGCAAAGAAATATTGGGCTCCAGCACGTTTGTACAGCGCTACTAGTTTTTCAGGATCCCAATTTTGGGCCTTCCAATCCTTAATGACTTCTTTAAACCCAACTTTGGATGGATGCCCATAATGTTCAACAAACCATTTATATTGTTCACTGCCTTCGTTATACATGTGCCTTCCAAACCAGTCTCCCTGTTCCGGCTGGCATTGAGGTCCCCAATGCGCCCATATTCCGAACTTAGCATTTTGGAACCATTCCGGGGTTTTATATTGCTGTAAAGATTGCCATGTTGGCGCAAACTTTCCGGCAGCAACCGGTTTATTACCTTCCCTTATCGGAGATACATAATTTTCCTGAGCTGCCAAAAAATGTGAAAACAAAATACAAACCACTATAAATAGGTTAATTTTCATATGTCTTTATATTTATACTTTTTTAAATCTCAACAAACAAACCTCGAAATCGTTCCATCAACATTGCTGACATAAAAAAATATTTATTTTTTAATAATCTTAAATGATTTTGAGAAATTTAAGTTTACTCCTTCAACCTGCACTATGTATAACCCTGGTCTCAATAAAGACCCCATTAACAATTGTCCTGATTCAGGAGAGGATTCTGCTGCTTCTACTTTTTTTCCCATCATATCAAAAATGCTAACACGGATTGGTTCATCCGATTTTTTAGCTTCAACCTTAAAATCATTAGTAAATGGATTTGGATAAAAATCTATCAGAAAGTTTGACTCCTCTGAAAAATCATTTTTAGACAAGATAACAGAAGGATCCCAGTAAATTATGCCTCTTGCTCCGCCAGCACCCATATATACTCTTCCATCAACATTCATGTCCCCGATAAGCAATGGCGCACCCCCAAACTGATGGGCATCATCATTAATCCTGAGCCATGTAGCACCCTGATCTGTTGATCTAAAAAGACCTGTGACACCTGACACGGTTCCCCAGATGAAAATAGTAGGATAGCTCGCTCCTGACATTGTTTTTCCTATGCCGATTGATTTGCAATACGTTACATTGGCAAGAGTTGTATAAGCCACCCCAGCATTGGTCGAGTATTTTAATCCATTGCCGGCAAGAGGCACCCAAATATGTCCTTCAAAACCGGGTACTGTCCGGATCAAGACTGGTTGCCACGGATGATTCGCGGTTGACGATCCCGGCGTACCTGCTAATGAGAAATTAACTCCCTTATTGGAACTTCTAAACATCTCCCCTGTCCATGGATGGTATATGTAGAAATAATTTGAATTTACTTTGTCAGCTACAGGAGCAGCATCTCCGACGGATACACCCGAACAAGCAGACCAGCTCCCCCCGTTATTGGTCGAGTACCAGATAGTTGTGGATCCCCAAGGGCAATGCAGTATAGTGCTACCATCGGCGCTGATGTCTACCCTTCCTTGTACGCCCACGTTAGTGGCGGCACCCGTCCATGTAGTCCCCTTGTCGGTGGAATAGTAAACAACGTTTCCCCCGTTACTAATTCTTATTACTTTGTTTGGGTTGCCGGCAGCATAGGCAATGCTCGTATTATTAGTGCCACCCACAAGTTTAGCTGAATGTGAAGACGGAGGAGAAGTCAGTGATTCATGCACAAAGCCTCCTTCGTCTCCCAAAGCAGAAATAAACGGACCTCCCGGAATGCTTATTCCGTCAAGGAATGCTGTCTCTTCAAGTCCTACGACATCATATTTCCATAAAGGATTAGTGGCTGTAATATCGGAACAGGTGTATATTCCTCTTCCGCCAAGTACCCGCACTTTCGAAAGATTATCCTGGTCAAACTCAATACAGTCCATCCAGTTTAATCCACCGGCATGCCATCCCATGCCATTATTATCGAAGGTAGCGTTGTTGCCGTTCTTAAGTGTCCAGGTCGACCCTCCATCGGTAGACAAGAAAATATAGTCTCCCCAGCCAGCACCAAACTGGTGGTTCCCATAATTGTTAAACGTAGAAACGATTACCCTGTTCACATTAGTGGGGTCTATACTTACTCCTCCGTATGCATAATCCTTCGATTGAACGGGTGTCACGCTCGTCCAGTTCCCTGTAGATGTGTTTAGTTTATATAACTTACCATTTCCATTGGTATCATCCCCACCTGCACCATCTGCGTAGGTAACATACATGGTAGTTCCCTGCAATGCAACCCGATGCGGCATAAAACTGGTGGTTGGTGAAATATCAGTAAAGCTGACCCCGCCATTCGTACTCTTGTAGATGTTCCCTCCGCCTGTGCGGGAAACTCCAATGTAGATGGTTTGACTAACGCCGTTTACAACACTGCTTGAAGGATCAAACAAAACAAAACATATTCCATTCAAGTTTGGAGTTGTCGTTACGCCATTCCAGGCAAGGCTCCAGGTAAGTCCAGCATCGGTACTCTTCCATAATCCGTCAGCTCTGGTTCCGCAGAACAAGATATTACTGTTTTTGGGATCAACTGCAAGACGTTCTCCGTTACCTCGCCCGTTTCCATTTCCATGCGTTTTAAATTTGGAAGTGACATCAGTATACGTAAAGGTATTTCCTTTATCCGTAGATTTCAATATCGCTGTTCTTCCGAAGTTTGTATCTCTATTTCCGCAAAACATATAAACATTATTGGAATTCTGAGGATCAATTGCCAAAGCCTCCACAGCATATAATCCATGATCCGACTCCTTTAGCCAATCTAATAGCTGAATCCATTTATTGTTTACGGCATCCCAGCGATAAGCCCCCCCCACATCCGTGCGGCAATACCTATCGCCAGATGTTTTGTGGGTAATGATTCCGGTTACAAATCCGCCTCCGCCGATGGGAGCATTCTTCCAGGTATAAGTCTGCGCATTTGTTAAAACAGAACTAAATACCAAAACAAGGTATAAAAAGAAAGTTTTTAAATTACATAGGTTGTTTTTCATAATAGGTGTATGATTTTATAGTACTAATCAAAGCATTCGCTTAAAACTTTATTGTCTCTACTTTTCTTCCAAGTATATAAAAAATGAAAACGCGAAATGGTTAATCATAATTTGTTGCATCAATTTAAAACGTTAACAAATAGGATTGGGATAAACCTTAATTGAAATGTCGTATAATTGAATCGATTCAGTCGCTGGCCTTACTGCTTCTTTCCAGTAATTTTAAAATTATCAAACATTATAGCATTCGCAATATTGGGATTCATTCTGAGGCTTATTGCATTATAATTTCCTGAAGGCAAGGCAACCAATTTTGTTTCTTTAGACCACCCTCCACCACTAGCAACTGTAGGTAGAGTTACCCAAGAAGCACCGCCATCAACACTTGCTTCAATTTTTGGTGCTACAGCATTTCCGGCTGCTTCAACAACAAATTCATAAGACAGGTTTAAATTTGTAAAACCAGCCACATTGATATTAGGTATGGTAACAGCAGCGCCTTTAGATTCTATTTTCAAATTATATTGCTCACCCCAGCCTTGACGCAAATTTATATTGGCATCGCCAGCAGTTTTTAGATCTATTCCACCACTCCATGTTCCAGCCTTTGTAGATGGTTTAAATTTATGCATTTGTTCATCACCAAGGATGGTAACATTTGATTCAAAATTTTCAGCATATATAGTTTGCTGTGCATTGGCTAACATCCCTGTTAGAGTAAAAAATAATAGTGTGATTTTTTTCATAATAATTTGTTCTTGAAGTTTATAATATTGATTAGAAATTAAGTAATAATTTGTTTAAATGACACATTGGAGGTTGTTAACGTTAAATTCTAATTATTCCAATGGGTCAATAGGTTTTAAAAGCAAGTTTTTATTTTTTAATAATCTTAAATGATTTTGAAAAATTTACGTTTACTCCTTCTACTTGCACTATATACAATCCTGGTCTTAATGAAGACCCCATTAACAAATGTCCTGAATCAGGAGAGGATTCTGCTGCTTCTACTATTTTCCCCGTCATGTCAAAAATATTTACACGAATTGGTTCATTCGATTTTGTAGCTTCAACCTTAAAATTATTAGTAAATGGATTTGGATAAAAATCTATCGAAAAGTTTAGCTCCTCTGCAATATCATCTTTAGACACCAAATTCATTTTTGCAGTTTGAGTACCTACTATATTTATTGACCATTGCTGATTAAAACTGCTACTTTGGCTCCATTGATATGAATCAGCACCATTGGTGGTATTGCCCATTCCATCAAGATACAGACCTGTAGCTTTATTCTTGAACTTAGTATAACTTCCTACAGTTTCGCGTGTCCAATATTGTGCATCACTGCCACTATAACTATATTGCCCTGCAGTAGAACCATTTGAGAGCCTGTACATACCGTCAAGGTATAAGTTTGAAGCACGATTCTTAAGCATCACATAGTTTCCAACCGTTTCTATTAACCATTGTTGTGCTGTTGAGCCGCTGTTAGCATATTGTCCTGCATTGGAACCATTGTCGAACCTGTACATACCATCCATCAGCAAATTGGTACCTCTATTGGCTAAAGTAACGTAGGACTCTGAAGGAACAGAAGCTGCTACAGGTTCCCAGTAAATTACGCCTCTTCCTATGCCAGGCCCCATATATACTCTTCCATCAACGTTCATGTCCCCAACAAGGAATGACGCACCTCCAAACTCATGGGCATCATCATTTATTCTGAGCCATGTAACACCCTGATCTGTTGATCTGAAAAGACCAGTGACACCTGACACCGTTCCCCAGATGAAAATAGTAGGATAGCTCGCTCCGGGCATTGTTTTTCCTATCCCGATAGATTTGCAGTAGGTTACATTGGCAAGTGTTGTATAAGCCACCCCGGCGTTGGTCGAGTATTTTAATCCATTGCTGGCAAGAGGCACCCAAACATGCCCTTCAAAACCGGACACTGTCTGGATCAAGACTGATTCCCACGGATGGTTCGCATTAGATCTGCCCGGCATGCCTACAAGTGAGAAATTGACTCCCTTATCGGAGCTTCTGAACATCTCCCCTGTCCATGGATGGTATATGTAGAAATAATTTGGATTTACCTTGTCAGCCACGGGAGCAGCATCTCCGACGGATACACCCGAACAGCCAGACCAGCTTACTCCATTATTAGTCGTGTACGAAGTAGTTGTGGATCCCCAGGAGCAATGCAGTATAGTGCCTCCATCGGCGCTGATGTCTACCCTTCCTTGTAAGCCCACGTTTGTGGCGGTGCCCGTCCATGTAGCGCCCTTGTCGGTGGAATAGTAAACAACGTTTCCCCCGTTACTAATTCGTACTACTTTGTTTGGATTGCCGGCAGCATAGGCAATGCTCGAATTATTAGAACCACCCACAAGTTTAGCTGAATGTGAAGACGGAGGAGAAGTCAGTGATTCATGCACAAAGCCTCCTTCGTCTCCCAAAGCAGAAATAAACGGACCTCCAGGAATACTTATCCCGTCAATGAATACTGTCTCTTCAAGTCCTACCACATCAAATTTCCATAAAGGATTAGTGGCTGTAATATCGGAACAGGTATATATTCCTCTTCCGCCGATTACCCGCACTTTCGAAAGGTTATCCTGATCAAACTCGATACAGTCCATCCAGTTTAATCCACCTTCATGCCATCCCATGCCATTATTATCGAAGGTAGCGTTGTTGCCGTTCTTAAGGGTCCAGGTCAAGCCTCCATCAGTAGACAAGAAAATAAAGTCTCCCCAGCCAGTACCAAACTGGTTGTTCGAGTAGATGTTGAATGTAGAAACAATTACCCTGTTAACATTAGTTGGATCTATACTTACTCCTCCGTATGAATAATCCTTCGAATGAACGGGTGTAACGTTCGTCCAGGCCCCTGTTGAGGTGTTTAGTTTATATAACTTTCCATTTCCTTTGGTATCATCCCCGCCTGCACCATCCGCATAGGTAACATACATGGTAGTTCCCTGCAATGCAATCCGATGCGGCATAAAACTGGTGGTTGGTGAAATGTCTGTAAAGCTAGCTCCACCATCTGTACTCTTGTAGATGTTCCCACCACCTGTGCGGGAAACTCCAATGTAGATGGTTTGACTAACGCCGTTTACAACACTGCCTGAAGGATCAAACAAAACAACACATATTCCATTCAAGGTTGGAGTTGTCGTTACGCCATTCCAGGCAACGTTCCAGGTAACACCAGCATCGGTACTCTTCCATAATCCGTCGGCCATAGTTCCGCAGAACAAAATATTACTGTTTTTGGGATCTACAGCGAGGCGTTCTCCGTTACCTCGCCCGTTCCCAACTCCCTGCGTTGGAAATTTGGCAGTGACATCTGTATACGTGAACGTATTTCCTTTGTCAGTGGATTTTAATATCGCCGTTTTACCATAGTTTGTATTTTTATTCCCGCAAAAAATATAAATATTATTGGCATTCTGCGGATCAATTGCCAAAGCGTCCACGCGATTAAATCCAAGTTCCGACTCATTTAGCCAGTCTAATATCGGAATCCATTTATTGTTTGCAGCATCCCAGCGAAAAGCTCCACCTATGTCCGTGCGGCAATACCTATCGCCAGATGTTTTATGGGTAACAATCCCTGTCACAAATCCGCCTCCGCCGATGGGAGCATTCTTCCAGGTATAAGACTGCGCATTTGTTAAAACAAAGCAAAATATCAAAATAAGGTTTAAAAAGAAAGTTTTTAAATTACATAGGTGGTTTTTCATAATTTAATGGTTTAATTGGTTAGATAGTATAGAAGCCCTTTAAATATTATTCTACTTTTTTGTTTCAAATTCTGAATCATCTGAACTCAAAAAAGCTTTATTGCCTTTCATCCTTGTTATTATGACAAACAAAGAAGCATGGAGATACATATGTGCTGTTGGTTACAAGACCAGCAACTGGAAAACAGACACTTACCCTATTTCCTTCTAGCAAATTAATAACCTTATGCTATAATTGGAAATTATGCATGTGATACTATAAATTTAGATTTCATCAGCCCCCTATAGTCTTACACTATTTCGCTTTCCTTGCCCCAGCTTGCATTACGATCAGGTTCAATACTGGAGTGATGTCCTATTCCCCAATAATAGAACATCTTACCCCAGCCAGCATCACCATCCATCACTATTGCAAGCTGAGCAGGATTACGATTCAGTAACTTATTACATGTACCCGGTCACCTTCAGATTCGGATTCCATGGTATTGCCAATATTTATTCCTAAATTCATTTTTGCTCGCTGAACTGCTCATTCCTTTTTCGTCAGGAGTTTTAGGTGTTAAATTGTATGAAAGATATAAATCCGCTCCCTGAGAAAACCTTAACACTTCTAAACAACTCATCAATACAAGTAACACTCAGTATACCCCTACTGTAACAAAGAGGCTAATCTTCCCTGGACTGTTGAACAATTCACCAATCTCAGGGAAGAGAAATAACCTTATGCTATAATTAAGACTATATCATTATTTACCTCCAGCAATAATGGCATCTAACAAATCCTGATCCTTTACCACATCTTTAGCTCTGTCTAAAGTAGCACCTACCTCCCACCAGAAAGGCACAAAACCATGTAGTTTAGCCTGTTTGGTTACATAAGTTGCCCAATACTCCACAGACTGGTTGTGCATCTTCGTATCTAAAGGAATAGGCTTGCCGGCCTCATTGCGCCTCCAGGATGCATATTCACCCAGTATTACAGGGATACCTTTATCAACAAACTTCTGTTTCATTTTTTGGAATTCATCAACGATCACATCCTCTTCTCCATAGGTGGCATTACGCTCTGGCTCCATAGTGGAATGATTCCCAGCTCCCCAGTAGTAAACCATGTCGCCCCAACTTACATCTCCATCCAATACTATCGTAAATGTAGAAGGCGTGTAGTTATGTACCTCAACCATCAATTTGTTAGGTACTGGATCTACAGGAAGCGTATTCATCAGATCAAAAGTTAAATTACTGTCAGTTTTAGGCCCCTGTACAACAAGCACCCGATAACTGTTCTTGCCTCCGGTAGAGCGAACTGCATCAATAAATGTCTGGTGGTAACTATTGAGTATAGCCATCTGCACGGCATCTAAAGCCGGTGGTTCATTTGCGCCGGCAAATATAAGGTGCTCATCAAAATCACGCATTTTTGTAGCAATTTGCTCCCAAAGCGCCTTTTGTTTAGCTTTAACGGACTCTTGATTTGCCGCATTGATATTATCATCCAGCCAACCGCCATCCCAGTGAATATTAAGCATCACATACATATCATTTTCCACGCACCATTTAACCACTTGGTGCACACGATCAAGCCATTTAGTGTCAATTTCCGCCTTTGCCGGATCGCTTAAATGAGTCCAATTCCAGTTACAAGGAATTCGTACAGCATTAAAACCTATTTGTTTTACAAATTTCACATACGATTCAGTAATTTCACTATTAACCCAGTCCCCTTCGGCTTCGGATTCCATGGTATTGCCAAAATTTATTCCCAGATGCATTTTTGCTGCCAGTTCCACGGCAGTGCTGCTCATTTTTGTTGCGTCTGGAGCTTTAGGCGATAAATTATATGAAGGATAAAAGTTAGCTGCCTGTTTAATAGTGATTCTTCGGGTCTGACCATTATTTGCTTCAACTGTGAGTACAACCGAGCGACTTAATTTAAGCGTTTCATTCTTTAGAGCTATAAGTTTTATTACAGTAGTTCCACTAGCGCCACTCGTTTTAGTTAATTGTAACCAGGATATTGCCGAATTACTGACACTCCATGCGCTGTTTGCATCAATGGTGAGTTCTTCTGATGTACCTCCTTCTGGTGTAAAAGAAATAGTTGTTGCTGAAACCTCTAATTGTGGGGCTTCGTCTCCGTCTTTTGAACAAGAGACCGAAAATCCAATAATGATCAGCAGTAGTACAATTTTATAAAAATGTTTAAGTTTCATTTTTTGTCTTTTTAGAATTAATAATTTTTATTTTGATTCATGCATTTTAAGTTTATCCCAAATGATTATCAGTAAGCATCTTTGCTTATAATTAAGATATCTTATCCTGCTATTTAACAGGCGTAAATTTGTACAGAACCACTCCATGGATTTTACTCAACTTTTCTAGATAACCATACCTTCATCTTCCCTACCCCTCTGTTTGACCATGTGTAATAGGGTATAAAAACCGGCTTATCAGTTCCTTTCAACCCCGCTATATTGCCTTTAAGAATGTTAACCTGATTAGATAAAATGTTTTTGTTCTCAACAAAAAATTCATCATTGTCATGAATGGTCATTTCAGATAATTGCCCGGTATTGTCAATCTGTTCTGTACAATAAACAATAGGCCCATATTCAAGAGCGACGAGGTCTTTGTTTGATTGTACTTTTTCATTGGTAATAACCCGTCGGACATTCATAGGAACTGACCATTCAATTTTATCTCCCTTTCTCCAGTTTCTTTTTATTTCAAGATAACCGTTATTCATTGTCAGGTTTTCGTTCTTACCATTAATCTTCAGATTCATGATTCCGGTATTTTCTCCTATGTATTGATAAAGAGTACCGGGAACAGGTTTATTCACTGCCCATCCGGGAATGCGGACCTTTAAAGTAAAAGCTGCGGTTTTCTCCGGGTTAACTTCAATAGTAACCTGCCCATTCCATGGATATCCTGTTTGTTGTTTTACTTCAACCTTTGTATCCCTTACAGTTAACTTCGCCTGATTAGACATAAAAAGATTGATATATAAATCATTTTCATGAGTAGCATAAACGAGCCCTGGTATTGAAGGTAAGAACCGAATTAGATTGGTTGGGCAACAAGAACATTCAAACCAGGACTGGCGTGTACACGAACCATGGTTAAAAGTATATTTGGCATCCGACTCCAATGGATTTGGATAGAAAAATTTATTCCCATTCAAAGAAATACCAGCAAGCAATCCATTATATAAGGTTCTTTCAATAATATCGTAATATTTTGATTCCCCAGTCAGAAGAAATAATCTATGGTTCCAATATACACTGCCAATAGCAGCACAAGTCTCGTTATATGCTGTGAGATTGGGTAGTTCATAATTATCTCCGAAAGCTTCCCCTTCATGTCTCGAGCCGATACCTCCTGTAATGTACATTTTCCTGTTGACCATATTTTCCCATAGCTTATGTACAGCATTCAGATAAGCCGGATCTTTATAAATGGCAGCAATGTCAGTCATCCCGGCATACAGGTATACGGCTCTTACTGCATGTCCAACTACTTCTTCCTGTTTAACAACAGGCAAGTGATCCTGGTTGGAGCTTCCATACAATTGATGCGTCATTGGATCTCCTCTCCAGTCCAGATAAAGTTTTGCTAATTCAAGATACTTTTCATTTTTAGTAATAAGATAGAGTTTGATTAATCCCGTTTCAACAATCTGATGTCCCGGCGGAATTTGAAGTTTACCAGATCCGAAGGTTGCCACCAGCAAGTCAGCATTTTTAATAGCGATATCTAAAAAATTTCTTTTGCCCGTGGCGATGTAATGCGCCGCTGCAGCTTCAAAAAGATGTCCGCTATTGTATAACTCATGGCTCGCACTTTCTCCTGCCCATCGTTTCCCAGCCGGTTTATACCAATCTGCGGGAGAAGTTGTCGGGTCTATGGTCATCCAGGTAGTAATATATCCATCTTTCTCCTGTCCGATTTTAATAATGGCGATAATGGAATCAAGGCAGGCATGAAGAACAGGATTAGGATTGCTGATAAGCGAATAAGAAGCTCCTTCTATGATCTTATATAAATCCGAATCATCCCAGGGCATTTTTCCGCGCACCGTGCCTTTTTTTATTCCGCCCGCGATAAGAAAACTTTCCATCCGCCCTTCCTTTGAACATTTATCAAAAGCATAAGGAATGGTAGTATTCTGAATGACTTTAATTTTGGGTAGCCAGAAACTATCGGTCAATACTACATTTTGAATCTCTACTGCTTTGACAGGGTAATCCTTATACTTTGTTTGTGCTTTTGTACAAGCAACAATAAATAGTAATACCAAGAGAAAAATAAAATTTTTCATTGATTTGTATTTAGTTGAATTTTTTTTTACTAACTTTTTTTTTTGCCATTTATCCGGTTAAGAAATCCTATCCTGCTATTTAGCCGGCATAAATTTGTACAGCGCCACTCCATGCATCGGAACCTTTACAGAAAGAGCCTCTTCATCCGCATGGATTGTTGCAATATCTTTTTGACGCCAAAGATCACGCACTTTTTGCTTTCCTGAAATACCAAGCTTATTCAGATCCTTATAAGAGATGTCCACGTTCTCCAGACCGAAATTGCAAAAGCCTACTGCACGGCTGCCATCCTCCAATTCTTTTACATAAATACGCAAATCTCCGATAGTCTGAACACAGGTAGCTTGCTTACCAAGAGCATCCTGATTAACAGCAATTACTTCATCATTTGTTAATAAATTCAGGGTAAAGTCATCCAGCTTTTCCAAATCGCAACCCAGTAGCAGAGGAGTAGAAAAAAGACTCCAAAGACTGACGTGAAGATACTGTTCATCTGGTTTAAGCCTGCTCGGATGCAGACTACCCCAGCCTACTGTTCCTACAACCAGCATGTCCGCATCGTTCCAGTTACCGGGTTTAGCCCAAGCTGCAGTCTGATCCTGAGCTAATGCAATGGCTTTAACGTTGGACCAAGTATCCAATATATCATTCGTTGTACGCCAGCTGTTTCCTCCTACCGAATCGCCCCATTTCCAAACATCCGACATCCCGTATTGACACAAGCTGAAAACAATGTCGCGGGGTTGCTGACGGATATACTCTCCCATTATTTTGTATGGTTTTACGGCGGTAGACAATTGATAACCTCCATTGTAAGAGATAGAAATTACTTTATTTGGGTCGTTATCAGGTAGTCCATTTACCGCTCCTCCATAGCTGCACCAATCGTATTTCAGATAATCGAAACCCCATTTGGCATAGGTTTCGGCATCTTGCTTTTCATAGCCATAACTACCGGCACATCCCCCACAGGTCCAGGGACCAGGACTGGTATAGATGCCAATCTTTAAACCCAGACCATGCACATAGTCAGTCAGGGCTTTCATATCTCCAAACTTTTTATTAGGAACTATAGTACCAGCCTCGTCCCGCAGCTTGCCTTGCAGGGAAGGATCTGTCAAATCACGGTTATTTTGCCAGTAATCGTCAATATTTACATAAGTCCATCCGTGATTGATAAGTCCGGTTTTCACCAATGCTTCCGCAGCACGCTTAATTTTATCACCAGAAACTTCATGAGCGAAACAATTCCAACTGTTCCAACCCATTGGCGGAGTAAGTGCAATTTTATCACCACAAATAATGCTCATACTTTTTTCGGCTACACCTTTCGTATTCTTTGCCTTCAATTGAATAACATAAGTGCCGGCTTTTACAAGCTTACCAGTAATAAGTCCTGTTTTTTGATCCAGCTTTAGTCCCTGAGGCAAGCCGGTAACCTGAAAAGTCATTGGGCGGTCTCCAGTGGCAGGTATCCTGAACTGAAACGGCGAGCCCGGGCGGACACCGAAAACGCTTGCGCTATTGATCTTCGGTTTTGCAGATGGCTTAGGGGTAAGAATATAGGGCTCACTTGGGACAGGATAGTAAGTAGCAAAACTTGCCACACCGACCGTCTCAAATTTTGCATCTACCCAGTTAGCATGATCGCTGCTGTCACCATTTCCTCCGTCTGTTACCCGCAGCTCCAGTTTTTTCACACCCGAAAGTTTCACATTACATAGTCGGGCAGCATCATCTTCATGCATTACACCGCTCGACCAAAGCTTCGCTCCATCACCTAATACTATAAACTCTACGGCAGAGTTACGCCCTTTCACCTCATCATCAATGCCAACCTGCGCAGTAAACGAATTTGCCTTACCATCGAGCTGAATAAAAAGAGAACTTTCTGCGTGTGTGCCGAAGCCACGCTCAAAGGTTTTACCTGCTATGGTCATGATGTTGCCATCAACAGACCTGTTTTTTTTTGGTATGCCCCAGCCCTGTGACACTGGGCTGAGATCCAGTTCATCCACCCAAACAGTTTGGGCGGTAAGAGTACCGCTAACGATTAGCAGTAAAATAATTTTATAAAAATGTTTAAGTTTCATTTTTTATTTTTTTTTTGAAACAAAATATTTCAAATCCATTGTTTCATTGAGAATTCTTTATAAGTAAATCTGTGACTCCTAAAAGTCACAGGTTTTTCACATTCAAAACTGTTTAATAATACTCTCTATTTTAATTTAATCAGAATATCTATACCCCTGATTTAACTAATTTTAATTCAATTGATATGCAACTGAATTAGTAATTGAATTTCCATTCATCAAACAAAAAATTTTCTCCTTCAAATACAAAATAGATATTACCTACCTCTTTATTTATTTTCTGTTTTATTTTCTTTGAGATTGTAGTCCATTCTTTCCCATTAGATTCAAGGGAAACAAGAGGTGTACCTTTAAGATTATTTACATAAACATCTATTTTTCCTTTTCCTTTTACTCTGGCTTCAAATTTGGCAGGAATCTGTTTGCTGAAATCAGCTCCTCGAACCATCAAACATTGTTTGTCTGCTTTTCCTTTGGCAACCATATTGCCCACATTACCTACAGCTTCGAACTGCACTTGCCCCGAAGTTCCGCCAGTAGTTTCTGCTTGCTGAAGAACGAATGGATTTAATGGAGTAAGTTGAGACGGTCCTTCAAAAGTTGCTTTGTCCATATGGATTTTCACATTGGCTTCATCCACCTGCATTTCCTCGATACCCACGTTACGAAAACCACCCTTAGTGCCAAAATAATCCTGTAAATACATAGCATGGTAAGTAATATAATACTTCTCTTTAAACTTGAACAGGTGCGTGTGATTGTTTGTCCAAGGTCCTACATTTTCTTCACCAGTATTATTAAAATAATTATCGTGATATTTCCAACTATCCGGATTTAAAGGTGTTTTACTCGTCATGTAAGAAATGTTACATTTGGTTGGTTTGGCAATATTGGTATAAGGCCATTCAGTGCGTTCTTCCCAATTTGTATTATAGGTATAAACATAGGTTCCATTGATAAAATTAAGGTCGCTTGCCTCAAAAAAATAAGGAGCGGGTATCTTAGCAACATCGCTGGCCAAACTAATCATATCTGTTCCTAATTTTGCGATTCTGGCATTATCCGGCATATATTTTGTTTTAGGGGCTCCACCTCCAAAAGTCAGCCAGCCTGTACCCTGGTCGTCAATAAGAACACCGGGATCAAATGGAGCATCAACATCCACACCAGGAATAGAACGGTCGACTACATTTTTCCCTAATGGATCAGTCCACGGACCAACGGGAGAGGTAGAAGTAAGCACGGCTGAGCCAACACCGCTATTCGAGTAATACAAATAGAAATGTGTCTTACCATCGGCTTCGAGTCTGGATGTGATGGAAGGCGCCCAGGAATTTTGAGTCCATGGTGCCAGCTTTGCAGTATCTATGAGACCATGATACGTCCAGTTGACCATATCATTGGAAGACATCATAACCAGTGTATGGATATGCTCGTATGAATTTTTCCCATCCTTCCCTACATGCTCATACTGTTGATTATCATTCGTACCATACACATAAATTCTTCCATTGTATTCTATAGCTGTTGGGTCGGCCGTAAACATAAAATC
>NZ_CAMLDD010000033.1 GCF_946478785.1 uncultured Flavobacterium sp.
CCACCTTTACTGGAAGTAAAATGGGAAAGCCAGGTTGATGTTTTATGCTACGGGTACAATACTGGTGAAATTAATGTAAGTTCATCCGGAGGAAGACCCGCTCATCGTTACAGTTGGACCGGACCAAACGGATTTAGAAGCAATCTTCAAAATATAAAAAACCTGTATGCCGGTACTTATAATTTAACCGTTACGGATAATTCAGGATGTACTGTTCCACTGACAGTTGAAATACTTCAAAACCCGGAAATTAAATTGAACTACTCCGTTACTCATTTAACTTGTTACAGTGTTAGGGATGGCGTAATAAAAATTAACAATATTACGGGTGGTGTTCCTTTTGCAACCGGTGATCCGTATATTATAAAATGGAGCAATTTAGGAACCGGAATGGAACAAACTAATTTGTCCGCAGGAAACTATTTAATTACCATTACTGACGCTTTAGGCTGTCCAAAAGAATTTCCTATAGAGGTTAACAATGCCCCTGTTTTTAAAATCGATCCGGATTTTAAAAATATTTCATGCCACGGGGCAAATGATGCCTATATACGATTAAATCTTGTTGGTGGTCAGGCGCCTCTTAAATTAGAATGGAGTGATGGTTCTACTGCCGGAATTGAAAGGAACAATCTTAGCGAAGGAGTCTATAAAGTAAAAATTACAGATGCGAAATTATGTGTAATTGAAGCAGAATATATTGTTGTTAATCCGCTTGAGTTAGAAATAAGAGGAGATGTTTCAAACCCTCTTGATTGCGTTAAAGCAAATACAGGTGTTATAGATCTTGTCGTAACGGGCGGTACAGCTCCTTATACCTATGCTTGGTCTAATGGTGCCAGAACAGAAGATCTGAGTGAACTTACTCCTGATAATTATACTGTTATCGTAACAGATTCCAGAGGTTGTAAAAAATCAGATACTTTTCAAATTACACGCTTTGAACAGCTTACCCCAACAATTGAAGTTTTAACTAATTTTAATTGTGAAACTAAATTTGTAGACCAAACATTTGTAGGACATGTAAAAGGAGGTATTCCGCCTTATACCCTAAAATGGTCGGATGGAATTATTTCGGGCGTAAATGGAGAAATAATGAAAACCGATAATAAAGGATTAGTCATTTTTAGTGTTACCGATAGTTTTGGCTGCTATGCCGAGGTCGTGCATAATGTTAAAACACCTGTTTTAGGCACACCTGATTTTTCTGCCAGTTCAATTGGTAAAGACGTTTATGGTTTATATGCGATCTATGATCCTGTTTTATTTACAAACTTAGCTACAGGTGATTTCAATCATGTATCATGGGATTTTGGTGATGGTAATTTTTCAGATGAAGAGAGTCCAAACCATATTTACACCCGCGAAGGAACCTATACAATTAAGCAATTGGTTTCGTATCCTTTCGGCTGCCAATATTCTTATGAAGCTTCTATAGTGGTTGAAAAAGGATATAGTCTGATTATGCCTAATGCATTTACACCAAATAATGACGGCATCAATGATTCATTTGCACCGGTATTTACTGGCTTAAACAATGTAACTCTGGATATTTATGACACATGGGGAGGAATCATTTACTCAGAAACGGGAGTAAACATTCAAGGCTGGCGAGGAAAAATTAAAGATCTGGATGCTGAAAATGGCAATTATTACTTTAAGATTTCGGCACAAACTTTTTACAATCATACCATAACCGAAAAAGGGTCACTCACATTAATTAAATAAAAGCAACAGATTAAAAAAATGAGATTAAAATTACTATTTGTTATACTGATAACATGTTGTTTTTATACCAAAACAAGAGCACAAGACCCTATTTTTACACAATATTTTTTAGTTCCGGAAACCTTAAACCCTGGTTTTAGCGGTTTTATGGAAACTACCTATACCGGAATAATTCATCGTGAACAATGGCCTGAACTAGATTTAAGGGTAGATACTGATTATGCTTTTGTAAACACCTGGAGCGAAAGCATGCAGAGTGGTTTTGGCGTTAGTATACTGAATCAGAGAGAAAATGCATCAAAATATAATTTTACCCAGGTGAATGCAAATTACGCCTACAGGGTAAGAATAAATGATGACTGGTATTTCAGGCCCGGTATCGAAGCCGGTTTTGGGTTAAAGTCCTTTGCTTTTCAAAATTTATTGCTCGAAGACCAGATTAACTTAAACGGTCCAAATAATGCCACTTCGATTGACCCATTGCTGGCAAACGACAAAATAACTTTTTTTGATATATCTGCGGGTATGGTTTTTAATACAGATGATCTTTGGATTGGCTTGTCTATGAAACACCTCAACACGCCTAATATTGCTTTAAGTAACAACGGAAATCTACCTTTAAATACCTTTTTCTCTTTAAGCTCAGGATATGAATTTCTTGTAGCTGATTATATAGATGTTTTATTTTTTCCGTACGAAACGAAAATGTTTGTTACTTCAAACTATATGCAGCAAGGAAGATACCACCGACTTGATATGGGTGCTTCTATCCTATTCGAAAAAATGTTTTTTGGAACTACTTTCGTTACCAATCCTGGAAAAAACGGAATGAACAATCAATTGCTTACCTCTATTAACTTTTTTACCGGATTACAATATGAAAATTTACGACTTGGACTTTCCTATGATTTAAATACTACCAAAATTGGAAGAACTGGCGGCGTTTATGAACTTTCATTAACCTATCAATTTAATTTAGCCCGTAAGTGTTTTGGCTGTCCTAATTATTCTGGGAATTAAGATCAAACAGTTACACTTCTACTTCAAATAAAAAAAACGGAAATAACTTTTATCAGTTATTTCCGTTTGATACTAATTCAAAATTGTTTTTAAGATTTTATCTATCTGGTATAAACTGTAATTATACCAGTAGCTTTATCTTTTAATTTCAATTCTTTATTCGTAAGGTTCATAATATCGCTGGTAGTAGCAGTACTACCAATAGTAATAGTTAAATCATTATGAGATCTTACGTAAGTTCCTGTTGTCTCAGTTTTGCTACAATCATCACCGCTATAATCACCAATAACTGCTACATTACTCAATTTTAGCTCTAAATAATCTTTACTGCATCCACTTTCATTTTCAGGAGCATCTGCCAATACTTCGTTTCCATCAACTATTCCACCTATTTTGCTTAGCTCATACTTTCCCTGAATTGGTACTATTGTTTCTCCGTCATTATCTTCATTACTACAAGATGTTGCTGCAAATAATCCAAAGCTTAAGGCTAATACGTATAAAAAATTTCTAGTTTTCATGTTTGTTTGTTTTTAAAAATTATGTTTGATTTTATATTGACGAAATTACATTCGTTGTCATTTAAATCTGTTTCATAATTTTTAAAATAAGTTACATAATTGATGTTTATTTGATGAAAACATAATTATATGTTAACATATCAAAGAATAAATCAAAAAACCTTCTGAATTAAACTTTCAGAAGGTTTTAACTTTTCACTTATTATATGATAACGAAGGCAGTAGTATTGTGCTCGTATTTAAAGGTAACTTAAATGTAAAACCTTATTGTTTGACTATTTAATGCTAGGAATTATCGTTTAACATACTTATCAAGAATATACTGAGTCACTGGTCTTAAGGGTTTATTATTTTCTGGATGTCTGCCATGTTCATTAAAAAAGTCAACTCCATTTGCTGTCTTTGCGTACCAAATAATTGCCACACCATTATTATCAAAACAGGCTGTGGTATCACAAACAGCAATCTTTTTTAAATTAAAAGCTGTTTCATCAAAAGGTTCAATTTTATTATAATTACCTATTCCTGTCACTTCTAAATCACAACTCACTTTTTCATAATGATCAGTTGACCATTGCATGCATTGTTTTCTTTGTACAAAAAATATACAGGTAGAAAACAAAACTATAAAAAGCAGCAATAAAATCTGGTTTGATTTTTTTGAAAGTATTTCTGGCACCTTAGTTCTAAAACTAATTGGTTTAATATTTCCGTCAGCATTTTTTTCTGAGTTTATTTTTGCTTCTTCTCCACAACTGTCAAAACTCTTTTCAGTAATAATTTCTTCAGAAAACCCATTATCCTTCCCTAAATCTAAATTCAGTGAATCAACTATGTTTTTTTCGTTCTCATTAAAAGAAATTTTTCTAAACTTATTATAAGGTCTTAAATTAAAATCTACTAAAATCGCAGCAAGATTTACCGCAACTTTATCTGTCAAGTCTGTTTGGACTTTATAAAAAGTACCAATAGGTTTAAATCTGTCAGTATGTTCTCTAAATTGTTTTCTCTTGTTTGGATCAAATTCAAATCCAAAAAAGGACTTAAAGGTAATTAGGTCATCAGGATTTTTATTTTTTTCAAATATTTCCCAACATAAATTTCTAAGATTAGCTTGTGAAGGATTAGGAAAATTATCTGCTGCAATCTCTATTTTATATTTTTCCTGAATAGCTTTTTTATAATCTTCAATAGTATAGTTCTGCATAGGCCATTGGGAATTTTTAGGAATTTCCGGGAATTTTCAGGAATTATTAAACATTATAGGAATTCCGGGAATTCCTAGTCAATACAGGCTTATAAGCGTCTTTACTTTGTCCTCAGAAATTAGTTATTGTTCTACTTCGCGATTAAAACAAATGTACAAAACTAGTTCAATTAAAAGTGCGGAAAACCGTAAGACGGACTTTATCCGGGAAGTATAAATAAATTTTATAGTTCTACGCACTTCACTTCCCAAAATCATTGGTATTGCCAAACAAGATCCGGACAGAATCCGGACAGCAATACCCATGCTTAATTTTTAAATCCAAAATCATGAAAAAATTATTTATATGGGGAGCGTTCGCTCTATTGACAACTACATTATTCTCTTGTACTGCTGATGAATCTGAAACAGTCGCAAAAAAAACAGAAATAAAAAAAGATGTTATTCAGTCAGAGGGAGTGGCTCAAGGTCCTGACGATGATCCTGTACCTGTTACACCTCCAAGAAAATAGTAAATAAAACCTGTAATGTTCAATTAATTACTAAATTCGGGGAAAGTTAAATTATGTTACGATCCCCGATTTTTTGCTTGTTTTGCTTTCTAATTTTTATTTCTTGCGAAGAGAAGACAACTACCCCTTTTAAGCCAAGTTTACATAAAAAGGAGGGCAAACTTTTACAGCAAAATGCCATGGTTCATTTTCAAAAAAGTAACTATAATAGTGCTTTTTATTACTTCAATAAGTCCAAAATACTATTTGAGACATCTAAAGACAGTGCCAATATTGTTTTCAATTTAATTCAAATGGCCAACATTCAACAAATAAATGGTGATTACTATGGAAGCAAGGAAACTTTAACAGAGGCATTACCGTACAGCAAAAATGATAATAATTATATTGTTGCAATTAATAATTTCTTCGGAATTGCTGATAAAGAACTTTCTATTTATAATGATGCCATTTTTTATTATAAGCAAGCCATAAATTCCGCAAAGGATTCAATTTCAATACAATCTCCCTTAAACAATATTGCAGTTGTTTATATCAAACAAAAAAAATACGATAAGGCAATTGAGATTTTGGAATCTATTCTAAATAAAAAAATTTTAGATAATAAATCATCCTTAAAAACTAAACCAAGAGTAATTGACAATCTTGGTTTTGCTTATTTTAAAAAAGGAATGAATAATAAGGGGCTTCAACTCTTAAATGAAGGTCTGAAATTAAGAATACAATCCAATGATAACTACGGAAGCATTGGGAGTTACCTTCACCTGGCTGAATTTTTCTCAGAAACTGATCTTCAAAAATCAAATGAATATGCTGAAAAAGCTTATGAAAAAGCAACTCAATTTAACAGTATCGATGAACGTTTGAAAGCCTTATCTTTTTTAATCTCAAATGGATCAGGAACAGCGTATGCACAAAAGTACATTACTTTGAATGACAGCATAACTAAAATCCGCAACAACTACAAAAACAAGTTTGCCAAAATAAAATACGACTCTAAAAAGGAAAAGGACGAAAATCAAAAACTCCGTTTAGAAAAAGCTGAGGATTTATTGTCTCTCCAGGAAGCAAAATATCAACGAATATTTTTTATAATCGGAATTGCATCCCTTTGTCTTTTATTATTGTACTTAAGAAAATTTTATCAAAACCGAAACCGAATCGAAAAAATAAAAACAGCCTACGATACCGAAACCAAAATCGCCAAAGACCTTCACGATGAACTCGCAAATGATGTTTTTAATGCTATCACTTTTACTCAAACACAATCGTTAGAAAGTAAAAACAGGAAAGAAACCTTAATTCAAAAACTGGATCATATATACACACGTGTCCGTAGAATTTCGAGAGAGAATAATGATATCCATACTGGAGAAAATTATTCGGACAACTTAAAAGAAATGCTGTCAACATATAATACCGACCAGACAAATGTTATTATTAAAATCGATGAAATCAATTGGAACGATATCGATGAAATTAAAAAGGTTACCATTTACCGTGTTTTACAAGAATTAATGGTAAACATGAAAAAACATAGTCAGGCTTTGCTAGTAGTTATAAAATTTGACATCAGCTCAAAAAAAATATTTATTGACTATACGGATAACGGAAAAGGATGTGACAAAAACAAAATTATAAAAAATGGCCTGCAAAATATGGAAAACCGTATTCTGTCTACAAAAGGAACTATTACTTTTGAAACTGAACCTGATAAAGGTTTTAAAGTAAAAATAACAATGCCCAAATAAAAGCCTATGTTTAAAAAAGTAATAATAGCCGAAGATATTGACTCGATGAATTTAGGAATTCAACAAGTCTTAAAAGATTTGAACATTGTCGATTTTCAGCATTCCAAATTTTGTGATGAAGCATTTCTAAAAATCCGTGCCGCAATTCATCAAAATGAACCTTACGATTTACTAATCAGTGATCTTTCGTTTAAAACCGATCATCGAAAGGCAACTATTGCCAATGGCGATGAGCTGGTTCAAAAGGTTCGCACATTACAGCCTGACATTAAAATCATCGCCTATTCTGTAGAAGATAAAAGTTACCGAATTAAATCACTCTTTGACCATGCAGGAATAGATGGTTTTGTCTCCAAAGGTCTTAACAGTATCGAAGAATTAAAGAAAGCGATTCATCTTATTTCGACTTCTGATCAAAAATACATTTCGCCTGAAGTTGCATCTGCTTTGCAGGAAAAAAACAACTACGAAATTGACGATGTAGATATTCAAATTCTAAAACATTTGTCTTTGGGGACTTCTCAGGATGAAATTATAGAAATATTTAAAACCTCAGATATCAGGCCAAACAGCAAAAGCGCCATCGAAAAAAGACTGGCGAAACTCAAAGACTTTTTTAAGGCAAATAATACCGTGCATTTGGTTTCTATTACTAAGGATATGGGGATTATTTAATTTCCTTACCGTAACAACGTTAATTCTAGGCTCCTTCGGGGGCTTTTTTTATTTCTAAAAACTAAAATTCAGGGATTATGGTTTTCCGTAAAATACTGGTTTCAAATAGGTTTAAGTTTGAATTATCAAATCAATTTAATAATAATTAAACCAAATAAAATTATGAAAAACTATTATGTAAATAACACCGCTCAATTAAACGGAGATCATGAAGTCCATACTGACGACTGTCCTTACTTTAAAAATATTATAAGCAAGAAATACTTAGGTGTTTTTTCCAGCTGTAAACCTGCAGTAGATGAAGCTAAAAAAACATACTCAAAATCCAATGGTTGTAAAACGTGTTGTAATGCCTGCCACACAACTTAATCATGGGTTTTCGATTTCAAAAAAGAATTAGACTTGGAGGCGGACTTGGATTAAACATTAGTAAATCCGGAATTTCTCCAAGTCTTAGAACCAAAATGGGAACATTTAGTAAAAATGGTTATTCTACCAAAACCGGTATACCCGGATTAAGATACCAAAGCAGCGGGTGTCTTGTAATATTTACTTTTACAGGCCTTCTTACATTTTTAATTTTCACAATAATACATTTATAACTATGGGATATCGAAAAGGATATTACAGAAAAGACGGAACTTATGTTCAGGGGCATTATGCCAATAACAGATCTAAGTCTTTTTCAACTAAAAACAATAATGGATGCCTAATTCTGATTTTATTTTTTACCGCAATTAGCTCAATTATTTCGTGTTCAGAATCTTCAGATTCAGTTGAGAAAGCTTCAAATCCGGATTCAAACTCCAATTGTCCAACTAAAACTTGTGGAGATTTTACAAGTCGGTCTCAAGCACAAGCAACTTATGACAGTAACAAAAGCTGTTATAAAAACTTAGATGCTGACGGGGATGGAATCGTATGTGAATCTTTAAAATAAATAAACAACTACCAACCATGATTACACTAGAACTTAAAAGCCACTTTTTGAGATTATATCAAATGGCATTATCAGATGATCAATTTAATGTATTGGAGCTTCAAATGCTTTATCATTTTGCAGATGAAAGAGGAATTCCAAAAGAGGAACTTGATAAACTTTTCCTCAATCCTGTCAGCATTGAATTCACTGTTCCTGAAAACTTAAATACAAAAATTGAATACTTATATGATCTGACCAGAATTATCTGGGCTGATGAAAAAATAACCGATGACGAATTAAATATGCTCCGAAAGTATTGCCGGAAATTTGATTTCGTTGAAGAAAACATCAATGATTTATCTGATTATCTTATTGACTGTGTTCAGAAAAACATTGGTAAAGAAGAAATTATTAGTCAACTAAACGCTTAAACTATGAAAACACTTTCTCAATTATTTAGTTTAAAAAAACCTGAAGATTCTTCTTTTAAATTTTTGGAAGAAAATGAAGAAGACAGAGAACAAATCAGAATTACATATTACCAAAGTGGATTTGCAGCATCTGTAAAAGCAACAGGAAAACCAATTGTTTTAAAAGCATGCCTTCAAAATTTATATATGAGTTTTGAAGATCAGTGCCGAAAACAAAAAATGGAACAAGACCGATTAAAACAGCCTTACCGCGAAGAACAGGAAAAGAACCGAACTGAACTTAAAAAGTCTGAAACTGCTATTAGTATTTTTGAAAAAAAAGAACAGGATATCAACGATAATATCGACGAGATCAGAAACGAAATTATCGACGTCAGACGTAATCCTGACAAATACGGCATCGAAGATGGCAAAGGTTTAAAAGCACAATTTTACATCGGTTTGTTTTTACTGCTTCCTATTACACTCTACGTATTAGTCTTTTATATTTCGGCCTCGTATTCTGCTTTTTTCAAAGAATTTTCAAATGATAGTTTAACAGCTGCCATATTTGATGCAGATGCTTTTACAAATGCTTTTAAAGCAAGCTGGCTTGAAGGTGTTCTCGTGGTAACAATCCCCTTTGTATTTATGGGACTAGGTTATGTAATTCATATGGTTCAAAAAGGAAAAGGCGTAAAAAATATTTTAAGAATGATGTCCTTATTTGTTATCACCTTTTTATTTGATGCTTTACTGGCTTATCAAATCGAAAAAAAGATATATGAATTTAATAAAACAACAGATTCTGCTCCATACAATTTAAACATCGCCTTGGGTGAGGCCGAATTTTGGATGATCATATTTGCAGGATTTGTGGTTTACATAATCTGGGGACTTGTATTTGATTTTGTCATGAAAGAATTTGAAAATATTGATAAGATAAGAGCTTTCATCAGAGGAAAAAAAGAGAGTTTAATTAATCTGGAGAAAATAAAAGCAGATTATATCAATAAAATCAACGATTTCAAACAACAGATTGTTACCCTAAACGGAAAAAATTCAGAACTGCAATCAAAAATAGATGGTTTTGTTTTTCCGGTAAAAGAATATCTGCATTACCATCATCAATACAAAGAAGGATGGTTTCAGGCTATAAATACAGAAATCGCTTTGGCTCATAAAGAAAAAACAGAACTTCTGGAAAGCTGTGAATTTCATTCTGAAGAGCACCTCAACAAATTAAACTTAGTCGATCCTGATTTTCAACATTTGGTATATTCTAAAAACTAATTAAATGAAAAATATTTTACAAAAAGTAGTACTGTCATTAGTATTGATTTCTATTTTTTCGTGTAAGGAAGACAGCAAAAATGAAGAAAAAGAAATCGTACTTAAAAAAAATACTGCTTCAGAAAACTACAATATCAGTATTCTTATTGATTTGTCAGATCGAATTAGCCTCAAAAAGAATCCAAATCCAACAATGGAATTTTATCAAAGAGATTTAGGCTATATTAAATCGGTTTCAGAAGCTTTTACCCAACATCTAAAATCAAAAAGAATAAGGCAGATTGATGATAAAATACAGCTATTTTTTAATCCGGAACCGGAAAGTCCTGAAATAAATTCGATTGCAAATGAATTAAAAATTAAAGTTGATAAAGATAATGCCTCAAAAGATTTACTGAACTCGATAAGCGGTAATTATGCTTCAAAAACAGCAAAAATATACAATTCGGCAATTAAGGATGATAACTATATCGGATCTGATATTTGGAACTTTTTCGACAGCAAAATACAAGATCAATGCATTGATAAAGGGTATAGAAACATTCTAATTATTTTGACGGACGGTTATATGTTTTACGAAGGAACCCAAATCAAGAACGGCAATTTATCAAGCTATTTAACTCCAAAATTAATTCAGCAAAATAATCTAAATACAAACGACTGGCTGAAAAAATTTGAAAGTAAAAATTTTGGTTTTATTAAAATTCATAACGACTTATCAAATCTTGAGGTTTTAGTTCTTGGCATAAATCCAAGTAAAAATAATCCTTATGAAGAAAAAGTCATCAAAGCCTATTGGAGCAAATGGCTGACAGACATGAACATCAAACATTTTGAAATCAAAAGTGCTGATCTGCCTTCGAATATGGATAAAATTATTAAAGATTTTATTTTAAATAAAGAATAGTAATTCACAAAAAAACAATTTAAAAGAGGAACTCTATCATCCTCTTTTTCTATTTATAAAAGTTTCATAAACTTCACTCAAAAAACTTCATCTCTTTACGGTTTTCCATAAAATATTGATTATTATTGGTTTTACATTTGAATTATTAATCTAAACTAAAAACCAATGGAAATAAATATTCAACTTAAATCATTAGCCGATAAAATCAATCAGCTAAAAAGCAGAATAGAAACCGAAGAATCTACAAAACATGCTTTTGTATTGCCTTTTATACACGTTCTGGGATACGATGCTTTTAATCCGCTTGAAGTTGTTCCCGAATTTACAGCAGATCTTGGCCTTAAAAAAGGAGAAAAAGTAGATTATGCGATCTTTCAAAACGGAGAACCCATTATTATTGTTGAATGCAAAAGCTGGAAAGAAAAACTGACTGTTCATAATTCACAGTTATTCCGCTATTTTCATGTTACCAAAACACGATTTGCGCTTTTGACAAATGGCATCAATTACCAGTTTTTTACTGATTTGGATGATCAGAACAAAATGGACGAAAAACCTTTTTTGGAATTTGATATCTGTAATCTAAAAGAAAATACAATCAACGAAATAGCGAAATTTCATAAAGCCAATTTCGATGTAGACAATATTGTAAGCAATGCCAGTTCTTTAAAATACATTAAGGAAATCAAAAAACAAATTAACGCAGAGCTGGAAAGTCCTTCGAATGATTTTACAAAACTTTTTGCAAATAAAGTATACACCGGCAGACTTACTGAAAAAGTGGTGGATGAGTTTAAAGATTTAGTTCAGAAATCAGTAAGTCAATATATTAATGATAAAATTAATGACCGGTTAAATGCCGCGCTGACCAAAGAAACAATAAAACAGCAGGTCGAAGAAACTGTAATAGTCGAAGATGACAATAAAATTAATACAACAGAAGAAGAACTTGATGCTTATCGTATCGTAGTGGCAATTTTACGCAGAAAATTACCAACCAGCAGAATCGTACATCGTGATACACAATCTTATTTCGGAATCTTATTGGATGATAACAATCGTAAGCCTTTATGCAGAATGCATTTAAACGGAGGCAAAAAGTACATTAGTTTATTCAATGAAAATAAGAGCGAAACCAAATTACCCATTTCATCCATTGACGATATTTATCAATTTGAGAAGGAATTATTAGAAACAGCAGCACTTTATGAAATCGGATAGAATCAGGTATAACTACTTATTTCCAAAAAAAATATTCTGATTAGATTTATCATCTTCATTAAAAATAAATCAAAATAATTATAACAACTAATCTATCTCCTAAAACTATAGCGTATGAAAACAAAATACTATGTAATTATTGGTCTTTGCGTATTTACATTAATCACAGCATTAACAAATCCCGGAACTGAGAAACATAAGGAAGAAGTCAAATTAAAAATGAACATATTTCTTGAAAAACAAATGAATGAAAAAAACACAAATCAAAATGACGAGTGGTCTAAAGCTGGAAATGCAATGGGAAATGCCTTGGCAAAATCAATGATAAACATGATGGTAGACAATATGGTTTCCTCATCTGATTATGTTCTTTTTTCAACAACAAATGTAACTTTCGAAGGAAAAACAAAAACAATTGGTATTGGCATTTTGGGAAACATTTTTTTATCTGGTAAAATTGATGAAGCAATGAATCAGGAAAAATAATTTTTAAAGTTTAACTATTCCAAATAAAACGCTTATGCTAAAAAACTACTTAATCTTAGCTATAACATTCGTAACACTTTCTTGTAAAAAAGCAGAAGCTCCTACACCAGAAATTAATGCATTTTATAAGGAAGTAATTACTTCGGATGACCGAAAATCGATCACTCCGGAAGAAGCTAAAACCTATCATATAGATAAAACTCATCAATACGAATACAGAACAGGAAATTCCGGGCATTATGAATATAATTATGATGTAAAAGGTGTAAATATTAAAGGCGATTCGGTTTTTGGGAATATAAACGTAGAGGGGAAATGCGGTGCCGGAATTTTAATGTGTGACAGCCTTTCAGATACTGAAATTAATACCGAATGGATTTCCTATGGAAAGCTAAAAGCGACTGATAAAAAAGGAAATGAGTATCAATTAATTGTCAAATAAAATTCCACGAATGAAATATACTTTACTCCTGCTATTTATTTGTTTCTCTTCCTTTCGGCTATCGACCACCTATGTATATATATGCGGACCAACCGGTGCAAAAAAATATCATTATAAAGAAAACTGTCGTGGCTTAACAGCTTGCCGACATGTAGTAACAAAAGTATCGCTTACGCAGGCGCAAGGATATGGACTAACACTTTGTGGATGGGAAGATTAAGTTTGACACTTTATATTCTCAAAACTGTCATATAAACCATACTCCACATTTAATGCTGAGTTTTCTGTTCTTTATCTATAGTAATGGTCAACTTGTTTTTCTTTTGTTCAATGTTTACGATTTGCCCTTCCCTGAAAGCAAGTTTTTCAAGCCATTTGCCTTCTAACCTGATTTCTGGAACAGTTGTATTGTCCCACCTTCTGGTGCGGAACTTACTATGTATTTTTAATTTCCTGAATTGACTCATTATTAAGTGTTCGTTATTACGAACACAAGGTAAACATAAAATTTGGATATTCGTTATAGTGAACACGAAAGAAGAAAAATATTTTAAGAAATTAGGCGAAAAGATTAAGCAATTGAGAGAGGAAAAGAATCTTGATCAAAAAGCTTTTGCCTTTGATTGTGAGATCAGTAGAACTCAATTGCATATGATTGAAAACGGCAAAACAAACCCACGTTTACTGACATTAATGAAAATTGCTAATACTCTGGAAATTTCTTTGTCAAAATTGATAGATTTATCTTAATTATCCGCGATTATAAACGCTACCATGATTTCTTTATGCAGATACTCGTTGAAAACGAACACCAGTTTGAGGCTTGGGACTGCGTAACACAATGTAACTAGCTTTGATTAAGCGCTAATTTAGCAATTATACAGTCTTGCATAATGTTATTAATTCACATTCTGTCTTTGACAACCATCTATTCTTTCTTTTTTAGTTAAAGTCCAAACGTTAATTGCTTTATTTTTTAATTTATTTTCAGAGTCAGGTTCAATCAATTCAATTTCAATAATACTTTCGGTTGCGATTTTATAATCAGAATTCTCTATTTGATATCCATTTACATACACTCCGTTATTTTTATCAATTCCGAAAAAGTTATTTAGTTCAGATTGTGTTTTAAATACAGTTTTTTTATTTAAAGTGACAAAAATAATTCCATTTTCAGTCAAATTAAAGAATTTATGCTCTTTCCTATTTGGTTTATCTTTAAGGACATTCAATTCGGTTATCAACTCTTTTTTGATTTCTATGACATTTCCATTCGCAATAATATCTTTTTCAATAATGATTGTTGGACAATTGTTTTTGGTTCCTGGTAATTTCGAATAACTGTCTTGAGAATAGATATTTGACAAGAAGAAAGTAAATATAAGTGTAATCAATATTCTATTCATATAAGTATTTTTAATGTTGTACGTTATCTTGCCACAAGTGGTTTGGGGTAAATTAAGCCCACTATTCGAATTTGCCAAAACATCCCAGATACAAAACCAACTTTTCATTAAGCCAATTGCCCAAATCCGTTGTAGTGGCTGTTATGCCTTCGGTTTTTTATTTATCCCAATTTTCGGTTTCGTTTCTGCACCATATTTAAGTCAGACAAATAAGAAATTCTGTTTTATATTGTCAGTCTTATTATTTGCTTTTCCATTGTATTATTTCTAAAATTGCTAAGACCACAGCAATAAGAAATCCAAGTCTAGCAAACCATTTAGTATACGGATATTCTTTTAGTAATTTTTTAGATAATTCAAAATCAATTTTCGATTTCTCAAAATCAAGCAGTTCTTTTTCAATAATAAAATCTGATTTTGATTTTTCATTATTTAGGTGTTTTAACCAACCTCCATCAGTTATTATTTTTTCTGCCCGACCTGTTAGAAACAAATAGTTGTTTCCATTTTCAGAAATAAGAGACTCTTCTAATAATATTTTATACAAAGAAATACAATCATTATTTGATAATGTTTTACCATCTAAATTCTTTAATTCAAGTCTTCGTATTCCGAAATTAGGCTTGTTTTTTATAAAATTAATATTGTGCTCTATTAAATCGTTTATGTTTTCCATTTTCGTTTTTTTAAACTGAGGCATAACTGCTGGCTTTTATTTCGATTTATATTTTCAGCCACCATTTTATTGTTTTTAATTTTTCAGATTCTATGTCATTTAGGTCTTGATTCTCAAATTCAGCAAGTTTGTATTTAAGTAATACAATTCCATAATTTTCTTTTAACCAAAAGGGTAATTCTTCAACACTTTTATTCCAATTTTCGATAGTAGCTTTTAGAATGAGTATTAAATCCATTTCAGTTTTAGGTTTCATTCTGTTCAATATTTTTCCTGCGTATTTTCGGTCAACATATTCCGTATTTGGCCTTTTTGTGTTTTTGAATATTTTAATTATTCCGCTTATAATAATTTCGTCATTGACTTTATCTAAAATTTTAATAAGTTGTCGGATTCTTAAATCTCCAATTTTATCCATTAAGTCTATTGACGAATAAAATTCATTTTGAAAATCATCTGGTGTTATTGGAATCTTCATAGGATTAAGCTTGTAGGTAACATTTATGGCACTACAGCGGGTTTGGGATTAAATTAAGCCCTATTTCGGATTTGCCAAATTAACCCAAATACAAAACCATTTTTCCATTAAACTAAATGCCCAAATTGCTTGTAGCGTGTGTTGCCGGTTCGGTTTTATTGATTCCTAATTTCTTTTATTACTGAATTTACTCTTCCAGCATACGAATCAATATCAGAAAACTTTTTTGAATTTGTGTCGATTATTTGATGTATCAGTTCATAAATAGAAATAATACTATTCATTAAAATATTATAAACTAAAGTAACACAGATTATTATGAATAAAGCAATATTTCTAAAAGTCGGTTCAGATTTGTTTTCAATTATTAAAAAAGCAATTGTGCCTAATGGTAATATATATGCTAAAGTAAACTCTAACGCTTTAATGAGTCTAATGTTTTTTAGCTTTTTTATCGGTCGAGTTTCTGCGAGTTTTTTTGCTATAAAATTCCAAAGTACATTTACTATTTGTCCGGCAATAGCACCAATCATAATTTCGGCAGGATTGATGTCGCTAATGTTTATCATTTGGTTAAATTTAATTGTTAGGATTTATGAGATGCCTTTATAAATAAAGTTTTTAGTTAGCTTATTAATCAACATCAACTTTAATTGGTCCGCCATACGAAACATAACCTCCTCCAATTTCGTCAATATTTACATCTAATTCATCAGTCGTTGAAATGTTTGAAATATTCACATCCATTTCAGAAGATGGTTTAATATTCACATCGATTGTTCCGTCAGCATTTACAGGAATTAATCCGTAATTTTTGTTTGGTGATAAATTTAATTTATTTTCAAAGTTTGGTTTATTTTCTCCAGCGTATGCTTTTGGAATAAAGTCAAAATCTTTTAAAACATTAATAGCTAAGCAAATTGCAATTATTGTAAGAATGCTTTTGGTGTACAAATCTAATTTCATAATTCTAATTTAATTGATGTTAATAATTCTATTTTTTCTTCCAGTTTCGGTTCTACTAAACTGAACGCCAACTTATTTATATATGCAATAAAATCACACAATGCTAACCAATTTGGGTTCGCTTTATGTCGTAAGCACACTATATTAATTCAGCTAATATAACAATCTTATCATCACAAAATCATTTCAAACACAAATCACACAAAAAACCTCCCGAAATTTCACTCCCCAGAAGGTTCTCATCTACAATCAATTACCTGACAATAATTGTTCTCAGCCAAAGCCTAAGTCCCTGTAAACATGAACTGCGGCATTAAGTTGTTCTTTTTTAGTATCGGTCAATTCTAATTTTGATTCTAACGCATCCACTTGTTGTGATTTTAGATTATAACTTTTTTGAGGATTATGGATTTTAGAAAGCTGATTAGAAACTTCCAAATAAGCGTTTAAAATAGTTTTATCGTAATTAGATAAACCCTAAAGCTGTATTGAATTGGCGCTTGAAAACTCCGCTTTAATTGCATTTTCTGTTAATCAAAAGTGCCTCAAAATCTCCCTTAACTATTTTGAAATAGACTTTGAATAGCTGCCTAAATTTATTTATTTTTTTAAGCAAAAGACTCACCGTTACAAAAGAAATATTTCTATATTCGTTTCCTATTAAATTAACCCCAAATTAGTTTTATGAAACACGTATTACTTACATTATTTTTTATGGCGACCTGCTCAGTATGGTCACAATCGGCAACTGCTTATTTTGACAAGGCAATGAAAAAGGCCGAGGCTGGAAACACAAAAGGCGCAATTGCAGACTACAATAAAGCAATTAGCATGAATTCGAAATTTGTAGAAGCCTATCAAAACAGAGGTGTTGCCAAATTTAAGCTTAACGATTTACAAGGAGCTTTGGCAGATTTTAGTAAAACAATCGACTTAGATTCGATGAATGCTGATGCCTTCACCGGCAGAGCAAATGTGAATTACAAACTAATGAATTATCCGGATGCAATAAAAGATTGTACTTCTTCAATTGGTTTAAATCCTAAAGATTATATCGCTTTTAATCTAAGAGCTCTATCTTATAATAGAGTAGGCAATAAAAAAGATGCCTGCAAAGATTTCTCTAAAGCAATAGAATTAGGCAGCCAAAGCGCTATCAAAAACAGGGCTACTTTTTGTAAATAAGCCAAACTTTATCATAACCAATCTGTAGAAATTAAATTTTTACAGATTGCTTTTTTGTAAATTCATGGTAAATTTTGTTTTTTATCACCACTTTTGATGATATGTTCAGCAATACTGTTGCTGCCAGGACCTCTTATACTTTCAACGAAATTATATATGGAGCAAAGTTCGAAACCATGTACAACCGAAGCAGTGATGGCTCTAAAACAATTTTACATTTAGACCTGTTAAACAGCATTGAAAGAGTTAGTTTTTCATAAGCTATCATTTTAATGAAGATTTAAACGGAATCTCAGATTTTATTCTAATTTTGTTTATCCAATTATAAGAAATGATAAACAACATAAAGACCGTTTTCAGCATCAAAGATCTTGAAAACTTATCCGGAATAAAAGCACATACCATTCGCATATGGGAAAAAAGATATAAAATTCTTGAACCTATGCGAACAGATACCAATATTCGGCTTTACAATTTAGCCAGTTTACAAAAACTGCTGAATATTACATTGCTCCACGAATACGGATACAAGATATCTAAGATTGCTACTTTCCCTGAAGAAAAAATTCCTCAGTTGGTTCGTGAAATTATTTCCATGAAAAACTCACAGAACTACGCCATCAATTCCTTCAAGATGTCGATGATGAATTTCGATCAGGAAATCTTTTTCAACACCTTTGACTGGCTGATTTCTGAAAAATCATTTCAACAGGTTTTTAAAGAACATTTTCTTCCTCTATTGAAAGAATTAGGCCTTTTATGGCAATCACAAACTATAAGTCCGGCAAATGAACATTTCATGAGCCATTTGATCAAACAAAAGATACTAATTTATACAGAAGGTCTTCAAATCCTGAAGCCAGCCAAAACAGATAAGGTATTTGTACTCTCATTACCCATAAATGAAATTCATCAAATTGGATTGCTCTATCTACAATACGAAATTTTACTGAAGGGTTATAAAACTATCTATTTAGGCGAAAGTATGCCTATAGAAAATCTGCAGGACCTGACCAAACATTTCAACAGAATCACTTTTGTAACGTTTATGACCATTCAGCCAGACCGCAACGTTGTTAATCAGTATGTAAAAGCAATGGAGCAAAAATTACTCTTAAAAAATAATGAAATTTGGATTATGGGAAAAATGACCGAAAATATCGACAGACAAAAACTGTCTGAAAGAACCTTTGTTTTTGACTCCATGGAAGAAACTATTAATAATATATAGTTTTTGTTTAAAGTTTTTGTACATTTGTTAAACAAATGAAAAAAACTATCTCCATAATAGGTTCCGGATTTTCTGCTTTAGCTGCTTCTTGCTATCTGGCAAAGCAGGGACATGCAGTAACTATTTACGAAAAAAATGATTCAATTGGAGGTCGGGCAAGACAATTTAAAAGCAAGGGTTTTACCTTTGACATGGGACCAAGCTGGTACTGGATGCCTGATGTGTTCGAACGTTTCTTTCAGGATTTCGACAAAAAACAATCTAATTATTATGAACTTGTAAAACTAAATCCGGCTTATCGGGTTTATTTTGGAGTTGATGATTTTATCAGTATCTATGACAATCTTGAAGCAATAAAATCTACTTTCGAAAACATTGAAAAAGGAAGCGGTCAAAAACTCCAAACGTTCATCGATCACGCCAAAAGCAATTATGATATTGCGATAAAAGATTTGGTATATCGTCCAGGGGTTTCTGCTTTGGAATTAATTACACCACAAACGGTTTTAAAACTGAATCAATTTCTAAGCAACGTCAGTTCTGATATCCGAAAAGAATTCAAAAACGAAAGATTAATTCAGATTCTGGAATTTCCCGTTTTGTTTTTAGGAGCAAAACCTTCAAAAACACCTTCATTTTACAATTTCATGAACTATGCCGATTTTGGCCTAGGAACCTGGCATCCCAAAACCGGAATGTTTGATGTGGTTCGCGGTATCGAAAAAATGGCTTTGGAATTGGGTGTAACAATTAAGACAAACTCGCCAATCGAAAAAATAATCGTTGAAAACAAAACCGCAACCGGAATTATAATTGACGGAAAAACAATCAAGTCTGATATCGTTTTAAGCGGTGCCGATTACCAGCATACTGAAACCTTGCTCGAAAAAAAGCATCGCGCTTATTCTGACAACTATTGGGAGAGCCGCATTTTCGCACCTTCTTCCCTCCTTTTTTTTATAGGTTTTGATAAAAAAATTGAAAATGTAACCCATCACGCCTTATTTTTTGATGTCGATTTCAACCAGCACGCAGCTGATATTTATGATGACCCAAAATGGCCGGAAGCACCTTTATTCTATGCTAATTTTCCATCGAAAACGGATAAAACTGCTGCACCGGAAGGAATGGAAACAGGATTCTTTTTAATTCCACTCGCGCCGGGAATAAATGACAGTGAAGCACTTAGGGAAAAATATTTCAATAAAATAATCGCTCGTTTTGAGCAACTTACACAACAAAAAATTAAAAATAACATTATCTTTAAGAAATCATTCTGTAAAAATGACTTTGTAACAGATTACAATGCTTACAAAGGAAATGCATACGGAATGGCGAATACCTTATTACAAACTGCTTTTTTAAGGCCAAAACTAAAAAGCAAAAAAGTTCGTAACTTATATTTTACAGGACAGCTAACTGTACCTGGCCCAGGGGTTCCGCCTGCCTTAATTTCAGGAAAATTGGTTGCTGAGTTAATTGAAAAATCACTTAGATCTTAAAAAATGAAATCACTATTCGACGCAGTTTCTTTTAAATGCAGTAAATTAATTACGCAAAATTACAGCACCTCATTTTCGCTTGCAGTAAAAATGCTGTCGCCAAGCATTCGGGATGCCATTTACAGCGTTTATGGATTTGTACGTTTTGCTGACGAAATTGTAGATTCATTTCACGATTATGAAAAAGAATATCTTATTGAAGATTTCGAAAAAGAATATTACAAAGCAATGCAATTAGGCATCAGCCTCAACCCTATTCTCAACTCTTTTCAGCATACTGTAAAAGAATACAATATCACAGACGATTTGGTTCAGGCATTTTTGCGAAGCATGAAATTAGATCTCATAAAATCAACTTACAACTCACAAGCTGAGTACGAAGATTACATTTACGGTTCTGCAGATGTTGTTGGTTTAATGTGCCTTAAAGTTTTTGTAAAAGGAAACAATCAAAAGTATGAGCAATTGAAAAATGAAGCAATGCGCTTAGGATCTGCTTTTCAAAAAGTAAATTTCCTAAGAGACTTAAAAGATGATAATTTAGTTTTAAACCGAAATTATTTTCCGGGTGTCAATTTGAATTCATTCGACGAAAACACCAAAACAGCAATCATCAATGAGATTGAAGAAGATTTCAAAGTAGCATATCAGGGAATCGTGAAACTGCCTATGGAAGCAAAATTTGGTGTTTATACTGCTTTTATCTATTACAGAAAACTGTTGAAAAAGCTAAAAAACACGCCGTGTTCAGAAATTGGAAACTCAAGAATCCGGGTTTCAAATTACACCAAAGCCGGACTTTTAGCGCAATCTTTTGTAACTTACAAATTAAAAATGGTTTAAAATTATTTCATAAAATAAAACAAAAATGATCTCTTTTTTAATTTTTTTAGGAGTTTTTCTTTTCATGGAATGTGTGACCTGGCTTACACACAAATACATTATGCACGGACTCATGTGGTATTTTCACGCAGATCATCATCAGCCAAAATACGAACATACTTTTGAGCGCAACGACATTTTCTTTGTCATCTTCGCCATTCCGAGTATTGTGCTGTTTTATTTTGGCGTTCAGGGCGGCTTCAATTATTTGTTTTTTGTCGCTTGCGGAATCACAACTTATGGAATATGTTATTTTTTAATCCACGATGTATTGATTCATCAACGGTTCAAATGGTTCAAAAACACCAAAAACAAATATCTAATCGGTCTCCGAAAAGCCCATAAGGTTCACCATAAACATCTTGGAAAAGAACATGGAGAATGTTTCGGAATGTTATTTGTGCCCTTCAAATATTATAAAATGTAAAGAATGATTTGGGCGTTACCCCACAGAAAAAGTGGGGTCGGGTCTTTCGTTCCCGCTTTTTTGTATCAGGCAGACACGGCGCAATAACGACAGGTAAATTAAATGCCTGACACAAAAAGAGCTCCACTGCAACCCCTAACGCATTCGTAAATCAAGAACTTCCTCTAATGCAAGTCTATGAAAATATATAAAATAGAAACCGTTCAACATCTCAACGCCTCTATTGAAGAATGCTGGGACTTTTTTTCCAGCCCAAAAAACCTTCAAACGATAACTCCAGACACCATGAGTTTCGAAATTCAGGATTATGATGGCAAACGCATGTATCCCGGACAAATTATAACCTACACGTTGAAACCTTTGTTTGGCATTAAAATTAACTGGGTTACAGTCATTACTGTTTCTCAGCAAAATCAGTATTTTATTGACGAACAGCGCTTTGGGCCTTACGCTTTATGGCACCACAAGCACTTTTTTGAACCTGCTGAAAATGGCGGGACAAAAATGACAGACATTGTACATTATGCCATACCTTTTGGGTATTTAGGCTGCGTTATGAATACCTTAGTTGTAAATAAAAAGATTAATGCCATTTTTGATTTTCGTCGTACTAAAATCGAGGAATTGTTCAATTTAAAGAAAAATGTAATAGATTCGTAGCTTAATAATAGATAATAGAATCTATGTTAAAAATAAGTCCCAATGAAAACTATATTAAAAGCTGCAAATTTAAGTATCGGTTATAAGTCCGGAAAAGAAATTATAGCTATTGCCCAGGACTTAAATTTGGCTTTAGATCCGGGAAAACTTATCGCTTTGATTGGTGCAAACGGAATTGGGAAATCGACTTTATTAAGAACTATTACCGGAATTCAACCACCATTGTCAGGAAATGTTTTTCTGAATGACAAAAATATAAATACCTATAAACCATTAGATTTAGCACAAAATTTAAGCTTGGTTTTAACCGAAAAGCTGCCTCCAAGCAATCTTTCGGTTTTTGAATTGGTTGCCTTGGGAAGACAGCCATATACCAATTGGATTGGTACTTTATCCCAAACGGATATAGAAAAAGTTCAGGAAGCCATGCAATTGACTCAAATAGAACATTTAGCTTCAAAAAAACATTTTGAAATCAGTGACGGACAATTACAAAAGGTATTGATAGCAAGAGCTTTGGCACAGGATACACCATTAATTATTCTTGACGAACCCACCACACATCTTGATTTATTGCATAAAGTTTCATTATTCAAATTACTGAAAAAGTTAACACAGGAAACTCAAAAATGTATTTTATTTTCGACACACGATATCGATTTGGCAATTCAGTTAAGTGACGAAATGATCATCATGACACCGGAAATGGTGGTACAGGACGTACCGTGCAACTTAATTTCGAAAGGAAGTTTTGCGGCCTTGTTCAAAGACGAACATATTGTTTTTGATGCTGAAAAAGGGAAGTTTATTGTGACTTAGGTTTGATTCCTGCAAGGTTTTTTCAACCTTGTAGGTTTGATTTGCCAAAGCAAAATTAAATAAGTTTAGTTTCTTTAGAACACAATAATAAATACCTACAAGGTTGAAAAAACCTTGCAGGAAACATCTATTTTGAACAGAAAAAGGGAATTTTACTGTACTTAATTTTAGGAGCTAATTCCTGCTGCCCGTTTTATCTTTTATCGTCTCGTTAAAAAAAACGAGAGCATAAAAGAATGCCACTTCCATCATCTAAGTGGTATAATTATTTAGTTAATCAGTTAGCCAATAAAACAGATAACCAATTAAACCTTATTTAACCCCAATCTGCCTCTTGGCTTCCCCAACAACAAAGGCTACAGAATTTGCAATATTAAAACTTCGAATTAACTTCGACATCGGAATTGTTAAATGATTTTCGAAACGCGCTAAAACTTCCTTGCTTAAACCAACGCTTTCTTTTCCGAAAACCAGCCAGTCTCCATCCTGAAAATCCGTTTCTAAATATGATTTTTCAGCATGTGAACTCATCAAAAACACACGTGACTGATCCGGAATTTGTGCAATCCATTCCTCTATGTTCTGATATTCGGTAACATCAAGATGCACCCAGTAATCCAATCCGGAACGCTTTAGGTTTTTGTCATTAATCACAAATCCAAAAGGGTGAATTAGATGCAATTTGCTTTCTGTACCCACACATAAGCGGCCGATATTTCCGGTATTATTTGGTATTTCCGGTTCTACGAGAACAACGTTTAGCATTCTTTTTGAGTTATAAGTTATAAGTTAGGAGTTAAAGGTTTTAGTGATTATCTAATTGGTACATTTTCAAATTCTAATTCTCAAACTGACTCATCATCTAATTTAAAATCTGGAACTTCTAAAACCTCGCCTGCTTTTAAGTTTTGCAAATATACATTTCCTATCCGGATCCGTACAAGCCTCAAAGTAGGAAAACCAACTGCGGCAGTCATTTTTCGAACCTGGCGAAACTTTCCTTCATTAACAGTTATCGATGCCCAGGATGTTGGTCCATGGCGTTCATCCCTTATTTTTTTAGCTCGAGGTCCAAAATCGGGAATTTCAGTAACGATAAAAGCTTTGCAGGGTTTCGTTTTGTATTTTCCGCCTTCAAAACCAATTTCTACGCCTTGTTGCAATTGTACAATAGCTTCGGGTGTAATTATGCCGTCAACCTGGACATAATATTCCTTGTCTACTTTTTTACTTCTTATCTGTTCGCTTACTTTTCCGTCGGTTGTCAGCAAAAGCAAACCTTCAGAGTCTTCATCTAATCGTCCAATAGCCATTGTGCCTTCAGGAAAATTATATAATTCGCCTAAAAGCTTTTTCTTTCTTTTCAATTCATAAATAAATTGGCTGAGGTAGCCGTAAGGTTTAAAAAGAACGAAGTGACGATGCATATTTTTATTTTTTGCAAAGATAGTTTTGTTTCATCTTCATTGAAAAATTAATAGCAGAAATTAACCCAAAGCAATGTTAAACCATTTAGTTTTAAAATTTAGAATTCGTAATATTATAAGAAGAATATTAAACTAAAATGACATGGATACAAATAATTTAGGCGCTAAAAAGATAAATGGAGTACAAAAAGATATCGACGAATCTAAAGGAAAAAATATTTCGCATGACGGAAAATCTGAGGATGCCAATTTAAAAAAAGAAGTTGTTACCGATGCTCAGGGCAATAAACAAATAGTAGAAAGGGCACGAAATGAAAACGAGGATATCCGAAAAGTCAAAGATGATGTAAGTCTGGATGATGCCAACGCAAATCGTGGTGTTTCATCAGAAGAAGAAGCAAAAAAGACAGTAGAAAACAAAGACCGAAATTCGGATATCACACCAAATCGTTACCCAAATTCAAATCCGGAAAGCCATAAAGACAGAGGGAACATGAAATTGGATGAGGAAAATTAAATTCATAGTGAATACTACTTTTTTATTATCAGGAACAAAGGCTGTCAATTTTTAGACAGTCTTTTTTTTGGCAGTTTTTGTAGGCGTAGTTTTATATTCAATTTTTTTATCTTAAAAAACAGAATTCCTTTAAAAAATCATTTCATCACTTGAAATGAAATATGATTATGAATAATTTAAACAATGCGCTTATTTTTGCCTTATTGATATGAAATGTTTATAAGTTTAAAATATTTATGTTTATAGTTTTATAATATTCCCTTAACTTTAAAGTAGATAACTTTAGATTCTAAACTTTAATATTTTAAACTATGAAAAATATTTACACTTCGCGATATTTAATGGCGTTTTTAAGTTTTTTTTATTTCTTGTCGGGAAATCTTTTTGCTCAGACGATGCCCGATAAGCAGTTCTTGCCTTACACACAGGATTTTTCGTTTGCTGCATCAGAAACAGCATATCCTGTTGGGTTTCAGGGATGGACTGCCAATATATTTCCAGGATCTGCATTTAATACAAATGCTGTTGTAGTTGCTGACAGACCTTTAATTGCTAATAGTACAGCTGCCACAAATAGTGGCAATTTTCATAATTATAATGGAAAAATTGGTTTTTTAAATAATGGCGACTTAGACTTAACAATTGCTTTTGCTTTTGATGCGACAGGACAAAAAGCAATACAGGTGCAATATGATGCCATGACGATTCGTAATCCTTATAATGGAAGCAATAACACTCGTATCAATGAAATGGTGCTGCAATACCGGGTAGGCACTACAGCTGATTTTACATCATTATTAGAAACTGCTTATAGAAATAATACGACTACAAAAACCGGTTCGGGAGATACTACCCCTCAAGATAATTGGAAAAAAATAAAACTAACACTACCGGCAGAATGTGATAATCAGCCTGTAGTTCAAATACGATGGATTTCCAGACAGGTTTCCGGCTCAGGATCCCGACCTTCTTTTGCAATAGATAATATTGATATCCGAAGTGACATTTTGGCTCCGGTAAGCGAAACAGGTTATCCAAAAGCAGACAATATCTTATCAGAAAGTTTTGATTTTTTAAACAAAATTGATGAAGTTGGAAAAACGTATTATGTCCTTTTGCCAGCCGAAAGCACAGAACCAACAATTGCTCAAATAAAAGCTGGTCTTGATGCAAATGATTCTGCTGCATTACAATCCGGATTTTTGGATATTACTGATGAATCTCAGCAATATGTAAAAAGTTTTACAGGATTAGCACTTGACACCAGTTACAGCGTTTTCTCCATTTCCGAAGATTCTAATGGCAATATCCAATCGGTAGTAAATAAGGTTGATGTTGCTACTTCAAGCGTTGCATTTCCTTCAATATCGACTACAGTTGCCTCTCTTAATTTAGGTTTTTCTGAAGCAAATTATACTTCTGACAGTGCAACTTATCAAATTCAGGGTTCTAATCTTACCCATAATGTGGTAGTGACTGCTCCTGCAAATTTTACAATTTCTAAAGATAATAATACGTTTGGCCCTACCCTGACATACACTGCATTTGATTTCGCTTCAAATGTTGCCCAAACGGTTTATGTTCGATTTACCCCAACTTCTACAGGCAGTTTTTCAGGTGAGATAACGCATGAAACAAAAGGAGCTCTAACTAAAAACATCGCTTTATCCGGAGTTGGCATTAATCCTTATGTTCAGGGATTTAATGATATCAATGTTTTAAGCAATAGTGGATGGACACAACATAATGTAGCAGGAAATGTAAATAGCTGGACGAGTACAACAAATACCAGAAACATAAATTCAGGAACAGGTGCTGTACTTATGAATGGATTTTCGGACACTGGTGCGAGCAAAGACTGGCTTATTTCGCCAAAATTACGTTTAGATAATTTTGGTCAATTCCCACTATTGTCATTTTACTCTCGCAAATTTTATGAAGGCCCTTCTTTAAAATTAATGGTTTCGACTAATTATGATGGAAAAAGCAATCCTGAAACCGCTACTTGGACAGCAATAGAAGGTTATTTTCCAACTACAACAGGAACTTATGTTCAGTCACAATTTATAAATTTAGCAGGATATAAAACCAGTCATACTTATTTGGCCTGGGTATATGAAACCACGTCTGAAGGAAGCAATGCTGCTGCAGAATGGTCATTAGATGATGTCGCGATTACCAATGAGCCAGGTTATGTGGCTTCAAACCCTGTTTTAGATTTTGGGGATGTAAATCCAAATGCTGTTTCTGCCAGCCAGTCTTTTGTTTTCAAAGCAGAAGGTTATGGAGCTATTACGATTACCACTCCTGCCGATTATGAGCTGTCTTTAGATAATAATACGTTTCAGTCCAATGTTGTTGTAAGTGCTCTTGATGCATCAGCAGGAAAAACGATTTACGCAAGATTTACACCTTCTGTAAAAGCATTAACTATTTCAGGGGCATTAACGATTACCGGAACTTCTTTAAATAAACAAATTGGAAAGCTGACAGGTTCTTCTTTACCAAAAACAGATACTTTTGATGTTGTAACGTATAACTTGGAGTTTTTTGGAGCTGATAATGTAGAATTCGGTCCAACAAATGATCCTTTGCAAATTGAGAATGTGGCGAAGGTAATGAACAAATTAAATGCTGATGTTTATGTAGTTCAGGAAGTATCTGATGATCCGTCAATTGATGAATTGATTAAACAAATAAATGTCAACGGTAAAACATTTGATAAAAGCATTTCGACATCATGGTCGTACTCTTTTAATACACCGGATCCAAATTTCCCTCCTCAAAAGTTAGTTGTACTTTATAATACGCAAACGACAACTGTAAAAAAGAGCCGCGTAATGTTTGAAAAATTATACGATGAGGTTAGAGCCGGAACTACAACATTACCAAATTATCCGGGAGGAAACGGAGCTAGTTTTTTTGCATCAGGACGTTTGCCTTATCTGGTACAAATTGAAACCAATATAGGAGGTGTTAAAAAAGAAATCAACCTCATTGATATTCATGCCCGTGCCAACAGCGGATCAGATATAGCGAGATACAATATGCGTAAATACGACGCCGAATTGTTAAAAGACAGCTTAGACGTTCATTATCCAAATTCAAATTTGATAATTTTAGGAGATTTTAATGATGATGTAAAAGCATCTGTTATTACGCCAAATCCTTCATCTTACGAAGCTTTTGTTAATGATCCAAATAATTATGATGCGCTTACTTTGGGAATCAGTCAGGCAGGTGCTTATAGTTTTTTAAGTTCTGGAGGATTTCTGGATCATATTGTCATTTCAAATGAGTTAACAGATGAGTATATACCAAACTCAATTGCTGTATATGATCCGCGTACAGATATTGTAAACTATACAACGAACACTTCTGACCATGGACCGGTTATTGCCCGTTTTGAATTAAAAGAAGATAATCTAAGCACAATTGATTTTGATGCCAATACTACATTTGCTGTAAAAGCATTTCCTAATCCTGCAACAGATGTGGTAAATGTTCTTGTAAAAAGCAGTACAGACAAAAATCTAAAATTAAGATTTTATGATATCAACGGCCGTTTGGTAGGAAACCCTTTTGAAGTTAAGGCAAATCAGGATATAACGACGACAGCAGTTCCGGTAAATTATTTACAAAGAGGTGTTTATATTTATACTTTGACAGAGAATAATAAGGTTGTTTTTAAAGGAAAAGTCATAAAAAAATAAGTACAAATAATCCATTACTTAAAAGGCAGTTCAAATTCGGACTGTCTTTTTTTTTAGTATTATTGAACATCAAATAAATTTTTAGCTTTTAAATCAATAGTTTTGTTATCGGATATTTCTAAAAAATAATCCAACTGCCAGTGTTGTGTTTTTTGAGCCTGCTTGCTGGTTGTAATATCCCAGGGAGGGTAAACTCTTGTGGCTCTTTTGCCTTCTTTTGTTGGGGTTGAAAAAATCCCTTTTTCTAATAAAATAGCTTTCGGAAAGATAAACTGTCCAAAATTATTCTCTTTTCGCACACTGATAACAACAAAATCTATTGCATCCGAAAAATCAAAAGGTTCGATGGTTCCGGATAGGTTACGTTTCCATAAAGTAACAAACTGTCCCGTTTTTGTTGGCGTAATTTTCGCTGCCCTGTAGCAGATGGTCTTTTTGCCAATCTCAAAACGATACCCACTATATTCGGCACTTTCTGTTTCTGGCAAAGGTTGTGTACATTTTAAACTACAGCAATCATAAACCAGTTTTTTCGCCAAAATTAAATCATGAGGGAATGTTTTTGCATTAATCCAAGTGTCGTGAATTGTCATACTTTATTTTGGATTAAAAAGAGACATTCAAACCAAAATTGAATGACCACTGAAATTGATTAAAAGTTTGATTATTTAATGGATTGACATAATAGTTCATGCCTGGCTCAACAAAAACATGTGTTTTTTTGTATAAACGGTATTGAAAAGTACTGCTCAATAAGGAACCATAAACAAAGTCACTGGCATCTAAATTATCGCCAATTGAAGTGCCGTTTAACGTTACATTATTTGAAATCAATTTCCCCACAAATCCTCCCGTATTTAAACTAATACTAGTTTTGTCTTTATTGAAAAGCGCATAAGAAACTTCAAGGGGCATCTCAATATATTTTAAGCTCTGATCAATATTTCCGGTTTCGAAGTTACTGCTTTTTAAAGTGTTTTGTGTACTTTTTGAAACAAAAACATAACTGGAATTGTTTGCTATTGTTTGTTTAACGACAGTAGAATTTTGATTCAGGTAATCACTTGTACCCAGGAGTGAGGATGCAATATGGCTGGTACTGTAATAAGACACATTAGCAACGCTTTGCCCTAATTCGTTAATTTTTAAACCAGAACTTACAGCCCATTTTTTATTGAGCTTGTAATTTGTTTTTACTCCGTATGTATTGGTTTGCTTCGATTCATTAACATTGCCTAAAGTTTTTTGTTTACTATAATTTTCTGAATTTGCAATTCCCGCAAAAACTTCCAGCGACCACTTTTCTGAGTTTGAAATGGATTTCTCCTCCTTGTCTTTTTCAGGTTTAACTTCAACAATTCCCTTTTCTAAATTTTGTAATACAGCCAACTGAACAGAATCTTGTGTGCTTAATGAATTGGCAGCTATAGCATTGTTCTTTTGGATATTTTCTGCCAGGATTGATTCCGTTTTTACTGCTTCATTAGGAACTTCTTTTTCTAAAATCTGTTTATTATTGTCTGAATTTGAAGAATTTAAAGCAATAGCATCATTGCTTTTCGAAACCAGTTTGTCTTCAAAAACAGAATTTGGCATCTGATTATCTGAAAAGGAATTGAATGAATTCTTTTTTCCTAAGGTGAAAGTTTTCCCTGCTATAGATTGATTTGTATTTCTTTTTTCGGTTTGTAAAATTTGATTATCTGAAAAAGAATTGAATGAATTTTGTTTACCTCCAATAAATGTTTTTTCGGCTACAGCCTGATTTGCATTTCTTTTTTCAGTTTGTAAAATTTGATTATCTGAAAAAGAATTAAACGAATTTTGTTTACCTCCAATAAATGTTTTTTCGGCTACAGCCTGATTTGCATTTCTTTTTTCAGTTTGTAAAATTTGATTATCTGAAAAAGAATTAAACGAATTTTGTTTACCTCCAATAAATGTTTTTTCGGCTACAGCCTGATTTGTATTTTCTGCAGCATTGTTAGATTTTTGATTAGAAACAGCTGAATTAACTTTATTATCAGAATCAGTTTGAGTAATTGTTGTTCTGTATGTTTCGTTATTTTTAGAATTATCTGATTGGTTTGCAGGTGTTTCTACAGACAGATTTTCAACACTGCCCGATTTTATTTTGGAGCTATTCTCTTCTGTAGATCTTGTTTTGTTATCTAAATCTTTCTTGTTTTCGTCAAGAACAACACTTTTTTCTATAGCTTGGATATTTACTGTTTCAATTCCTGAATCAGAATTAAAACGTAAAACAGAAGGAAGCAATAATCCTAATAAAAGGCATGCAGCAGCTGACCACCAAAGAATTACTCTTTTTTTCTTTTTAGGTTTATCAAGTTCCTCTTCAATTTTATTCCACAATTCGGGTGGTGGAATACTCGAAAAGTTTTCTATTGATGAAAAAATATCTTCTATTTTCTGCTTCTTCATGCTGTTTTAAAATTTTTAATACTCAAAATCCTTTTTTGTAAAATTCGTTTGGCCCTGTTTAAATTTGATTTAGAAGTTCCTTCTGAAATTTTGAGCTGTTCCGCAATCTCTTTATGCTTCATTTTTTCAAAAACATATAAGTTAAAAACCATGCGGTATTGATCTGGTAATTCTCTGATATATTCGAGTAACTTTTCTTGTGCTATCGGAATAATTTCTAATTCCTCCTCTTCTACAAAATCGGTATCAGGATCAAAAACATCCAAAAAGAAACTTTCTTTTCTTTTCTTATTTAATGTTTCGATTAGCTTATTGATAAAGATTCGTTTTAACCATCCTTCAAAACTGCCTTCGAATCTATACTGATGGATTTTTTGAAAAACAATAACAAACGCCTCCTGAAAAACATCCTTGGCATCGTCTTCATTTTTCATATACTTTAAACAAATACCATATAAAACAGGCGAGAACAACTGATAAATTTTCAGTTGTCCTGCCCTGTCATTCTGTATACATTGTTTAATATATATGTCTAAATCGTCTTTCAAAAATAGGATGGTTTGGTTTTGGCAAAAATAACTCTTTTTAGTCTCTTAACCTATTTTTTGCAGATAGTACGTCTACCTTCAAAATCATTATTTACGATTGTTAATCTTTGATTATCAAGCTCTTCTATGACATACGTTTTTCCTTCAAAAGAGAGGAGGTTCTTTTCTGACTGGTCAAAAAAGCTAATCCCTTTTTTAATTTCATAGAGGTTATTCCGAAATATCGATGCCTTCTTTGTAGGTGACAATTTTTCCGTCAGGAGTAAAAACTATCGTTTTATTGAACCCCTTTGTTTCGGGACAAGTACAATAAAAAGGGATAGCTTTTTTGTCATAATTTAAACTTTTAAGAGTACAATTTTGTCTTTAATCGCTTTCTTAAAAGCTTTCACTTCTGTACTCTGATCTTCAGTATCATTATTATCGATATAGATTTTTGTTGTACTGGCACCCTGGCGTAATTCAAAATAAACACCACCCTGATCTTCTGAGTCCGGAGATCCGTAAGTTTTGGTTTGGCCTTTTAGGCTTAAAATTTCAGTTGGGACACTTTTCAGGAACAATGTGTATTCGCCTCTTTTTATTGTTGCAGTATATTTATACTGACCAAAATCATAGCTTCCGGTAACATCGGCAACATTCAGGAATTTAAGAGTATTGTAATCGTTTAATTGAAAAAAATCATTAACGCCGCCAAAAGTTCCAATTACGATATTGTCTTTGTTCTCTGTAGTCTTATTAAAATAAATAGGTTTCGTTGTTTTAGGAATCAAAACATAATCAGCAGGATATGTTGTAGTTGGCGTTGTTGTTTCTCCTGTTTGTGGGCCATGCTCGTAAAAATTAACAACAATCTGACAATTGTTTTCTACTATCGAAGTAACTTTTATACCATAACCGCTGGTAGATTTTTGACCAGCGAAAATCCCAATCATAAAGTTTTTAGTAAAATCTATATTTGGATCGCTAGCTGCGGGACAGCTAGTAGCATTTTTTGTAAAATACTGATTTAATTTTTCCTGTGTGTTTACAATAAGGGCTGCAGGATTAGGAAATTGTTCTTTAATAGTATAGTTGCAGGAAAGAGGAAAACCGCTAAAAGGAACATTCGTATACGCACCACAAGTATCATTAGGTACATCATTATCATTCAGGGAACACGCACTGAATCCAAAAGCTATAAATAAGCTTAAAATTAACTTTTTCATGTTTTATTTTATTAGGTTATATTTTAGTAGATGCAATCGTTTTGAAATGGTTGCGTTTAGGGAATATTTTTTTTCAGGTTAGCCGAATTGTTTATTTAATTTAGAATGGATACTAATTCGTAAAATTTTATTTCTAAAGATTAAGGACTACGTATTATTGCGTACTTTTACTTAAAAATTAACGTAGTTATGCTGGACTTTGTACCGCTATTATCGGTTTTTGTTATTGCGCTGTTTTTAGGTATTTATTTAGGGAGAATATTGTCTTCGGCTAAATTTGAATCAGAGAAAGTGAGTCTGAATGAAAAGCTCAATGCAGCAAATGCACAATCTCAATTACAGAAAGAACAATTTTTAAACGAAAAGGGCAGTTTCGAAAAGCAGCTGCATTTATTAAATTCAGAAAAGGAAAATATTCGAAATGAAAAAGATAGTTTAGCAATTCAACTCTCCAAAAAAGAAGTCGATTTCGAAAATTTATGGGAACGTCATAAAGAACAGAAAAATGAAATAACAGCATTACAGGAAAAATTCACCAAAGAATTTGAAAATTTAGCCAACAAGATACTTGAAGAAAAATCGGCAAAATTTACAGAGCAAAATTCTGTAAACATGAAAAATATCCTGTTGCCCCTGCAGGATAAAATTCAGGGTTTTGAGCAAAAAGTAGAACAAACCCATAAAGAAAGCATCGATTACCATGCTGCTTTGCGTCAGCAGATTTTGGGCTTAAGCGAAATGAATATTCAAATGAGCAAAGAGACCCTAAATTTGACAAAAGCCTTAAAAGGCGACAGTAAAATGCAGGGCAATTGGGGCGAACTGGTTCTGGAACGTGTTCTCGAAAAATCAGGTCTGGAAAAAGGAAGGGAATATGAAGTACAGCAAAGCTTTACCAATACAGACGGAAATCGGGTTTTTCCGGATGTGGTAATCAATCTGCCTGATGGCAAAAAAATGATCGTTGATTCAAAAGTTTCATTGACCGCTTATGAAAAATGGGTAAATGAAGAGGAAGAAAGTTTTAAAAATGAATATCTAAAAGAACATGTCCTATCAATTAAGCGACATGTAGAGCAATTGGGAAGCAAAAATTACCACGACTTGTATCAAATAGAAAGTCCTGATTTTGTTCTGCTCTTCATTCCTATCGAACCTGCTTTTGCCGTTGCTTTAAATCAAGATGCTGATCTGTATAATAAAGCTTTTTCAAGAAACATAGTAATTGTAACACCAACAACCTTATTGGCTACTTTACGCACTATTGATAGTATGTGGGCCAACCAGAAACAACAGGAAAATGCTTTTGAAATTGCACGTCAGGCCGGAGCACTGTATGATAAATTTGAAGGTTTTGTAACGGATTTGGTAAAAATCGGAAACAAAATAAAAGATACGAAAACCGAATATGAAAATGCAATGAACAAACTTGTTGATGGAAGAGGAAACCTGATCTCGAGTGTTGAAAAATTGAAAAAAATGGGTGCGAAAGCCAAAAAATCACTTCCTGAGAATATTATTGCCAGAGCTTCAAATACTGATGAAAATGAATTATTAAATTAAATTTTCATTTTAAAATAAAAAACTAAAAAAATATACAATAATGACTACAGATTTCAAACCCGTTTCTTCATCAAAAATAAGTATTTCAGAGTTAATGCTTCCGTCGCATACCAATTTTAGCGGTAAAATTCATGGAGGATATGTTTTGCAATTGCTGGATCAGATTGCTTTTGCGTGTGCCTCAAAATTTTGCGGAAACTATTGTGTAACGGCTTCTGTTGATACGGTAAACTTTTTAAAACCCATTGAAGTAGGTGAGCTGGTAACCATGAAGGCATCAGTAAATTATGTAGGACGCAGCTCAATGATCGTAGGAATTCGTGTTGAGGCCGAGAATATTCAGACCGGAGCAATCAAACATTGTAATTCATCTTATTTTACAATGGTTGCCAAAGATAAAGAAGGAAAAAGTGTTCAGGTGCCTGGCTTAATTTTAACGAATTTGGATGAAGTGCGCCGTTTTAGAAAATGCATCAAACAAATTGAAACCAAAAAAGAAATAGAAGAACATGCCAAAGAAGCAAAAGTAAACTCAATTGAAGACCTGGCAAATCTGGATAAATATAATGTCCTCGTAGAGATCGGATAAATAATCCATATAATTTAAAAATTGACAAGAAATGGTAAAATTTGGATATACAATTTTATATGTAGAAGATGTTGAAAAATCCATTACGTTTTATGAAAATGTTTTTGGTTTTTCCAGAAAATTTATAACTCCCGAAAACGATTATGGTGAATTAAATACCGGTGAAACGACAATTTCATTTGCATCAAAAAAGCTGGCTGGCCAAAATTTAAAGGAAGGTTTTATTGAAAGTAGCTTAGAAGACAAACCTTTTGCCATTGAATTAGGTTTTATAACAGATGATGTTGGGGAATTGGTGCAAAAAGCAACCACTTTTGGAGCTGTTTTGGTAACTGAACCAAAGAAAAAACCTTGGGGTCAAATTGTAGCTTATGTGCGGGATTTGGATGGTTTTTTAATTGAAATCTGCACACCTGTCGAAATTAATTGATAGCTCAATCGTTATAGCTTGTTCATTATCAATATTTCACAAATATTTAGCATTAAATCGGCAACCTGCTCCGTGAAATTTGCGTAACTTTAAGTACAATCATGATTTGGTTGTTATATTTTCACGGAGTACGCCATTCGATTTTTGAATTTAAAAACGAATGACATAATTGTTTAATCGCAGACGATTATGAAAACAATTACATTATTAATTTTATTATTTACTACTTTTTCTATTATTGCCCAGGAAAAAATTACTACCAGCAAAGCAATAATAAATTTTGAAGCTTCAATGCCTTTTTTTGAGGAAATAAAAGCGGTAAACAAATCGGTTATGATTGTTTTGGATCCTAAAACAAGTACTTTATTATGTAGTGTCGTAATGAAGGAATTTGATTTTAAACTGGATTTGATGGAAGAACATTTTAATGATAATTATGTAGAAAGCCATCGGTACCCCAAAGCTGTGTTTAAAGGTAAAATCGCAGGTTTTAATTTTGCAGATATTGAAGAATCTGAAAAAGAATATTTAATAAAGGGAAGATTAACCTTGCGAGGAAAATCGAAAGAGATAACAGTAAAGGCTTTACTTAAAAAAGTATATGGAGGAATACAAATTACATCAGATTTTCCAATTTCCATAGCTGATTTTAATATTGCGATTCCGGAGAAAATAGCATCCAGAATTTCTCAAACCGCAAAAACGCAGTTAAGTGGTGTGATTGGAAGTGACGAACAAATTCTTCTGACATTTAAATAGAGATTGGTTCTAAGACAAGGAACGTGAAATCGCCGTATCTAAATCTTCAAAATGAAAAGTATAACCTGTGCTTTTTATTTTTTCAGATGAAACTCTTTGCCCGGTTAATACAGCAACACTCATTTCACCCATAAAAAGTTTAAGTACAAAAGAAGGAACTTTAGGCAGCCAAATAGAATATCCGTAAAAATTTGCAAGTGTTTTGGATATTATTTTATTTGTTGTGTCATCCAGAACAGTTGCATTATAAGCATCTTTTACCTGTTTATCCTGAATTGCTTTTAAATAAATCCCACACAAATCTTCAATATGAATCCACGGCAAATATTGTTTTCCAGTGCCTAAAGTAGCACCAAAACCAGTTTTAAAACTCGGTTTCAGCTTTTTCAGAAATCCTTCATCTCTTCCTAAAACAATACCAGTCCTTATTTTTACAGTTCTAATGCCTAAAGCTTCAATTTTATCAACTGCCTGCTCCCATTTTTGGCATGTGGTGCCTAAAAAATCATTTGCAGGAGGTGTACTTTCTGTACAAATTTCGTCGCTGGTTTTTGCTCCGTAAATTCCAACTGCTGAAGCAGAAACAAAAGCATCGAGCGATTTGCTGTGTTTTTGTAAAACAGAATAGATAAGGTCAATGGGTTTGGTACGGCTTTCTAAAATGTCTTTTTTGCGTTTGGCTGTCCATCTTTTCTCCACAATTCCCTCCCCTGCCAAATGGATGATGAAATCTGATTTTAGAATGGCTTCTTCGTCAATATAATTGCTTTCCAGATCCCATTTGTAATACGAGATAAAATCAGTATTATTTCTGTCACTTCTGCTTAAAATAGATACAGAAAAATCATTAGCAATCAAAACCTCCGTAAGATATTTACCAATGAATCCGGTACCTCCAGTTAATAAAACATTTTTAGCCATAATAGTTTATAATATATTTAACAGCGCATTCTGTTTAACGATAAGTAAAGATACTTAAACATTGCTTACCTTTAAGGCGAATTCTAAATTTTAAGAAATGGAAACCCAAAAAAAGAATATTTCAAGAGATGATATCGTTTCAAAATACATGAATGAGGTTTTGGAAAAAGGACAAAAACCTAAATCAGTTTATCATTTCGCTAAGGAAAATGATTTTACAGAAGCTGAATTTTATACTTTTTTTGGAACTCTTGAAGGTTTGGAAAAAGAAATCTTCAGACTATTTTTTGAAAACACTGTCAATTTATTGCATCAGCACGAGGATTATCCGCAATATGATATGAAAAATAAAATGCTGAGTTTTTATTTCACCTTTTTCGAAATATTAACTGCAAACAGAAGTTACGTTTTGCAATCACTAAAGCTTGACAGGAATCCGCTTAAAAATCTGGTACAGCTTACATCACTTAGGAATAGTTTTAAAGAATATGTTTCTGAAATCCTCACCGATGATTACAGGCTGGAACAGGAAAAACTTCAAAAATACCAGGAGAAGGCTATTCAGGAAAGTGCCTGGCTGCAACTGATGATGACTATAAAATTCTGGATGGATGATTCATCTGCGGCTTTTGAAAAAACAGATATTTTTATCGAAAAATCGGTGAATGCATCCTTCGAACTAATGAATGTTGCACCGCTAAATCACTTAATTGATTTAGGGAAGTTTCTGTTCAAAGAAAAAATATACAGTAAACAATGAAAACAATAGATTATATACCAACTTCAAAAATAGAAAGAGCGAGCAAACTGGTACAAACAGGAGCAAAAATAGGAGTGAATTATGTGAAGCATTATGCTGAAAAAATGGTAAACCCCGATTTGACCCGCGACAAACTCAATGAAAATAATGCCGAAGATATTTATGATGGACTAAAAAGCCTAAAAGGAAGTGCTTTAAAAGTCGCACAGATGCTGAGCATGGACAAAAATTTCCTGCCTCAGGCTTATGTCGAAAAATTTTCTTTGTCCCAATTTTCTGTTCCGCCGCTTTCGGCACCATTAGTTTTAAAAACATTCAAAAGTAATTTTGGAAAAACACCTTATGAAATTTTTGACGAATTCAATGCCAATTCGGTTAATGCGGCAAGTATTGGTCAGGTACATCTGGCTGTGAAAAACGGTAAAAAACTAGCCGTTAAAATTCAGTATCCCGGCGTTGCAAACAGCATTTCATCAGATCTGGCATTGGTAAAACCTATTGCGATCCGAATGTTTAATTTACAGGGAAAAGATTCCGATAAATATTTTAAGGAAGTTGAAGATAAACTGATTGAAGAAACAAATTACCTGCTGGAATTAAAACAAAGCGAGGAAGTTGTTAAAGCCTGCAGTAAAATCGAAAACATTCTTTTCCCAAACTATTATCCGGAATTTTCATCAGAGAAAATCATCACGATGGACTGGATGACCGGAATCCATCTTTCGGAGTTTACGGCAAAAGATTTTGATCGCGAGACCGGAGATAAAATAGGTCAGGCACTTTGGGATTTTTATATGTATCAAATTCATGTTTTACGTAAAGTCCACGCCGATCCGCATCCGGGTAACTTTTTAGTTAACGAACAAAATCAGTTAATCGCATTAGATTTTGGCTGTATGAAACAGATTCCGAATGAATTTTATGTGCCGTATTTCGAGTTAATCAATAAAAATATTATTACAGATAAAAATCGTTTCAACGAAAAATTATCCGAATTAGAAATCCTTCGTGCAGATGATTCGCCTGCAGAAATTGAATATTTTACTGAGATGTTTCATGATTTATTATCCCTTTTTACAAAACCATTTCAAAACGAAACTTTCGATTTTGCCGATGAAACCTTTTTCGAAAGCATTGCCAAATTAGGAGAACGGTTCTCTAACGATACCAATCTTAAAAAAATGAATGGCAATCGCGGTTCCAAACATTTTATTTACATGAACAGAACTTTTTTTGGGCTTTATAATTTAATGTTTGATTTGAAAGCAAAAATTGTGGTTGACCAATTTCAAAAATATAAATAGAAAAAAAAAATCACAGTCTGGAAAAAGAAAGAATCATAGAAATGACCTTAGAAGACAGGACTACTTTTGAGGCCATCTTAAGATTTCGAAAAGATGAGAAATATTCTAATTGTTGAACCATGAAAATCCTCTTAACAGGCGCTACAGGTTACATAGGAAAACGTATTTTGCCTGTTTTAACAGCGCAAGGTCATGATGTAATTTGCTGTGTAAGAGATAAAAACAGATTTTATATTCCGGAAGAGCTACAAGAAAAAGTACAGGTTATCGAGGTTGATTTTTTAGATAAAGAAACTTTAGTAAATATTCCAACAGCTATTGATGCTGCTTTTTATCTTATCCATTCCATGTCGGGTTCTGATACTAATTATGATGAATTGGAAAGCATTTCGGCAACGAATTTTTCAGAACGCATTAATCAAACTAATGCTCAGCAGATACTATACTTAAGCGGAATCGTAAATGACAAATCACTCTCTAAACATTTGTCTTCAAGAAAAAATGTAGAAAGTATTTTAGCAAAATCAACAGTACCACTAACCACATTACGGGCAGGAATTATAGTAGGATCCGGAAGTGCTTCTTTCGAAATTATCCGTGATCTGATCAACAAACTTCCTGTCATGATTACGCCCAAATGGCTCAATACAAAATGCCAGCCTATTGCAATTAATGATGTATTGGAATTCCTTTCAAAATCGCTCTTAAATCCGGTTACCTACAATCAGAGTTTTGATATTGGAGGACCGGATATCCTAACGTACAAAGAAATGTTACTGGTTTTTGCCGAAGCAAAAAAACTGAAAAGATATGTTTTCACCATTCCGGTCATGACGCCTAAACTGTCATCTTACTGGCTGTATTTTGTAACTTCGACTTCCTATAAACTGGCCTCGGCTTTGGTAAGCAGCATGAAAGTTGAGGTGATTTGCAGCGATCACCGCATCAATGAACTTTTGGGCGTTCATCCCATTCCGTACAAAGAAGCGCTTTCGAGGGCTTTGCTGAAAGTTGGAGAAGATAAAGTAGCATCTAGCTGGAAAGATTCACTGATCAGCGGCAGGTTTAACCACAGCATTTCAGGATATTTAAAAGTACCTAAAAAAGGCTGTTATATTGACCGAAGAAAAAAACAGATTCTCGATCGTGACTATACGATTAATCAAATCTGGTCAATAGGAGGCGAAAATGGTTGGTATTATGGTGATTGGCTCTGGGGTTTCAGAGGTTTTATCGATAAGTTATTTGGTGGTGTAGGCTCCCGTCGTGGACGAACCAATAAACATACTATTTATGCCGGCGATGCACTCGATTTTTGGCGCGTGCTGTATGCCAATAAAAAAGAAGGAAAACTGATTTTATACGCCGAAATGAAACTGCCCGGCGAAGCATGGCTCGAATTTAAAATCATTCACAATACGTTATATCAGGCGGCGACTTTTAAGCCAAAAGGAATCTTAGGAAAATTATATTGGTATTCCGTACTGCCTTTTCACGGCTTTATCTTCAACGGAATGCTTAATAAACTCATTAAGTAGTTTCAGGAGCTTATTCCAGCTGTACACTTTATCTTTTGTGGCGAACCCCGCCACAAAAGGATGCCGTTCCCATCTGGGCTAGGGCTTTAGTTTTTACAAGAGGTTTTTTAAAACAGAGTACATCCAATAGAATTATATCTCATATTTGTAAATATTTATTTATACATTCGTAAATAACTATTTTATGTAGTTGTCAGATATAGCTACCCAAAATAGGGTGACTTTGTATGATTTTGTCGTACATATATACAAGTTACTGGCTAGTTATGCCGAAATTACGCAGGTAATTTCGATTTGGAAATAAAGTTTGCAACTCGCAGAAACTTGAAAAACAGAAGCGTGAAAATTGGAACTTTCCAGCAGAAACTTGAAAAGTTGAAACCTGAAAAACGGTAGCGTGAAAATGGAAACTTGCCAACAGAAACTTGAAAATTGGAATCTGAAAAGCAGAAGCGTGAAAGTCGGAACTTGTCAGCAGAAACGTGAAAAGTTTTGCGCAGAAATTAAAAAAGCGAATAATTGAAAATAAAACGTTGAAAATTGCCAACCGAAAAACAGAAGCGCGAAAGTTGGATTTTGCCAACAGAAACCTGAAAAAAGCTTGCGATTTAATTGTAATTTCGACAAAATAACCAGCCAGTAATAGCTAGAGTTTCGTTGGGCTTGAAAAGCCAACAATGAAACTCCTGTTGAACG
>NZ_CAMLDD010000034.1 GCF_946478785.1 uncultured Flavobacterium sp.
GACTAATTACTAGGGACTAATTACTAGGGACTAATTACTAAGGACTAATTACTAAGGACTAATTACTAAGGACTAATTATTAAGGACTAATTATTAAGGACTAATTATTAAGGACTAATTGCTAAGGACTATTTACTAAGGACTATTTTGCTAATGAATCAAGAACTAAGGGCTACTAAGAGGAACCGTCATTTTAATATAAGTTCCTTCATTTATTTTTGATTTTACAATAAAATGACCATTCAGGTTTTTTATTCTGGTTTTTACCTGATTGAGACCAAATCCTTCAACAAAATTAAAATCATTAATATCGAATCCCTTTCCGTTGTCCCTAATCTTAATAATTAATTGATTATTGTTTTCTGCTACAGAAACTGTAGCTCTTGTCGCCCCACTATGTTTTATAATATTATTCAGAAGTTCTGAAATGATAAAATACAGCCTTGTTTCAAATGTCTCAGGATATCTTTTTTTGTTAGAAATAGTATTCAGGTATTCAAAATGTAAACTCGAATTTGAATATTTTTCGCAAAGATCGTCCAAAGCATACAGTAGTCCGAAGCGAACCAGTAGGGTAGGAAGAAGATCATGCGAAAGATCCCTTACCTTGTCATGCGTCTCATCGAGAATAAATTTTGTTTTTATGATTTCATCAGGAACAGTGCTATGCTGGGATAAAAACACATTTAAATGCATTCCTGCAGATGACAGTGAGGCACTGATGGTGTCGTGCAAAAACAAAGCAACTTTTTTTCGCTCACTTTCCTGTCCGTCTATACTGGCGTTTATAATATTTTGATGTATTTTATTCTGAATGTTTTTGATCCTGTTTTTTTGCTTCAGTTTTGTATTTTGATAAAAAAAGTAAAAGAGGATGATAATAATGAAAAATAAAAAAATAATAACACTAAATATTTTTTTATTTCTTGAATGTTCCTTTTGCAATAATTTCTGCTTGTTTTTGTATTCTGCTTCTATTTTATCAACTTCTCTTTTAAATTCGTCCAGTTCAAGGTTGACACCAATCAATTTAGTCTTTTTTTCTTTTGCCAAATCAATAATTTCATTGGTAAGACGATTAAACTCTAATATGTTTTCATAAGCTTTTTTATAATTCTTATTTTTATATAAAAAAGCAGCATATTTTTTGTGTGTTACTGATAAATCAAATTTTTCATAACTTTCATTCCCTAATTCAATAGCTTTTGTGAAATAAAAATTTGATTTTACTGTGTCGTTAATATGGTTATAAAAAACGCCATTCAGCATATTAAAGGCGACCTCAGTTGATTCATCTCCGTAATGTTTGTATTGATTTATATACTTGAAATATTTAAGACTATTATTAAAATTTTCAATTTCAAAATAGGCCCAGGTGATATTAAGCTTACGAAGATAAACGATTGAATTATCAGCTGTATTGCTACTGTACTCCAGTGCTTTTTCATAATGCTGTATTCCTTTTTTATATTGTTTTTTTTCAAAAAAATAAATGTTTGCTAAATTATTGTTGATTTTACCTTTTAAGATTCTGTCATTTGTTTTATTACTATAGTGGAGTGACTTAATGTAAAAATCAAATGCCTTATCAAGCATAAGCAAATCATCAAAATTTACGCCTATCAGGTTATAACAGCGTGCAATTAAGTAATTATCATGAATGGCAATTGCATATTTTAAAGCAATTCTGGATTGTCTTAAAGATTTTTCATAATTTTTATTTCTCCAATTTTCTGTTGCAACAGTTACTAATTTTTCAATTTCGTTTTTTGGAAGCGTTTTATTTTGAGAATATGAGTTATGGGTAATACAAATTATTAATATAACGATTAGTGAAATAATCCGGACTTTGTGCATTATAATAAGATAGTTTTATAAGTAGTTCTTTACTTTTTTTCAAATTTAGTAATTAAATTCATTGTTATTAAATAAAATATATTATTATTGTAAGACAATATGCTTATATATAAATTGATTTCCAATGCTGTAATTAATTTAAAGTTGTCATTTTGTAAGTGTTTTTGAAAGATTATTGAAGTTTGAGGTACATAATTAAACAACAATTGATTTGAAAAAACTATGCTTAATACATCAAAGACTAAATATAATTTTATCAGATATGAGTATCAAAATTGATACGATAAAATAAATTACGATTTTAATATTAAACTTAAACAAAACAATTATGACAAAGAGATTTTTAGAAGTACAAGAGATGCATGGACTAACAGAAAGTGACGAGAATAAGTTGTTTTTTGCAGATGAAAGCGATGAAGACGAAAATGAAGAGGATTCAGATATTGATAAGGGCGGAAAAACACAAGCTTAATATTTAAATCTTAACTGGCATAAAAGGCGCTTCAATTTCGAGCGTCTTTTTTTATGATTATAAGCTTTTTTAATAGTATCCTGAAATTTGTGTAGAGGCCAAAAATTAAATAATCTTTTATGAATACTATGGGAGTTTAGTTGCTTAAAGGAACGTTTATTTTAATAGAAGTTCCCCCACTGATTTTTGATTTAACATCAAATTGCCCATTTAAATTATTTATTCTCGCTTTGATTTGATTCAGGCCAAACCCTTCAACAAAATTAAATTTGTTAATATCAAACCCTTTTCCATTATCAGTAATTTTAATCACTAAATCATTATTATTTTCTGACAATGAAACTTCAGCTCTGCTGGCATAGCTATGTTTAATAATGTTATTCAAAAGTTCTGAAACTATAAAATAAAGTCGCGTTTCAAATTTCTCATTATATCTTTTTTTGATTGGAATGGCATTCATGTACTCAAAATGCAAAGTTGAATTCGAATATTTTTCGCATAAATCATCAAGAGCATACAGCAACCCGAAACGAACTAATAATGTAGGAAGAAGATCATGCGAAATATCTCTTATTCTGTCATGTGTTTCATCCAGTATAAATTTTGTTTTTATGATTTCATCAGGAACAGGGTTGTTTTGAGATAAAAAAACATTCAGATGCATTCCGGCTGACGATAACGAAGCACTAATTGTATCATGCAAAAACAAAGCAACTTTTTTTCGTTCGCTTTCCTGTCCGTCTATACTGGCGTTTATAATATTTTGATGTATCCTATTCTCAATATTTTTAATCCTGTTTTTTTGTTTCAGTTTTGTATTTTGGTAAAAAAAGTAAAATAAAATAATACTAATCAGAAATAAGGACAAGATAATGGTTGTCATCTTGTTTTTACGAACATTTTCAGAGTGAAAAAGTTTCTCCTTTTTTTTGCTTTCAACACCCATTTTATCTATTTCCCGTTTGTATTCATCTATTTCGAGATTGATTCCGGCTATTTTTGCTTTTTTGGCCTTGTCTTCAAGATTGAATTCATTCGTAAGTCCCTGATAAGCATTTAAGTATTTGTACGCTGCTTCAAAATCCTTATTTTTAAATAGAAATTTTGAATATTCCTGATATATATAAGATAAGTCGGTTTTTTCATCATATTTAAGAGCATTTTCTATTCCTTTTTTAAAATAGGCATCTGCTTTTTCATTATCATTTTTATGATTATAATACATTCCATTCAACATGTCAGTAACGGCAATAGTTGTTTCTGTCCCAAATTTCTGATTGTATTTATTGATGTGCTGTAGATAAGGGTATCCGTGAGAGAAACGTCCAATATCAAAATAGGCCCAGACAATATTAAGTTTGGTAAGAAAAACCTGTGATGAATCTTTAGTTTCGTCACTAAAATATAATGATTGTATATAATAAGAAATTCCTTTTTCGTATTTCTTTTTGTCAAAGCAATAAATGTTGCCAATATTGTTGTAGAGCCAGTTTTGAAGTTCCAGATCCTTGCAATTTTCAGCATATATTAGACTTTTTTGGTAATAAAACAAAGCTTTATCAGGTTCCGAGATACCGTCAAAATTAGCAGCAATTGTGTTGTATGCTTTTCCAATTAAATGGTTGTTTTGTAATAAAAGGGAATGATTTAAAAGTAATCTCGATTGGATTAACGATTTCTCGTAGTTTTCCTTATGAAGATTAGAAGTTGCCTCGTTATAAAGTTGTAATAGTTCTTTTTGTGTAAAGCTTTTGTTCTGGCTAAGAGCGGGAAAACAAAAAAATAATATCAAAAAAGCAGTTGTAAAATTGCGAAAAATTGACATATTAAAAAATTAGTGGATAAAAATACAGTTTAAATTCTAAAATCAAATGCATGGATATTAATGTGTGTTTGTCTTTGTGAAATATTTGATTTTAAAAATATAAAATCTACAATTCATATATATCCAAAAAGGTAATATTGATACACTGATTGTAGCTTTAAAAAAAACAATATTGGTAAATTTTATGATTTTATCAGGTTGTTCTTAATAGCGTATTTAACCAGCCCGATGGTGTTTTTTGTCTGTAATTTTTTCATGATGTTTTTGCGGTGCGTTTCAACAGTATTGGTACTGATAAACAATTGTTCACTAATTTCCTTTCCGCTGTATTCTAATGAAATTAAAGTTACAATTTCTAATTCACGGGATGTCAGGACAGAATTTTCAGTAATAAAATTTTTATTTAATTTAGGATTATTATCTGTAAAAGTGTTGAAGATTTTCTCCCTTACGGAGTTGCAAAAATACTCTTCCCCCTCATTAACCACTTCAATGGCTTCAATAATATTTTCGCCGGCACATTTTTTTGTCAAATAACCACTGGCACCTAAATTCATTACTTCCCTAATGATTTTCAAATCGTCATAACTGGAGAGGATGATAACCTTGCAGGGATATCCCTTTTGATGAAATTCTTTTAAAACTTCGATACCGTCCTTTTCCGGCATACTAAGATCTAATACCAGAATATGGGCTTTATTAGCTGTTACTTCATCAAAAATATTTAAGCCATTAGAGGATGAACCCACAATTTCGAATTCAGAAACCGTACTTAATAGATTCGTTAGTCCATCAATAAGTACTAAATGGTCATCTGCGAGGTGTATTTTTATTTTATGTGTCATAAATAATTGAAATAACAAAAGCGAAATTATGAAAATTCTATTTACAATACTGAATTCTAAATTTATTTTCCTTTTTATGATGGGTAAATATAGTGAAATTTCCACAAAAAAACCCGAATCATACAATTCGGGTTCTCTTCGCGCAATAAACTAAGTTTATAGGTTTACCTCAAACGATCTACAGATTTTACAAGATCTTCATCCTTCTTGATGGCCTTATTAGCTAAAACTAATAATACGATAGCAACAATTGGTAGAAACATCCCAATACCTTTCTCAGAAACAGTAACTGCTTCTCCAGATAAATTTAGTGATCGATATACAAATAATCCTAATAAAATTAAATTTAATATGATATTCAGCCTGCCCATTACAAACTGATTTTGTCTTTTCTTATATGAAATAATGCTGATAACGGTAAGCATAGTGCTCAAACCTAATAAAATGGTGTAAACCTGATCCTGCATAAAGTAAAAAGCTTTACCATCAATTGTTGTCCATAGCGGAACAAAAAACAATAAGACACCTGTCACCAAAAAGGTAAGGATTAAATATATAGTTTGAATTCGTTGTATCATGGTCTGAAATTGTTTTACAAAAATATATTTTCTTTTTTTAAAATACTATTGTATGATTAAATTTTATTCGTATTATTGCATCATAATACCGTAAGCACTTCATACTGCGGTCAATTCAAAAATATTATCTACCTATTTTTTTTACAGTATTTTCCTTTAAAATAATTAAATTCATAGAACATTCATGTTTGACATTTCTGCATTAAAAGAAATGAAGCTTTCTGAGCTTCAAGAAATAGCTAAAGTAGCTAAAACTATTAAGTTTAGTGGTGTAAAAAAAGACACTTTGATCAGTCAGATTTTGGCACATCAGGAAGCAGTAGCCGCAGCAACTGGGAATGCCGAGGCTGAAAAGTCAGATGAGGATAAGCCTAAAAGAGCCAGAATAGTTCCTGCCAAAAAAGCAGCGATTTCAAAAAATGCCCCTGTTTTAGAATTTGATAAAGTTGAGGAAACTCCTGAAAAATATGAAACTCCTGTCGTTGCAAAACAAAATTCGAAAACCCAGCAAAGTTCAAAAATAAAAGCAGATTCAAAGAATCAGGAAATTGCAAAGGTGGAATCTCAAGAGCCGGTAGAGAATGCAGCAAATGAGAAAAAAGAACCAAAAATCGTAAAATTCAATAAATCTGCTTACGATAAAAAAGTTGCTCAGCAAAAGGAAAAAGAAACTGCACAAGAAGGTATTGCTGAAGAAGTTAAGGAAACAGAAACTGAAAATCAGGCACCTGCACCTGAAAAAACAGATCAGAGTGTTCCTGTAAAAAAAATAAACCCAAATCAGAATAAACCAAATCAAAACCAAAACCCGAACCCGAATCAAAATCAAAACGGGAATGGAAATACAAACGGAAATCAAAATCATAAAAATAAAAAGAATAATTTCAGGGATTCAGACTTTGAATTTGATGGAATTATAGAAAGTGAAGGTGTTCTTGAAATGATGCCGGACGGATACGGATTCTTACGTTCATCAGATTATAATTATTTAGCCTCTCCGGATGATATTTATTTATCCACCTCACAAATCAGATTATTCGGTCTTAAAACCGGAGATACAGTAAAAGGAGTGGTTCGCCCTCCAAAAGAAGGGGAGAAATTTTTTCCCTTGGTTCGTGTACTAAAAATTAATGGTCACGATCCGCAAGTAGTTCGCGACAGAGTTTCTTTCGAACACCTGACACCGGTTTTCCCTTCTGAAAAATTCAAATTAGCCGAAAAAGGCAGCTCAGTTTCAACCCGTATTATCGATTTGTTTTCTCCAATAGGAAAAGGTCAGCGTGGTATGATAGTCGCACAACCGAAAACCGGTAAAACAATGTTATTAAAAGACATTGCAAACGCGATTGCAGCCAACCATCCTGAAGTTTATTTGATTGTTCTTTTGATTGATGAACGTCCTGAGGAGGTTACAGATATGCAAAGAAGTGTTCGTGGTGAAGTCATTGCTTCGACTTTTGACAGAGAGCCACAAGAGCACGTAAAAATCGCCAATATCGTATTAGAAAAAGCAAAACGTTTAGTAGAATGCGGACATGATGTAGTGATTCTTTTAGACTCGATTACACGTTTAGCAAGAGCTTACAATACAGTACAGCCAGCATCCGGTAAAGTTTTAAGTGGAGGTGTAGATGCTAATGCATTACAAAAACCAAAACGTTTTTTTGGAGCGGCCAGAAATGTAGAAAACGGAGGTTCGTTAAGTATCATCGCAACCGCATTGACCGAAACAGGTTCTAAAATGGATGAGGTTATCTTTGAGGAATTTAAAGGAACGGGTAACATGGAACTTCAGTTGGATCGTAAAATCGCCAATAAACGTATTTTCCCTGCAATCGATCTTACATCTTCAAGTACGCGTCGTGACGATTTATTATTAGACGAAAAAACATTACAAAGAATGTGGATCATGCGTAAATATTTATCTGATATGAATCCGGTAGAATCTATGGATTTTGTGAACGATCGTTTCAAGAAAACCAGAAATAATGAAGAGTTTTTGATTTCTATGAATGACTAAAGGAAGTTTCTGAGTTTCTGAGGGACTAAGATTCTAAGTTTTTTCTTTGAGATTGTAAAAACTTAATGATAAAAAAAGGGATAAGTTTTAAACTTATCCCTTTTTGCTTTTTAAAGCTGATAAACTTATTTCTTATCCACTACTGGTCGGTTTTCTCTATTTGCCAGTTCCCAGGCAACAACAAAAGCTAACTGTGTTCTTTTTGTCAGGGCATCATATTCAATTTTTTCAGGAATATCATCTTTTCCATGGTAATCTTCATGTACTCCATTAAAAAAGAAAACAGCTGGAATGCCATGTTTGGCGAAGTTATAATGGTCAGAACGCTCATAAAATCGATTTGGATCTTTTGGATCATTAAATTTAAAATCTAAATCCATTTTGATGTATTTATCGTTTTGTGACACAACAGCATTATGTAAATCTGTAGATAGTCTGTTGGCTCCAATTACATATACATAGTTGTTGGTTTCAGCATGTTCCACATCTCGTCGTCCAATCATGTCAATATTGATATTAGCAATAGTGTTTGCTAATGGAAACAAAGGATTTTCAGAGTAATAGCGAGAACCATGCAAACCGTGTTCTTCGCCTGTTACATGCAGGAATAATACAGAACGTTTTGGTCCATGCCCGTCTTTTTTGGCTTTTGCAAATGCTTTTGCCATCTCTAATAGAGCTACAGTTCCGGAACCATCGTCATCAGCACCGTTGTAAATTTCACCATTTTGTATTCCAACATGGTCATAATGAGCTGAGATTACTAAGATTTCCTCCGGTTTTTCAGAACCTTTAATGTAGGCCCAGATATTCTCTGAATCAGCTAAGTTTTCATTTCGCCTGGCATTTAAATAAGATGCAGGAATATGCTGGTAATAATCAGACGCCCCTTTAGGAAAAGAAACACCGTTTTTTTTATATTGCTCAATCATATAAAGACCTGCTTTTTTCTGTCCTTCTGAACCAGTTTCACGGCCCTCCATCTCATCAGAAGCAACAACATACAACATTGTTTTTAAATCTTTCTCAGATATAAGATTCAGGTATTTAGTTGGATCAGAATTATCTTTAGAAGTAACCGTTTGGGTGTTTTTGCATGAAAATGCAGAAACGATTAATAATAAAATTGCAATTTTTTTCATCTGGGTATTTCTAAGTTTAAGATTATTTTTTTAGGACTTCATTCAAAAAAAGCTGTAAATGTTCAAAAGATCTTTTTGCAGCTACTGCATTATAAGCAGCACCTTTTGAATTGTCATTTCCTGCTTCCGGGTTGGTAAACGAGTGAACTGAATTAGCATAATAAATCATTTGCCAGTCTGCTTTTGTATCACGCATTTCCTGTTGAAAAGCTGTTATTTCTTCTTTAGGTACAAATGGATCATCGGCTCCATGGCAAATTAAAACTTTGGCTGTAATTGGTTCAGCTGGTCGGGATGCATCTTTGCCTAAACCACCATGAAATGAAACTACACCTTTTACATTCAAATGCCCGCGGGCAGCTTCCAGAACTCCTGTTCCTCCAAAACAATATCCGATGGCTACAATATTATCAGCATTTGCACCCGATTTTATTAATTGGTCTAAAGCTAATTGAATACGTTTTTGGTAAGCTTCGTAGTTCTTTTTATAATAACCGGCTTGCTTTCCTGCTTCGGAAGTATTTGCCGGATAATTTCCTTCACCATAAATATCAGCTATGAAAACAGTATAGCCTAGTTTGGATAAGTTCTCGGAAATTTCTTTCGAAGCATTATCAATTCCGAGCCATGCAGGTAAGAGTAAAATGCCAGGATTCTGGTTGCTCTTTTTAGCAGCTTTTATAGATAATCCATTTAGAACCTGATTTCCATCGTTGTATTTAACTGTTTTTAATTGTGCATTCATAGTGCCAAAAGATAAGAGTATAACTAAAAATAAGAGAGTTGATTTTTTCATAAGTTCACAATTTTAAACAAATATCTGAAATATAAAGATAAAAAAACCTCAGAGTTCTTTTGCTGTTTTCTCAAAAATGAATTTTGTGCCGCAGAAGAACCCTGAGATTATTGAAAATTAATGGTTTTCGTAAAATTAATTAGCCGCCAAATTATGACGGTTGTTTTCAAATTCTGAAGACAATTCATTTATTGATCATTAAAAAAATCATAAATGAATATTCTAAAATGTAATAAAGCGGCACATTTAAATGTAAATTCAAATGTGCCGCTCCTGTTAACAAAGAATTGGACAGACTTTAATTTATTAGTTAAAAAAATATTCCTTATTGTCCTTCGCCCATTGTTCTATCGAAGTCATTTTTACAGGAAGTTTTTCTAATACCTCACTCATCTTAGAATTGAATTTTGGTGGAAACTCAGTAGTATTTTGAAGACTTTCATAATAAGCTGTAACGCTCGCTGCACCTGCTTCTCCCACAAAAGGTTTTAATATATTGCCAAACTCTTTTGGTTGTTGTGGATAATAAAGGATTTTTTCCCCTACACCTTTAGAGAATTTTTCTGCCAAATCATTCCCTGTAAGATTATCCAAACCGCTGATTTTGAAAGTATCTGCTTTCAAATCAGAGTTGTAAACAGCTTCTGTCACAAACGCGCTTACATCTCTGGAAGCTATCCAGCCTATTGGCATTGCTTCGGGTGTAGGGTAAGCTAGTTTTTTTTCGTTTTTAATAAATGGTGCACAAAATGGTCCCATCATATTTTCCATGTAAATGGTAGGTTCTATGATTACATAATCTACTCCACTATTACTCAAATAATCTTTTACATCCAATTTAACATCATCTACCGGTGAACCGTTTTTTTGAGATTCCAGCCAACCACTTGTATTCCATACAATTTTCTTTACGTTATTTGCTTTGGCCGCATCAATTACATTTTTTGCATATTGTAGGCCATCAAAAGGATTTGGCAGGGAAACAGGTATTATAAAAGCGATAGCGTCTATACCATTGGTAATTTCCAGCATCTTATCGGCATCATTTAAATTTGCTAAAATGGGTATTGCACCTGCCTTTTCTAATTTATCAAAACTTTTTTCAGAACTTGTTGCTGCAATTACTTCTGCTCCTTTATTTTTTGCTTCTCCAATCACGTGAAACTGCTGTGAGCCCGTAGCTCCAAATACTAATACTTTCATTTTTTTATCTTTTAGGGTTTAATTTTTGGTGAAATTATATTATTACTTACTTTTGCACAAGTACTTACTTAATGGTTAAGTACTTACCAAACGGTTAGAATAATTGATTATCAATGGAAAATAATTTAAAAAAAAATCCGCCATGTGATGAAAAATGTCCAGTAAGGGCATCTTTGACGCTTTTAAGTGGAAAATGGACATTAATGATACTGTTCCAAATCAACGGAAATGTGATTCGATATGGAGAACTGAAAAGGGCTGTTACAGGTATTAGTGAAAAAATGCTGATACAGGAATTGAATATGCTTGTTGAAAACAAATTGGTTAGTAAGCAAGTTTATCCACAAATCCCTCCTAAAGTAGAATATCGGTTAACTGAATTAGGATTGAAAACCTTGCCTATTGTTGATCAGTTGGCTCAATTTGGGCTGGAAAATTTAGTTTAATAATTTGATTATAGGTAATTTAAAAGAAAATATTATATTTTTAAAAATAAGAAAAAATTGAGAACCCAGAAGTTTCATAAAACAGAATGCGGAGTAGATTTTCTAATTAATGTTTTGCCGTTTGCTGATGTAAAAGAAAGCTATCTTAAAAAGGAATCCTATAATACCGATTATCTGGAGATCGTTTTTTTTAGAAAAGGCAGTGGTCATCTTATTCTAAATCATGATAAAATAACCATTAGCGATAATAGTATTATATTCATCTCACCCTTTCAAAAACGAGAATGGAATCTGAATAAGGAAGATTTGGATTTTGTTGTTTTGGTTTTTCAGGAAGACTTTTTAAATGATTTTTTTTCCGATAAATTATTTACTTATCGTTTATTATATTTTTACCAATTAGAATTTCCACTCAATATGCAGATTGATGAAGTGCTTATCGAAAGATATTATGCGCTTCTTGCCGAAATAAAGTCAGAATTAGTTAAAACAAGATTTGATAGTGTGCATATTATTCGTTCATTAATTTATTATCTGCTTCAAAAACTCAACAGAGAATATACAGAGAAATACCATTTAGCACTAGAGAAAAATCAGAGTAATGAGGCTTTTCAGTTCAAGCAACTGATCGAAATTCATATCAATGAAAAACAGCGTATTAATGATTATGTTGAACTCCTAAAAGTGAATCGTATTGCTCTAAATAAAGCGGTAAAAGAACAATTTAACGTTACAGCTTCACACTTATTGAAACAACGTCTTTTAGTAGAAATCAAAGATCATTTAATTCATTCTAAACTTACTGTTGCCGAAATTGCTTTTAAGCTTAATTTTTCTGAACCCAACCATTTGATGCGCTTTTTTAAAAATCAAACCGGAATTACAACAACTGATTTTTTAAATGAATATCAAAATGGTATCAATCCGTAATGTTTTGGTATAAAGTCGAGAGTTTTGCTTTTCTAACTTTGCTTCATAAATATTAGTAACATAAACATACTAGATATGAGTAAAAAAGCATTAATTGTTATAGACATTCAGAATGATTATTTTGAAAATGGAGCCATTGAACTTGTAAATCCAATAGAAGCAAGTTTGACTGCACGTAAAGTGATTGATTCATTTCGTGAGAATAATTTACTAATAGTACATATTCAGCATTTATCGGCAGATCCTGCCAGTATGCCTATTTTTATTCCGGGAACTTTTGGATCAGAAATTCACGAGAATGTAAAACCACTTCTGGGAGAGAAAGTAATTCAAAAATACTATCCAAACAGTTTTAAAGAAACAGATCTTTTGGATTTTCTAAAATCCAATGAGATTACGGAATTAGTTGTAACAGGTATGATGACGCATATGTGTGTAGATTCAACGACAAGAGCAGCAAAAGATTTCGGCTTTGATTGTACCGTTATTGGAGACGCTTGTGCTTCCAGAGATTTAGAAATTAATGGTAAAACTATAAAAGCAGAAGATGTACACAATGCCTTTTTGAGCGCATTGACTTTCTTTTATGCTAAAGTTCAAAATGCCGACGAATTTTTATCTGCATAAAAAACTAAATTTAAAGCAAAAAGTCAGGCTGAACGATTGTTTTGGCCTTGACTTTTTGTTATTGGTTTTGCATTAAATGAACATCTTTTTGAAGCTTTTCTATGATTTTAGGTCTGTTTAACTGGTTTCAAGAGAAATTATAACGTAATATTTCTTTTAAATGCACATCCTAATTCCACTATAGAATCCGTTTTTGCAATACCTGAAATCCGGTCAATTTTTTCATAAAGCACTTGTCGCATGTGTTCGTGATTTTTGGCTATTATCTTTATGTAAAGCGTGAAAGAACCTGTTACATAATAACATTCTGTAATTTCCGGTATGGCTTTCAATTCTTCGATAATTCGGTCTGAATCCGAATCTTTATTGAGTGTGATTCCGGTAAAAGATGCCCAGTCATAACCAATTTTCTTTTCGTTTACCAAAGGTTTAATTCCGGAAATAATACCTTGTTCAACCAAACGGTTAACACGCTGATGCACCATGGTATTAGAAATCTTGAGAGTGGTAGCAATAGACGAAAAAGCCATTCTGCCATCTTTTTCTAATTCCTTTATAATTTTGATGTCAAATTCGTCTAATGTGTCCATTTATGTTTATCCTTAAATTTAAATTGACTTTTATTTTTTGTTATTTAGCAAAATTGACTTTTTAATGTTTGAATAAAGTCAAAAGTATGGTTTTTAATGGAAAAATAAAATAATATTTTTATTTTTGTAAAAGATTTTTTAAATATATAATCATGGCACATACAAAAGAAATTCTTTCATCAAAATCAGAAGCTTTAATAGAGAAAGAAAATAAATACGGAGCTCATAATTACCATCCGCTTCCGGTAGTTTTAGACAGGGGAGAAGGGGTTTACGTTTGGGATGTGGACGGAAAAAAATATTATGACTTTTTATCGGCTTATTCTGCGGTAAATCAAGGACATTGTCATCCTAAAATAGTGGGTGCGATGGTAGAGCAAGCGCAAAAACTAACCTTGACTTCTCGTGCTTTTTACAATGATAAATTAGGGAATTACGAAGAGTATGTGACCAATTATTTTGGTTTTGATAAAGTGCTGCCAATGAATACTGGTGCCGAAGCAGTTGAAACAGCCTTGAAATTATGTAGAAAATGGGCTTACGAAGTAAAAGGAATTCATGAAAATCAGGCGCAGATTATTGTTTGTGAAAATAATTTTCATGGAAGAACAACTACAATCATTTCGTTTTCAAACGACGAAAGTGCCCGTAAAAGCTTTGGTCCTTTTACAGAAGGTTTTATAAAAATTAAATATGATAATCTGGAAGCTTTGGAAAAAGTACTGGAATCATCTAAAAATATTGCCGGTTTTCTGGTAGAACCGATTCAGGGAGAAGCCGGAGTTTATGTTCCGAGTGAAGGATATCTGGCGAAAGCAAAAGCACTTTGCGAAAAACATAATGTCTTGTTTATTGCCGATGAAGTTCAGACCGGAATTGCGCGTACCGGAAAATTATTGGCCGTTCACCACGAAAATGTGCAGCCTGATATTTTGATTTTAGGAAAAGCAATTTCCGGAGGTGTTTATCCGGTTTCGGCAGTTTTGGCGAATAACGAAATCATGAATGTAATCAAGCCGGGACAACACGGTTCTACTTTCGGAGGAAATCCTGTTGCTGCGGCGGTTGCTATTGCAGCACTTGAAGTTGTGAAAGACGAGAAATTAGCTGAAAATGCAGAACGTTTAGGAATCATTTTAAGAAAAGGATTAAATGAAATTGCTGAACGTAACAACTTAATTACACTAGTTCGTGGAAAAGGATTATTGAATGCCATCGTAATTAATTGTGATGAAGAATCAGATCTGGCCTGGGAAATTTGCCTGAAATTTAGAGATAACGGTTTATTGGCAAAACCAACCCACGGAAACAAGATTCGTCTGGCTCCGCCTTTGGTAATTACAGAAAATCAAATAAAAGAATGTCTTGAAATTATTGAAAAATCTCTCAAAGATTTTAAAAATTAAAATTTACTTCCATCATAAAAGGTTAAAAATTCAAGCTGCGAACATGTGATCGCAGCTTTTTTATTTTATACAAATTGAAATTATATAATGAAGTTGCTTTAATTATATAAATTTTAAATTGTGAATGTGAGTAGTTTTGGATTGCTTTACAAACAGACCTAAAATTTGTTTAACCTTATTAAAATTATATCACATGGCTTACGCAAATAATGATTTAACACGCTTTCTGGATGCACAGAACAAACTTTATCTTACTGCTCACTCTGAACTAAAAAAAGGGAAGAAAGAAACGCATTGGATGTGGTTTATTTTTCCGCAGCTAAAAGGTTTGGGAAAAAGCACAATCGCTAAACACTATGCTATTGCTGATATTAAAGAAGCAGAAGCTTTTCTAAATCATCCTGTTTTGGGAAAACATTTGATCGAAATTTGCGCAGTTTTGTTAGAATATAAAACAAAATCGATTGAGGCTATTCTTGGAGAATTAGATGCAAGAAAACTTCGTTCTTCCATGACTCTTTTTTCTCAGGTAGAAAATGCCGATCCTGTATTTCAGGAAATATTAGATGTGTTTTTCTCAGGATATTCAGATCCGCTTACTTTGTCCAGCATAGCAGTACCATTAGAGATTGCTATGGCATCTTAAAATTTACTTTTTAACTTAAATATAAATCAAAAAGCGATTGTCCGAAAACAATCGCTTTGGTTATAATTGCTTAAAATATCAAACACGCCATTACTTTTTAGCAGCAGCACCAGGAATCACTTCATTCTTTTGTTTGAATTTACTATATTCAACTACTCCGGTTTTGTCTGCCCAGTCAAAATATTTAGCCGAAAGATCGTTTACAATTCCAGCGTTTTGTTGTGCAACATTATTTGTTTCACCTCTGTCGTTTTCTAAATTGTAAAGTTCCCATTGGTAAGACGGATAGATTGAAACCAATTTCCATTTGCCTTCTCTAACGGCTCTGTTTCCGGCTCTTTCCCAGAAAATAGGAGCGCCACGGTTTACTTCTGGCGCACCATCGATTAAAACAGGCAATAAACTTTTCCCTGCTAAAGGATTTGACTTTACGCCATTCAGTTCTTTTGGATAATCAATTCCCGCCAAATCATAAAAAGTAGGAGCAAGGTCAATTAAATGTCCGGTTCCTTTGTCAATTCTTCCTGCTTTGATTTTGGATGGATACCAGGCAATAAAAGGAGAGCTGAAACCGCCTTCGTGCATGTTATTTTTGTAATCCTGTAATGGCGTATTCGATAAATAAGCCCAGTTTTGTTCCTGATAGTCAAATGAACCCGATGTTCCAATTGGTCCGTCATTTTTTACCAAACCTCTTTTTAAAGGATTATAAGTGTTGAAACCGCCTTGAGCTCCATTATCAGATATAAAAACGATCAATGTGTTTTTGTCTTTTTTCAGCGCTTTCAATTTCTCCAAAACTTTTCCAACATTCTGATCCATGTTGTCGACCATTGCGGCGTAAACTTCCATTTTGGCTTTCCAGAATTGTTTTTCGTCATAAGTCAGTTTATTCCATTCCGGTACTTCAGGATCTCTTGGAGCAATGGTTTGGTCTGCTAATAAAATGCCGTTTTCCTTCAGCTTTTTGATTCTTTTTTCTCTTAAAACATCCCAGCCTTCGTCAAATTTCCCTCTGTATTTCGCAATATCAACCGGTTTAGCCTGCAATGGCCAGTGTGGTGCTGTAAAAGCTAAATACAAAAAGAATGGCTTGTTTTCTTTGTTTTGTTCGTCCAAAAATTGAACGGCATTGTTCCCAATTTCATCTGTAAAATAATACGAATCTGGTTTAGGGTGCAGTTCTTCATTATTGCGGATCAGAGCCACCGGATAAGCAGTTTTTCCAAAAGGAAGTCCATCAGTATTAAAATAATTGGCAGCTCCTTTTAAGATTCCGTAAAATTTGTCAAAACCTCTTTGGTTAGGCCATTGTGCTTTATCTTCAGAACCTACGTGCCATTTCCCAGACATTAAAGTGCTGTAACCACCTGAACGGAAAACTTCTCCCAAAGTCAAAGATTCTTTATTCAAATATCCCTGATAAGCCGGTAATCCTAAGTTCACATCAAAATAACCAACACCTGCTTTATGCTGGTATTGACCCGTTAATAAAGAAGCTCTTGTTGGCGCACAAATCGAGTTGTTGTAAAATTCGCGTAGGCGTGTTCCTTCAGTTGCTAGTCTGTCCAGATTTGGAGTTTTAATTTCTGAACCGTAATTCCCTAAGTCAGAATAGCCCATGTCATCCACCATAATCAGGATCACGTTTGGTTTTGTATTATCAACAGCGGTTTTATTTTGTGCATTAACAAGAAACACTGATGCAACTAAAAGGTTTATTGTAATTAATGTTTTTTTCATTGTATTTAAAATTTAATAGTTTTAGATTTTATCTCTCCAGGCCGGAACTTGTTTCAGATTTTTATTCAAATCCAGTTCTCTTTGCGGAATCGGGAAATGAATATGTTTAGGCTGTGCATTCGTTTTACCTGCCGCTTTTAATTTGGCAACAAAATAATCTGGTCCTCTTCTGGCAAGGTCAAACCAACGTTGGTATTCGTACACCAGTTCTTTTCTTCTTTCTTCAAAAACAGCTTCCCTGAAATCATCCTGACTGATTGACGGAGAAGTAACCGACAGCAAATCAATTCCGGCTCTTTCCCTAACACGGTCTATTCCTGCAAAGGCTTCTGCAGTTGATCCGTTAAGTTCATTTAAGGCTTCAGAATTGATTAATAATATTTCTGCAAATCGAATTATCGGGGTATTTTTTGAAGACTGTCCCGGTGAAGCAGGAGTTGACGGATCAAAATATTTATTAAAATGTGGAATCGTTTTATATGTTTTTCCATCTGTCGGACTCACAAATTCAACTCCAAAAGTGATGTACTTGCGCTTGTCATTTTCGGCGAAAGCCTCAAAAAGACCACCGGCAGTATGTAATGCATCAGCCTGATCTCCTGCAATTCCTGGTACGGTGTTAGGTGCAGAAGTTGAGGCAAGCATATTTCCGTTCCAGTTGGTTAGCCCCTTAAACTGAGCAGAGAAAATGTGCTCTTTGCCATTCTTGGTAGCTACGTTAAACACATCGGCAAAATTTTCAAACAAGTCATAGGCTTTGCTGTCAATCACTTCCTTGCTTTTATCAGCAGCTTTTTGCCATTTTTTCTGGGTCAGATAGACTTTAGATAATAAGCTTTTTGCAGCACCTGAAGTAATTCGTCCTTTTACAGGCTGGGCAACCGGTAAAGCCTCAGCATCTAATAAATCGGTTTCAATCTGAGCATACACTTCAGTTTCAGGAGTATTTGTAATGTTGATGTCAGCTGGCGACAAACTTTTTGTTTCATGAAGAATCAAAGGAACATCTCCAAACCATCTTACCAGATTAAAATAAAGTACCGCTCTTAAAAATTTCGATTCATTTACAAGATTTTTGGCTTTTTGCGGATCAAGATTGGCGTTATTCTCTATATTGTCAATAGCTACATTGGCTCTGTTTATTCCGTCGTAGCTCTGTTTCCAGATTTCCTGCATACGGTCGTTTGAAGCATCATGTGTTAAATTTGAAAGTGCTCTGACATGAGCATTTCGCGCCCTTGGACCAGCTTCATAATCATCTGTTGCCATTTCAGTCGATATTTGGATCAGTCGATTGTAAAGTGTATGTGTCGAACTGTTAATTGCGTTATGAATAGCAATCACAGCTGCATCGGCATCTTCATCTGTTTTGTAAAAGTTATCAGTGGCAATAAATGATTTTGGATTTTCATCCAGAGGATTACAAGCACTAATTGCAAAAACAATCAGTAAACTAAATAAGCTTATATTTTTCATTTTGTTTATTTTAAAATGTTAGGTTTAAACCGCCTGAAATAGTTTTTGATGCAGGGTAAATTCCTGTATCTGTTCCCGGAGAAATAGTAGTTCCGTTTGTTATTTCCGGATCGTATCCGCTATAGTTGGTAAAAGTGAATAGATTTTCCCCTGTTATTCTGAATTTTACAGATGTTAATCGCAGTTTCTCTGAAATTTGCTTTGGCAGATTATAACTAAACGTTATGTTCCTTACTCTGACGAAAGAACCATCTTCTACAAACCGGTCAGAAAATACAGGAGCTGGATCCAGTTTGGCACGCGGTGTTGTTGTACTTGGATTTGTTGGAGTCCATGCATCCAGTGCGCTTGTCGAAGCATTTTGTTGTCCATTGAATAATTCTAATGCCTGAGAGTTTCCATTAAGAATTTTATTCCCTACAGAACCATTCACAAGAACAGACAATTCAAAAGCTTTGTATGTGAAGTTATTGGTAAAACCAAATGTAAAATCAGGCTGTGCATCACCAATGCTCGTTCTGTCAGCTGCAGTTGTAAATACACCGTCTCCATTGATATCCTTGTATAAACGGTCACCCGCTTTAGGTACAGCATTTCCTGTCAGTGCTCCTTTTGTTGCAATATCTGCGGTCTGTAATATTCCGTTTGTTATCGCTCCGTAAAAAGTACCTAAAGATTCTCCTTTTCTAAGGATATAATTTCCAAAAGTGTAAAATTCTGCATCATTTCCCAATGCTATAATTTTATTTTGATTAAAGGAAATGTTGAAATTTGATCCCCATGAAAATGCTGTATTTCCCAAAGACGCGTTAATACCTAATTCGATTCCCTGATTTTGTACCGAACCAAAATTTTGTAAAGAAGATGTATATCCTGTTGTGTACGGAATTTGAACATCCAATAATAAGTCTTTTGTTGTTTTGCGGTAAACATCAAGAGTCAGATTTAATTTATCATTAAAAAATCCAACATCAATACCGGCATCAAACTGATTGGTTAATTCCCATCCTAAATTATTATTTGCAATTCTTGTTGGTGTAAAACCGGTAAAAATTTGATCTCCAAAAAGATATTTAACACTGGTTAAGGTTGCTAAAGACTGATATTCACCAATTTCCTGATTCCCTGTAGATCCGTAACTTGTTCTGATTTTCAGGCTATTGATTATCTCTGAAACAGGAGTGAAAAAATCTTCCTTATTTATTTGCCATGCCAATGCTACTGAAGGGAAATACCCCCATTTGTTGTTTTTTCCGAATCGGGATGAACCATCAGCTCTTAGACTGGCCGTAAAATAATATTTTGAATTGTAGTTGTAGTTTACCCTTGACAAATATGAATTCAAAGCCCATCTGCTTTCACCAGAGGTTGGCATCACGGCTACACTTCCGCTCTGTAAACTATTATCGCCGGTAATGTCATTTACAAATTGCTGCGAACCTGAAGTATCAAATTCCCTGCTTGAACTTTGTTGGGTGTAACCGGCTAAAATATTTAAGTTATGTTTTTCTGCAAAAACTTTGGTGTAGGTTAAGGTATTTTCGTTTAACCATGTTTTGGAATCAGCGTGCCCAATTCTGGCTTCTCCATTGGTGATAAGGCCTTCGTAAATAGAAGAAGGCAGATAGCTTTTTTCTTTATTGATAATGATGTCAGATCCAAACGATACTTTAAAAACCAAATTTTTTAAAATATCATATTCTCCAAAAACAGTTCCTAAAATACGATCCGTCACAGCATTATTTTTGCGCTCTTTCAATGTTGCAATAGGATTGGCAAATATGTTCTCAAAAGGGTTTCTCAAGGTATAACTTCCATCACCTTCATAAATTGTGGCGGTAGGAGGCATGCTTAATAACGCTGTTATCAGTCCTGCAGGAGCTACTTTTGACTTGGTTTCTGAAAGCGTAAGATTCAAACCAAATCTTGAGTTGTTGCTTATTTTAGAATTCAGGTTGATTCTTCCGCTAAAACGTTCAAACCCTGTGTTTTTTATTATCCCTTCCTGATTGTAATAGTTTCCGGATACCGCGAATTTGGTTTGGTTGTTTCCACCGGTAACACTTAACTGATGATTTTGTGTGATCCCTTTTTGGAAAGCTTCTGACTGCCAGTCGATACCTTTGCCTAACTGAGCAATCTGATCATCAGTTAAATATTGATTTGTACCCAGAGCGGGATTTGTATCGTATAAAGCCGCATTCCTTAGTCTTGCAAATCCTGTGGCATCTAATACATCTACTTTATTACGGATTTCCTGTTGTCCTAATGAAAAATCATAATTGACAGTTAAAAGATTTGATGATCCTTTTTTTGTTGTGATGATTACAACACCATTTGCACCTCTTGAACCATATATTGCAGTTGATGAAGCATCTTTTAAAACCGTTATAGATTCAATATCTGCCGGATTTATGGAAGATAATGGGTTAGTAGGTGTTCCGCTTAAAACACCTGAGGTAACCTCAGAATTGTAAATGGGAAATCCATCGATTACATAAAGAGGTTCATTTCCACCCTGAATTGAACTTCCTCCACGTACACGGATACTTAATCCGGCACCAGGCTGTCCTGAAGTCTGGGTTACGTTGACTCCCGCTACAGAACCCTGAAGTGAACTTTCTAAAGTACGTTGAGTACTTTTTAAGGCTACTGCCGAAACGGTTTCTGCGGCTCCGGTATAATCTTTTTTGGAAGTTGAACCGTATCCGATGATGACAAGTTCATCAAGTTCCTTAATATCTTCTTTTAGTGATATTTGTACGAATGCACTAGTAGCATCTTTTTCTTGCGTTACATATCCAATGTAGCTAACGACAAGGGTATAAGGGAATATTTGGCCAGTCTGAAAATAAAACTTTCCGTCTAAGTCGGTTATTGCAGTATGGGTAGTCCCTTTAATTTGAATATTAACACCAGGTATTGGTTGATTGGTTACCTGATCGATTACCGTACCATTTAAAGTAGAATTTATAATGGGCTGTGTGTTTTGTGCATTAATTCCGGCTGATAATAGCAGGGTAAATAGTAATGAATATAGGTTTAACTTTTTTTTCATTTCTTTGTATTGGTTTTAAGTAATTAACAAGGAATCCTGAAAGTTGATTTTTCAACTCTCTAGTGTTTTCTTTATTTAGCGATAAATTTTCTTTAAGCCTCGCCATTTCTGTTGCCGCAGAAATGGCTTTTTTGTTTATTTACAGCAGCGGTTGTGCATTTTTTCCATTTTATTATTTTTAGTTTCTATTCATTTTCTTAGTTTATAGGTATAGTTTCAACAGTCTTTTCAATACAAATTAGCTGCATTAAATAGATTATAAAATATTCAGTAAGATTTATTTGTGTTTTTTTTATAAGGTTTGTTTAAAGTCAATTTATTATGGAGAGATGACCGTAAACAGAGAATTATTGCTGGAGATTTAGCAACAGAAGCACATACAACAGCTAGTGTTATAAGTATATTTTTTTTGAAGATTGTAATACGATATGCTTTCGGTTGTTTTCAAAATTTAGCGCTTTATGGTTTTGGTCATTATTTTAAACTCTACTAATTCTATAGACAAAGTTAATTTTAATATAATAAAAACCAAAATAATCATGAACTTTTTTTGTTTTCACGAGAATTAATATAATTCTATTAAAACATTTTTATTTTAAGTATTTGATTTTTAGTATTTAAACAGTTGTTTTTTTTGAGCATTAAAAATATTGAAAAACATTTATGGCAACTTATTAAATATAGAATTTTATATTTCCAAAATATGATTATAGGCTCAAGTTTATCAGCAACAGAGAATCAAATGTATCGATATGCTCTTTCAAACCATAAGTTTAAAATAAAACTGGCTTTATTTTAAACAGTGATTTCAAATAAATTAGAGTAATTTTATAAATAGAAAAATAAAATTAATTTTTTTTAACCACACTAGTAATAAATACTTATATTTGCAATAAGTATTTATACTTAGTTTTATATTTATAAGATGATACAAGTTAATGAAGCTTTAACGATTGTAGCAGAAAATAGCTCGAAAATGCCATTGCAAAAAAAAGCAGTGAGTAAAGCGCTGGGATATGTTTTAGCAGAAACGGTATATTCGCCAATTGCAATGCCGCCTTTTCGACAATCAGCAATGGATGGTTATGCGTTCATACTTAGTGAAAAACAGCAATATGATGTTGTAAGCAGTTCACAAGCGGGAGATCATTCTAATATAAAACTAAAAAACAACGAAGCAATCCGAATTTTTACAGGCGCTTTTGTTCCTGATGATGCTGATACTGTTGTAATGCAGGAACATGTAATGGCTACTGAAAATTCAATCCTGATTACCAGAATGCCGGAACAATTTGCAAATGTTCGTGCGAAAGGAGAACAGATTAATAAGGAAGAAATAGTTTTTGAAGCCAATACTTTAATCACACCGGCTGCAATTGGTTTTTTAGCTTGCTTGGGAATTACAGAAATTACAGTTTACAAAAAACCGAAAGTTGCCATTTTGGTAACCGGAAACGAATTGGTTAAACCCGGAAAAAAATTACCAAAAGGTAAAATTTACGAAAGCAATTCAGTAATGCTACAGGCGGCTCTTCAAACAATTGGTATAAATAAAGCAAAAATTTTTAAAGTAAAAGATAATCTTAAAGCAACAAAAAAAGCTTTAAAAGACATATTGACAGAATTTGATGTAGTTTTAATTTCGGGCGGAATCTCAGTTGGAGATTATGATTTTGTAAAAGAAGCATTACTGGAAAATGGAGTAGAGGAGCTCTTCTATAAAATCAATCAGAAACCAGGAAAACCAATGTTTTTTGGCAAAAAAGAGGAAACTTTGGTTTTTGCTTTACCCGGAAATCCTGCTTCATCATTGACTAATTTTTATATTTATGTTTGTCCGGCGATTAAAAACAAAATGGGTTTCTCTGAAATTCATAAAACAAAAATTGTTAGAGAATTAAACTCAGATCTTGCAAATAACACTGGAAAAACGTTGTTTTTAAAAGCAAAATACGACGAGACAACTGTTACTGTTTTAGATGGTCAAAGTTCAGCAATGCTTAATACTTTTGCTGTAGCAAATAGCTTGCTAATCGTGCCAGAAGAAATAGAAAATTATAAAAAAGGACAATTGGTGACATTATTACCGATTGATTAAAAGTTTGAATTTTAGAAAATAGAATAAAGAGTAAAGAATATAGATTTTGTATAATTGTGAAAAGCAGTATATAAATAAAAACATATAGCATAACATAAATGAATTTACTTAGTTCCGAAAATATAATCTTATTCAGCTTTGCATTAATCGTAATTGCATTTCTGTACTCGAGTGTAGGACATGGCGGAGCATCTGGTTATTTGGCATTAATGACCATTTTTGCTTTTCCGGTGGCAGTTATGAAACCTTCGGCATTATTATTGAATTTATTTGTTTCCAGTATTTCGTTCTTTTTTTATTACAGGATGAATTATTTCAAACCTAAACTCTTTTATCCGTTTGCAATAGCTTCAATTCCGGCAGCATTTATTGGCGGATTTGTTACTTTGGACAATACGATTTATAAAGTTGTTTTGGGAATTGTATTGGTTTTTGCAGCGCTGAGATTATTCGGAATATTCAATTTTAAAGAAAAAGAAGCTGTTCAGATAAAATTGCCTTTTGCATTGGTAATTGGTTTTGTAATTGGTTTGTTATCCGGAATGCTGGGAATTGGCGGAGGCATTATTTTAAGTCCAATTTTATTGTTTTTAGGATGGGCTTCTGTTAAGGAATCAGCGGCAATTTCGAGCCTGTTTATATTCGTAAATTCATTTGCAGGAATGTTAGGATTTCTTTTGGGAGGAAAAATAATTCCGACAGAAAGTTTTTATCTGGTTCCAATTGCAGTTATCGGAGGAGTTTTAGGAGGTTTTTACGGAAGTGGTTATTTCTCCAACAAAACCTTAAAAATAGTTTTAGGAACAGTGATTTTAATGGCTAGCATCAAATTGATTTTTCCTTAAATTGAATGTGTAATTTACAAATAGTTTGATATGGAAACACTAACAGCATTTATTCTTTGCGGAGGAAAAAGTTCCCGAATGCAATCAGAGAAAGGATTGGTTTTGTTTCAGGAAAAACCATTTATAGAACATATTATTCAGGCGATTTTGCCTGTTACAGAAAATATTCAGTTGATTACGAATACAAAAGATTACGATTATTTGCCTTATCAAAAAACAGCAGATATTGTTAAAGATAAAGGACCTTTGGGTGGAATTTATACAGCATTGGAGAATTCTGAAACCGAATTCAACCTGATTTTGAGTTGCGATATTCCGTTGATTTCTTCAGAGTTGTTATCAGAATTGATTTCAAAACAAAATGAGGAAGCTCAAATTACCGTTTTTGCCACAGAAAGCAGAATACATCCTTTAGTCGGAATTTATTCGAAAAAAATAGTGCCGGTTTTAAAAGAGGCGATTAATGCAAATGAATTAAAAATGATGGATTTTCTGTTGAAAGTGCCTCATCAAATTATAAAAATAGAAGAAAGCGAAAACTTTCCTTTAACCAATATTAATTCGGCAGACGAATTAAACGACCTGAATATCAATTTAAGTTAAAGATTATGAAAAGCTTAAGAACACCAAAATTAACAGTAGTAGGCGCAGGCCCGGGAGATGTTGAATTGATTACGCTGAAAGCAATAAAAGCGTTAGAAAATGCTGACGTAGTTTTGTATGATGCACTGGTCAATGAAGAATTATTGCAATATGCCACCAAAGCAGAAATTGTTTTTGTGGGTAAACGTTTGGGATGCCATGCTTACACACAGGATCAGATTAACGAATTGATTGTTTCGATGGCAAACCGTTACGGACATGTAGTACGTTTAAAAGGTGGAGACCCGTTTATTTTTGGACGTGGAAGTGAAGAAATCGAATATTCAGAAAAATTTGGTTTGGAAACAGCCGTGGTTCCCGGAATTTCATCAGCCTTAGGTGTTCCTGCCTCAGTAGGAATTAGTTTGACACAACGAAAAGTGGCCGAAAGCTTTTGGGTAATTACAGGTACAACTTCGAGTCATGAATTGTCTAAAGATGTACATTTGGCTTCGAAATCGGCTGCAACAGTGGTGATTTTGATGGGAATGCACAAATTGGATCAAATTATTTCGATCTATCAGGAAAACAGAACTGATGATCTGCCGATTGCCATCATTCAGAACGGAACTAAAAATTCAGAACAAAAAGTAGTGGGAAACATTAGTTCAATTACTAAATTAGTCGCTGAAAAAAACATTTCATCGCCCGCGATTATTGTAATTGGTGAAGTGGTAAAAAATACTTCAAAACTGACTTCTTATTTTCAGGAACATTTTGAGGATGAATTTATATTTCAGAATTTAAATCTATAATAATAATGGAATAGGATGTATTTAGAATCCTAATATGAATCGTTCCAACGGAACTTCATTTTTATGTTCAATTGATACAACGGAATGAATTCCGTCGCTACAAAATAAATCGTCCCGCTGGGACTAAATTGTAAAAGAGCTGTAGGCTCGAAGAATATTGTAGGGATGAATTTTAATTCGTCCAAATGATAAAATGTGAATCCATTAAAGAGCCTTAGGCTCGGATCATATTGGATAACATGTTTTTAACATAAATTCGTTTTAAATCTATAATAATGATTGAAGTTAAGTATTTTGGAGCTGTTGCCGAAAAAACAAAGTGTTCATTTGAGAATGTGATTTCTACTGAAATATCTTTGCATGATTTATTGCATGATTTAGAAGAGAAATACCAGTTCGAATCGCTTTCTTTCAGTGTAGCAGTCAATCAGAAAATAGTTTCAAAAACAACAGATTGTTCTTTGAAAACCAGCGATATTGTCGCTTTATTACCTCCTTTTGCCGGCGGATAAATTAAATTGTATGAATGCATCTTCACGTTATAACCGACAAATAATTCTTCCGGAAATTGGAGAATCAGGACAGCACAAATTATTAAAATCTAAAGTTTTAATTATTGGTGCCGGTGGTTTGGGTACTGCAATATTGCCTTATTTGGCAGCCGCAGGTGTTGGCGAAATAGGACTTGTTGATGATGATGTTATCGAACTTTCCAATTTACAGCGTCAGGTAATTTATAAAAGTTCAGCTGTTGGAAAATACAAAGTAGATGAAGCCAAAGCAATGATTGCAGAGTTGAATCCTCAGGTAAAAATAAACGCCATCGCAGAAAAGCTTTCGGGCAAAAATGCGATTGATTTATTTGAAAATTATGATATTATTGTAGACGCCACAGATAATCTTCAAATAAAATATATGATAAATGATGCTTGTCTAATCACTAATAAACCAATGGTTTACGGATCTGTTTTTAGATTTCAGGGACAGGTTTCGGTTTTTAATTATCAAAATGGACCTACTTACCGATGTTTATATCCAGACGAAAACAGTTCATCTGCGAATTGTACTGACGCTGGTGTAATCGGAATTTCAGTCGGAATTATTGGCATGCTTCAGGCAAACGAAGTAATAAAAATGATTCTAGAAGTTGGCGAGGTGTTAAGTGGTAAAATACTGGTTTATAATATTTTAAATAATGAACAGCAAAAGTATGACTTTGAGAAGAATAGTTCTTATAATTTAAACAAAGCTGCCTTTGAAGAAAAATATAAAACAATAGAAAATGTTTCAGATGAAATAGATGCAGCTACTGTTTTGAATGAAATGGATTCAGATGAAATTCTTTTTTTAGATGTTCGAAATGTCGATGAACTTCCGAAAATTAATTTTAAAAACACAATTCAGATTCCGTTAATGAATTTAGAAAAAGAAATTCATAAACTGAATTCAAGCCAGACTATTTACGTGTATTGCCAATCGGGAATCAGAAGTAAAATTGCTGTTGAATTGCTTCAGAAAAAACTATTTAAGAATGTAAAAAGTATTTCTGGTGGAGCTTTGGCAATGAAACAATTATTGAAAGAAGAAAATATAAAAGTATAAATTATTTCGTGCTGTTTGTCATTCTGAAGAGCGAAGAATCTTCGCAAGTAACTCCGCAATCAGAATCGTCAATCTTTCTCGAATTACGAGTGTGATTTCTCCTTCGTCGAAATGACAATATTACGGTTATTTCTTCATGGAATTAATTTTGTGAAAATTTGTGTAATTTGTGGCAAAAAAAGTCATTTAATCCATGGCAATAAAACATAAAAAATGAGTAAAAATGTATTTGTAGAAGGACCAATTTCTCCTGAATTTATCGCTGAGTCGATTGCCAAACATCAATCTAAACATACGATTGGTGCCCATAATATTTTTCTGGGGCAGGTTCGTGCCGATGTGATTCATGACAATACGGTTGTAGCAATTGATTATTCGGCTTATACGGATATGGCGAATGAAGCTTTGCATACGATTCGTGAAAAAGCTTTTGCTAAATTTGACCTGACCTGCATGCACATTTATCACAGTTTAGGCGTCGTAAAAGCAGGTGAAATTTGTTTGTTCGTTTTCGTTTCGGCGACAAGGCGCAAACAGGTTTACGAAGCCACAGAAGCAATCGTCAATTGGATTAAAACCGATGTGCCTATTTTTGGCAAGGAAATGTTTGAAAACGATACATTCACCTGGAAACAAAATACCTAATAAAATTCTAAATGGTAGATATTACGCATAAAATAAACACTTTAAGAACCGCAACAGCCACGGCAATTGTCAAAGTCAGCAGACAGGAAACAATTGATGCCGTTGTGAATAATCTGGTTCCGAAAGGAAACGTGCTCGAAATGGCCAAAACAGCCGGATTATTTGCTGTAAAAAACACACATTTATCCATTCCGGATTGTCATCCATTACCGATTGAATTTACTTCGGTTGAATATAAAATTGAGGATTTAACGATTCAGATTATTTTTAATGTAAAAACAGTTTACAAAACGGGAGTTGAGGTTGAAGCGATGCACGGCGCTTCGATTGTGGCATTGACAATGTATGACATGTTGAAACCAATCGATAAGGAAATCGAAATTTCGACCATCAAATTAATCAATAAAGAAGGAGGCAAATCATCTTTCAAAAATAAATTCCCATACGCCATAAAAGCTGCAGTTTTTGTTTGTTCTGATTCCATTTTTGCAGGAGATAAAGAAGATCGTTCCGGGAAAATCATAGTTGAGAAGTTAGAATCTTACGGAGTTGAAACAACGCATTACGAAATCATTCCTGATGAAATTGATATGATTCAGGAAAGAACCAAAACTTTCGCAAAAGAATGCCAATTGGTTATTTTTACGGGAGGAACAGGATTATCACCGAGAGATGTAACTCCCGAAGCATTATCACCATTGCTGGAAAGCAGAATTCCTGGAATTGAAGAAGCAATTCGCAATTATGGGCAGCAAAGAATGCCATATGCCATGTTATCCAGAACAGTTGCAGGAACATTAGGAAAAAGTCTGGTTTTGGCATTGCCGGGATCAACCAACGGAGCCAGAGAATCGATGGATGCTGTTTTTCCGCATGTAATGCATGTTTTTCATATTTTAAAAGGAAAAAATCATGACACCCTCTAAAACCATTTTAACGGATGATTTTGGGCGAAAACACAATTATTTGCGTATTTCGTTGCTGGAGAAATGCAATTTGCGTTGTACGTACTGCATGCCCGCTGACGGAATTGCATTGTCTCCAAAAGCCAGTTTAATGACGGCCGATGAGATTTTTGCAATTGCCCAAACTTTCGTAGAAAATGGTGTGGATAAAATTAGATTAACTGGAGGTGAGCCTCTTCTAAGAAAAGATTTTCCAGAAATTGTTTCAAAATTAGCAACTTTAAATGCTTCGCTTTCAATTACGACCAACGGAATCTTAATTGACCGTCATATCGATGTTTTAAAGCAGGCTAACATCAAAAAAATCAATTTAAGTTTAGATACGCTGGTTTCGTCGAAATTTCATTCTATAACGCTTAGAAATCAGTTTGAGAAAGTAATTGATAATCTGCATTTGCTTTTGAACAATGATTTTGAGGTAAAAGTAAATGTTGTTTTGATGAAAGGATTTAATGAAATTGAAATCATTGATTTTGTTAAATTAACCAAGTTTTTACCGATTTCTATCCGGTTCATAGAGTTTATGCCTTTTGCAGGAAACGAGTGGGACAGGAGCAAAATGGTGTCACAGAAAGAAATTTTATCGCAAGTTGAAGGCTGTTTTGCTGCGGATAAAATTCAAAAACTGGAGGATGAAAAAAACTTTACCGCCAGAACTTACAAAATTGAAGGTTTTCAGGGTAATTTTGGGATTATCAGTTCTATTACTAATCCGTTTTGTGATGGCTGTAACCGAATTCGCCTGACCGCAAACGGAAAAATTAAAAATTGCCTTTTCTCCAATTCAGAAACCGATTTACTGACAGCTTTTAGAAATGGCGAATCGATTACAAATTTAATTTCAGAGTCCATTAAAAATAAAAAGAAAGTTAGGGCCGGAATGGTTACAATTTCTGAAATGGATGATCCTGCTTTGCATTTTGATAATCGCAGTATGATTGCGATTGGGGGTTAATTTTTTTATTTGGTCATTGCGAGGGACGAAGCAATCTCACTAACATTTGACAACTGTTGTAGATGTACTGAATGTGTTTGCTTCGTTCCTCGAATGACTTTTAGGAGTGAAAAGTGTTCAACTTTATCGAAGTTTTCTAATCTTATTTTTTCTTTTTTGATTTCTTAGACTTCTTTTTCTCTGCTTTTTTAGCTTTAGCTTTTTGTTTTTCAGCTTTTTCTTTCTTCTTAGCTTTTTCTTTTAGTTTGGCTTTTTTGGCTTTTTCCAGTTTTTTGATGACTGCTTTTATAGCTTTTTCTCTTTTTTTTGCCTTTTGTTTTTTCTCCTTAAGTTTGCTTTTAGTTTTGTCTTTATCTTTTGTGTTAGAAATAACTTCAGTCGATTCTTCTGTATTTATATCAACAATTTTTTCTTCTTTAGGTACAGAGACTATTAAATCAGCAGGAGGCGTTTGTTTTTCTTTTTCCTCAGAAATAGTGTCTTCTATGTTTTTTTTTACTGTTGCTTTTGCCTGAGATGCGGTAACTGGTTTTACAATCTCGGGTTTAATAACTGTAGCGGCAACTTCTGTTTTTTCGATTGGCTTTCCTGCTGTGTTTTTTCTAGCGGTAGTTGCTTTTGAAGCTCTTGGAGTTTTTGTTGCAGGAGTAGTTTTGTTAGTTTCTTCTTTTGGTTTAACGTTCTCTTTCGTTGAATCAGTATTTGGCTGGATATTTTCGTCGTTTTTACTTTCCATGTGACATGCTATTAAATTAATAATTACTAATGCACAAATTAGCCTTATAGGTAAAATGGCTGTGTTTAGTAAATATAATCAATAAAAAGGTACGTATATGTTAAGTTTTTCTTGTAAAAACTATTCTAATTCTTTCGGATCTTCTTTGTCTTCATCAATAAAATCCAGCTCCAAAGCTCTGACAGTCTGAACAGCGTTTCCTGCAATACCACGAATCGAGCCGTACATTCCCAATGTATTATGAACCACTTTTTCGATTTGTTTTTCGCGTTGTTTCCATATTCTCTGCATGGCTCTTTTTTCGGCGTCAAGATCACCCTGCATTTGCGTAAAACCTTCTACAATTCCTTCAATCTGCAAACGGAATTCGTTGCTTGTCAGGAAATCGTACAACATCGACATCTTATCACCTTTGTTTTCCTGAGCCTGAACTGCCTGGCTTACCTGAATCAAAGACTGACGCAAAACAGCACTCAAACCTTTAAATTCTTCATAAGTACAAATCCAGATTCCGTCGCGCATGCCCATTCTGTCCATTCCGGCAGGCATAACTTCGGTTACTAAAACGCCTATATTGGCTCTTTTGGTTCGAATATCGTTTTTGAATTTCTCAATCCACGCGGGCTGAAATGATTTGGTGCGCTTACTTTCGTAATAAATGCATCCACAGTTTTGATGTTCACGTGTGTTTACAACCTGAAGACAATCGGCTCCATTTGCTCCCTTTTTAATTTCGCCAATACTGTCTAACGGGAAATTATTGGCCAGCCATTCCTCGATTGCCAGCTCCATTACTTCACCCTGCAATTGCATAGAACCTTGTTCCTGCTTGCGTTTCATCTCTTCGATGAGCTTTTTTTGATCGTCAGATTGTTTTTGGTATTCCTTTATTTTAAGCTCGTTTTTTTCTTCTTCCTGTTTACGGATTTTATCGCGTTCTAAGACTAAAGTTGCATTTAGTTGCTTTTGTGCTTCGGCTTCGATGGCTTCCTTCATCTCCAGTTTTTCACGTTGGAGTTTGGCGATTTCGCCTGCCATTTTATTCAGCTCGCGAAGTTTCTCTGATTTCTCTGAAAGTTCTTTTTCCATCAAAAGTAAACGATCTTTGTTTTCTTCGTCGAGTTTTGTTTTTAGTTTTTCTGTGATATCTTTTTCAGCTATCTTTTTTTCACGTTCTAAACGTTCAGCAAAAAGCTCGTTTTCCTGTTTCTTTTTGGCTTCAAATTCGGATTTGGCTTTTTCGAATTGCTCATTTTTAAGTTCCAACTCCCTGGTTTGAGCATTGGCTTTTTGTTGAAATTCTTTACGGATGCTATCTTCCAGCTGATGTTTTAAAACATCATTTACATCGATTGGTGTTCCGCAGTTTGGGCATTGAATTGATGATTGCTCAGCCATTTTTGTTGATTTTTTTAACGGGAATTATAATTTGCTAAGGTATTTAAAAGTTGGTTCTTTTTGGGGAATCTATGTGTGATAAATTATAACTTTTTTGCCATGAAATTGGCAAAATATTTATTAATCGCGCAAAGGCGCAGAGTCGCAAAGTTTTTTCTAATTTTTTTAAGATTCAATAGCGTCCAGCTTTAGCTGCATGGAAAATGTATCGAAAAAAGGAAGGCTTTAGGCCAAACTAGTACTATTTGGCTAAAGCCCTCTAATTAATTAAATTGTCTACCTCCAGCTAAAGCTGGAGGCTATCCAGAACTTTGCGAATCTGCGTCTTTGCGCGATTATTTTTTAAGACTCAATAAAAACTCAACTGCCGACTTCGTAATTTCAGAATCATCTTCTTTTGAAGTTATTAAAGAAACATCCGTAAACAAATTGACTTTTTTCAATTCTATAAAACCAATTTCTGTATCCTGATTATTCTTTGCAATGTTAGATGGAACAATCGAAATTCCTAAACCATTTTTGACTAATTGCACAATAGAATTGATGTTGTTTGATTCGTGTATGATTTTGGGTTCAAAACCATAAAACGCACAAAGTTCCAATAAAACTTCATGATAATGAGGTGCATAATCTTTATTGAAAAATACAAAAGTTTCGTCTTTTAGATTAGGTACATCTTCTTCAGATTTGATTTGAATTAAACTTTTATTGTAAACCACAGAAAAACCGTCCCGAAACCACAATTGTGATTTTATTTTGGGAGATTTTATAGGAGACCGAATGATTCCCAGCTCGATTTTTCCTTGTTCCAAAGCTAAAATCTGCTTGGCTGTAGATACTTCAAACAGTTTGAAATTCACATACGGAAATAGCTCTTTCAAATGTTTTATTAAATCTGAAATTACTGCGGAATAAATCGAACTGATATACGCGATCCTGAATTCGCCCGAAACATTGTCAGCTATTTTTTTTGTTTTGATAGAAATGCGTTCCAAATTCTGAAAAAGGGTTTTCACTTCTTTTTCAAAATATTTTCCGGCCTCTGTAAGTTCAACCTTTTTATTATTTCTGAAGAAAAGTTTTGCCTGCAGTTCTTCTTCCAGTTCCATAATCTGTCTGCTCAAAGGAGGTTGTGAGATAAATAGTTTTTCTGATGCTTTTGTAAAGTTTAATTCTTCGGCAACTGCCAAAAAATATTTTAGGTGACGTAGTTCCATGATACTTTTGAAGTATTGTTAATTGATAAAAATAGTATTTTTAAAGTATTTATGAAAGACATAGTTTTGAACAAAGAAAAATTAGTTTCTCGCAGATTTGGCAGATAAAGCAGATTATCAACTTTAAATAAAAAATTCAGGATAATGGTTCAGGAGTTATAAAAAAATCTGCTCAATCTGCAGAATCTGCGTGAGACATAAAAACAAAGATTATGAAAAAATCAACTACAGAAGAGATCAGAGAACGTTTCGACCATGATGTCGAACGATTTTCAAATTTAGAAACAGGGCAGGTGGCTACAATTGACGCTACAATTTCTTTAGAATTAATTACAGAGGCATCGAAAAGGATAGTTCCCAATGCCGTACATGTTTTGGATATTGGCTGTGGTGCCGGCAATTATACTTTGAAAATGTTGTCTAAGTTGCCCAATTTAAATTGCACTTTGGTGGATTTGAGTTTGCCAATGTTGGACAGAGCTTTTGATAGAGTATCTAATGAAACTAGTGGAAAAGTAGAGGTAAAGCAAGGTGATATTAGAGCAGTTGATTTGCCGGAAAATCATTTTGATATTATCTTGGCTGGAGCCGTTTTGCATCATTTAAGAGATGATGAAGATTGGGAAATGACTTTTACTAAAATATTCAGATTATTAAAGCCGGGAGGCTGCTTTATGATTTCGGATTTAATAACTCAGGATACCGAATTCTTGAATGAATATACATGGCAGCGTTATGGCGATTATTTAGAAGGAGTTGGAGGAGCAGAATACCGTCAGAAAGTTTTGGATTATATTGAAAAGGAAGATTCACCAAGATCAATGAATTATCAATTGGATTTGATGAAAAAAGTGGGTTTTACAAGTGTCGAAATTTTACACAAGAATATGTGTTTTGGTGCTTTTGGCGGAATTAAATAATTTTAAAAGAGCTTTTAGGGAATTCTAAAAGCTCTTCTTATTTAAAAAAAAAAAATTAAACTTTATCGTTTTCCAAAGCCGGAGGAGAAAACTTATTCCTTAAATCAAAAACGAATTGCGAAGGGCCGTTTTGCTGCAAATAATCTAATTTTTCTACCGCTTCTTCAAGGGTTGGAATATGTCCTTTCGGGATCCACCACATTGCTGTAGCAGCTTTTCCGAATTTTAAAAACCATTCTTTACGGCGTTTTAAAAACTCGCTGTGAAAAGTTTTGTACATATAATGTTCTAAAGTTTCACTGTTTTCCCAAACAGAAACGTTTATAATTATCTGTTCATCGTTGTAAGGATTCAGACTTGTTGCATTGTAGCTATCATCTTTTAATCTCCATACAAAACCTTCACTTTTTTCAGCTAAAATATTGACAAGGTCTAAATTATCTACAAATTCTTTCATGATTGGATCATTTATAGTGACTCCTTTCATTTTGGCAATATTAATTTCGGCAAGATGATAGTTACTCATGTTTAACTTGATTAAATATGAAGCAAGTTAACTTTTTGAACTTTATTTTCTATAATCATTTATAATGATTGTGTTGTTTTATAAACTTGAATAGGCGAAGCGACTAAATTTTCGGTTTGCGTTATAAAATCCAGCAGATAGGATTGATTGTTATGAATGTCAAGACCAGGCTGATCCTTCCATTCTTCCCAAATTATAAAAACGTTTTCGGTCGTGTGAAGGTCATAACGTATGCAGGCTTCTTCTTTTCTGGTTTCGGTAACCAAATGATGAATCCTGTTTTTGACTTCTTCTAAGTTTTCTGGTTTACTTTTGATGATGGCGGTGATAGAGATCATGGTTGTAAGAGTTAAAAGTTAAGCGTTTGTTGTAAATGTCTCGTGTAATTTTCTTTGAAGATGTTAATATTTTCGGCGGTTGCGCCTTTTTCAACATCATGAAAATGGAAACTGTCTAATTTTTCCATACTTACAAATTTATTCATTTTATGGAAACCAAACATGACTCCGTCGTCAACTGAGGTTTCTTCGAAAAACTCTCCCGGAATTGTGAAGGCAGTTGCAGGTGCGTTCCAGCTTGTGGTGAGCATATATTTGCGTCCATGTAAAAGTCCGCCTGTTCCGTAATTGATATCCGGATTTGTTCTGGTTCTTCCGTCGTTTTTGTAAATTCCTTTTTGATGTCCGGCTGTAAAAACGTCGTCTATGTATTTTTTGAAAAGATTGGGTAATTGAAACCACCAGATTGGTGTGTGATAAATAACAACATCTGCCCAAACGAATTTTTCGACTTCTTTATCGAGATCGATTTTTTCTTTGATGCTCGTTGTTTTTATTTCGTAGTTTTTACTTTTTAGGTATTCGATCGTCCAATCGGTAACGGTTTGATTGAATTTTCCGCCTGAATGTGCAAAATTTTGTCCTCCGTTGATAATAAATATTTTCTTCATATTGTAAATGTTCTTGTTTCCGTTTGTGTGAGGGGTAGGAGCGATATCCTTTTGTTTTTTTCTTTAAAAAATAAAAGATTTAGCGGATGACCCGACCCCGCTTTTTCTGCGGGGACACACCCAAAAACTGCTTATTATTTTTGTGCTTTAATTATTTGACAAAATTATACCTTTTTTTATCTTTTAAAATGGTATATGTTTTCGTTTATTAGGTATATTTGCAAAATGAAGAAAGAAAATTTATACGAGCCTTTTACTGTTTCTTTTGAAACGTTGCATGAATATCCCGATGTTGGAGACCGTCATAATTTTTTTGAACTGGTTTATATCCTTGAGGGAACAGGTTCGCAATGCATCAACAAAAATATTTTTGAATATGATGCGGGACACTTGTTTTTATTGACGCCGGAAGACTGCCATAACTTTACAATTGAGACCAAAACGAAATTTTTCTTTTTGAGATTCAATGATATTTATCTGAAAAATTCGAGTCTGCAAAACGAAAATGTTCAGCGATTGGAATATATTTTACACAATGCGAATCATCAGCCAGGCTGTATTTTGAAAAATGATGCCGATAAATGTCTGGTAAAAGTGATGATCGAAGCGATTTGTAGAGAACATGAGGATAAGGATGTGTATAATCAGGAATTGATTCAGCAGTTAGTTAACACGCTGATAATTGTGGTGGCCCGAAATATTGCGAAGTATTTACCGGAGCAGGTAAATGTTGGAACTGAGGGAAAGGCGATGGATATTTTACAATATATTCAGAATAATATTTACTATCCGGAAAAAATTAAAGCGGACTCGATCAGTGATTATTTTGGGATTTCCAGTACGTACTTAGGGCGTTATTTTAAGAAACATGCCAACGAAACGATGCAGCAATATATCAGCAATTATAAAACGAAACTGATTGAACACCGTTTGCAATTCAGCGATAAACGAATTAACGAAATTGCGTATGAATTTGGCTTTACGGATGAAAGTCACTTTAATAAATTCTTCAGGAAACAAAAAGGGAATACTCCTTCGGAGTTTAGGAGAGCGATTCGTATTAGCGCTTAATTGTAGAACGCGGATCATGGGATTCGCAAGCGAAAACAGGATTATCGCGAATTTTTGTTATAGATTAAATGGATTTTAATCTTGATTTTCTTTGCCGGTGATAAAATCAAAATGTTGGATTTTACCGGTTTTTAGATTTTTGATTTCGTTTATCAGAAGTTCTTCAAGGGATTCAGTTACTATGTTTCGTTCCCAGGATTCGTTTTGAAGTTCTATAATTTGGCCAAATTTTCCATTTTCGGCCGGATCTGTATCATAGACTAAATAATCGCCGTTTCTTCCTGTTGCAAACGGAATCCATTTTGGGTTTGCGTAGTTGTCTGTTTTGATTTTTTCGAAGTCTATTTCTAATTCGGGAAGATCATCTTCATCAAATTGTAAATCTTGTATTGAATTCCATTCCTCTTTTATGTCTTCAAATGGAATAAGATCATAAGTCCAATCGCCTATTAAAAACTGAAAGGCAGAAGTCACCGCATCGTATTCTACATTTTGAACTTTATAAAAGTTTAAAAGTGCAGGCGGCATTTTGACATCATCTTCTAATGTAGCATGTTCTTTTGAATCTTCCAGAGAAATACCATCCGTAAGATTGTAATAATCATTGTCTGTTGCTACAATTTTGTTGATTTCCGCAATCCATTCCTGCCATAGCAATTCGAAATGTTTAAATTCACTATCAACAGCTGTTTTGACTTTCTTTTCTTTTTTTTCGTATGCGGAAATGTCAAGTGCGGTTATTTTACCATCTTCTTTATCGAACCAAATACTTATTCCGTTAAGAATGAGAGCGCCGGTTTTGTCTCCTTTAAAAAGTTTTACTAATTGTTTTTTGTTGGATTCGTGAAACTTGAAAAGTTCTTGTCCATCAAAAAGAAATTCTCCGGTAAACGGATTTTTTGAGCAATAATCGTAATGACTGCATTTTAGCTCAATCATTATATTTTCGGCTTGTATTCCTTCTTTAGAAAATGCTATAATGCCAAGATCATCCCAAGTGTAAATATGGTTGTATTTTTTCTTTGTATAGCGACATTCTCCCAAAGCCTTTTTTAAATTATCTACATCAACTGGAAAGTGAATAACAACATTGTTGATTGTAAAATCTGTTTTAGATAGGGAAAGCTTTGTCAAGGTGTTTTTCTTTTAAGATTGCTGAAAAAGAATTAGATAATTTTTTTAATTACTCGAAGATTATGTGTGTGTTTATTTAATTCCGGATTGTAGATTCCTAAATGGTCTAAACGGTCAATACGAACTTTTCCACTGGCGTGAATGATGTAATTATTGTCCATAATGATGCCGACATGAATGATGTTTCCTTCCTCATTGTCGAAAAAAGCCAAATCTCCTGGTTCACTTTCCTCAATAAAACTCAAAGGTTCTCCTTCAAGAGCTTGTTGTGAAGCATCGCGATGAATTTTATATCCGTTTAGTTTGTAAACCATTTGTGTGAAACCGGAACAATCAATACCAAATGGTGTTTTTCCGCCCCAAAGATAGGGAGCATTCAAATACATAAAAGCAGTATTTATTAAAGCGCTTTTAGGTTTCGTACCGCTGGTTTTTGTACCTTCAAAATCGAAATTAGAGGTGTTGATTTCGTTATTATTTAAAAAAGATAATGATGCACCAAGCGGAATTGGCAATAGTAAATTATCCGGGGCACTGATATAATCAATCAAATCAGCATTCAGAATAATGGCTTCTTTGCTTAACTGATTATAATTTGCCTCAGAAATTACCTGATATTGTTTAGAATCTACCCAGCCTTCATAATCATCAAACTGAATTTTTATTCGCGCCCACTGATTTTTTCGTTCTAAGATTTGGATGTGTTCGCCAAACAAAAGTTGTGTAACGATTTCACTTCTGTCACTTGGTTCAGATCGAACGGGTACTATGGCTAGATTGCAAATTCCGAACATTTAAGGTAATTTATAAGTTGAAAATTAGGAGTCATTTACAAAGAATGACTCCTGATTTTTTGTAAATAGTATTTTAAGCTCTTTCGATAACAATTGCTGATGCACCACCACCGCCGTTGCAAATTGCTGCTGCGCCAGTTTTGGCATTATTTTGTTCTAAAACATTTAATAAAGTTACGATGATTCTGGCCCCTGAACAACCAAGCGGATGTCCTAAAGAAACAGCACCGCCATGTACGTTTACTTTGTCATTATCAAGATTTAGTATTTTTGAATTCGCTAAACCAACCACAGCAAACGCTTCGTTGAATTCGAAATAATCAACATCTGCAATTGAAATTCCGGCTTTATCTAATGCTTTCGGTAATGCTTTTGCGGGGCTTGTTGTAAACCACTTTGGCTCCTGGGCTGCATCTGCATAACCTTTTATGTATGCTAAAGGTTTTAATCCTAATGAAATTGCTTTTTCTTCAGACATTAAAACTAAGGCTGCAGCACCGTCATTGATAGTTGAGGCATTTGCGGCAGTAACTGTTCCGTCTTTTGTAAAAACAGCACTTAAGGATGGAATTTTATCCAATTTTACATTGGTATATTCTTCGTCTTTTGAAAAGATAATTGGTTCACCACGTCTTTGCGGAACTTCAACTGGAACAATTTCATTGTCGAATTTTCCGGCATCCCACGCTTTTGCACTTCTTTCGTAAGACTGAATAGCATAGTTGTCCTGTTCTTCGCGGCTAATATTATATTCAGAAGCACATAAATCAGCGCAAACTCCCATTGCGTTGTTATCATAAGCATCTGTCAAACCATCTTTTTGCATTCCGTCAACCATTGTGGCTGGGCCAAATTTGGTTCCGTTACGCATTTGTACGTAATGCGGAATCAAACTCATGTTCTCCATTCCGCCGGCCACTACAATCTCTGCATCACCACAGGCTATTGCCTGGGCAGCAAACATGACAGCTTTCATTCCGGATGCACAAACCTTGTTTACGGTTGTGCAGGAAACGTTATCAGGCAAACCCGCAAAAAGTGCTGCCTGACGTGCCGGTGCCTGACCAACTCCGGCCTGAACGACATTACCCATAAAAACTTCGTCAACTAATTTGGGATCCAGATTGATTTTTTCTAATGCTCCTTTTATGGCTGCAGCACCTAATTTTGCAACAGGTACTGTAGATAATCCTCCCATGAAACTTCCGATAGGTGTTCTAACGGCAGAAACGATAACAACTCTTTTGTTCATTTTCTGTATAGTATTAGTTATTAAAGCAAATTTAATCTTTAATTTATATAAATTCAAATTTTGAATCTACAGGAATGTATTTTAAATTTAATATGATTTTTTTGTTAATTCTATTTGTTTGATTGTGAAGTGTTTTAAAAAAAAGATTGGAAAAAGATTAAAAAAACTTCAAAAATAGTTGTGAGAAATATAATGATGTGTTACATTTGCAACCGCAAAATAGGGCATGTTCCTTGAGCTTGGAGAGTTGCCTGAGTGGCCGAAAGGACTTGTTTGCTAAACAAGCGTATGGGGAACTGTACCAAGGGTTCGAATCCCTTACTCTCCGCTTCCAATTTGCTACGGGGTGTAGCGTAGCCCGGTTATCGCGCCTGCTTTGGGAGCAGGAGGCCGCA
>NZ_CAMLDD010000035.1 GCF_946478785.1 uncultured Flavobacterium sp.
ACAATTCTTTGTGAAACTCTGTGAAAAAACTCTGCGGAACTCTGTGAAATAAATACGCACAAAGTAAAAATGACAGCCTCTTTAGCTTTTGGCAATTCTAATTTCTATATAAATTTTAACGCAGAGATTCGCAGTCATACAGATTTGCAAAGTATAAAACAATTCTTTGCGAATCTCTGTGAAAAAACTCTGCGGAACTCTGTGAAATAAATACGCACCAGTAAATTGAAACTAATACATGTGCATCAAATTAAGTAAATGTATTTTTAAAGTATATTTTTTACGATAGAAGCAGAAAAACACATTTTAAATAGTAAAAATACTGATTTACCCCTCCTATAATGTTGTAATTACCCCCTTTTGCTCCTAAGTGTTATGTTAGATTTGTATTGCAATCTATATGTTAATTGCTTGATAACGTGTGCTTAAAATTTAAATTGTAAAAAACACACTTAACTGTATTTATATCTTTTTTGCAAAAAACTTAACTAATTAATTAACCAAAAATTACAACCAAAGATGACAAATTTTATTAGGAAAATCAAAGCTCCTGATTATGTATCTGGATTTGATTTTAAAAAGAGACTTACCTTTTTTTGTGTATTAGTTTCTTTATCTCAAGTGCAGGTATACGCTGCTAGTTTCAGTAGTATATCAGGAGTCGAAAAAACAGAGCAGCAAAACAGTATAACCGGAGAAGTTAAAGACCAAAATGGCTTGCCGCTGCCTGGAGCTTCTGTCTCGATAAAGGGAACCAAAATAGGTGCTATTACAGATTTTGACGGAAAATTTAGCTTAGCAGGAGATGAAAATTCAGTATTGGTAGTTTCCTTTGTTGGCTATGTAACCCAGGAAATTCCCGTAAAAAACAAATCTAACATCCTTGTACAGTTAAAAGAAAATGCTGCTTCTTTAGAGGAAGTGGTAGTAGTGGGATATGGTAAAATGAAGAAAAAGGATTTAACCGGATCAATTGTTCAGGTTAAACCGGAAGCTTTGGCCAATCAAAATCCACAGACCGTTCAGGATTTATTGCGAGGTGTTCCTGGTCTGAAAGTTGGTTATTCTGCTGACGCAAAAGGAGGAGGGTCTTTACAAGTTCGTGGACAGACTTCTGTTTACAATCCGGATGGTGCTAATCATAATTCACCGCTAATAATTTTAGACGGAATGCAATTTTATGGGGAGCTTTCAGAAATTAATCCTGATGATATTGGGCAGATAGATATCTTAAAAGATGCCTCAGCTACTGCTGTATACGGGTCAAGGGCAGCCGCAGGGGTTATTGTTATTTCAACAAAAAGAGGAAAAACCGGTAAGCCCATTATTAATTTTACTACAAACATGACGATTGTCAATGAAAGTGCCTACCGGGATGTGTATTCCCCAGAAGGGTATATAAAATACCGTCAGGATTGGGAGACTGCTAAAACGTATGGTCAAAACACAGCAACAGGAAATTATGAGGCATGGATTACGGGTACAGCTGCTGGTAAAGCGGGGTATTACACAAATCCTAACCAATTAGATGAATATGGAATAACTCCGGATCAATGGCTGGCTTATCAACCCATCGGACAAACGCAAGGAAAGAGCCTGAATGAGGTATGGGGGCAACGTTTGGGTATCATTGATGCTACGCTTTTGAAAAATTTTACTGAAGGAAAAACGCACGATTGGTACAGCAGCACTTTTAGAACAGGAATCAATCATGACAATAATTTAAGTGTTTCCGGAGCAAGTGATAAAGTAAATTATTATATGTCATTGGGGTATCTAACTTCTGAAGGAGCTATTCAGGGCAATGATTATGCTGCCGTTCGCGCGAATATGAAAGTGGATGCAAAAATCACGAGCTGGCTTGAATTTGGAGCTAACATTAATTTTCAGGACCGTACAGATGGGGACATAGCAGTTGGTACCGGGACTAATTACTGGGATGCCAATATGTTGAGAAACAGTCCATTTTCGAACTTTACAGATGCAAACGGGGAATATGAGAGACAACCAATGGGGCAAACCATCGGAGGCTATAACTATTACTATGACCGACAATTTTTGGAACTTGAAAAAGGATATACTATTTTGAATACCATTTTCAATACTAAGATAAATTTGCCTTTTGGCATTACGTATTCATTTAATGTTGCACCCCGCTATCAATTTTTTTACAATCGTTATTTTCAGTCGTCAGGTCATAAAGGCTGGAATCCTGTTAACATAGGAGTAGATAGAGATAGCGGCAAAAATTTTACATGGAACCTCAATAATACTTTGGCATGGGATTATACATTTGCTGAAAAACACCACTTCATAGCCACTTTTGTTCAGGAAGCTGAAGAGCTTCAAACATGGTCAGATATTATTAGAGCCCGCAACATTAAGCCTTCAGATGCATTAGGCTTCCACAATACTGCCAATGGGACTCTTTTAAACAGCTCATTTTCTACTACAGATACACGTCAGACAGCCGCAGCATTAATGGCAAGACTTTTCTATTCGTTTGATAATCGCTATATGATAACAGGAACGATACGTCGCGATGGATATTCTGCATTTGGGGCTTCATATCCTTATGCTACTTTTCCTTCTGTAGCATTAGGATGGAACTTTAACAATGAAAGCTGGTTCAGTTGGGATACCATGAGTACAGGTAAATTACGCTTGTCGTGGGGTAAAAATGGAAACAGGACACTTGCTGATCCATACTTGGCTTTGGCAAACTTAACTTCAGGAACCGGGGCAACAATGGGGTATATTGATGCCTCAGGAAATATTGTTGATACTAAATATTTATTTATTGATCGAATGGCAAATCCAAATCTGCAATGGGAAAAAACAACTGCAACAAATATTGGTCTTGATATGGGTTTCTTAAATGACCGTATTACAAGCACCATAGATATTTACAGAATGATTACCAATGATATGATTATGAGTCAGCGTCTGCCTGATTTCACTGGATTTTCATCGATTGCAACTAATCTTGGGGAGGTAGAAAACAGAGGTATTGAAATAAGCCTGAATACTTTAAATATAAAAAATCCAAATTTTGAGTGGACTACCACCGTTGCTTTTTCATACAACAAAAATACCATTAATGCCTTATATGGCAATATGGAAAATATTACGGATGCCAATGGTAATGTTATTGGAACCAGAGAATCTGATGACAGGACCAATGGATGGTTTATTGGCAAACCGATATCCCAAATCTGGGATTATAAAGTCATTGGAATCTGGCAAAAAGAAGAGTGGGAAGAAGCTCAAAAACACGGACAACGCCCTGGTGACCCAAAAGTTGAAAACAGTTACACTGGCGATGATGTTAATGGAAACCCTGTTTATAATGAAAAAGACAAACAGTTTTTAGGAGAAACAGCTCCTCCAATTAACTGGTCACTTCGTAACGAGTTTAGATTTTATAAAAATTGGAATCTGGCCATTAATATGTATTCCTACATGGGACACAAATCGCTTGATGGACGCTATATGAATACTTACAACGATGGCAGTTTGTATACCAACAACTATAATCCGTTTGTAAACCCATACTGGACAATTGATAATCCAACAAATGACTGGGCGCGTCTGGATGCAAGAGGACCTGCAGGAGCGGGAACAGCAAAATTATACGATCGCAGTTTTATTCGTTTAGATAATATTTCTCTGGCTTATACGCTTCCTAAGGATCTTTTAGATCGTTTGCATGTGAACAATTTCAAAATTTATGCTTCTGTTCAAAACGCTGCAACATGGTCTGCTTCAGGTGAATGGAAATATTATGGAGATCCGGAAACTGGGGGACTGGCGACACGAATGTTTAATTTAGGTTTTAACGTTTCACTTTAATAATTATTCAACAATGAAAGGATATATAAAAAATAGAATCTCAATACTGGCACCTTTAGTAGCGACTGCTCTTTTGGTTTCTTGTTCAAAAGATTTTCTGGAACCCGATCCACTTTCGTTTTATGAGCCTGAAACCACATTTACTACAGAAGCCGGTGTTCAGGCAATTTTAGCAAGTGCCGATAAACAATTGCGCAATAATTATATTCATTATAATGCTGCAGGTAATAGTGTGCCTATTGGTACGGAATATGTTTTCTCTGATATGGCCAAATATGGAAAAACGGACAATACCAGTACTATTTCTGATTTTGCTAACACTATAGTGCCTACCGGAAGCTTTAAAACAGCTACAAATGATGATTTTTACCTTGGATTTTACTGGGTTGAAGCCTATGCCGGCATTAAGCATGCAAATACCATATTGACATACATAGATAATCTGATAGGTTTAACTCAGGAAGTTAAGAATAAATATATCGGTCAGGCCTATTTTCACAGAGCATACCGTTATTTAAATCTGGTCTATCAATTTGGAGATATACCGCTGATCACTAAAATTTTGGAGGTTCCAAAGCAAAGTTATTATTCAACTAAAAAGGAGGCCATTATCGAAATGATTACAGCAGATATGGAGAAGGCTGTAGAATGGGTACCAGAGCAATCAAAATTGCCTTATCTGGGTTTGGTTAATAAAGGAGCATGCCGTCAGTTGTTGATTAAGTGTTATCTGGCTTCCGGCAGATTTCAGGAAGCAGAGGCACAGGCAAGTATTCTTATTGATCAGTCAGGCTATTCTTTGATGCAGAGCAATTTTGGAACTTTTGATCCGGGAGGAAATCCACAAACATGGGCAATTACCAGAAATGTCATTTGGGATTTACATCGTCCTGAGAACAAGATTATTGCTGCAAACAGAGAAGCTATAATGGTTATGCCAAATGGTGGAGTACAATCATTTTTACCGTTTGCCTCGATGAGGATTTTTGGTCCAAACTGGAATTCAGGTACTCTTACTACCCCTGATGGGAAACAAGCAGCAAATCGTTTTCCTTCAAACAATACCAATTACCAGGCTAATTATGATTATGCAAGAGCATTCGGACGTGGTATTGCTACAATTAGTGCTTCCTATTATTCTCAGGTTCCTATGTGGATCGTAAACGGTATTGAGGATAAGCAGGATCTTAGACATAACAGCACTGTTGGCAACTGGGTAAATATGGAAAATCTTAAATACAGTGATAAAACTTCTGCTCACTATCAGCAAAACTTCAGATTAAAAGAAGGAAACGTTATACTATCAAAAGATACCCTTCGCGAATGGTTTGATTTTCCGCTGTATAAAATTTATTTGCATGATGTTGTAAATGAAACTAATCCAAATGCAAATGATTTTCAGGGAGCCAGTACCGGAAGTAAAGCGCATTGGTACTTATATCGATTAGCCGAAACGTATCTGTTAAGAGCAGAAGCACGTTTTTATCAGGGTAATGTTGGCGGGGCAGCTCAGGATGTAAATGCAATCAGGACCAGAGCAGGTGCGTCACAAATGTACGGGCAGGTAACGATAGGTGATATTTGTGCAGAAAGAGGAAGAGAACTTTACCTGGAAGAATGGAGAAATGTAGAGCTTAAACGTATTTCCCACTGTCTCGCCCTTAGCGGAAAACCGGATGAGTGGGGTCAGACATACAATTTAAGCAATTGGGATAAACAATCCGGGACTGATGCTGCCGGAGGCAGTTACTGGTACCAGCGTATTTCACATTATACGCTATATAACAAACATCCAAGCGGAATCGTTGTGCCAAATGGCACTAAGTTTTATACCATGGACAAACGTAATAATTATTGGCCTATTCCAAACAGTGCTATAACAGCTAATACTAAAGGTAAATTAAGCCAGAACTACGGTTACGATGGTTATGATCCTAATGTGAAGGTTTGGGATAAATGGCAGGATGCTGTTGCAGATGAAAGTGTATTGTAATATGCTAAATACAATAATTTGAATGTAAGAATGCCACAAAGTTAATAGCTCAGAATTGCCTAACATTTTCAGCTTTAAACGAGAGTACATTCATTTTAAAAAAGGTTAAATTTTTGCCCCCTCAATTAATAGTTTTTAAAAAAGTATGGACCACTAAAGCATTATCTGTAAAAGGATAATGCTGGCGGTCTTTATGAATCTGGATTTAAGGCTAATGATGTTGAGTTCTGCTTCAATCCAGTTATAATTCATAAATCAATAAAATTTTACCGGTTCAAAACTGCAGCAGTCTTTTGGTTTCTGCACCATTAATCAGTTACTAACTAAAAATGTAAACAAAAATTTTAAACAATTTTTTAATAAAACTTCATATGAAAAAATTATACACTTTTTTAATATTCGGGCTATCGGTCTTTTTATTCCGGATACAGGCACAGGCTCCTAACTTGCCAGTCAAAGTAAATTTAGCGACTTCATTAAGTGGCTCAAAGACATTTAGTAATGATGCAGCTTCAGATGTGATATCATTTCCATTATCCAATCAGACAGAGTTTACACTGGAAGTAAAAGCCAAAGTAAATTCGGCACAGGGCAGGGGATTGGATGTAGAAGTTAAAAATACAGCCGGACTTGGATTCAGGACTTCATTAGATAAAACAACTTTTAATCATTCTACAAATTTATCGGCATTAGAAAATTTAAGCTCTTCTGCTAATAATGCTCAGGAACAGACTTACAGATATGCTGTAAAAAATGGTCTTGTAAATATTTATCAGGATGGACATTTTTTAACTTCAAAAGCCTTGGATTTCGTAATTGATAATTCAGTAGTACAAACTGTCTACGGTTCAGATAACCTGTTGGGAAGATGGGCTGGAGTGGCAGGTAATAATTCGGGTAAACCAAATGATTACGGTTGGGCAAATACATCTGCAAGCCTTCCCTGGAATACGGCCAATTCTACTAGCGGGGTTAGATATCTGGATGTGACTTCTGGCCACACATTTGAATCAGACAATACAACTTATAATGGAAGGATCATGTACATCCGCTGGGATAACAGCGCTTACTCAACTTCGACCTACAGCTATCCCGTAACATTAGAAAAAAACCTCAAATACGAATTTTCATGGATTTATGAATATGTTTCTAATTCAGCTCCCGGAACTCCTATTAATGTAGCCATTTCAACAGCTGCGAACGGAACCGGAGTGATAGCTACTAAATCATTTGTAACCGGAAATGCCAATAAATTAAGAAAAGGTGATTTTTCTTTTATCGCAACTGCTGATGGTACATTTTATATCACCATTACAGCAGGATCCGGACTTATGGCAATTGGAGATTTAAAACTTAAATCTTCTAATTTACTTAATGTTTGGGATGGTTTTGCTAATGATAATTCAGGAACACCTGCTACTTATGGCTGGACAAATTCTGCTTCTTCTGCAATTTTTAATACAGCAAACTCCGCAAGTGGCGTACGATATATGGATGTAACTTCTGGACATGCCCTTGAATCGGATGGAACAAATTATTCAGGAAGGTTACTTTATGTCAGATGGGATTCAGGTATGGAAAATTCTGTTTATTCATTTCCAATACAATTAGAAGCATCAAAAGATTATCAGTTTTCATGGCTATATGAATACATTTCAAATTTAGCTCCCGGATCACAAATGAATGTATCTGTTTCAACAGCAGTTAATGGTGGAGGTACAGTTCTTGCCACTAAAAATTTTACAACAGGCAATGTTAATAAACTAAGAAAAGGAGATCTATCGTTCCAGTCTCAGGCTTCAGGTACTTATTATATCAATATAACCGGCGATAACGCACTTTTTGGAATAGCAGATTTAAAAGTTAAAGAACAGCAAACTGCAAATATTATCATTGGTAAAAATTATGCAGTTGGAGCGGTTGATATGGTGGTTAGTTCCGTAACTTTTGAAGAGACAGCTTATGCGCCTGAAAAAATCATCAGTCCCTCAGTCGAAAATGTAGAAATTACGAGCAGCCTGAGTGTTGGAGCTTATGCAAAATCAAAGGTGGTTTTAAATTCGGCTGCATCTTTATATTTAAAAAATGCTTACAATCCGTTGATTAATACAACAGTAAATTTAAATTCGGCAAATGCCCGACTGTATTTTGAAAATGTTAAACCTTCTGAAGTTATTAATTCCTATCTGCAATATATATCGATAAACGGGACTATAGCAAGCAATGGTATCAATGCAGATGTTTCCAATTATGCAGGTGGTGCCGTCGTAGCGCCTTATTCTGTAGATGAAAAACCATTAGAAGTTTTTACTGCCGAAAATTTTGGGGGAACTTCTCAGCAATATGCAGCTGTTACACCATTTGATAATTTAGGAGCATTTGATAATGTTATCAAGTCATTTAAGTTAAAAAAAGGATATATGGCAACCTTCGCTACTAATGTAGACGGATCCGGATACAGCAGAGTTTTTATAGCAGAAAATCAAGATTTGGAAATTCCCGTTTTGCCTGTTAATTTAAACGGAACGATTTCGTTTATCAGAACAATGAAATGGCATGAAGTTAATAAAAAAGGACTGGCAGGCGGAAGTGTCGAGGCTATGGATGCGACCAATATTACGTGGTATTACAACTGGAATACCGGAATGGACACGACACCAAATGTGGAATATGTACCTATAAGACAAACTAATTTCTGGCCTTCATTTACGCCTGCTTACACAAAAGAAGGTTACACACATCTTTTAGGATTTAATGAACCGGACAGACCCGATCAGGCCAATATGACGGTTGAAGCTGCTATAGCTTCCTGGCCGGCACTGATGAAGTCAGGTTTGCGATTAGGTTCTCCGGCAACGTCAGATCCGTTCAATCCGTGGATGGGCAATTTTATGACTCAGGCTGAGGCCAATAATTACCGAATTGATTACGTTGCGATTCACTGTTATTGGTACAAAACCTCTGCGCAATGGAAAAGTGATTTGCAAAATATATACGACAGATACAAAAGACCGCTTTGGATTACAGAATGGAACATAGGAGCAAACTGGACAGGAAATAACTTTCCTGATGGACCAACTTTACTTACTGATGCAAATGCCATTAAGCACAAAAATGATCTGGCAGCAATATTAACCGTGTTGGAAGCTACCGATTATGTAGAGCGTTATTCCATATACAATTGGGTACAGGATGCAAGGGCAATGTATGTTACTATAGATGATGCTTTTAAGACGAGAAATCCAAACTGGCAAAATTATGTGTGGCTTCAAACTGCTCCGGTGATTTCAAGCACAGCTACAAGTTATGTGGTTTTAACACCCGCTGGAGAATATTATGCAAATAATGCTTCTGCAAAAGCGTATAGTTCAAATAGAGAATTCATTCCAACTTGGAAAACAAAAGTCGAAACACTGAGTTATGAGTTGTCATCAGACTATCAAAACATTATCATAAACTGGTCAGGCAACAATCACGATTTAGTAAATAAATATATCGTTGAAAGAAAATTAACCGGCGAAAATGATTTTTCAGTTTTCTATGAATCTTCAGATTATAAAGTTATCAAAAAGACAGATCAGGTTCATTCCAGAGCAGAATACCGAATTAAAGTCATTGGTAAAGACGATGTAGAATCTGTATATTCTGCAATACTGGTATTTGAGCAGGCTCCAATTGCAGCTACACCAACAGATATTGAAGGAAAGGCATTATCGAGAAATATAATCAATTTGAAATGGTCAGCAGTTGCAGGGGCAGAATCTTATACTATTAAAAGATCTAAAACTGTTGATGGAACGTATGAAGATGTGGCTGTATACCTTAAGGAGACAACTTTTGATGATATTAATCTAGAAGAAGATACAAATTATTTTTATAAGCTGGCATCAGTAAATACAGGAGGAGAAAGCCCATATTCTGTGCCTTTACAGGTCAAAACATTATCATTTGCAATTCCGTCAGCAGTTACAAATGTTAATTTGGCATATGGCGATGCAAAAGTAAATCTTGACTGGGATTTTATGTACGATGCTAACTTTTATGTAAAAAGATCCAACTCCCCATCAGGACCATTTAGTGTAATAGCAACCGTAACAACAAATGAATATCAGGACGTAACTGTTGTGAACGGAAATCCATACTTCTATAAAATTTCTGCTTTTAACGCCTTGGGAGAAGGTCCTGATTCCGGTATTTTAAGTGCAACACCAGCACTAGGGCAAAAGATCACGGGTACTATAATAGGTCATTCAGGATCGTATCAAAATAGTGGCTTGACAATTGAAAAGGCTTTTGACGAAGATATAAGCACTTTCGTAGATGGTCCAACTGCCATAGGTTATTTAGGTTATGATTTTGGACCTGATAAAAAAGCAAGTTTAACAGATATCAGATATGTGCCTCGTAGTGGTTTTGGCAATCGTATAACAGGTAGTGAAATCAGAGGTTCGGATAGCGAGGATTATCTTAATTCTTATGAAATTTTACACATCATAACGCAAACGCCCTCCAACGATATTTTTACAACCGACAGTGGTTTGGCAACCAAAAAGTACAGATACATCTATTGGTATACTCCAACGGGGTACGGAAATATAGCTGAACTTGAATTTTATGGCAGTGTTGATACTACTTTATCTACAAATAAACCAGGGACGGAACTTGTTGTTGAGAATATAGTGGCTTATCCAAATCCTACAATCGGGCAATTCGATATTAATTTCCCAGCCAGTGTGGATTCACAAAAAATTGCAATTTATACCGTAGATGGTAAATTAATTTCTGAATTGGATTATACGGTCGAAAATGGTAAAATTCACATGAATCTGGAGAATAAAAGTGCAGGATTATATTTTGTGAAATTCCAGTCTTACCCGGAGAAAACAATCCGAATTATAAAAAAATAAAGAGTACCTATTCAAAAAGTTAGTTAGTTTAGTTTTTATAATGTTGACTTCTTGTGGTGTTTATGGGGGATTGGTTGATCCCCCATTTACTATATTGGAAATCAAAGTTTATAAATAGCCTGATATAAAAATGTATTAAATGAAATTTAAGATATATAGTTTTTTTGCTTTAGGAATAACATTAGCAATAGCATATAGTTTTGTTCCATTCGAAGAAAAACCATTTAAAAAAGAGCAATATCAATTAGTTTGGAAAGACGAATTTTCGATTGACGGTATTCCTGATCAAAATAATTGGAATTACGAAGCAGGTTTTGTCAGAAACCTCGAAGATCAATGGTATCAAAAAGAAAATGCGTATTGCAAAGGTGGCTTTTTGATTATTGAAGCCAGAAACGAAAGAAAGGCTAATCCAAATTTTGTTTCTAAAAACCATCAGGACTGGGCAAAAAAAAGAGATTCCATAAAGGTGACATCTTCATGTTTAATTACACGCGGAAAACATTCCTGGCAATATGGCCGATTTGAAATGCGGGCTAAAATTCCTGTTGGAAAGGGAATGTGGCCGGCATTTTGGACTTTGGGCATAGAAGGAAACTGGCCTGCAAACGGCGAAATTGATATCATGGAATATTACACAGGAAAAATATTAGCCAACGCAGCATGGAAATCAAACAAGCCGGATACAGCTTGGGATAGTAAAACAGTTATGCTGAGCGAATTTAAAAATGACTGGGCAGATGAATTTCATGTTTGGAGAATGGATTGGGATGAACACTGGATAAGACTTTATGTTGATAATCAATTGTTAAACGAAATTAATGTGGAAGAAACAATTCGGGATAAAAAGCAAAAGATAATTCCGTTTCAGCAGCCGCATTATTTATTAGTGAATTTGGCTGTCGGAGGAACAAATGGGGGAGAATTCACTACAGCCGATCTTCCATCAAAATACATAATAGATTATATGAGGGTTTATCAAAAAAAGAAGTGATAATGAAATTAAAATATTCGATAATAATATGTTTTGTATGTTCATTTGTTTTCAGTCAGAATACTAATTTTGCTCCGGGAAAACAGTGGAAAGATACTGATGGAGTACATATTAATGCACACGGAGGCGGAATTCTTTTTGTTGATGGAACGTATTATTGGTATGGCGAATTTAAAACTTCCGGTCGTAGAGGTAATACAGCTTTGGAAGAAGTCAGCTGTTACACATCAAAAGATTTGTATAACTGGAAAAATGAAGGCATTGTCTTAAAAGTGGAACAGGATCCTGATTCAGAAATTACGAGAGGATGTGTCATAGAACGCCCAAAAGTTGTTTTTAATAAAAAAACGGGCAAATATATCATGTGGTTTCATTTGGAACTGAAAGGGCAGGGGTATGATGCTGCAAAAGCTGCCGTTGCTGTAAGTGACACGCCAAAAGGTCCTTTTAAATATCAAAAATCCTACCGTCCCAACAAAGGAATCTGGCCAATCGATTTTAAGGATGAATATAAATCGGCTTTAATTGATGAACAGGCTTTAAAATCCTGGACACCAGAATGGCTGACAGCAGTAAAAAACGGCATGTTGGTTTGTAGGGATTTTGATAAAGGACAAATGTCAAGAGATATGACGGTTTATGTTGATGATGATTCCAAAGCGTATCTTATTCATTCTTCAGAGGACAATTTAACGCTTCATATTTCAGAACTCACAGATGATTATTTGGATTTTACCGAAAAATGGACAAGAGTTGCTCCGGCTGGTCATAATGAAGCTCCGGCAGTTTTTAAAAAAGACGGAATGTATTATATGATTACCTCTGGCTGTACCGGATGGGATCCCAATGCGGCACGTTCATTTAAATCGAAATCAATTTGGGGACCTTGGGAGAAGTTAGGAAATCCGTGCGTGGGTAAAGATTCGGAACTTACATTTCATTCACAAAGCACTTTTATTTTTCCTGTTCATGGCAAAAAAGACCAGTTTGTTTTTATGGCTGGCCGATGGAAACCTGACAATCCAATTGAAGGCAGTTATGTTTGGCTACCCATAACAATAACAGATGAAAAACTAGTTTTGAAATGGTTTGATAAATGGAATTTGAAGACTTTTTCAAAATAAAACAAGCCATTAATTACATTATATATTTTTAAATGCAGAAAATTATAAGTAATAGTTATATATTTGAAAGTGTTGTTTCTACACTTGTGTGTTGTGTTGTTTTCTGTAATTTTTAGAAAAAAGTGTTTGAAGCAATTTTATAAGTAACCAAATAATCAGGCACCAATGACTAGAAAGAAAAAAATCATAAAGACACTACTTCTAATTAATTTTTTATTAATTGGCTGTGTTTCAAAAATAGCAGCTCAAAACTCCAGCATTGAAAGAAAACAACTTTTTAATCTGGATTGGAAGTTTTCATTAGGAAATTTATCTGAAAGCAGTTCAGTAGATTTTGACGATAGCAATTGGAGAAAATTAAATCTTCCCCACGATTGGAGTATCGAAGGAAAATCAGAAAAAAATAATGTAAGCGCAGGAGATGGAGGTTTTTATCCAATGGGAGCTGCATGGTACAGAAAAACATTTTCTATTCCCGCAGAGTGGAAAGACCAAAAGATTGCCATTTATTTTGAAGGCGTTTATATGAATGCTGAAGTATTTATTAATGGAAAACCTGTTGGTTTTCAACCGTATGGTTATACTTCTTTTGAATATGATCTTACGCCTTATTTAAAATTTGGGCAAAAAAATATAGTAGCTGTTAAAGTAGATAATTCCCAACAAAAAAACAGCAGATGGTACAGCGGTTCAGGTATTTATCGCAACGTATGGTTAACCGTAAAGAATCCTGTTCATATTAAAAATTGGGGGATTACCGTTACTACTTTGGAGGTCAAAAATAATAAAGCCCAGGTTCAGGTTAAAACCGTGGTTAAGAATGAAACTGATTTTTTGCAAAATGTTTTATTGTCAACGATTATTAATGATGGAAAAAGAAAAGATATTGCTGATTCAGACAGTAAAATAGAATTACAGCCAAACGAAGAAAAAGAAGTAATTCAGACAATAACTGTAGAAAATCCTCAATTATGGTCGGTTGAGATGCCAAACATATATCAGGCTAAATCAATAATTAAGAAAGAGTCAAAGATTATTGATGCCCTGACAACAGATTTTGGAATCCGAACCATAAATTTTAGTGCCGAAAAAGGATTTTTATTAAATGATAAAAAAATGCTGTTGAATGGTGGTTGCGTTCATCATGACAATGGCGCACTTGGAGCAGCTGCATATGATCGTGCAGAGGAAAGAAAAGTAGAATTACTCAAAGCCGCCGGATTTAATGCCGTCAGAACTTCGCATAATCCTCCCTCTGAAGCTTTCCTAAATGCTTGCGATCGATTAGGAATGCTCGTAATAGATGAGGCTTTTGATGGTTGGAGAGAAAAGAAAAATGATTATGATTATGCGAGTATTTTTGATAAATGGTGGAAACATGATGTAGAGTCTATGGTACTAAGAGACCGAAATCATCCTTCTGTAATTATGTGGAGCATTGGGAATGAAATTATTGAACGAACCAAACCTGAGGCAGTTGAAACAGCAAAAATGCTGGCAAATGCCATTCGAAATATAGATGCCACCCGTCCCGTAACATCTGCAATGACAACCTGGGACCAGCAGGGTTGGGATATTTTTGACCCTTTGATGGCTGCTCATGATGTTGCCGGATATAATTATCAGCTGCATCGTGCAGAATCAGACCATGAAAGAGTGCCTTCAAGAATCATTCTGCAAACCGAATCATACCCAAAAGATGCTTTTGCCAACTGGAATTTGGTTCAGAAACACAATTATATTTTAGGTGATTTTGTTTGGACTGCAATGGATTATTTAGGTGAATCGGGTATTGGCCGTTATGTTTATCCGGGAGAGCTGGAGGGAGAACACTGGACAGGAAATTTCTACCCATGGCATGGAGCCTATTGTGGTGATGTTGATTTAATGGGCTGGCGAAAACCAATTTCGCACTACAGAAGTATGCTGTATAATGACAACGAGAAAATATATATGGCTGTTAAGGAACCAAATCCGGAAAGCGGCTCCATTAAATTGACATTATGGGCTGTTTGGCCAACATGGGAAAGCTGGACATGGCCTGGCTATGAAGGCAAAAATATTGAAGTGGAAGTATATTCAAAATATCCAAAAGTAAGATTGTATTTAAACGGAAAAAATATTGGAGAGAAAGAAACCACCAAAGCACAAGAATTTAAAGCAACTTTTTCAATTCCTTACGCAAGTGGCGAACTAAAAGCTGTTGGTTTAGACAATGGAAAAGAAGCTAAATCGGTTTTCTTAAAAACAGCCAGTCAGGCATCTAAAATTAAATTAACTGCTGATCGTAAAACCATTAAAGCAGACGGTCAGGATTTAGTATATGTAAGCATTGAAATCATGGATGATAAAGGTGTTTTAAATCCAAATGCAGCCAATGAACTTACTTTTAAGGTTTCCGGAGCAGGAACAATTGCAGGAGTTGATAATGCAAATTTAAAAGATGCTGATTTATATGTTGCCAATACCCGAAAAGCATGGCATGGACGTGCATTGGTAATTATTAAAAGTAATAACGAGTCAGGAGCTATTAATCTTGAAGTGACTTCTCCGGGATTAAACAAAAATGTAATTAAGATACAATCTGCTGTGAAAAAATAAACTGTAAATACAGAAATTAAAAAATATTTTCAAAATGAATCAACTAAAAATAGTGTTGCTTTTAGCCTGTATTTGCAGTGTGTCTTTATTTTCACAGCAAAAAGAAAATAAGCCTGATGTATTTCAGATAAAAAATCCGGATTATAAGATCAGTCCTTACACAGGAATGACAAAACAGCACTGGAAAGATGCTGCCCTTTATTTGTTGGAAGGAGCATTTAGCTACATTCATACTTTAGATGATCCGATGAAATTCCCTAAGCAGGAAGGTAAAAGCTATCCTGTAAACGAAAGCCAGATTCCAACAGAAAAGCTCGAAGGACTCTGCAGGACTTTATTTATTGCCTCACCATTATTAAAAGAGAACCCGTCATTAATGATTAATAATATTAAGGTGGCAGATTACTACAGGTATCAAATTGGCAAATTGACAGATCCAGCCAGTCCGTCCTATATTGAACCCCGTGCTAAAAATGGCGGACCTAATCAAAAACTTGTTGAATTTGGAGCCCTGGCACTTTCAATGCTTACAAATCCTGATGTTTTGTGGAAACCTTTGCCACAAAAACAGAAAGACGAATTAGCAAAAATAATGCTCAGCTATGGCGACGGCCCAACTGTAGACTCTAACTGGAAATTTTTCAACATTTTTGTGCTTAGTTTTTTTAAGGAACAAGGCTACACTGTCAATGAAAAATTACTTGTTGAGTATTTAGAAAAATCACTTAAGCATTACAGAGGCAACGGCTGGTACAATGACAGTCCTGCTTTTGACTATTACAGCATGTGGGCCTTTCAAATGTATGGTGTGATATGGTCAGAGTATTTTGGTAAAAAAAATTATCCTGAAATTGCGGCTAAGTTTGCAGTTAATTTCAATGATTTAAAAGATAATTATCCAAACTTATTCAGCAAAGATGGCGAAATGATTATGTGGGGAAGAAGCATCAGTTACAGAACGGGTGCTGTTGTACCCTTTCCCCTGATGGGATTTCAAAATGACCCCAATACCAATTATGGCTGGATGCGCAGAATTTCATCAGGTGTGATTAAGCAATTTTTTACACATCCTGATTTTATGAAAGATAAAGTTCCAACACTTGGATTTTACGGTGCTTTTGAACCGGCTGTTCAAATTTACAGTTGCAGGGGAAGCGTGTATTGGATGGGAAAAATATTTTTAGGCTTACTGGTTCCGGATGACAATCCATTTTGGAATGCAAAAGAAAACAATGGTGATTGGGATATGAAGTTTAAAAAAGATGAGGTTTACAATAAATATCAGGGAGATTCTCAGATTTTGATTACAGACTATCCTAATATTGGCGCTTCTGAAGTAAGGGCATGGTGCCATGAAAAAGTAAGCAGCGACTGGCAAAAGTTCAGATCAACAGAAAACTATAACAGACTTTCTTATAATAGTGCTTTTCCATGGCAGGCTGATGGAGAAAATGGAGAAGTAGCTATGAATTATGTCATCAAAAATAAAAATAATCATTGGGAAGCCTTTAGATTGTACACTTTTAAAAAGTTTGAAAATGGTATTTATTACAGGGATGTAGTTTTGGAAACCGATGAAAATATCAGGTTTAATTTAGCAGATATTCCCTTAGCCAATGGAATTTTAAGAATTGACAAAAATAATAGTGATAAACCAATTTCAATACGTTTAGGCCATTATGCCTTGCCAAAACTAGACAAAGAAATTGTTACCACTAAAAAAAATATTGAAGGCTTTGACGTAACTATTATCGATAATGGAAAATATCAATTGGCGATGGTCCCGGTTTTAGGATGGGATAAAACAGAAGTTGTAAAAGGAAAAGGTTTACACCCCGAAAGCAATGAAAGTACTGTAATAAATATGACAAGTGATTCAAAAAAGCCAGGCATCTACGCCACTTTAATGCTCTGGAAAAAATCGGGTGAGAAATGGAAGAATAAGGAGTTAGTTCCTGTAAAAATTTTGAAGCAGAAAAATGGATCTGTTAACCTCGAATTTGATAATGGAATAAAAAAGGTAATTGACTTTAATAAAAATTAGAATAAACAGATAAAGATGAAATTAATTAGAATTTTTACTTTGGCTTTAATAACGTTAGTATTTACACAAGAAAGCTATTCACAAGCTATTGAATTTAATAACCCAATTGCAGAACAGCGTGCAGATCCGTGGGTGCATAAAACAGAAACTGGCGAGTATTATCTGATAGCTACTGTTCCGGAATATGATCGCATTGTAATACGAAAAGCAAATAGTATTAACGGTTTAAAAGAAGCCAAAGAAAAAGAAGTCTGGCATAAACATGAAACAGGCGTTATGGCAAATCATATCTGGGCGCCGGAACTGCACAGGATAGACGGAAAATGGTATATTTATTTCGCTGCCGGTGAAGCTGAAAACAAATGGAATATCAGGATTTGGGTATTGTCTAATCCATCAGCAGACCCAATGCAGGGGAAATGGACAGAAGAAGGACAGATAAAAACAAAAACAGATTCATTTTCCCTGGACGCCACAACATTTGTGCATAATGGTAAACGATACCTTATTTGGGCACAAAATGTAAGAGGAGGAGACCATGGAACAGCTCTGGTTTTATCTGAAATGAAAAACCCAACCACGCTTACAGGGCCTGAAGTAATTTTAACAGAACCTGAATTTGGCTGGGAAAGAGAAAAATACAATGTAAATGAAGGGCCAGCCGTAATCAAAAGAAAGGGAAAAATATTTGTAAGCTATTCTGCCAGTGCGACTAATCACAATTATTGTATGGGACTGTTATGGATTAATGAAAACACAGATTTACTAAATACCGCTAATTGGAATAAATCTCCCGGGCCTGTTTTTTATACAAATGAAGAATTGAAAAGATTTGGCCCTGGCCATAATTCATTTATTACTGCCGAAGACGGAAAAACAACTGTAATGATTTATCATGCAAGAGATTATAAGGAAATACAAGGGCATGAATTATCAGATAAAAACCGTGCTACACGAGCAAGAGTTGTAGAATGGACAAAAAGTGGCTTTCCGGATTTTATGCAAAATAAAAAAGATTAATTTTAAATCCGGATTAGTATTTCTAAATTAATTAAAATAAAATTCATGAAATTTATTAAATTCTTTTTTTGCTTGTTTCTTATTGTGCCTTTAACTTTTTTGGCACAAACAAAGGCAACTATATTTATTGAAAACAATTCGGCTATAGACAGAAAAGAAGCCGTTGTTGAAATAAACTGGCAAACAATCTTAAGCAGTTATCCTAAAATTGATACTTCAAATTTTGTTGTTATTAATCCTAAAACTAAAAAACAAGTTGTTTTCCAATTAGAACATCAGGGACATTCTGCCATACAAAATTTACTCGTTCAGGTTGATGTTAAAGCAAAATCGAAACTGACTCTTTTTGTACAAAGTGGAAAACCGGAAACATTTGCTGTAAAAACCTATTCCAGATATGTTCCGGAACGAAAAGATGATTTTGCATGGGAAAACGATCTAATCGCCTTTCGCACTTATGGCAAAGCTATCGAAGGGTCAAGCGAAGATGCTTACGGCTTTGATGTATGGGTAAAACGTACCAACAAAATGATAATCAACCAACGCTACAAATTAGCAGATTATCATACAGACCACGGTGATGGTTTGGATTATTATCAGGTAGGGCATTCATTAGGTGCAGGAAATATGGCACCTTTTGTAAAAGACACTGTTCGTTACTCAGCCAACTATCATCGATGGAAAGTGCTTGATAATGGTCCATTACGTTCTACATTTCAACTAATTTATGATACCTGGAATGCTGGCGGAATAAAAGTCAATGTAACAAAAACAATATCATTAGATGCCGGTTCACAACTCAGCCGTATCGAAAATATTTACACTTTTGATGACAGTAAACCAATGCCGGTTGTAGTAGGAATAAGCAGAAGAGCTGAAGCCGGAAATATTTCATTAAATGAACAGCAGGGAATTATGGCGTATTGGGAACCGACTTCTGAAAAAAACGGTACCACGGCTGTTGGCTCGATATTAACGACACCGGTTACAACAATGTGGGTTGATAAAATGCAGCTCTTAGCAAAAACAACTGTTAGGAACAATGAACCAATCATTTATTATACAGGTGCTGCCTGGGACAAAGCCGGAAAAATTACTGATGCTAAAAAATGGTTTGAATACCTCGAAAGTTTTTATCAGCAAATAAAGAATCCTATGGTTATAAGCGTTAAGTAATAATATTCAATTTTTGAGAATAAATTACAGTAATTAGATAATTTAAGATAATAAAAAACATACAAAAATTAATTTTTAATATTAAAAACAAAACTATTTTAAGAAATCGATTATCATATTGATATATTTTTTGTAGTATTAGAATGTTTTTAAAATATATTTACAGCATGAGTTCAAAAAGGATTACCATATATGATTTAGCAAAAGAACTTGGGCTTTCTGTATCCTACGTTTCCAAAGCCCTTAATAATAAACCAGGGGTAAAAGAAGAGGTAAGGGTTACCGTTTTAAAAAAGGCTGCCGAACTTAATTTTAAACATAATACCCAGGCTGCAAATCTAAGACGCGGTTCATCCAGAACGCTTGGTGTAATTGTACCTCAGATTAACCAGAATTTTTTCTCGGAAGCAATTTCCGGTATTGAAAAAGCATGTACCGAAAATAAACACAATTTGATTATTTGCCAGTCTCACGAAAAATCAGATATTGAAGAAACAGCAATTGAAACACTTATTCATCAAAATGTTGACTGTATTTTAATTTCCCTGTCAAAAGAGACGCAATCCGCCAAAGTTTTGGAACAGGTTTTAGAACATAAAATCAATGTTGTTCAATTTGACCGTTGTGATGAGAATTTTCCCGGACACCGGGTTTTAAATGATAATAAACACGCTACTTATAAAGCGACAAAAAGCATGATAGACGAAGGCTTCCAGCGCCTGGCGTTTATTGGAGGCCCATTGCATATGGATTTGTTTGCGGATAGAAGGGAAGGGTTCATAAAAGCAATTAACGAAGCCGGAATGCAGGTTCCTGACTATTTTATTGTAGATGATAATATAAGCAAAGAAGCTGCTTTTCAGACAACGCTAAAGCTTCTTGCTTTGCCTGAACCCCCGGATGCTTTTCTTGCTATTTCAGATTTACAAGCTATGGGAATCATTATGGCAATAACACAGTCAGGTCTTAGAATTCCGCATGATGTTGGTGTTTTTGGATATGCTAATGAGCCTTTTACAGAAATAATTTCGCCTTCAATTTCAACAGTAGATCAAAATAGTGAAAAACTAGGATATGAGGCCGCAATGGTGTACTTTGATCATATTTTAAATAAGGACAGTGATGAAATTATTACTAAAATAATCGAATCTGACCTGATTATCAGAAGCAGTTCGAAAAGAAGCAATATACCGGTAATCCTATAATCAATAGGTTTACAGGAGTTCTAATAATCCCGCTTTTGAGTGGGATTATTAAAAATAGCGTTTTAATTGTCAGAGAAAACGCTTATTTGCTGCAAATGTCTTTCAGTTTGATACTTATTAAAATTATTCCATTTTGGAGGAAAACTCGTTTTTTGGCCGTACATAGAATCCAAACAAATATTATTGTCTTTATACTTCTCATGTAAAACAGCCAGAATTTTAAAGAAAAATTCATCCAGCATTATGATAGGTTCAAATTCGGATTTTAGTGTTGTATAATTAGAATCTGATGGATTTAATAATTGCAGTAAATCTAAAACTTCTTTTTTCTCAGCTTCATTGATTTCAGTTGCATAACCCATTTTTAAGGTTTTAAAAACCAAATTATTCCAAGTAATGCTGTCGTGTCCCCATTGAACATCAGGCAAATTCAGGGAATGTTCACAAATTAGAATAATAGAAAAAAGAACATCATTTAAGTACTCAGCCGGAAACTCGTCAAAACTTCTGAATTCAAAACCGCTTTGGTACATTTTTTCCTGATTAAAATCAAGACCTACTTCAGAGAGCATTTCATACTCCATGTCGGCTTCGATCTGATCACGCCACCAAATATTTTCTTCCTTTTCAAATTTTAGTAATTCTCTAAAATCATCTACCTTATAGGTTAATATTTTGCCTTTTGGCATTGCTTTGTTATATGTTCCCACGCCTATGTATCGTGACATTGCATTTCTCATAGAGCCCAAAGTAAATTTTTTCTCCAGATTATACTGATCACTTATCACGCCCATAATATCAGGGCTTCCAAGAGTTGCTATAAAAAAAGGCTCAAACCATTGTAATAAATAAATGGCATTTGCGTGTGTTTTTTCAAACTCGTTATAGTCAACAATCCTGCTGTCTTCCGTCAATGATGGCAAAGTAATATGAAAATGGTACGTTCCGTTATTAAACAAAACAAGGTTTTCCTGGTTGGTCATAAACATATTAAGACCATTATTATAATCCGGAAAATTTAGTTTTCCGTTCAGCACAGAGGATTCGTTGATTTTATCCAGAAACAGCTTTTTGGTAGCTTTTAGTTCTTTGCAGGAATCGGCTATAGTTCTGTTTTCAAAATATTTGGTTACAAATTCGATAGAATCGCCATCAAAATGAACAGAACCCATCGTTTTGTTTCTTTGTGTAATCATACTCTGAATATTGTATGGCTGATCCTCCAGAAAAATTTCCATAATGGATTTGCCGAGATATTCAGGATTTTCAAGTGGTTGTGCTGCTATTTCGCCATTTTCAGTATCAACTAATGGTTTGACTGGAGATAATGTTTTATGCTGATAGTTTACATCCAGTTTTTCCAGCGAATGACTATTAATCATTCGGCTCACTTTATAGCTTTCATTCAGGCCAAAAGCTTTTTTCAAAATAGGAGCAAGGCTTTCCGGTTTGTAGCATTTTCTGTAATCAATGCTATATTTCTCAAAACCAATTTTTTCTTGTATAAATTCACCAGAAACTATTAGGGATTCTTCAAATTGCATGTAGGTTTCGTTTTCTAATCCTATACCCCAATAATATTTTTTTGTCTGATTGTCTTTCATTTATACGATCTTCTTTTTTATGGTTAAATTATAATTTAATAAAGTCATTATTTTTAATAGCAAATTCAAATCTAATCTGTTCGAATCAGGGGATGAGAATCTTTAACGGATTGAGCATTATTTTGCATCCATTAAAAAAGTTCATTTACTTTTTGAATTTTAGGAATATATTTTATCTTAGAAAACTCTGCAATTATATCGACTGAAAGATTGAAAAAAATAAAATTCTATAATGGGGTATAAAATTTTTATTTGCAATTAATTGCTTTTATATCAATATTTTAAACAGATCAATAGCCTGATTAAAACATTTTGATGTTCGTGTTTTTTCAGACTGCAAAAGTAGCTTATTATTATGTTATTTCCAAGTAGTTAACCTATTGAAAATCAAATAATTTTAAAAATTTAAATAATACCTGCATATTTCTTTATTTACCCATGGTAATAAAGCACATAAGAGGAATATAACTCGTCATTCCACCAGTCTTTTCTAACTTCTGAAAAGTAGTTATAATTGTCTTTCCCGGCCTGAGATTGCAGCGGATAAAGCACTGTACCATCTTTGCGAAAGGCTTTATGTATATCTGTTTCGGGAACAACAGGAACAATGTGCCCGGAAAGTCCTTTTTGTTTTCTTTTGGCGCAAATTATTCCAACACCACCATAGGTATTCACCTTATATTGAATTTCATCAGCCGAATGCATTCTTTTCCAGCCAAAACTAGCTCCCCATTCTAAAAACCAATCATGTATAGCGCTTGAGTAAATTCTATCAACAGTTTGTTCAAAAATAGCTTCAACTTCTTGTCCCTGTAATATCTTTTCAAGAGATTCAGCAGTCCACCAAACTGTTGGAAGATACACTTTCGAAAAATAACAATAATCATAAGAATATACATTGCAATACGTATCTTCTATTGTTTTTTGATACCTAATATTTGTTTCAACATTCAGTTTAGCAATAAGTCTGTGTATGCTTTCTTTTTTACTGGCTGTATCCGTCAGGTTTCTATATGGAATACTGGAATCGTCAATAGGTTTTTCTTTCATTTCCATGGAATCTAATCGTGATTCCAAATCGGGTACTAAATCAGCTTTCCTGATTAGGGAATTGGGTATCGGATTATCAACCAGAGCTAATGATGTTTGCGATATAGCAGGATTTTCCATCTTGATAATTACTTAAGATTAATCGGTTCAAAGCTATACAAATTGATAATAGCCTAACCTATTTTTTTACGAAAAAGTAAATATAAGATTTTTAAAATATCCTGAGTGGTTATAAACAAAGGGAAGATAAAGAAGTTTGAAAAAATTAAAATAAAAAATACAGATACAATTAGGAATACATCTTAATAATCTTTTATACACTACTGATAAAGCCTGTTTTTTTTAAATATCTATCATGATTCAATACTTCAGACATCATTTTATCCTGTCTTTTTAATTCCCGCTGTTTGCTTTGCAGGTAATCTAAGGTCATTTTTAATATTTTCACAATTTACTTAGATTAGAATGTATAATATTTTGGAGGACTTTGCAGTACCTCCAAAATATAAATTATTATCTAATTATTCTCATTATTCTCACCGTTTTCATTTCCCACCGTGCCAGGAGTATTTATGCTATATTCATCCTTTTTCTTTCTGTCCGGATCAGCAACTTTTTTTAAATCCTCGTCTAAATCCTTGGCGATGCTGCTATTTTTTTGAAAATAGGGATCCTTTTCATCATTCTTGTCTGCATCTTTCTTGTCAGAATTACTGTATTTATCGGCATTTGAAGGAGCATTTTGATGCTGATTAATTGCAGGATCTTTATTTTCCATTGTTTCAGAAGTAATTCCCTCAGTGTCAATTCTGCTGTTTCTATGATTTGAAGTATTCATAATAAATTAATTTTAATAGTTAATAAATACAAATTTATAAACGTAATAAAGGAAATATTTATAGTTTTTAAATCATTAATTATATTATTATCAGATTATTATATTATGGATATATTGTAAACCTATTGAAAAATATTGAAACGCATATATAATTTTTTTTTGCTTCATTTGAATTAAACTTTTACTAAATAATTTTATTTTATCATTTAATTAAAAACTATTATGAAGATACCTAGAGAAATAATTAATGGGATTTATATATTCTTAGGAGTTGCAGTGTTTTTTGTATTGATGGAACTATTGAATCTGTCTCATCTGTACTACCTTCGCTTACTAAATGTGCTTTTCATTTTTTATGGTGTAAACAGAACTTTGAAACAGAATCTTGCTGAAGGAAAAAACAGCTTTGTACCAAATGCTATTTCCGCTATGGTTACATCACATGTCGGGGTCGTACTAAGCGTTATTGCATTACTCATTTATAGTTATGCGCAAGGAGGAGACCCTTACGTGAAATCATTATCTCAGGCTTTTATGTTTGGTGGTGAGCCATCAGTTGAAACATATACGCTATGTCTCTTTTTTGAAGGAAGTGCTTCCTGCATCATTGTGACGTTGTTATTGATGCTATATTGGAATAACAAATACAAAGCCGATTAACTTTTAATGGTATAATCCAGTTATAAAATATCCTATAGTAATTCAAATTGAATTATAAAAAAATAAAACCTCCAAAACTAATGGTTTGGAGGTTCTTTGATTTGGATAGAAAATCTTATCAGGGATTACCTTCTCCGCCACTGGCTCCATAAATTTGCCCAGTTGCGTAACTGGCATCATTAGCGGCTAGCTGTACATAAATAGAAGCAAGCTCTGCTGGCTGCCCAGGTCTTCCCATTGGTGTCTGTCCGCCAAACTCTTTCAGTTTTTCCATTGTAGCTCCTCCGCTTACTTGTAATGGGGTCCATATTGGTCCCGGTGCAACACCATTAACCCTGATTCCTTTAGGGCCTAATTGCTTAGCCAATGATTTTATATAATTTGTTGTGGCAGCTTTTGTCTGAGCATAATCATATAAATCTTCTGAAGGAGCATAAGCTTGTACAGAACTGGTTCCTATTATTGAAGCTCCAGGCTTTAAATAAGGGAGGGCTGCTTTGATAATCCAGAAAGGTGCATAAATATTGGTTTTCATTGTCCAGTCGAACTCTTCTGTTGAAATATCCAAAATTGACATTTTTGCCTGCTGTCGTGCAGCATTATTGACCACAATATCAAGTCCGCCAAGTCCCTTTATGGCTTGCTCAACCAACGATTTGCAGAAAGCCTCATCACGTAAATCTCCCGGAATCGCAATAGCTTTGCGTCCTTCGGCTTTTATTAACTGGATTACTTCTCTGGCGTCTTCTTCTTCAGTGGGAAAATAATTTATAGCCACATCAGCACCCTCTCTTGCATAGGCAATGGCTGCTGCTCTTCCCATTCCGGAATCGCCACCTGTTATCAGTGCTTTACGACCTTTTAGCCTTCCGGTTCCTTTGTAGCTTTTTTCTCCATGATCCGGCCTTGGATCCATTTTACTTACAAGCCCTGGCCATGGCTGCAATTGTTCCTTAAATGGCGGCCTCGGATATTTTGTGGTGGGGTCTTCAGGCCCATTCGATAAATGAATTTCATCTCCCTGAAAACCATTTGCCATAAGAGGAGTAATTGCCGTAGCGGCGAGTACAGCTCCCATACCCGTAATTGCTGAACGACGGGATATTGTGTTTTTAACATCCATAATAATTAATTTTAGTTCTATATTAAAATATTATAATTCCATTATCAATTGATAATCAGTTAAATGTAAAAAACGGTAACACCATCATTTTATAAAATTATTGTATTTTATTACAGAATAATACCTCAATTGAGTAAAGTTGACTAGAATTAAAAAGTAATTATTTCTAATGAAGACATTAAAATGGAAGAGAAATCTATTAAAATGAGCAAGTGCTTATTCTCTATATGATATTTTGTAAAAAAAAAAAATAATTATGTAAGAATTTGATTTTGTTAAAGCCTAAATTTGAGACAGTTAGTATTAATTAAAAAAATCATTATGAAAACACTTATCAAAACCAAAATTGCTTTGCTGGTTGTTATAGCCGGATTGTCATTTTCATGCAAAAAAACCGATACTGTCCCTGCTGACTCAACTTACGATTCAACAGACGTTGCAATTGATACCACTAATACAGCTATGGACACTACTAATGCGGCTATGGACACGACAACTGTATCTCCGGATACAACAATGACAGCACCAAACTAGTAAACAATATCAAAGAGAGATAGATTTTTATCTATTATTGATTAATTACTTTATATTAGTTGTTAATTCAGAAACCTGCAGTATATATTTTATTGCAGGTTTTACTAGCTATTGAAATTAATAAAGATATTTTATTTTGTTAATAGTTAATCTCGATCCACACCGGAGCGTGATCACTCGTTTTTTCCCAACCACGTACATGACGGTCAACACCACCTGAAACCAATTTTTTGGCGACCTCTGAACTTAGCAGAAAATGATCAATTCTAAGCCCGGCATCTCTTTCGTAAGCTTTTCTGAAGTAATCCCAGAATGTGTAGATTTTTTCATCTGGATATAAAGTACGGATAGCATCTGTCCATCCCTGTAAAACAATATCGTTAAAAGCCTTTCGCACTTCAGGTCTGAAAAGCGCATCATTAACCCATTTTTCGGGTTTATATACATCCAGCTCAGTAGGCATGACATTAAAATCGCCTATCAGTATTACTGGTGTTTTTAAATTGAGTAATGTTTTGGCACGTTTAGAAAACCTTTTGAACCATTCTAGTTTGTATTCAAATTTAGGTCCCGGTGCCGGATTGCCATTAGGAAGATAAAGGCAGACAATAACAACACCGTTAATCAGTGCTTCTATATAACGGCTTTGAACGTCATCCGGATTTCCTGGTAACGTACGGGTAATTTCTTCAATTTCCATATTTTTGGCCAGGATAGCAACCCCGTTCCATTGTTTTTGCCCATGCCATATAGCATTGTAACCGGCATCCTTTAATGCTTTTTGCGGAAATTTATCCTGGGGTGCTTTCAACTCCTGAAGGCATACAATATCAGGAGCAGCTTCTTCAAGCCACCGAAGCAGGATATTTAAGCGGCCATTAACTCCATTTACATTATAAGTAGCTATTTTCATCTGAAGCTTCGCTTTGTCCAATACAATTTGTACTGTCGTCGCTTTCAGTACAATTTTGACCCGAAGTGTCTGTATCAGGCAAATCATCCCAATGTCCCCAATCTCCCTGATACGCTTTTCGATATGAAAAATCAATGTTATGGGCTACACAAATTTCGCTGTGCAACGAACTTGATTTATTAAGCTTGCTGTGTTTAGTTGACTTTTCCATGGCAGTGTTGTTTTAGATAAGGTCAAAAGTACAGCGGTTATTTTCTATAGGCTTATATATAAACGTGGAATTGTTATGTAATTTACATGTTTTTAGATATTTAAGAGGTAAGTTTGTAAAATTTAGGATTTATTTATTTTATACAAACAGAAAATATTCCTGATTAGGACTTTTTGCGAAAGACTTTTCCAGGATACTTCTCCGCATACGTATTGATGAGATGCATTATATACTGATTGCTCTTACAGCGTGTTACATACTCTTTTATTTCCGAAGGATCGGTTAAGCTAACATCAGATGTAATATATCCCATCCCATAAAAATGCCCGTTCTCAATCCAAATACAGCTTCGTTCGTCTGTTGATCTTCCTTTATCAATAATAGCAAAACTGGTTCTGTTGCCAGCCAAATAATCAATCGCACTTTCCACTTTCTCATTATGACTCATAACTTCTGGCAAATCTGTAAAATCATTATTTGGAAAATTTTCCCCTGCTGTAGAAATACCATACCTGCAAAACCGGTTATCAATTTCAAACTGCTGTTTCAGGGTAAGAAGCATGTTTATTCCTTCATGTACGGTATTAAAATGTTCTATACAGGTCTGGAACTTATTCACTTTTCCGGTTACTAAATACTTGTATCCGTTACGGGCTTCGTACTGGTAAAGTCCGTATTTGGGTTCAAAACGTTTTAGTGCCCTGTTATAAGTTGGCCAGAGTTTTTTTATTTCAGAACATTCCAATAGCAGTGCCATAAGTTCAGTCGCACATATTTCAAAAGATATGGCATAGATGTCCCGTAGAAAGTTTTGCCGCTGTGATGTAATTTTATGACCGCTGAAATGAGAAGCCACACGTTTTTTTAAGTTAATTGCTTTTCCAACATAGATTACCTTGTTTACCTGATTATAAAAATAATACACACCTGGTTTTTCAGGCAGCTGATCAAAATGGTCAGGTGGCAGGTTAGGAGGCAGGCGCTGGTCTTGTGCCGTGTTTTTGACCATTTTTTCTATATGCCCATCAGCATCCCATTCTAATAAACGGGAAAATAATATGGTAGTGGCGTCTGCATCTCCACCGGCACGATGTTGGTTCTCTAATGGAATATCTAACGATTGGCAAAGTTTCCCCAGACTGTACGAGCTAAATCCGGGCCTGATCTTTCTGGCAGCGCGAACAGTACATAATTTTCTGGCCTTCCAATTAAATCCTGCTTTTTCAAGTTCATGCCGAACAAACGAATAATCAAAATTGACATTATGGGCTACGAAAACACGATCCGTAAGCTTTTCCAGTACTTTTTCTGCAATATCATCAAATATAGGGGCATCACGCACCATTTCATTATTAATGCCTGTAAGTGCAAAAATAGGAATGGGAATTTCCTTTTGAGGGTTAACCAGCGTTTCAAAACGGTCTATTACATTTGTGCCATCATGGATAATAATAGCAATTTCGGTGATACAGCTGCCACTGGCATTCCCGCCTGTGGTTTCGATATCTACTATGGCATATTCGGTCTTTTTCATCTCTATCCTGCAACCAGAAAACGGTTCTTTAATTACTTTTCTGTCCGATGATACAAAATTAATACAGCTGATAACAATTTCAGTACAGTTGCAGTTCTAAATTGTAACAAAATTAAAAGTCTTGATTTTTGCCATATAAGAAGTGGCAGAAGTAAACTTTACCTTCTTTTGCTGCTTAAATTCAATATAACTTAACATATTTGAATCGTGTAACTATTATAAAAATTTCTGTAAGAGTAAGTTATGTAAGTGCTTTAAATTTGATATATACTTAAAAATTAATTTATTATGAAAACAGCAGAAAAGAATACTACAGCTACAAAAGCTAAATCTACAGCAGCAAAAACTAAAACAGCTGCAACAAAAAGCAAATCAGCGACAGCTAAAACAAATGGAAAAGGGGTTGTAAAGGCAAAAGCATCTGCTGCAGAAGGTTTAAGAGAATTATTTGTAGATTCCCTTAAGGATATTTACTGGGCAGAGAAAGCGTTGATAAAGGCTTTACCTAAAATGGCGAAAAATGCTACTTCAGAAAATTTGGTTAAAGCACTTAAAGATCACTTAGCCGTAACCGAAGAACAAAAAGAAAGACTAGAAAAAGTTTTTTCATTAGTGGGCGAAAAAGCGTCTGCCAAAAAATGTGATGCGATGGAAGGCTTGATTAAAGAAGGAGAGATCATCATGGAAGTAACAGAGAAAGGTCCTGTTCGTGATGCCGGAATCATTGCTGCATCTCAAAAAATAGAACACTATGAAATAGCTTCTTATGGAACATTGGCTGCTTTTGCTGTAACATTGGGCGAAGATGATGCTGTACTATTATTAGAAAAAACACTGGCAGAAGAAAAAGAGGCCGATACATTATTGACTGAAGCGGCTTATAACACTATCAACTTTGATGCTGCCGAAGAGGACGAAGAATAATTAAATAATCTCCGCTTCTTTATATATCGTTAAACCTGTATTATATAGTGGTACAGGTTTTTTATTTATTAAATAAAACCCAAAACCATATTGATGAAAAATACGTAAATAATTATTACAAAGTATAATACCGCAAACAATAAACGCTATGTCTTATAAAAACATTTTATTGATTGATGATGATAATGATGATATTGAAATATTTGTTGAAGCTGTCAATTCATTACATAAAGAAATTGTATGTCAAACCTCTTCTAATGCTTTAAAGACATTTGAAGAATTGAAAACGGCAGAAAGACTCCCAGATTTTATATTTGTAGATTTTAATATGCCCGCTCTTAATGGCATCTCATTCATACAAAAAATGAAGAATCAGAATCGATTGGAGCATATACCGGTAATTTTGATGTCTACACATACTGCAGATGTAATGTGCCAGCTAACCAAACAATTTGAAACTATCAACTACATGACCAAACCCAACAGTTTTCAGGAATTGGTTGTGCTTCTTGATGGGGTTTTAGCAAAGTAAATGATGTATATACAAGAAGTATTATTTTATTCTTTTTTCTCAAGCTGTACCTAAATTTACCAAAATAAGGATTGCCTGCCATCAGTGAATGCCCAATTACCAAGACATGATTTCCTTTTTGTTTTAGGGGATTTTCAAGTCCATTCCAAACGGTCCGTCTGATGATTTATCGGAAAAATAATTTCATCCTTATTTATCTCCCTAACAGTCTTTTTTTATAACGAGGAAATAGTATTTTCGAATCTGTTTTTATCATTAATCAGGTCGTATAACTTAAAAGTTTGTTGCTCAACAAAAAATTTAAATCTGATATTTTGAATTAAATTTAAAACATTTATTATATTGAATATCTTACTATACTGATATAATTCTATTCTAATTCTTTTTCATTTATAATTAAAGCCTTAAGAAATTTTTGAATATTTTTTGGTTTTTTGTCAATATATGAAATCTTCAATTTGGTTTGGTATTTTTTATAATGATATGTGCTTGCGCTAGAAAATATTTCCCTAGTTCCAATAATTGAATCAAATAAAGTTTTTTTGTTTTTATATAAATACAGATTTTCTGTAGATCTTTCGTTAATTATATTTTCGATGGAGTACACAATATGTTTATTATTTTGCTTGACGAAGTTTTTGTTAAATCTGTTTCTCCTGAAATACTTTGTAAATAACCATTTTTATTATACTTATAATTAATTTTATATTTAAAAAACTGATTATCTGTTTGATAATTTTTATTATTATTTTTTACCTTAATAATCTTATGATTTTTATTTTCTTTCTGATTTCTCCAATTTTTATTTAAAGGTTCTAATGTTTGAGAATAATCACCATACCCATCTTTTAAAAAGAAAGACAAATCCAATATCGATTTTTCTACTAAAATTTTTTGCTTTAAAAAAATGTAATATTCGCTATTTACAGTATAAGTATCAGTATTAACAATAATATTATTTTGATTTGAAAAAGTGATTTTTAAATCATCTTGTTCTGAACAATAAAAAGTTATTGATTGATTATTGTTTTTTTTTGACCAAAAAGAAAGTTTTTCAGGTTTTTCTTTTAAATTATTTTTAAGCTTATAAATGATGACAGTATCATTCTTTTTAGGAAATAAACCTATATAATTTGTTGTAATTAGATCACCCTCTATTAGCTTATCCGAACGGCCTTTGTCATTCTCAATTTCTGATAACTTTTCAATATACTTATCCTGAACGAAAGCAACAGTAAATTCATTTTCATTTTTTGACTGATTGTTGCGAAACGCAAATAATAAGCAACTAAGGAGCATTGTTGGATATATATATTTCATTACTATTTTTTTATAGGTATTTCGCTAGTTAATCTTGTTTTTGTTCTTTTCCAGAATATACTTTTACCTGCATTAATAGTTCCAGAAATACCATAAGTTTGTTTTACACCAGTTTCATAATAAAAACTACCAGATTTCCAATAATCTTTATTTTCAAAATCAGCAGCAGGAATTGTATATTTTATTTTGTAAGCGACTTCAACTTCTTCATATGTTGGTTTACCATCTTGTCCTAAAACGGGTTTTTTATCTTTATCTAAAATCTTCTGTTTTACCTTCTTTTAATATGTTCATGTGTTCCTTTATCTCCTTTCTCTGGATGATTACTTTTATCTCCATATCTTGATGAAGTTCCATTTGCTGCTAAAAAAGTATCATATATTTCTTTTGGAATTTCAATAAATTTATATTCATCGAATTTGTTTTGTCCTAATTTATTATATGGATTAGTTTCTGAATTTCCCCAAGCTAAAAAGTCTGTATCATCCCAAAACTCTGCCTCATTTGTTAAATCTTCTTCTCCATTTAGTACATAAAAGTGCTTTTCTTGTTAATTTAGATTTCAAATCATCTAAAGAATCTTTCATTTCTTTTTTATTAAAAGCAATATTCTCTTCAGAATACATATTATGTGCTCCCTGAGTAGTTTTTGTTATTGTGCCTCCAACAATTCTTATTCTGCTCATGACTAATGGAATTTAGATTTTTCAGCGCTATTATTTTGTAATTCCTTTTTGGCATGTTTGCTTATAGTGTCTTCACTATTTATTTGAATTCCTTTTATACTTGATTCCTGCCTTTCTTTTTGTGTGTGAGATTCAAGATTCCCTTCAATATGTTCCATTAAATTTCCAGTCACATTTAGCATATAATCACCTGCAACATTGGTATTAAACATCATTCCCACAGAAGTAGTTTTATCAACTCCTGCACTTTCAGAAATATTTAAAGTAGCTGAAGAATTTATATTTTGTCCTGCTGTCATCGAAATATTTCCACCTGCATTGAAAATTATATTATTTGGAGCATTTACATTAATATTTCCTTTTCCGTCCATCAAATAAGTATTTCCACTCGGATCTTCAATTAAAACACTTCCTTCAGCATCGTTCAAAATAATTTTTGTTCCTGAACACGTATGAATAGCCTTTACATTGTTCTGCCCATCTGCATAACCACTGGATTGGCTTCCATTATATTGTGCTCCCAAAACATAGGGATTCTGTGCATTGCCTCCTTCAAAACCTACCAAAACTTCCTCATCAATTTCTTGGATAAAATAAAACCCTTTTCCAGATCCGGAGTGCGGCTGTATCATTCGCATCCAGTCGTTTGTCGTGCTTCCGCTTGCCCAATTGTACTGCACTTTTACTCGGCCTAATCCTTCAGAGTCGTTGTTGTCTATTCAACAATTGGTTAGAAAATTGGGAGACTTAATTCAATTTAGAACTTTCAAGAATATTAGAAAAACGCAAAGTCGTGAGACTTTGCGCAGTAAGTAAATATAATAAATTTGAATTATGAGTTAATGAAAATGCATTTAATGTGTTTTTTAGTCCATTATATTCATAAGTTTCTTTACTCTTAAAAAGAAAAATGTTTGAACTATAAAAAATGGAATATAAAGAGTGAATAAATTTTCTTTATAGTAATCGTCTAGTAAGATAAATATAAAAACACAAATCAACTGGGGAAAAATAAATAAATATTTGCCTAAATAATAATAATTTTCACTATTTACAAACAATGTGATACAATTAATACCTGATAGTAAAAATTGTGTGTATATTATAACTTTAATGAATAGTATATTATCAAGTGAGAAATCACCATTCAGCAAGCTATAGACTATATTTCCTATAAAAAAAGTCAAAATATAGCAAATGAATATATACTTTAATATTTTCAATTTCATAATTATTCAAATTTAATTTTATATGCCAAAGTATTAAAAAAGCCTGTAGAGAAATTTACCTTAGAGCTTCCTTTTATTTTATCTACAAGTATGACTTTTTTATTTTCATTTATAATGTATTTTTTAGTATTAGTAACTACTTCAGTTGCAGTATTATAATAGTCGCTATTTGTAACTGCATCAAGAGATGCGAAAAATCTATTTGGATTAGAATAGAATACAGGAATAACTACTTCTTTCTTATTACGTTTTTTGGCAATCTCATAATCAATTATTCCTTTCATGGTACACTTGTTTACAGAAGCAAAATTGACCATTTTCTTGAAAATATCGATATCGAAATTATTTAAGTTTTTATGATATTTTGTTGCTAAAATCCAAGATAAATTTTGAACATAAGTTAAATACCAATCTGGTCGCATATAAATTAAATCTGGATAACCTTTGTCAGATTTATTATGGTCTTCAGTTATTCCTATCATGTTTTTTTCACCACCATACATAATAAATTTATCTGTTGGTTTTAGCAAATAAATATCCCTTAATGATTCATTTAAGTCTTTCCCGTATAGTGCCTTTTTCTGCAATCCTTTATCTGTTAAAAAGTCAGGATACTTTTTCATGTAATAATTAAAGAAAGTTATCCAAGGAGTGATCTTTTTGCCAAGATTTTCTCCTTTTTTACCTTTCCAGCTTTTAATTGCTTTTTGTTCATTTTCTGGATGATCTTTTAAATTATAAGTATCTAAATCCTCAGGCACTAAATTATCAATTTTTGAGTGTGCATAAGAATCCCCAAATCTATGCAGTAATTCACCTATTTTATTAATGTTTTTATTCGGAGTATATAATATTTTTATTGCCGTAAAAAACTCTTCAACACCATGAAAACCACCTGTTAATGCATGTATTGATTCTTGGTATTCGGCATCACTCCATGTGTCATCAAGTTCGAAATCTGTTTCGCTGTGCACATCCGTATCTGGATTTTCGGTTGCAATAGCTAATTCTAATGCATTTTCTTCGCTAACTCCCAACATCAAACAAACCAAATATACGGTACTATAATGTCCATCAGTTTCATACATTACCATTTGCACATCTGTTTTTTCTACTTCTGATGGACTTTTTACTTCTGGTTTTACAAACCTAGGTTCTCCAAATGTTACATTTGCCATAATGTTATTTATTACCTTTTATTTGAACTTTTTTATTTGAAATTAAAGTAAGATTTTCTTCCGTCGCAATAATTTCTACCTTTTCAGCAGTTTCTACAAACGTTTTTGCAATACTGTAATATTTATTGTCAATCGTAACATATAAATTCTTTGCACTTTTATTAATTGCCATAATATTATTTTTAAAAGATTAAAACATATTAGATTTTTCAGCGCTATTGACTTCCACAGTTTTTTTACTACTTTCTAAAAGTAAGTTTTCTTTGGAACTAAAAATTGTTAACTCTTCAGCATGCTGAGTAGATTCAATAGAGCCTCTAACGTACTTTTGATCAATAATTTCTGTTTTATTATCTGCATTTTCTGTGAAATCTCCAGTAGCCCTTTGGTTAATATCTTTGCCTGCTGTTTGCGAAATATCTTTATTTGCAGAGTTAATCATATTCTCTCCTGCACTAACTGAAACATTTTTACCAGCAGTAATATTTACATCTTCTCCTGCGTTGATTGTGAAGTTTTTCGGAGCATTCACATCAATATTCCCTTGACCATCCATTTTCCAGGTGTTACCACTTGGATCCTCTATAAAAACACTTCCTTCGGCATCGTTCAAAATAATTTTTGTTCCTGAACGCGTATGAATCGCCTTTACATTGTTTTGACCATCTGCATAACCGCTAGATTGGCTTCCATTATATTGCGCCCCCAAAACATAGGGATTCTGTGCATTGCCTCCTTCAAAACCTACCAAAACTTCCTCATCAATTTCTGGGATAAAATAAAACCCTTTTCCAGATCCGGAGTGTGGCTGTATCATTCGCATCCAGTCGCTAGTTGTGCTTCCGCTGGCCCAATTGTACTTCACTTTTACTCGGCCTAATCCTTCAGGGTCATTATTATCTGTTACTTTGGCAGGCTGTGTTTCTGCTTTGGCAAATACATGTACATCCGTATAATGAGGCACTCCTACATCTGCCGGAATAGCCTTGAAATTACAGCAATAATTTCCGTGAACCTGAGAAATATGCGATACTTCTATCACAATGAGTTCATGCTCTACAGTTTGGTTTTGTATTGTAAAAACCTGTCCAAGTCCTAACGGAAAATACG
>NZ_CAMLDD010000036.1 GCF_946478785.1 uncultured Flavobacterium sp.
CGTATTTTCCGTTAGGACTTGGACAGGTTTTTACAATACAAAACCAAACTGTAGAACATGAATTGATTGTGATAGAAGTATCTCATATTTCGCAGGTGCACGGAAATTATTGCTGTAATTTCAAGGCCATTCCAGCAGATGTTGCGGCACCGTATTATACAGATGTGCATGTATTTGCCAAAGCAGAAACACAGCCAGCCAAAGTAACAGACAATAATGACCCGGAGGGATTAGGACGTGTCAAAGTGAAGTACAATTGGGCAAGCGGAACCACAACAAGCGACTGGATGCGCATGATAAAGCCACACTCCGGATCTGGAAAAGGGTTTTATTTTATTCCCGAGATTGATGAGGAAGTTTTGGTAGGTTTTGAAGGAGGCAATGCACAGAGGCCCTATGTTTTGGGAACACAGTATAACGGAAGTGAAAGTTCGGGCTATAATTCAGCAGGAAACGATATAAAAGTGATACAAACCCGAAGCGGATGCAAAATCGTTATTAACGATGCTGATGGTTCTATATTGACACAAGACAAAGCAGGAAGCAAAGTATTTCAAGATGGACAAGGCAATATTACTACTGATGCCATTAAAAATTTTACTGTGAATGCTGAAAATATTAATCTAAATGCTTCGCAGGGTATTAGCACTAACGCAGGAATGAATATTATGGAAAGTGCCGGGGCAGATAAAACTAGTATCGTTGGCATGATGCTTAACATTAGTGTAGGTGGTAATCATATGCTAAATGTAACAGGTGATTTTATGGAGAATATTGAAGGAAATTTAGAATCACATACCGAGCAAGGTAGGCAAGAAATAGCCAGTAAAGAATATAGTATGCATAGCTCAGAGGATAATGTCTCTGTAAAATCATCTAAAGAGATACAACAGCACAGTGGAGAAAAAACTAAAACTGCTTAATTATGTCAAGAATACGAATAGTTGGCGGAAGTATAACAAAAACAAGTAAAGGGCCTATAACGATAGAAGTTCTAAAAGGTCATTTTATATCTAATGCTGCAAAGCAAAACATTTGGGATGGTGGAGAGAATGGAAATACCCATCATGAATATGAAGCTCCTGAGAAAAAGGAAGAAGAACCAAAGCAAATGGCCTTTTCTGGCTGGTGGAGTCCGGATTATGAAGGACAAAAAAACTTGGAGACTGATAATAGAGGATCTAAATCTTCTTTAGATAAAACAGTATATTTCCAGCTAAATGTTAGTAAAGATATTCCTGTAGGTACAAATATAACATTTCAATTATGGGATAAAGACACTGGAATGTTTATAGATTGGATTGTTCCCGATGATGATAAACTTGATGGCAAAAAAGTATATAGAAATGCTGTTGTCAGAGAAGTAGACGGAAAGCACAGAATGACCATAGAACTTTTTTTAAACCCAAAGTGGGATAGTGATCTTTTATCAGACAAAGGTTATTTTAAAAATGGGTGTTTGGATTTCTACTGGACTTGGAAATATAAAAACTCAGATTGGACTTCTAACACAAATATACTTAGCGTTTATCCTTCAGAAACTACATTGCATATAAAACCAGCTTATGAAGGTTATGGATTTCCTGAAATTAGAACGGCTGAAGGAGAACTTATAGTATTCTCGACAGGAATAGTGGCTACACAAGAGCCTTCAAAAGAATTAGAGGAGGTAATGGAAAAAATTCTGGATGACATACAAGGCAATATTTGGAGTGATCTGCGAGAGAAGATGGTTACCTACAGTGACAAACTGCGATATACAATAGCAGTAAAACAGCTTAAAAAAGGACGTTTAGTAAATAATATGGGTAAAATAGAATTTAGCCGGAGAATTTATACCAAACCTGTATTTGACAATAGCGGCGAAGTTTATGAAATAACCAAAGCTGCTAATTTTGGGTATAGAAAAGATGGAAAACTCATAACAACTAAAGGAATAAGCCAATTAGATTATTTTAGAGAAGTTGGGGTTAGTAATACTATTGCCAAAGCGTCAAAGGAATTGTTAGGTATTTTTGAATTTTCGGATATTATAAATTTTGCAATGGATGAAAAATCAGAAACTATTATGACAGGTTTCGCTCCTTTAGATTTTGTAGTTACCTTACTTTCGCCAAGTATTACAGATCCTATTAAAGAAAATTGGGATAATGTAGTATATAATTTAGCTGAAAAAGCTAAAGATAAAGGAATTCAAGGAATTAATAATTTCATGTTAACAAGTGGAGGGAAAGATCAAAGATATAGATATGGTATTATTGAAATAAATCAATCAACTTTAAACAAATTATTAAAAGGAGAATTTAAAAATTTAATAGATTTAAAAGTTTTTCAATCAACTAACAAGTTAAATTCCTCGTTTTATAATATTTTTTATTATGAAAAAATTGATGAAAATGGCGGCGAAAATAAAGTGATAGTTGATAGCATTTTTATAAATAACTAATATGAAACCATATATTTACATAATAAGTTTGGTACTTTTTTTTATAAGTTCTTGTAATACAAACGAACCATATTCTATAAAAGAAGTTGCGTCGGAGCAAATCGTTTTACTTTCATTAAATCATAGGAAATCACCTTCAAAAGATAGTTTGTCTATTAGCATACCAAATGAGTATGAAATAACGATTAATGAATTGTCTATTAACTCATTCGGTATTGATTATCTTATTGATAATAAGTATTTAAAGGAAGGTTCGGAATATGTAATTTATGACAAAAGTAATAATAAATCTATATTTAGTTTTAAACCTTATTTAGCATCTAAGAAAACATTCGCTATTATTATTAGAGAAAATAACCATTTAATTTCTCGAAATGATGCTGAAGAATTAATGAATAAATATAAAATAAGGTATTCAGTAAATGATTTAAAATTTGAAGATACAATCAAACTAGTTTCGTATAATCATTTTAGAGAACAAAATCCCAATTTTTTAAAAAAAACACGAAAAGTAGAAGATAAAATACGAATTATCACGAGTATCAAAGGCGAAAAAAAATTTAATTCAAGAGATTACAAAATCAATTGGTAGTCGATAAAATACTTAAGTTAAAAAGAACTATTAGTAAGGATAAAATAAGCCGTAGATTTTATAAAGATAGGATTCGTAATACTCTTTTGAAACAAGCAGAAAAATTATCTTATGTTATAGATATTTTAGATGTCCTAGATTTAGGTATGGAAGGAAAAATGGACACTCTTACTACCATGTTTGCTCCTTTGGATTTTTTGAATGTGTTAGTATATCCAAGTATTAGAAAACCAATAGAAAACATATGGGATGGAATGATTGTAGATAGTGTCGAGGAGGCAAAAGACAAAGGACTTAAAGGTATTTATCATTTAGCAGAAGCAAAATGGTTTAATAGACAAAAATATGGCGATTATAAATATACTCTAATAGACTTGGAAATACTAGATAAGCTATTGAGAGGAGAAATTGAAACATTAAAAAAGTTAACAAATTTATACGAAAGTCAACTAATAAAAAACAATTATGATAATTCAATGTTTAGATTTACTGTATTACATTATACAATAAAAGTTGAAGAATCTGATGAGATTTTAACATACATAGATACTATTTATATAAATAATTAAACACATTATGAAAAAAATTTCTATTTACATTTTTATAACGTCATTGTTAAATTCTTGTGAGTCAAAAGATTCAGTTGAAATTACACAAATGCAATCTAAGGAAATGGTTACTATTCTTCCAAATCTAAAAAATCCTTTGATAAAAGATAGTATTCCTATTTCTATACCGTCAGAATTTGAAATAAAAATAAATTCTCCTGTTCATTATATCAATTGGTTTTATCATGTCGATGGCAAAACTCTAAGAGATGATAGTTTTGACTATCAGGTTTATAATAAAAAAAATAAAAGTAAACCTATACATCAGTTAGATTTTGACGAATCATTTAATGAAAACAAAATTACTATTATTATAAAAGAAAGAAATCATTTAATTTCGAAAAAGGATGCTCAGGAATTACTTAAGAAATACAATATAAATAGATCTTTAGATAATTTAAAATTTAGGGATACAATAAAATTGACCTTTTATGACAAATTTCAAAAAGAGAATAAAGAAATGATTGATAATTTTAATAAAATTAATGATTCTATTTATTTTAGAGGAATGAAAGAAGATGGAAGTTTTTTCTATGTGGATAAAAAAATCAGCTGGTAACCTATGAAAATATTGTTGTTTTTTATTGTCCTACTCTTGTCAGCTTCTTGTGAATTTAGAGATCCAATTATTGTTACGCAAAATAATTCTAATGAGATGATTACATTTGAAGATAATTACATGGATCGTAGTCTAATTAAAGATAGCATTCGCATGAGTATCCCGCTAGAATTTGAAATAAAAATAAATTCTTCTATTGAATACATTGCTTGGGTTTATAGAGTAAATAATAAAACTCTTGATAAAGATTATTTTGATTATGAAGTTTATAATAAGAAAAATAAAACAAAACAAATACGTCAATTGAATTTTGATGAATCATTTAATGATAATGTGGTTAATGTTATAGTAAAGGAAAGAAATCATTTAATTGCTAAAAAAGATGCAAAAAAATTATTAAAAAAATACAACATTCACAAATCGCTAGATGGTTTAAAATCTGGGGATACAATAAAATTAACGACCTATAACAAATTTAGAGAAGAAAATAAGGCAATAATTAATGATTTCGCTAAAATTAATGATTCTATTAATTTTAGAGTAATGAAGAATGATGGCAATTTTTTTTATGTGAGTAAAAAAATTAATTGGTAGCATGTGAAAAGATTACTTTTAAATATAATTCTGACTCTATTTTTATCAGCTTGCCATAATAATGACCTTATTACGGTTAAACAAATCTCTTCTAAAGAATTTGTAACAATAGAAGATAATTACATGGATAGAAATGCAATAAAAGATAGCTTTCGTATAACCATTCCCAAATGATTTCAAGGGAAGTTGCTGAAACAATACTAAAAAAATATAATATCAATAAATCATTTGAAAATTTAAAATTTAGAGATACTATAAAATTAACTGGATATAATCAATTCCGAAAAGACAATCCTGATATCGTTGAAGATTTTCGAAGGGTTAGCGATTCAATAGTTTTTAGTATGTCATTAAAAGGGGGTGAAAGAGTTCACATAAGTAAAAAAATTAATTGGTAACAATTAGGAATATTTGATTTTGCATTAGAATATTATCAGTTTTGCAATGGATGAAAAACCAGAAACTATTATGAAAGAATACTTGAAAAGTATAAAATTGATAAGTCACTCGAAGATTTAAAATTTGGCGATACAATAAAATTAATTCCATATCAAAGATTTAGAATTGAAAATAAGGAAATTATAAATAGTTTAAAAAAAAATGACGATTCCATTGATTTTAAAGCCATGAGAGGTAAGGAGGAAAATTTTTATACTTCAAAAAAAATTAATTGGTAGTAGTTGTGAAAAGGATGTTTTTAAATATAATTTTACTATTGTTCTTAGCATCATGCGATAAAAAAGTAGCAATTGTAATTACACAAATGCAATCTAAGGAAATGGTTACTATTCTTCCAAATCTAAAAAATCCTTTGATAAAAGATAGTACTACTATTGATACACAAGAGTTTATAGTAAATGATATTGCTGTTCCAAATCAAGAGATACTATCTAAATATATTGATGCTAAATATTATACTAAATTACCTAATGGCACGATTAAGTTAACTCTTTTACAAGTAAAAAAAATATTCTCTACAAGTTATTATACAAATTATGCAGCTTGGTTAGCTTATAACGTTGATGTGACGGTTCGGTATTCATTACCAGCAACTTATGCTTCTTTTGGCTCCCCAGATTTATTTAGAATATCTGATGATACAAAAATGAATGTTCCTTTTTTTGAGAAATATTTAGGAATATCTTTAGGAGAATTAAATTATGGAATATATGATAAAATTACTATTGATAAACTTTTAAAACCTTAATTTTTTATGAAAAAAATAAAACTTTTACTAAGTGTTTTTTTATTTTTATTAATAAATCAAAATTTATTTTGCCAGCAATTTGATAATTTCAACATTTTATCTTTTCAAAAATCAGATAGTATTATTGTATCAAATGTGTATTACTATGATAAAGAATTTAATGCTCCTTTGGCAGAAAATATTAAACCAGCAAAAAAAGACAGTATTACTGGAGAGTGGACTCTTCCTTATGATGATTCGAAGGGAAAAAAAGATACGTTATTTGAAATAAATAGAAGAAAGTTAAAAATAGATAAAATTTCTTCATTAAATAAATTTCTTCAAAATAAAAATTCTTTCAACAAAAAGGGTGTAGCATTGTTACGCCATTACGATATTGAAATTAATTATTATAACAAAGGAAAAATATTTCAATTGGTGAGAGTATCGTCTATAACCAACAAGATAATAATATATAGAGAAGACTGTAAAAAAGGTGTGGACAAAAATAAAACAAACCAATGTTTGTTTTATGGAACTATAACTAAACGTTTCATGCAATTCATTTCATCTTTAAAAAAATAATTTGTCTTTTATAGCAATTAATTGTTTATAAATTAATTTTAAAAGTGACTAGATCAGTGATACAACCACATTTTGTTTTAGCAATATGCTCGGTACTTTCAAATCTTTTATTTTCACAACAAAAAGATGTAGCTAAATATGTTCTTTCGCAAAGAATAAGTAGTGACTATGAATTAGTCTTCCTGAAATATAATAAAGACTATAATTTGTATTCAAATCCTGGAATATTATACAAAGGCAAATTAAAAACTGTTTCAGGTTTTGACGAAAATAATTATAGTGGAGCAAAAATAAATATATCAAAAAACAAAAAGTATTTTGTTCTGGATAATATTATTAAAGGTTATGTATATGTGCAAAATGACAGTATTCTACATGAAAATTATAATTGTGTAATTATTGATATTAAAAATTCAAAAATAGTTTATAGAATGCAATCTGATTGTGGAGGGAAATGGAATAAAAAAAATCAATGGGTTTACAATAATGAAATTTTATTTTGAAAACATGGAAAATGGATATAAAGTATTAGATTTTATATTCAATAAAACTAAATATTAAAATACGTTCCAACTAACAATAAAAATGAGACAAGAAAGAATAAAAGACAGAGTATTAAAAAGAGCGGCCAGATCATGGGGATTTTCAGATACAGAGATGGAAACCTCTTTTGATCCTGTTGTATCCATGATGTTAAATGCATTATCGTATGAGTTAGAAAAAGTAGCTCATGAACTGGAAAATTCACAGACACGTGTTGTAGAAAGAGTTTTGGAAATTATGTTTCCGGAAGTTGCATCTGGCGCTAAACCTGCAAGAGCCATTATGCATGCTTTTCCAATAGAAAATAACATGAAAATCTCACTACACAATCAAATGACTGTGAGCAGGAGAATTCATAATATTTATAATCCGTTAGCACCTATAACCAAAGAAATTTCCCTTTCTCCAACCTTAGAAGTAAAATTATCTACTTCAGAAATAAAATATATCGCTTACGAAAGAAACCTTTATGAAGTATCTAATCTCTTTTACAAAGATGTTGTTCGTGATTATAAAAATACTTTGCCATCTGGAGAGGTTTTTTTAGGTATAGAATTAAATGATGATTCTGCATTTGAACTTGAAGATTTAATGTTGTACATCGATATTAAAAACACCCATCAAAGAGAGATGTTTCACTATTATTTAAAACAGATGAAATGTTTTCACGATGATGTAGAAATTAAGGTCAGCGAAGGTTACAATGTTCCTGTAGAGAGTATTGATGTAGAAAATATAATCAATCGTAATTATACTCATCTTAGCGAAACAATGCAGGAAGTAAATGAGTTTTACCATGATAATTTTTATACGCTAAAAGGAATATTAAAGCATAAAGACATAAATAAATATAGTGCAGAGTATAAATATTTTGAAGAGGTAACGAATAACAATGCTAATCCTGTTATCTGGGTTAAAATGGTATTTCCGGAATCATTAATTCCTCAAATATTAGACAATGTATCTTTTGCTACAAATTGTTTTCCTGTTATTAATAAAAAGAGACATTCAATAATTAAGACACTTGGCAGTTTTTTATCTTATGTAGCTTTAGATACTGATGACAACATATTTTTAGATTTAGATACTGTTGCAGATGCTTTAAACAATCATTATGAGATTAAGGAGTTTAATGATGGTGTTCTTGAAGAAGGAAATGCCGTTGTCAGGACTGGAGGAGTTTCCAGATTTGATTCCAGAAGTGCTTCTGAATTACTTCAGAATGTGCTGGATTTAATAAAAGATGAAAGTTCTTCATTCTCCGGTTTAGGTAAAGATTTTATGAATAGCTCATTGGTAGAGATTAACCAACTGCTGGCTTCGGTTGAGCAACAAGCCAAAGAAAGCAGTTTCTCAAAAAACAACGATCCATACCTCATGATCAAACCAAAAATTGATGAAACAATTGGTAAATCATTTGTAATAAATTATTGGTCTACCTGTGCAGAGGAAGGCAATGATATCAAGGCAGGAACTTTTTTGGAATCCAAGGATGATTTGTTTTTTGTAAGCAAAACCATTACGTTGATGACAAATACGGTTGGAGGTGTGAACAAACAAAATAATAAAGATCGTATTTTGGCATATCGCAATTCTTTATTGACGAGAGGCAGAATTGTAACTTTTGCAGATATAAAAGCATTTAGCTTTAATCATTTTAAGAGTTATATTAATGAGGTAAAGATTGAAAAAGGGACAGCTAAAGAAATTTCGGTTAAAGCAGGTTTTAGCAGAACTGTAGATATCCATATAAAAACTAACCACAATGAAAAAGAATCCTTATCCGTAACGGAATGGGATTACTTATGTGAAAGTTTTATGAAACACTTAAAAAATAAATCCTCTAATGTATTTCCGTACAGGTTATTTATAGAAAATTAGTCATTTGGCATGAATAACCTGAACTCGTTTATTAATTTTTAAGCAGAAGAATAAGGTGTTTTCAGTAGGCATAGTTCCGTTTTTCGTTACAATCTTCTATGCCGAACCACGGCATAAAAGGATTTCCACTTCAAACGAAGTGCACTAAACTCCGATTAAAATAAAAATTAAAGTGAAGTAATCAGACTAAAATGGAACATTTTACATTTTTATAAACATTAAAGAAACAAGTATCCTAAGTTTATAACCAACGGTTTTAAAAGGCACAAGTAATACTAATCGAGTTAGGATTAATTACAAATCCGAACCCATTTTGCAATTTGTAAAAATGAATATTGATGCAATTGAATTACAATTGTTGAAATTTTGAAAATAAAAAAGCATGACTTTTACATCATGCTTTTTCTGGTTATTATTGGTTGGTTTTAAAATGATCTTATTTCTTCAAACGTATTGCCTTGGTGCATATCACCGGTGGTAAATCCTTTTTTAAACCACTGCATCCTTTGCTCAGAGGTACCGTGTGTAAAGGAGTCAGGTACAATTTGTCCTTGCATTTTGCTTTGTATGGCATCATCGCCAACAGCATTGGCGGCACTAAGTGCTTCTTCAATATCTCCGGTATCAAGGTTTGCCTTATTATAATGGGTCCACACACCGGCATAAAAATCTGCTTGCAGTTCTAAAGCTACAGATAGTTTATTGGCCTCCGCTTCACTTTTTCCTTCCTGCGCTTCACGCATTTTAGCTGAGGTTCCCAACAGGGTTTGTATATGATGGCCAATTTCGTGGGCAATAACATAGGCTATGGCAAAATCGCCGCCCTTTGCGCCAAACTTGGTCTTAAGTTCCTCAAAAAAAGCGAGATCCATATATACCTTTTGATCGCCCGGACAGTAAAAAGGACCTGATGCCGAGGAGGCACCCCCACAAGCCGTTTGCACTGATCCTCTAAATAAAACCAGCTTTGGTGCCTCATAGGTCATATTGTTTTCAGCAAAGATTTTGCCCCAGATATCTTCAGTATCAGCGAGTATAACCCGTACAAAATTTCCCATTTGTTCATCTTCCTTACTTAGAGGGGCTGCTGCCTCAGTTTGTTGTTGACCGCCTTGAAGCTGTTCTAAAACAGATCCTACAGTTTGGCCGGTTTCACCACCAAAGACATTCAGCAACAAAATAATGATACCAATAACGCCGCCTCCCAGAACTGCTTTTCCGCCAGAAAGGCCTCTCCTGTCTTCAACATTGTCACTTTGTCTTCTGCCTAGCCATTTCATAAAAAGAATGTATTTAAGTTAATTGGATATTTTGTCGAACACGAATTTATATTTTTTTTAGAACAAATGGTTAAATAAAACAAAAAATTATTTCAGCCATTTTAGGAGGGTTTCTTCCACAGAACCTTTCATGATCGGTTTCGGGATATAATCGTTCATTCCGGAGGCGATACATTTATTTCGTTCTTCCTGTTCAGTGCCAGCAGTCACGGCAATAATAGGGATTTGTTTTCCTTTTGTAGAGTTTCGTATGGCTAAGGCCGCTTCGTAACCATTGATGACTGGCATCTGGATATCCATAAAAATAAGGTCAGGAGTGATCCTCTCAAATTCTTTTATGGCCTCATAACCATTTTCGCACTCATAAATTAAAGCATCGCAGTAAAGGTTTTTGATAATCGTTTTTAAGAGCAGCATGTTTACTTTGTTGTCCTCGGCAATCAAAAAAGTAAATTTAGTAGTGTTTAGATTGTTTGCTAGTAGGCTCTTTTCAGGGTCAAAAGTATTAAAATCAGTTTTAGGACTTTCGTCTGTTTGCTGCTCACTGGCTTTAAGGGTCAGATCAAAATAAAAAGTACTTCCCACATCTATTTGGCTTTTAAGCTGCAGGCGGCTTTCCATCAGTGCTAATAATTGGTTGGAAATAGTAAGGCCTAGTCCCGTTCCGCCAAATTTTCGGGTAGTAGAGCTGTCTTCTTGCGAAAAAGCTTTAAAAATTTTCTTCTGGTTCTGCTTTAAAATTCCGATACCGGTATCAATTACAGAAAACCGAATGACGCAGATATCGTTTTCCTTTTTTTCTAAAACCGAAACATTCACAGTTATCGAACCCTGATGGGTGAATTTTACAGCATTCGATAATAAGTTAATTAAAATTTGTTTGAGCCTGACAATATCGGTCCAGATATATTGGGGTACGTCAGGAGCTATCTTAAGTTCAAGTTGCAGGGCTTTTAAATTGGATTCATATAAAATAAGGTCAAATACCTGGCTTAGTATTTTGTTGATGTCATACAGGTCAATAAATAAATCGAGTTTTCCGGCTTCGATTTTAGAAAAATCAAGTATGTCATTTATAATTTCTAATAAGGAATGGGCTGATTGATTAATTGTAGTCATGTACTTCTCCTGAATTGCTGCAAGTTCAGTTTTCATGAGTAAATCAGTAAAGCCAATAATGCCATTAAGTGGCGTTCTGATTTCATGCGACATATTGGCCAGGAAATCCGACTTTGATTTATTGGCTGCTTCAGCAAGTTGTTTTGCTTTTATGGCATCTTCTGTTTGTTTTTTATTGGTAATGTCAAAATATATTCCGCCAACAAATTCAATTTCATCTTCTTTTTTTATAACGTCGCCAAATTCTTCGATCCAGATATATTCACCAGTTTTTCTTTTAATCCGATACGTATTGTGCAGTGCTTTTCCGTTTTTTAAGTTTTGAAGCTGGCTGTCAATAACTTCATCTTTGTCTTCGGGATGAATGAGCGATAAAAAGGAAAGGCTGTTTTCAAGAAATTCGATTTTTGAATAGCCCGTCAGATTTAAAATTTGGTCATTTAGGAATATTTTAGAAGAAAGTGCATCAAATTTAGACAGGTAAACCGTACCGGGAATATTATTGGCGATTAATTTGAACTTCTCCTCGCTTTCAATAATTCTGGTGTGGTTTCGGTTTCGTTCCAAAGCTGATGAAATATTATTGGCAAGAGTTTGAAAAATGTAAATTTCTTCCTCAGACCACTTGTGCTCATTATGGCAGTCATCAAAACCAATAAATCCGCTAAAAACATCATGAACATACAAAGGCAGTATTAATATCGATTTGATATTATGTTTAAGAAGCAATTTTTTAAAAAAGGTATCTCCAAGTTGCCGGGTAAGCGTATTAAGGATTTTTTTGTTGTTGGCTTTTTCAATTATTTCTTGTAAATCAGCTTCCGTAAATTTTTGGAGAATGATGTTTTCATTCGCATTTACTTCCTTTGACCATTTGTATTTTTGACTGATGGTATTGGTCTCAAAATCTTTTTCATAATAATAAATGTGGTCTGCATGTGCTGCTTTTCCAATGATATTATAGGTTTCCTGAAACATTTCTTCAGTACTCTTGCTCAATAAAAATTTCTCGGTACAAAGTGCTAACGCAGAGAGTAATTGACTTTTAAATTCTAATTTCCTTTCTGCTTTTAAACGCATTTGCGATGAAATCGCCAGCGAGATAACGTCTGCAATTGTACGCGCATAATTAATATCCTCATTATCCCATTCTCTTTTTATCTGGGTACTCTCAAAACAGACTACCCCTACCAGTTTTCCACTAAAAAAAACAGGAACATCCAGCATCGATAGGATTCTGTTTTTAATGAAATAAGTTTTTTGAAACTCGGAGGTTTCTAGTTTGTTAAAAACATCACTGGCATTTATGATCGCCTTGTTTTTTAACGTTTCAAAATAAATAGGATAGGATGCTTTATCAAGGGGGTTTTTGTAATAAGAATCGTTTTCATCTTTGCTGTAAATATTTTTGCAGATAATGGTATCATTGAGATATTTCCAAAAACTGATTCTGTTTGCTTTCGATACAGCAGCCTCTTCGATAATAAAATCAATAACACTGCTTATGCTGTCATAATGGCTAAAATTAGTAGTGGATAATTTTTTGGTAGAAGTATTATAGGACTCAATTTTTTCAAGCCGGGTTCTTTTTTCATTTTCATTATTTTTCAGTTCGCTAATATCCCTTGCGATACCTGCAAAACCTATAGTCTGTCCGGAATCATTTTTGCGGATGATTACCTTTTGGGAAATCCAAATGGCATCGCCCTTTTTCTTTAAAATTGGAAACTCGATGGTATCGTGGTTAAATTCTTTTTCTTCAAGGTTTTTATAAAAATCAGCAACTCTTTTTCGGTAGTCAGGATGGATAAAAGAGGCATAATTTTTTGAAATGACCTCTTTTTCGGTATATTCTAAAACAGAAAAGGCAAATTCATTGATAAACGTAAAATTGCCCTCAGTATCTATTTCAAAAATAATATCGGCCGCGGTCTGAATCAGGTTTTTATATTGGTCCTGTATTTTAATTTGCTCCGTAATATCTTGTCCGATGCCTATAATCAAATCCTCCGAAAATCTTTTATCTTTCCATTGGATGGATCTGTATTCACCATTTTTGCATCTTAGTTTTCGGGTATATAAAACATTGTCCAAATAGTTGTCTAAAAACTGCTGACCACTAAAAAAAGCGTCTTCTGTGAGGTTCCAAAAATGCATTCCCATAACTTCTTCGGAGGTGTATCCGAGTATCTCGTTGATGGAATCGCTGCAAAAAATCACTTCTCCTTTTTTATTGCAGGCAATGGTAAGCGAGCTTCCTTTATGCACAATTTCATTGGTAAATCTGAAATTGTCCCGGGTGTTTAAAAAGATTGCATATTTTATCTGGTTAATTACAAAAATAGCCAGGCAGTAGGTAAGCAGTAAAACTGAAGATTTTATCGGAATAAAATCAAAAGCCAGGTTGATAATGTGATAAAAAAATACTGCACCCACGAAAAACCAATAAATTTTGATTGGCCTGAGGATGCTGTACGAAAAATAAAAAGTAATTAAAAAGGCAATAACAGGTACAACATCATCAGGATGAATAATGATATTCCGGGCAATATATGCTGTAAACAATAAGAATATAGAAACAAAAACTATTGAAATTTTATTTCGCAGGTATTGGATTTTAATAGATAAAAAATAGAATACTAATATTGAAAAGCCAATGGATAAATTAACATATAAAAGGCTCTGCGGTCTTATTTTAAAAATTTCATTAATGATTTCTATAACAATAATAGTAATGCCGAAAAACAAAAGATAAAGCTGGTATTCTTTATTTGAAACTTCCTTTTCTTTGTTTTTTTCAATAAAAGAGCCAATTTTACTTTTGATATTAAAAAATTGGTAAACCAGCAATATCGAAAAAGCAATGAGGCACAACTCTAACATGATAAGTTTAGGGTTGTAGTAAAAAATGAGATTGGAATTAATAAACAAACAATTTACTCCGGATAATTTCAGGGCATTGCCAAAAATGGTAAGCCCTGAAACTGAAAAAATTAAAAAACTATAGTTGCTTACCATAGAATTCGGATATGGGTTTGTTTTAAGTAATCTTAATATTATTCCTGATAGGATTGCCCAATTGAGTCGATAGAATCTGGATTTTCAATTTCAAAAATAGCACTGTATATAGCGTATTTTACAGAATAAGTTATAGGAATAGTAAATACGACCCCAATACAACAGCCAATAAAACCTATAAGTGAACCAATTCCGGCAACTAAAAATAACAGGGCTATAACAAGGGGCTGCTTGCTGACAACAAGTATGCTTGATTTTATGGCATCCATCATGTTTAAGTTTCCAAAAACGATAAGCGGAACCGTCAGGGAGGTAAACAATGAAATAATAATGGCAAAGACGCTGTCAATAACTGTAATTCCGATGAAATTAAAAGCTACAGAAATAAGACCGCTGATTAAGCCAATCAATAGGGCAGAGGCAAAAAGGGGTGAAAAATAGGGAGTCCTGTAGTAAGTGAAAACAGTCGAAAAATTAAATGTTTCATCCTTGTCGGCGCTGTCAGCCATTTTTAAGAAGCCGGCAGCAAAAGGGGTCATAATTGCTGTTACAAGAGTTACGGAAAGAGTGTAAATCAATAGAGTTATTCCTTCTGGCTGTGTGTTCTGTAAATTTTCAAAAAATTGTTTGTTGAAATGTTCAATACCATATAGAGAAACTAATATCCCGCCTCCAAGAAAAAAAGAAAGTATGGATATGACCAATAAGATAAGCCCTGCATATAGTGCTATTTTCTTGTAATTTTCAAAAGCATGGTTAAAAACATCCGAAAAATCTAAAGAATAGCCGTTCTTTTTTATATCCTCGATTTGATTAAGTGTAGATTTCATAGCTGGTAGAATTGTTTTATACTTTTTAAAATTTATGTTAGTTTTCAAAAGTAAATATAACATTTATTTTGTCCCTACATCCAGTCTAATAATCTTTTGACTGCTTTTAATTTATCTTTGTAAGGGGCATACCGCATCGGAAGATCGAGCCAGTTGGCTTTCCTGACAATTGCCTTGTGATGCGAGAAAACATCAAAACTTAGTTTTCCATGATAAGCACCCATTCCACTATGGCCTACGCCTCCAAAAGGCAGTCTTTTATTCGAAAAATGGGCAATTGTGTCGTTAATTGCCCCGCCTCCAAAAGAATAACGAAGAATCATTTTTTTAGTAAAAGTATCGTTTTCACTAAAAACATAAAAAGCCAGAGGTTTTTCATATTTACGGATGACAGCATCAATGTCATGTTCGGATTCGTAAACGAGGATTGGTAAAACAGGGCCAAAAATTTCTTCTTTCATTACAGGACTTCCCAACTCGGGTTCATCAAGGAGAGTAGGGGAAATATAAAGTTCATTAGCATCCGATTCACCACCAAAAATTACTTTTTCGGGAGTAATCATACCTACTAAACGTACCCAGTTTTTAGTATTGATAATACGGGCATAATCAGGAGATTTCTTTATTTTGTTGCCATAGGCCTGTATAATTTCGTCAATTAGAAAAGTAATAAAATTGACTTTCATGTTTTTTTGTACCAAAATATAATCCGGGGCTATACAGGTTTGCCCGGCATTAATGAATTTTCCCCAGGCAATGCGTTTAGCTGCCAGTTTTAAATTTGCGGTTTCATCAATAATACAAGGGTTTTTTCCGCCTAATTCTAAAGTAACGGGAGTTAGGTGTTCAGCAGCGGCTTTGGCTACAATTTTTCCAACAGAAACACTTCCTGTAAAGAAAATATAATCCCAACGTTTTGCCAATAATTGTTCAGAAACTTCAACACCGCCCTGAATAACTTCAACATGACTTACATGAAATGACTTTTCGATTATCCTGGCAATTATGGCAGTAGTGTGAGGAGTAAGCTCTGATGGTTTTAAAACAACTTTATTTCCGGCTGCAACGGCAGAAATTAGAGGGCATAAAGCCAATTGAAAAGGATAATTCCAGGGAGCAATTATCAACACATTTCCATATGGTTCTTTATAGATATAGTCTGTTGACGGAAAATTTAATAACGAAGGAAAAACACGTTTCGGTTTTGCCCACTTATCAATATTTTTGATAGTACTTTTTAATTCTGAAATAACATAATTGGTTTCTGTTAAAACAGATTCAAACTCCGGTTTTTTGAAATCACTAAATAGGGCTTTTGTGATTAAATCCTCATTTTTCTGGATATTAAAAAGTAATTTTTTAAGCGTTTCTTTTCGATACTTTATATTATTTGTATAGTCCATTTTACGGCAGCTTAAATTTTTGACTATGCAAGTTAATTCATATAAAATGAAAATCTTACAATTTAATCATAAAATCATACGGCATTCCAGATGGTTTCATCAGGTGTTGGGGCTATTATAATAATGTTTTCTTTGGAAACAGGGTGCATGAAAACCAATTTTCGGGCATGAAGATGGATACCTCCGTCAGGATTGCTTCTGTCCGAGCCGTACTTTAAATCTCCTTTGATGGGAGAGCCTATCGCTGATAATTGCGCACGAATTTGATGATGGCGGCCCGTATGCAAATTAATTTCAAGCGCAGTATAGTTTTGAAGTTCTTTGATGATTTTATAATCCAGACTTGCTAATTTACTATCCGGAACTTCTTTCAAATGTGCTTTTGAAGTATTGTTTTTTTCGTTTCTTTTTAGGTAATGAACCAATTTGGCATTGCTTTCAGAAGGTTTGTTTTTAACAACAGCCCAATAAGTTTTCTGCGTTTCACGATTGCTGAACATTTCGTTCATTCGGGATAAGGCTTTGCTCGTTCTGGCAAAAACCACGATTCCGGTTGTAGGCCTGTCCAAACGATGAATTACCCCTAGAAAAACATCGCCGGGCTTATTGTATTTGTCCTTGATATATTCTTTTACAACATCAGATAAAGGTTTGTCACCCGTTTTATCGCCCTGAACAATATCACCCACACGTTTGTTTACTACAATTATGTGGTTGTCTTCATGCAGGATCTGAAGATTATTTTTATCTGAGATTATTTTCATTTTGTAATTATGTAATTTAGATTTTAGACTTTTTGAAAGGATTCGGCTAAAGCCTTTTTAGATGACTCAAAAAAAGCCCTCCAGCTAAAGCAGGAGGCTATTCAATTTCAAAACCTTTGAACCTTGTTTCTTTGAATCTTGTACCTAAAAAAACTTAGAATCTTAGCAACTCAGATCCTTAGTGTCTTAGCATTAATACTGTTCCTTCTCACTAGGAAAATCACTCGATTTCACATCCGTTACATATTGTCCAATGGCAGAAGTCATCTCCTCATAAAGGTTTAGATAACGGCGCAGGAAACGCGGACTGAATTCATTGTTCATTCCCAACATATCATGAATGACCAAAACTTGTCCGTCAACACCTCCGCCCGCGCCAATCCCGATAACGGGAATCGAAATACTTTTGGCTACTTTTTCGGCTAAATCAGCCGGAATTTTTTCTAAAACAACTGCAAAACAGCCAATTTTTTCAAGCATTTGGGCATCTTCTATTAGTTTCTCAGCTTCCTCTTCTTCTTTGGCACGAACAGTGTAGGTTCCAAATTTATAGATAGATTGTGGAGTCAGCCCCAGGTGTCCCATTACCGGAATTCCTGCATTTAATATTTTTTTGATTGATTCTTTAATTTCTTTTCCGCCTTCCAGTTTTACCGCATGGCCACCACTTTCTTTCATGATTCTGATGGCAGAACGCAAAGCTTCTTTAGGGTCAGACTGGTAACTTCCAAAAGGTAAATCAACTACAACCAAGGCTCTTTCTGTTGCACGAACAACCGAGGAAGCATGATAAATCATCTGGTCCAAAGTAATTGGAAGGGTTGTTTCATGACCGGCCATTACATTCGAAGCTGAATCTCCTACTAAAATTACATCAACACCTGCTGTATCAACAATTTTTGCCATCGTAAAATCGTAAGCCGTTAACATAGAAATTTTTTCTCCGTGACTTTTCATTTCAATTAAAGACTTGGTAGTGATTCTTTTATAATCTTTTTTTGCTGTTGACATTGATACTTTTTTAGTTTTTTTGAATAGTTTTTAAAGTGATTTTCTTTAAAACGAAATTTTTCCCGCAAAATTAAGCAATATTATACTAACAATCTGCCATATTAACCGCAATTGCCAATCCTCCTTCAGAGGTTTCTTTGTATTTTGAGTTCATGTCTTTTGCTGTTTGCCACATTGTATTGACAACTTTGTCTAAGGGTACTTTTGCATTTTTGGAGTCTGTTTCTAAAGCTAATTCGGCTGCATTTATGGCTTTGATGGCACCCATTGTATTTCTTTCTATACACGGAATCTGAACTAATCCGCCAATCGGATCACAGGTTAAACCAAGATGATGTTCCATTGCAATTTCTGCCGCCATTAAAACCTGTGCAGAAGTGCCGCCCATCAATTCGCAAAGTGCCGCCGCAGCCATCGATGACGAAACGCCAATCTCTGCCTGACAGCCTCCCATTGCAGCAGAAATAGTAGATCCTTTTTTGAAAATACTTCCAATTTCGCCGGCAACCATCAAAAATTGTTTGATTTCCTTTTCGCCGGCATTATGGTTTTCAATTACCAGATAATACATTAATACGGACGGAATAACGCCTGCGCTTCCGTTTGTAGGTGCAGTAACCACACGGCCTAAAGAAGCGTTGACTTCATTCACGGCAAGTGCAAAACAACTAACCCATTTTAAGATTTGACGAAATTTCACTTCCGTTTTTCTGATTTCTTCCAGCCAGGATTGCGGATCATTATAATTTGACAAACCAATTAAATTCTGATGCATATCAAAAGCCCTCCTGCGAACATTTAAGCCGCCGGGCAAAATGCCTTCAGAATGACAGCCAATATACATGCATTCTAACATCGTATGCCAGATACGCATTAATTCTGAATGGATTTCTTCCTCAGGTCGCATTGATTTTTCGTTTTCATACACAATCTCTGATACCTTCTTATTCTCGTCTATGCAATATTTCAACAGATCATTTGCATTATCGATCATAAATGGAAAGGCACATTTTATCTCCTCTTTTATTTTGGCATTGGTACGTTCTTCTTTAATTACAAAGCCTCCTCCGATAGAATAAAAAGTAGATTTATATTCTGTATCATCGGCTTTATAAGCTGTAAATTTTAAACCATTTGCGTGGAAAGGGAGAAAGTCCTTATTGAAAACAATGTCCTGAAGAAAGTAAAACGGAATTGCAATCTGGTTGCCCAAAATAATCTCATTTTTGTCTTGGATAGTTTTGATAATACCTGCAATATTTTCTACTGGAATATATTCCGGATCCTGACCGCTTAACCCCAGCATAACAGCTAGATCAGTGGCATGACCTTTACCGGTTAATGAAAGTGAACCATATAGGTCAATCCTTACCCTGGTAATCTCTTCTAATATAGATTGGTTTTTTAACTCTTCTAAAAAACGTTCAGCTGCCCGCCAGGGGCCAAGTGTATGCGAACTCGATGGCCCAACCCCGATTTTAAGCATATCAAAAACAGAGATACATTCTACCATTATCCAATTTTTTATTAAACAAAGATAATTGAATAATGCAAAGAAGTTTCGCTATTATTTGTTAATGTTGCACTTTTGTTAAAAAATATATTAAATATTAAAGATTTGTCAATGAAATAAAATTAATTGCTTAATGCAGGACTTTAATAAAATAGTTCGGTCATTTTAGGTATTTTTGTATCGAAAGAAACTGAAATTAATGTTTTTTTGGGTAGTCGAATAAATTTGAGATTGGATTTATAATTTGAATTTCGGCAATGTCTTTTGAGCAGTTGATAAAATAAAGCAGATAAAAAACACGACATGATAGAATTTTTCAGGCATTTAATACATGAATTTGAATTGCCACTTAGCAATCCAGTATTGATTTTTTCGTTGATACTATTCATTATTTTATTATCACCTATTTTACTGAAAAAAATTAATATTCCCGGAATTATTGGTTTGATTATTTCAGGTGTTGTCATAGGTCCTCATGGACTTAATATTTTGGCTAAAAATTCTGCAGTCGATTTGTTTTCAACTATAGGATTACTTTATATTATGTTTATTGCGGGTTTAGAACTTGATATGAATGAGTTCAAGGCCAATAAAAATAAAAGTTTGTTATTCGGCTTTTTTACCTTTATTTTTCCACTTACAATTGGATTCCCTGTTTGTTTTTATCTATTACAATACGATTTTAATGCCAGTTTTTTAACAGCAAGTATGTTTGCAACCCATACTCTGGTTGCTTATCCTATTGTGAGTAAGTTAGGGATTGCAAAAAACCAGGCTGTCGCGATAACCGTAGGAGGAACGATTTTGACTGATACAGCTGTTTTGATTATTTTGGCGGTAATTATGGGAAGCAGTGAGGGAAATTTAAACCAGGCTTTCTGGATTAAATTAGGGGTTTCGTTGGCGATTTTTTCAGCAATTATGTTTTTATTGATTCCAAGAATTGCTAAATGGTTCTTTAAAAAGTTGGAAAGTGAAAAACATGCCCATTATATTTTTGTGCTTTCAGTCGTTTTTTTTGCTGCATTTTTAGCTGAGGTAGCAGGAGTGGAGCCTATCATTGGTGCCTTTGTTGCCGGTCTGGCTTTAAATCCGCTAATCCCGCATTCATCGGCTTTAATGAACAGGATTGAATTTATTGGTAATTCATTATTCATTCCGTTTTTTCTTATTTCTGTCGGAATGCTGGTAGATGTAAGTGTAATATTAAGCGGTCCGACAGCTCTAATTGTGGCTGGAACACTGAGTGTTGTGGCTATTTTTGGGAAATGGATTGCGGCATTTTTTACTCAGATCGTTTTTAAATATACGAAAACCGAAAGGCAATTAATTTTCGGACTAAGCGGTGCTCACGCAGCAGCAACTCTGGCCGTTATTTTAGTTGGGTTTAAAGCAAAAATCCTTGATGAAAATATATTAAACGGAACGATTATTTTAATATTGGTTACCTGTATCGTGGCTTCTTTTGCTACTGAAAAAGCAGCTAAAAAAATTGCAATCTGCGAGGAAGAAGTTTCTCCAGGAGATGCCACAAAGAATCAGATCTTAGATGAACACATTTTGATTCCGCTGGCAAAAACATCTGCAACAGAGCCTTTATTGGATTTTGCACTTTTGATAAAAGATAAAAAATCTGCCAATCCGGTAACTTTATTAACCATTGTCCCGAATAACGATCAGGCTGAAATTAATATTTTAAAGTACCAAAAAGCGGTTGATAAATTTATCATTCAAGGATCTGCTTCTGAAATAAAAATTAATACAATTGCAAGAATAGACCATAACCCCGCAAGTGGAATTGCACGCACCTCTAAGGAAATCATGTCGGATATTGTGATTATTGGATGGCCAAGAAAAACCGGCTTTCTGGACAAAATTTTTGGGGAAAATGTAGACTCTATTATCAATAACGTAGATAAAACCTTGTTTATCTGCAGGTTTCAAAAAACATTTATTGAAGAAAAAAGATTGGTTTTTATTTGTCCACCTTTTTCTGAAAGAGGAATTGGATTTCCTCCGCTCATCCAAAAAATATGCAGGTTATCGCAGGAATTAAGTACTCAGATTGTGATTTACGCAGAGTATAAAACACATCAGTCCATTCAGCAAATAGCAAATACTCTTAAACTGAATGCCAAATTAGGTTTTAAAAGCATTCTTGATTGGGATGATTTTGAAGCTATTTCAGATGAAATAAAACCAACTGATTTGATTGTGTTTAATTTATCCAGAAAAGGATCAATTTCTTACCAGTCAATCTTTGATAAATTGCCCCAGAAATTTGAAAAATCATTCAGTGAAAACAATCTTATTTTAGTTTATCCGCAAGACGACAATAAAGTAACTTCTATGGATGCATATGAAGATTTTACCGCAGCTCCATTAACAAAAGGTCTTGAAGCGATTGAGCAAATAAGTAAAGGCTTAGGGAATATTTTGAAAAAAGGATAAGGTCATTAAAAAGACTTTAGATAAAGATCACACAGATTAATAGTGTTTTCTTCACGCTGATACCAGTCATTATAAACCAATTCAATCTTTTCAACCGTAAATTTCCCAAAAGCATGGTTCCTGAATTTCTCAATGACTTTTATTAGTTTGGCAGGATTTTTTAATTTTTTCTGAAAACGCATCACTGTAGAATGGGCTGTGCTGATACTATAACGGCTGTCGATACTCTGTGTTAAGGATGAATTTTTGAAATTATCACGAAGCTTGTCCCGCAGAACATTTAATGAATCATCAGATATAAAACCCTGAATCATTATGGCTGAAGGCGACAACGTAACACCCCGATACTCAATCTCAATTTTATTTATATCTACGAGGCTCTTTTCAATGATTTCAACATATGCTGATGTAGAAAATTCATCCAAAGTAAATCCTTCTGTACACGATATAATAGACATAATGGTTATATGAATATCAGCGTTGGGATAATAGTACTGCTCTGGTTCTGTTTTTTTTAATTCTTGTATAAACAGCTGTATATTGTCCTTGATTTCTTTGGTGGGACGAGCAAGCAAGGTGATACCAAATCTTTTATCTGAATCGTCATTAATTTTAGGGTCTATTGTATAATTTTCAGATAGAATGAGTTTTGATGATGTTTTGAAAAGCTCATTATAATGTTCAGATAAATTCATATTTGATTATTTATTTTTTACTTTTTCAAGATTTTCCTGTACTCTGAATTTTACAATTTTGGTGATTAAATCGAAAGGCATTGGCTGGTTTAAAGGGAATTGTACAGAACCTTTGCCTGATTTATATTTTGAAAGTGCCTCTTTAAATTCTGAATGGCCGCTTGGCAATGCGTAAAGACCAATATGATTTTTATATGCGGCAAAATAAACAACGATTCCGTTTTGTTCAAAAGCAGGCATCGAATAACTGATTTTTTCTTTGGCATCAGGAGCAGCTTTTTGAATAGTCATTCTGATTTTTTCTAAAATTTCCTGAACATCATTTGGAAAACCACCAATGTATTCATCAATATTTGCAGGTTTTGGAATGGGAATAGCTGTCATGACAATTTATTTTCAGAATGATTAACTGAGACCTTGTGGAAATCTGTCTAATACTAAATTCAATTGAATCTGATGTTCTAAAAAAGCTTTGGCTCCTGCTAAAACCAAGGTAAATCCTTCTGTAGAATTTCGAACTTCGGAAAGTATTTTATCAGCTTCTCCCTGAAAATTAGAATTGGTAATGCTCACAAAAGTTTCTTTTTCATTCAAAGGATTGAAAACCCATTCAACAATGGTTTCTTCATCTTTATTTCCCCATTCAATTACAATCCGTTTGTTTTTTTCTATTACTTTGGTTAAAACGGTAAGCGAAAAACCATACATCTCCCAGGTCCATACAGTCGATTTTCCTTCTTCTAATTTGTCCGATCCTTTGGTAAACCAAAATTTGCTTGTAATTTCAGGATCAATAAATGCCTGAAAAACTTCTGATACGGGCTTTCTGATCAGCATTTCGGCTTTTGCAAAATTATTATTTACTGTTGCCATATTTACAGATTTTGAAATGTTATTTACTGCTGCTAAAAGGTATATTGTTATAAATTACAATTTGAAATTGATTACGTCCTGTTTTTTCCTGAATTTGTCTCATAAAACCTGCTTCAACCCTGAAATTCTTGTTAATCACATAACCTAATGCTCCATATACACGATCGCGGTCAAAAGTTGGTGATTCTGCATTAAGGAAAATTTCATTGTAAGCCGAAATATAAAACGCTTTGTCTTCCAATTTAGGCTTATTTAGAGGAACATTCAAAGCTAAGAAATAACGAAAACGCATTTTAAAATCATCTTCTAAAAAACGTTCCTCAACTCGATAGCGGTGCTGCAAATAAAATCTGCCAAAATTCTGGCGTGTTATAAATTGCTGATAGATACGATGCTCGTTATTTTGTGCCTTATCATCTGTTCCGGCTATGTAATTTTGTGAATTAATAAAACCGTAACCTAATAAGATATTATTATTGTTTTCAGTCAGGTTATATCCAATTCCCGTTCTTAATAATAATTGTTGTGTATCACCGGCAAAATTATAATTTCGATATTGTACTTCGTTATGCCAGTTCCATTTTTTGTCTATAGCCTGATTTCCAAAATAAATAAACCAGTTACCCGTATCCGTTTTTTGAGCGTTAGTAAAATTTGTAAATAAAATAAAGGTTAATAAAAGATAACAGGCTTTAAAATGTTTCATTTTGTAATAGATAAAATTTCAGATTTTTTTTTTGGAACGACAAGATAAGAAAGTTATTCTGGAAATTATGTTAAAAATAGAATTCAGACAGGCAAAAAAAATCAGACTTCTTCCTTATCAATCCATTTTCCAACTGTTGGAGCTGTATAATTATTCATTTTGTACAATAAGTCATCAATGTTGTTGCTTACCAAAAGCATTTGCTGATTGATTTCTTTCAGAAAGCCTTTTTCAACCATGACTTCTGTCAATTGTACAAGGGAATCATAAAAACCATTAATATTCAAAATAGCGATTGGCTTTTTATGAAGTCCTAATTGAGCCCAGGTAATCATTTCGAAAAGTTCTTCCAGCGTTCCAAAGCCACCCGGAAGTGCAATAACGCCATCGCACAAATCATTCATTTTGGTTTTCCTTTCATGCATGCTTTCAACCAAAATAAGTTCGGTTAAGCCCTGATGTGCAATCTCTTTTGATCTCAAAAAATTAGGCAGGACACCAATTACTTTTCCACCTTTGCTTAATACAGCATCTGCTACGGCTCCCATGAGTCCAACATTGGCGCCGCCATAAACCAACTCGATATTTTGTTTTGCCAATGTTTCGCCAAGTAAAGCTGCCTGCTCTTTGTAGATTTCTTCAGTACCAAAACTCGATCCGCAAAAGACTGTTATTCTTTTCATTTTTTTTAGAATTTAAGGTTTAAGGGTTAAGGGTTAAGGGTTAAGGGTTAAGGGTTAAGGGTTAAGGGTTAAGGTTGTGAATTAAGTGACTTGCTTTTTTACCTAATAACTTCTGACTCTTAACTCCTAACTTTAATTAATTCGTATTCAAAATGAGGTAAATCAACACCATTATGCGGAAAAATCATTTCGTTTATTTTTATTGCACCCAATTTTAAAACTGCTTTTTGTGAACGAAAATTTTCTGCACCTACGTGAAAAAGTATAGCATCGACATTCTGAAAAGCATAATCGATGAGTAATTCTTTTGTGGATTGGTTGTAGAGGCCTCCCCAAAATTTTCTGCCTATGAAGGTATATCCAATTCCCACATTAGATTTTTCGGGATTGTAATCATAGAATCGGGTAGTGCCTATTACTTCGTTTGTTTTATTGTCCAAAATTAAAAAGGCTCCCTTCGAACTTATGGCAGCTTCAAAAAAAGTTTTAAAAACATCTTTTTGATATCGGTCTTTAATAGGATGTTGTTCCCAGATTAAAGGATCGGATGCCACTTCATAAAGTGCTTCAAAATGATCTTCCTGAAGCGGAATTAATTTAATGATTTCATTTTCTAAATTTTCTGGTTGTAAATCGAAATTTGATACAGTCATTTTAAGAGTTTTTTATTTATATTTTTTTGATCTGGACACAGGAAACATTTTCCATCTTAATCTTCTTTCCCACTTTTTTAAGCAATCCGGTTTTGGGGTTTCTTTTAAAAACAATCACATTTCCCGAATTTACATTTGTTGCAATCAGGAACTTTCCGGTTTCATCAATAGCAAAAATTCGGGGATGGTTTCCTAAAGCTGATTGGTAGCCAACGTTTTTTAAATAGCCGTTTTCTGTAATAGAAAAAATAGCAATATTATTTTCTTTACCCCGATTAGAAGCATATAAAAATTTTCCGTCAGGCGAAATATGAATGTCGGAGCTTTCAAAACCTTCCTTAATTTTATCCGGATGTGTATTGATGCGCTGGATTTGTGTAAGAGTTCCATTTTTATATTGATAAACACTTATGGAGCCCGCCATTTCTTCAATGCAGTAACCGTATTTTTGATTCGGATGAAAGGTAAAATGTCTTGGCCCTGCTTCTAAATCTGTTTTTGTAAAAGGAGTTGGAGTTTCTGTTAATGGCTTTTTTCTGGTTTCGTCAAAACGATAACAGCGTATTTTATCAGCACCTAAATCAGGCAAAAAAAGATAATCAAATTCAGGAGAAAACACAGCTGAATGGACATGAGATTTTGTTTGTCTTTCTTTATGAATGCTTCCATCAGTGTATTGAAAATTTTGAGCTATTGAATCGATTATTCCATTTTCTAATAGCGGATGAACGGATACACTTCCTTCGGTATAATTTGCATTCACAAGCCACTTGCCATTTTTATGAACCGAAACATAAACCGGATTTTCGCCACCGCTTCCCTGTTTATTTAAAAAAGTCAGCGATTTATTTTCCGGATTAAATTCAAAACTGCTAGCACTTCCCGAATTTGGTGTTTTTGTATCCGTACAGGCATAAATATATTTTCCGTTTGGAGAAACTGTCAAATAAGATGGATTGATGATGTCTTTTGCCGAAGTAATTTTGGTCAGTTTTCCATTTAAAGTATCCAATTGGTAAACCTGAATTGATTCCGCTGTTTTATCACGATTATAAGATCCCAAAAAGACGTAGGTATTTTGAGAAAATACATGGAATGAAGCAAGAAGGGCAAGGGTGAAATAGATAATTTTTAGGTTCATTTTTTAGTTTCAGGTTTATACTCAATCTTGTCATTTGGACGAAGGAGAAATTACATTTGCAATTCTACAAAGATTAGCGACATACTATGCGGAGTTTCTGGTGTGATTTCTCCCAAAAGGTCGAAATGATAAAGTGGACGGCTTTACAGTTTCACATTTAACAAAATTACTATTTCATTCCTTTCCACCATTGTGCAAATTGCTGCTTGTCATTTTTCAGTTCAACTATCTCTCCAATCATCGGAGTTATTAACGGAATCGGATTTTGTGACAAACTATTCAATTCGGTTACCTTAATTAAAGGTTCATCCCAGGAATGCAGAGACAAAGGAAATTTTGAATTATGAACCGGAAAGACTCTTTTTGCCTTTAAGTCTTTCATCGCTTTTATTACATCTTCCGGCAAATTGTGAATGTATTTCCATGCCGGATTATATTGCCCGTTATCAAGAAGTACAATATCAAAAGGTCCAAATTTATCGCCAATTGCAGCAAAATGAGTATCATAACCGCTGTCGCCGCCCAAATACATTTTGAAATCTTTGGTTTCTAAAACAAAAGAAGTCCAAAGTGTATTACAGCGTTTGATGCTTCTGCCTGAAAAATGTCTTGATGGAGCAGTATAAAGTGTTAGATTTTCATCTAATGCCACTTTTTCGTGCCAGTCTTTTTCGATAATATTTTCTATTGGAAAACCCCAAAATTCAAAATGTGAACCAACGCCAAGTGCCGTGATTACTTTTTTTATTTTTGGTTTTAGTTCCATAATGGTTTTATAATCTAAATGATCATAATGGTCGTGTGTTATCAGCAAATAATCAATTTCAGGAATATCATCATAGGTATAAATATCAGTTCCTTTAAAGGCTTTTGTGGTTCCGTAAACAGGAGAGGCGTTGCCACTCAAAACCGGATCAATTAAAAAACGTTTGCCTTCAAGCTGAATAAAATAGGAGGAATGCCCAAACCAAACTAAAACATCCTGTTGTAAAGGAAGTTCCTTTAAATTGGTTTTCACAGAAGGAATAACATCAGTCGGAATTTTTCGGTCAACCTTCTTGAAAAAGAATTGACTTAAAATATCATAATAGCCATAACCTTCCGCTAGTTCCGGAGTGAAATTTTCATTTTCAAATTTTCCGTTTTTGTATTGAGGTGATTTTTGTATTAAAGCCAGTCTTTCTCCGGAAGGTCTCTTTCCGAATCTTGGATGGAATAAGAAATAGTAAATAATTGCCAGTAAAAGAACGAGTATTGTTAGGGTCATGATTTTTAGATTTACGGATATAATTTTTGTAATTCTTTTACAGACGTGGAAATCATGATTTTCAGAATTTCAAGATCAATATCAGTTAGTTTTTTAATGTAAATGCAACTTTTTGCGGCTTTGTATTTTCCAAGTTTTGAAAGCAATTCCTCTTTATTATCTGAAAGGTAGATATAAAGTGAAATAGCGGCTTTTCTTGGAGAAAACCCAACAAGCGGTGCATCGCCTTCGTGTCCGCTGGCATATTTATAATGATAACTTCCAAAACCAATAATGCTTGATCCCCACATTCTAGGTTCAAAACCAGTTACGTTCTGCATTATTTTAAGAAGCTCAAAAGCATCATTTCTTTTTGCTTCATCGTCTACAAAATTGTTTATAAAATCAATCACACTAATTTCTGTTTCTGTAGTTTTATTTTTTGCCATGATTTATTTTGTTTGGATGTACTAAATCACTTTTCAGTAGAATATTTTTGATTTTGAATTCAGATGCATAAAACAAGTCTGAACTTTCATTCATTTGATTTTCAATGACAATTAAACTCACATCACTTTCGGGAAAATACAAATTTACAGAAGAAAATCCATCACCCAAACCAGTATGGCCAAGATATTTTACCATATCTTTTTCAACAATTCTAATGCTGTAACCATAACCTTCTTTTTCTTTTCCGAAGAAATTATGTTGTGATAACGCAGTCGGTTTTATGAGTAATTGATATGATTCAGGCCTTAGGATTTTTCCTTTATGAAGATTATTGTTCCAAATTGCTAAATCGTGTACGGTAGAAATAATTCCATCAGCCCCCAGGTTTTCCAGTGTTATGAGCGACTTTTTTACAGATTCGTATGTGTTTTTATTATTTATGTATCCTGTGGTCAAATTTTGAATTTTGTCTTGGTTATAAGCAATAGTATTCTTCATTTGAAGTTTTTTGAAAAGTGCATTGACCACTTCACTGTAACTTTTATTCGAAGTATGCTCAACAATTTGCCCCAGAAGACTGTAACTAACATTTCCGTAATGAAAATTAGTCCCAGGCTTAAATTCTAAAGGTTTATTGATGTCCACAATTCCGTGTGTATGATTTAAAAGTTGATGAACCGTAACAGAATCTGCCCAGTTTTGTGGAAGTTCAGGAAGGTGTTTTTTGATTGGATCCTGCAAATTGATTCTCCCTTTTTCGACTTCCAATAAAATTAAAACCGCGGCAATTTGTTTGCTGTTAGACATTATTTCAAATTGGCTGTCAAGTTTTAAGGGTTTCTTAGTATCGAAATTTTCAAAACCAGAGGCTTTATTATATAGCGTTTTCCCATTTTTAGCAATCAGAATTACACCATTAAATTTAGGATCGGAGACTTTAATTAAGCTGTCTATTTTGGCAGCATAATTATCTTTTTTTTGAGCAAAAGAATTACAGTTAGAAAATAGAAAGACAATAGATAGCAAAGAAGAGAATCGGGAAATAGCGTTCATTTAGGTTTTTTTAGTTTATTGTTTGTTTCAAGTTTCTGGATTTTGTTTCCGGTTAAGATTGAAAACTGAAGCTGAGAATGAAAATTCTTTTCTAGAACATTCCATTTTCATTGATCATTTTATCGGGAACAGCCTGCCCTAAATCCCAAAGCTCAATTATTTTATCAGATTCAAATCTAAGAATATGAACCACGGCAGTACCCAAATCAGTAAGAGTTTGTTGCAGGTGTGAATGTACTACGACTAAATTTCCGTCTTCTAAAACATGATGAATTGTAAAAATTTTATTTGGATTTGTTTTTGCCGATTCTTCCATAGCAAGCATCAAAGTATCTGCATCACCCTTAAAATATACATTATGATGTTTGAAATCCTTGCTTACATACAGGCGAAAAGCCTCGTGGGAATGCCCTTTTGCAGCTAATTTTAAAAACTCTTGTGCAATTTCTTTTTTCATAATACCTAATTTTAAAAAAGAAACTAATCTAAGAAATTATAACCTTAGATTTTGGTTATACCAGATAAACCAACTTATTTTTTCTCTATTTCTATACGGCTAAAGTTAATAAATTTAGTTTTTGTAAAGGCCTTAAACAAATTTTGTTTTTGACTGATGCCAGCCATTTTATCTTAAAAAACATCTGCGGGAGCAAAAAAACAGAATTTATTAAGGGATAAATTCATTATTTTTTTGAGATAGAATCTTCCTGATTGCTTAAAAATCTCCGTCAATTATTAAAAGTTTTGCACCATTTTATTACTTCGTTATCTTTAGGAGTAGTAATATTACCGTTTACATCTTCGACTAATCTTTCTTTAATCAAAAAAAAATATAAATTTTTTAGAAGATGCTTAATAGAAACTAATTCCACTAAAAAACCAAATGCGCAAATATGTGTTAGCGGTTCGTTGTTTATTTTGTCCGCTTGTAATAGAGTTGTGTCAATCCCGTTTCATATGTTTTGACTTTGATGAATTCAAGAATTTGTTCAGGTCTATCGTCTTTAAAAAGCCTTGTCCCATTGCCTAATAAAACTGGTACAACCGAAATTATTAGCTCGTCTATTAAGTCGTGTTTCAATAGTTCATTTATTACTTCAGCACCACCGTCACAATATATATTTTTTCCTTTTTCAGACTTTAGTCGTTTGACCAATTCATGTATGTTTCCGGTATAGAAAATGGTTCTGCCTATTTGTGGTCTTTCAGTTCTTGTAATGACATAAACATCTCGTTTTCCATTGTCGTAATGAGATAAGCCGATTTCTTTGAGTACATAATCATAGGTTCTTCTACCAATAATTAATGTGTCAATTGTATCTGTAAATTCCGCATAACCATAATCTTCACCTTCTTTTTCTACCATTTTTAAAAAACTCAGGTCGTCATTTGGTTTTGCAATATAGCCGTCTAAACTTGAAGCAATAAAAAGTGATAATTTTCGCATTTGTGATTAATTTAAGGTCAATAATAATTCAGCGAGATTGCTAATCGCCATTGAAAATCCTTCTTTGAAACCCATAGCAATTATCATTTCAATATCTTCTAAATTGTCGTGTTTCAAAGTGATATTTGCGGTTGTAATATTGTTGTTTGCAGTAAAATTAATGGTATAAAATGAACTTGGCTTTCCGTTATTATCAATACCATTTTCGTCGCAAAATGCATCTAACCAAGATAATAATTCGTTTGTTTCAATAGCTTTGTAATCTGCTTTGCACCACATTTTTTCGCCTTCCGGGCTTACCATTGCGTAAAGCCACGTTCCGTCAACTTTTAAATCTAAAAACTTGGTTTTGATATGATAAGGTTTTGGTGCCCACCATTTGTCGAGCAGCTCAGGTGTTGTCCACGCTTTCCAGACCAATTCACGGCTGGCTTTGAATTCACGTTTAATTTCGATAGATTTTTCTTCCTTGTTTACAGTGAAGTCAAATAATAAATTGTTGTTCATTTTTTATTGGTTTTAAGGGTTAATAAAACTTTGTCGAGTTGATTGAAACGGTCTTCCCAAATCGTTCTGAATTGGTAGAGCCATTCATCTATTTCCTTCGTTTTTCTATTTTAAGTTGGTAAAAAATTTCTCTGCCTTGCTGTTTTTGCGTAATCAATTCGCACTCATAAGATTCGTAAATGTTTAGAAACAGCTTGTCTTGTACTGTCAAAATGTTCGGCAATAGCATTTGGTGTCATTGCTTGTATTGCTATGAGTGAAATGATTGCTCGTTTTGTTGGGTCGGCAATTGCCTGAAAAATATCTCGTCTGATTCCTATTACGCAACTATTTGATTGCAAATATAAGTGCAATCATTTGGTTTCGCAAATTATTTGGATATTTTTTTAAAATGTTAAAAAATTGTTCAAAGTTCAGTCATCGGAAAAATCGTTTTACAATGACCGCTAACGTCAGACTGTGAAAAAACTAAAAATCAACCTCTTGAGAATCTCATATTTGATTTTTTTCTTTGAGTCCTCCGAATACTTATAAATTCGGCTTGGCGTTGACCCAAACCACTCCTATACTTTTAGCGTACCCGAAAAGGTGGTTGGGCAATTGCACAAAGTCCTATTTTAAACACGACCATCTTGAAACACTTAAAGCATTGAGGCTATCAATCTTTAACCAATGTTTAACCCATCACTTTGCGAACCGCCGAGTACGTGACCCGTACGCTCGGTGGTATTTGAGGTGTACTCCGTTCCATTTTGGGGAGCCGTCTACTCAATTGATTGTTCGTTATTTTTTGTTAGTTTTATTTATCAATTCAAAGCATATATCGTCAATGTCTTCATTTATGTTGGAAACATTTGATAATATAATGACTGCCGTTTTTTGTTCAACATTAATAGCGATAGAGGAAGAATATCCGCCTGTTCCTCCGTTGTGCCAATTTAAATCTTGGTTATTTTTGGATTTTAAAATGTGCCAACCCAAGCCTATTTTCATATCTTTATTAATGACGAAAGTTGGTTTTCTTGTCAATGCAAGTACCATGTTTGTAGGATTGAATTGTGCATATGTAAATTTTGCCAAATCTTCTGTCGTGGATAATATTCCGCCACCACCAAACAGAACATCAAAATCCCAATTAGATACGGTTTTGCCGTTCTCGTCTAATCCTTTTACGAGTTTTTTTCCTAAATTTTGAGAACTTGTAAATGAGTTTGTCATTTTGTATTTATCGAAGATTTCCTTTTGTAATAATTTTTGAAAACTCGTCTTTTGCGACAAACCAAGTGTATAACCTAAAAGTCCTGCACCTAAATTTGAATAAGAAGAAGTTTTTGTAGGCTCGTTTTCAAGTTTCAGCAAGTTTTTAAGATACTCTTCAATTTCTTTTTTGCCATAATTCTTGTAGGGATTTGTTTCATTCGATAAGTCCAGGTTTTCAGGCAATCGTGGCAAGCCTGAAGTGTGGTTAGCTAAACTTTCAAAACTTATTTTAATGTTGTTTTTGAAAGTAAAAGGGTAGTAAGTATTGATTTCGTCTGTCAATTTTAGTTTTTCATCTACAACAAGTGAAGCCAGAACGGATGATGTAAATATTTTTGTAATTGAGCCAATTTCAAAAATATTATTTTGATTTTCGTTTGGTTTTATGGTGTCGTTTATTTTTATAATTCCGTAATAATTTGTTTTTCCATTTTGAATTAAGGCAATTGAAAGTTGAGTGTTATTAGGGAAATCTTTGGATTTTAAGAAAAGGATTTTAGCAATTTCTGTTGGATAGTTGCTTAATGCGTTTACACTGGCACTTTCGTTTTTTTTTAATTCTTCATAAGGTTTTATAAAAAGTCCGTTGATTTGGTTTTGTTTGTTGAGTGAAATATTTACCGCTAAAACAGCTTTTTCAAAATTCGTCTTATATGTTATATAAGTTCCTTGCTGGTAACTGATAAATTCTTTGCTTTCTATTCTCCCGAATTGATTTTTTAGTCCTATCAAAAATTGTTTGGTATTTTCAAAAGGTAACTCCTGTTTCATTTCTTGCGAAAAACTGTTGAAAATGTTCTCATATTTTTCAGCGTTATAGTTTTCTTGGAAATTGGAAATTGCGATTTTATAATTGTCAGTTTGAGCAAATAATAAATTTGTAGTCAAGATTGAAATTAAGAAAAAAAATAGTCTTTTCATACCATGTTTATAATGACAGCTAACGTTACCGCGTTACACGTCGTTTGAGACTAAATTAAGTCCATTCTTCGGATTTACCAAATCTTCCAAATACAAACCAATTTTCTGTTAAGCCTATGCCCAAATCCGTTGTAGCTGTTATGCGTTCGGCTTTTTGGTTATTAATTAGATTCGTTGTAAAATTGAAACAATCGTAGGTAAAACTCTTTTGTTTTAGATAGCATCATTTTTTTAATTAACTCTCTTGTTTCTTTTTCTTTTGCCTCCATAATTGTCACCAAAAAATCGGTGTATATAAACGAGGTAACTCTTTCATCACAAACTTCTAAACATAATTCCAGATAGGCAAAGAAATTTTGGGAATCTTCTAATTTATTGTTTGATGTCCAAAGTATTATTTCTTCTGCTAATTCGGACATTATCATCGAATTTTCATAACCGTCAACACTCCAATTATATTTATTCCAAGTTTTCAATTCTGTTATCTTCGGAAATAGGTTTTTCAAGTCGATATAAAATTGTTTAATATTTTTTTATCTAACATATTTCTTAATGAATGGTATGTTGTTTTTAGCAACATTTAGGAAAGCTGACGCATAACGGATTGCAGTTTGGCGAAGCGGCAGAAATTGAAGCACAACTGTTCAGTTTTGCAGAAAAGTTCAATCGAAGTACTCCTTTGAATTTAGCACTACACCGGCCATTTTGCCGATCTGCTGTTAGCGGTTTGTGGTTATTTTGTCGTTCGTTCGTTTATTACTTCTTTCAAAATATTTGTTCCGTTAATTGCTGCTGGAAAACCTGCATAAATACTCAATAACAACATTATTTCTTTGATTTCTATTTCTGTAAGTCCAATATTTAGTCCTGCGTTTATATGAAATTTTAATTGGGGTTTTGCATTTCCTAATGCTGTCAAAGCCGAAATAGTTGCGATTTGCCTGTATTTTGGTGCTAAATTGTCTCTCGAAAAAATGTCAGCATATCCAAATTCGAGTGTTAGTTTTACCAACTTTGGCGAAAAGTCGTTGTAAGCATTTTTCAGTCTGTCAACCTGTAAACTGTCAAGTTTTGTTAATTCTTGTTCGCCTAATTTTAGTCTGTCAGTTTGAGTTATATCAGTTGCAGTTTTTCCGATTTTGTCATTTATTTCGTGTTCTTGACGTTCTTTCAAAACTTCTCTCAAGGCGTTCATTCCGTTAATGCAACTTGGAAAACCTGAATAAACAGACATTTGCAAAATTACTTCTTTAACTTCGTTTATGCTACTTCCTGTATTTAATGCTCCGTTAATATGAACTTTTAGTTGTGGTTGTGCAGTTCCCATTGCTGTCAAAGATGCAACCACTGCAATTTCTTTGGATTTTAAATCAAGTCCATCTCTTGTATAAATATCTCCAAAAGCATATTCAATTATAAACCTTCCTAAATCTGGTGAAATATCTTTCAGTCCATTAATTACTTTTTCTCCTGCTTCTCCGTCAATTTCTTTTAATTTCTCCCAACCTGCTTTGTATCTTTCTGTGTTTTCCATTTTTATTTTCATTATTTGTTTGTCCTAAACAGAGTTCTTCAATTAATAAGAATAATATTGTGATTTTAGTCGTTTGTCCCATTTTTCCGGTGTCTCTACAATGACCGCTAACGTTAGCCTGTGAAAAAAATAAAATTATCCTCTTGAGAATTTCACATTTGAGTTTTTTCTCTGGTAGTCCTCCGAATACTTCTAAATTTAAGAGATTTTTTCACAGCCTGACGGTTTACGGCTTAGCGAGGTTGGGGAATAAAGATGCTCGATTTTTCGGTTAAAGACAAATTTTCCAAACACAAAAACAACTTTCCATTAAGCCCAAAACCCCAATCTCGCCAATCAGCTGTTGAACTAAACCTTCGGTAGCACTTACCGGGATTTTGTACCTTACGAATATAA
>NZ_CAMLDD010000037.1 GCF_946478785.1 uncultured Flavobacterium sp.
TTGTCTTTTGAGTAACGTGATACCTCGAGGCTCTGCCTCGGGGTAATTCATTTGATTATCCTGATGACTAAAAATAACAATATAGATGCTACAAGACGAAACTTTCTAAAACTTACCGGATTGGGAGGGGCAGCACTTTGTCTTGGTTTTTACTTTCCAGCAAATGGAGCGCCAGTACTTGTAAGGCCTTCAGAAATCACTGAGTCAGAAATTGAATTATGCCCGTGGATTATTATCAATCCGTCAGGAAAAGTAACTATTGTCAATCACAGAGCAGAGATGGGTCAGGGCTCTTATCAGTCGGTGCCGCAAATTGTAGCTGAAGAACTTGAAGTTGACATGAAAGACATCAATGTTATTTTTGCAATTGGTAACGAAAAAAAATATGGCGGGCAAATTACAGGAGGAAGCTCAACAATTCGTTCTGCGTATAAAAAACTACTAAAATTAAGTGCCGGCGCACGTGAAATGCTTATTGCTGCTGCAGCTACAAAATGGAATGTTTCTGTTTCTGATTGTTATGCAGAATCCGGACATGTTATTCATAAACCATCAGGAAAAAAATTACATTATGGTGAACTTGCGGAAGCTGCCTCAAAACTGGAAGTACCAAAAGAACCAAAACTGAAGAAAATTTCTGAATATAAATTAATTAGAAAACCTCTAAAAAGAATTGACACACCGCTTAAAACCAATGGTGAATTAATTTTCGGACTTGATAAAAGAATTCCCGGAATGTTATTTGCCTCTGTGGAACGTGATCCCCGCTATTTTGGAAAAGTTAAAAGTTTTGATCCAACCGCTGCCTTAAAAGTTCCGGGCGTGAAACGCGTTTTTAAAGTAAAAATGGGGTATTACGAACACATGCGTGAAGGTGTTGCCGTAGTCGCTACTTCAACCTGGGCTGCTCTTGAGGGTAGAAAGCAATTAATAGTAGAGTGGGACAGCAGCGGTTTTAAACACTGGAGTACGCCTGAGATATTTGAAACCCAAAACAATCTTCTCAATACAGAAGAAGGGATGACTCTTAAAACGCAAGGGAATCCTTCTGAAATGTTATCCAAAGCAGCAAAAAAAATAGATGTTGTTTATCAAACTCCGTATCAATCACATGTTGCTATGGAGCCTATCAATTGCATTGCACATCATAAAGGGGACTCAATTGAAATTTGGGGGCCAATACAAGCACCTGGCTGGGTTCAGGATTATGTGAGTAAACAATTTGGCATAGTCAAAGAAAAAGTTATAGTTAATATGACTTTTCTTGGAGGCGGTTTTGGGCGTAAAGCCATGAATGATTATCCGTACGAAGCAGTTGCAGTTTCAAAAGAATTAGGCGGTCCCGTTCAGGTAATCTGGACACGTGAGGACGATGCGACTTTAGGACCTTTTCGTCCGGGTATGTCTTATCGCTGTGAAGGAACTATTGCAAACGGAAAAATTGACGCATTGAAATTCAGAATGGCAGGTCAAAATAATGGTCACTGGAGTGGAGGTTCGAAGACAAAGCCTAATGGAAGCACAAGTGAAGGATTTTTAAAGCCTTATTATGAAAGTATCAGAAATTTAAGTATTTCTGATGTTCTTTTTGAAACTACGATTCCAACTAGTTTTTGGAGGTCCGTATATGCTTCTACAAACGGATTTGCCTACGAAAGTTTTATTGATGAAATGGCGAATGAAGCAGGAAAAGATCCATTGGAATTTCGTCGCGAACATTTGCAGGAAGAGCGCTGTCAAAAGTTAATTGATAAAATGGAAGAGGTTTCAGGCTGGAAAAAGCGTAAAAAAAACGAAGGATACGGCGTCGCTATTACAGAATGTTTCAACTCGACAGTAGGGCAGGTTGTAAAAGTTTCTAAAAATCCTGATGGTGGTGTAAAAATAGATAAAGTCTGGGCTGTAATGGATTGTGGCTGGTATGTGAATCCGGATATTATTCAGGCTCAGGTTGAAGGTTCCATTGTCATGGGATTGGGTGCTGCAACGACACATCAGATTACATTTAAAGACAATGTGGTAGAGCAGCATAATTTTTATGATTATCCAATGCCGCGTATTAATGAAATTCCATCCATAGAAGTATTCATCATAGACAATGAAGAAGATGCGGGCGGAGTTGGCGAACCGGCACTTCCGCCTTTTGCGCCGGCACTAACTAATGCTATTTTTGATTTGACCGGCAAACGAATCAGAACTTTACCTTTTAGCCTTGGAGCAGTTTAATTCATGAAATCAAAAGAGATTTAAGATTTTAAATGATGAATTGTTTTACTTTAAACAAATGAATATATTATATTGTGATCCAATTAATTACAAAATAAAAAAATGCAGAAAAATTATTTAAAAAAGGATTAATAATATGATGCACGAATTATTAAAATTAAAAGAATCGTACATTTTAGCCCAAAAAAAGGGTCTTAAAAGCATTATGGCGACCGTTGTAGCTATTGAAGGCTCTTCGTACAGAAGACCGGGTGTTCGTATGCTTGTTTTTGAAAATAATACAATGGTTGGGGCTGTAAGCGGAGGCTGTGTTGAAAATGAAATCCTCAAACAATCTCAGTCGGTTTTATTAGATAATAAAGCAAAAATCATGGTTTATGATGGAAGGTACCGACTAGGATGCGAAGGTATTTTGTATATTCTTTTGGAACCTTTTTCTCCTGATGCAGCAGTTTGGGATGCATTAGAAACTGTTTTACAGAAGAGACAAACATTAGAAATAGCTTCATTTTATACCAAAACAGAATGGATTCAGTCAGGTATAGGTTCTGAGTTTCATTTTGAAAGAAAGATTTTTGCTTTTTCTAATGTTCAATTAGATAAATCATTATCTACCTATACACAAACATTAAAGCCACGTTTTCATTTAATTATCATTGGATCAGAGCATGATGCTGTTCAATTATGTCAATTTGCCTCCTTAACGGGCTGGGAAGTTACAATTGTGGCATCCGTAAAAGACCCCAGGACGATTGCTGATTTTCCGGGATCAAACCAGGTTTTACATTTACTGCCCGAAGAAATTGGTTCTCTTTCTATTGACAGTGAAACCGCTGTCATTTTAATGACTCACAGTTATTCAACCGATTTAAAATTCCTTATCGCATTAAAAAATGCACAACCGGCCTATCTTGGACTTCTTGGTCCGGTTAAGAGAAGAAAGCAAATCTTAAACGATTTTTTTGAATTTACTGATTCTTATAATGAAGGTCTGCTGGATGTAGCGTATGGACCGTCAGGAATTAGTATTGGAGCAGAAACCCCTCAGGAAATTGCTATCAGTATTATTGCTGAAATACTCTCTGTAGTACGGAAAGAGGAGCCCATATCTTTAAAGTATAAAATTAATGCTATTCATTCATAAATCACTACAGGAAAGTAATGAATCACATTGCAATCGTAATATTAGCTGCAGGAAACGCCAAAAGAATGGGGCAATCCAAACAATTGCTGCCTTGGGGAAATTCGACTTTATTAGGCATTGCAATTGAAACTATTTTGGCAGCTGACGCCACTATTTTTTGTGTAGTTCTGGGAGCGTACCAAAATGAAATTGAAAAAAAAACAGATTTGTCAAAAACTATTGTCTTTATTAATAAGAACTGGCAACAGGGAATAGGCAGTTCTATAGCCTTAACAACTGCAGAAATAGATAAGCAATATCCTCATATAAATGCCATTCTGTTTGTACTAGCCGATCAGCCTTTTATTAGCAGCCTTCATTTAAATACCCTGATACAATCCCATAATAATGAGAAAGAAGCAATTATTGTGACCAAAAAAAAGGATTACAGAGGAGTGCCGGTTTTATTTCCGAAAAAATTCTTCTCTGATCTTATGTTATTATCCAATGATGAAGGAGCTAAACAAATTATCAATAGAAATAAGGATCAAGTAAGGGAAATTGTAACTCAGGACGACACAGCAGATATAGATACTTTCGAGTCTTATACTGCATTATATAAAAATTTTAAAAGTAAAGATTAATGATATCTCGGAAGCTCTTTAATTTTGGAGTTCGACTAGTTGTTAATGGTTTATTCTGAGACGGTAACTCTTAAATATTTGTTGCAATTAGAATACTGAAAGTTTAAACAGTAATAAAGATCTTAAAAATTTGTAATAATTTATTTCTTTTTTGCAGAAGGCCTTTAATATAATTGGCTGTAACTATTTTAAAATCTTGAATTTAAGTTGTTTTTCATTTTTTTTATAAAAGTTTAAGAAGTAAAAAACAACTATGAGTTGATTTTTATAGATTTGTAAAATCTGTGTCTTCCAAAAATACCTGGAAAAAACAACTATAAAAATTTAAGACAATGAAATATGTTACTTCTACATTTTTATTTTTAATATTAATCTGTTCCAATTCGTACTCGCAATTGAGTTCAGACAAAATATTCGAAAGCTTTAAACAGGGAGAACGTACAAATTGCTCATCGATTGCATTTATTAAGGCTTCTTTAAATGTTTATGGATTAGACAACCTTTTCATAACTGAAAAAATAAGCGACAGTTTTCAAAAAATAACACTAAAAAATAATGCTTCATTTGATCTGAATAATGATGAAATAAAGAAAGCTAAAGAATCCGCAGGTTTTGTATTTATAAAAGAAAATTGTGAGAGCGAAACAATAACAGAGTATGCAGTATTGACGTATGCAGTAATGGCAAAATATAAGCAAATCATTGACAAGGAAGAAACTTTTGATAAAGCATTAGAAGACTTAGAAGATGGTGAAGTTTATACCCCAACAATTTATAAATATTTAGGGTTTGAACCAGGAAAGCAAATACAAAAATTAAAACGACAATCAGGAAGTGAATTTTGTGGCGTTGTTGCATGGTCAACAGCACATGCTGTTTTTGTTTGTGAAGAGTTTATGGACTATTATGGCAACAAAAAAAGCATATGGGCAAAATATCCAGGACGTTTTAGAATAATCAATTCAGAAGAAGGAATGAAAAACAACCTCTGATATATTTATTTAAAAAACAGCATAATAGCTCAGTCAATGGAATTACATTAAAATAATTCTTTATTTCTGCAGAAGCTAACAGAATGAATTATAACTAAATTATTAAAAGATAAAAAAAAGAAATCAATAAAGTTATAATTTAAATTAATTTTTATTTACTTTTGTTTCATTAACAACCAATTACATTCACACAAATGAAGAGCAAAATTATTTTATTCAGTATCCTTTTTTTTCTTACTACCGGTGCTATTTCTGCACAGGCTAAAAATGCTCCAAGAAGTATCATAAGTACAACAGCTCTAATCCGAAAATATCATGATCAAAAAGAATTGAGTGGTATGCAAAAAGGAGAACTTTTGGAATTATACATCGAGCGTATTAAAGTTTTAGTAAAAACTCTCCCATACATCGCTTTGGTTACTAAACCAGGTGTTACAATGGCAGACTTAGGTATTCCAGACGATAATGATCACAAAAAAATATTAGATAATCAAGCAGTTGGCACTACAACTTTCCTGGATACTACAGTGGAGTTTCAAAGAAAAATGATGCCTTATTCAGATAAGTCAAACTTGATAGCTGCAATTTTATTTTACGAAGGAACATTAAAATCATTACACGAATTCAACGATTTAATGTAATATTTCAATTCAGAGAGCTTAATTAACCTGTTAATTAAAAATAAACTGAACATTCGTAAGAAGTAAAAAAACGCCCATTTCATTTTTATGAAAAGGGCGTTTTTTTACTTATATTTTAAATCTTTTATTCAAAAAAAGAATTAACTTCTACTTATTATTCGTACTTAAAAATTAATCCAAATGAATTATTGTTTAAATGATAGTAACTACTTTTTCAAATCGGCCATGATGGCTAATTGATACCTGTTTTATTATGTTTGGCAAGTTATTCAAATAAGGTATTCCATATTGGTCTTTAAGAATTCCGCTGTTTTCAATTTCAACAACTTTATTCAGATCATTAATGTAGCTAACAGCAATAGTATGTATGCCATCATTTAAAATGGCGGTTTTGGTATAATAAACATTTTCTTCACAAGTTACTTGTCCTAAAATATAATCATTACTTTTGGATACAACTTTACAAATCAGTTTTTTAGGAATGTATTCTCTTCGTTTTGTTTGTCTGTTGTAAATTTTATAAGCCGCTTCTTTCATACTCCAAAATAACCATATCGCAATTTCAGGATCTGAATCCTGTTTTATAAGCAGCTGTTCATCATCGGTAAATAATTTTTCCAGAAAACCTTTACGCTTCCAATTGCTTTCCTGACGCGACTGTAACAGGTCTACCACGTCATTTCCTATCATTTTGCTGCTAGTTTAGTTGCTATGATTTCTACTGCAGTTTTAACATCGAGCATTCTTTCCATATCAGTATTATCAATGACAACATCAAAGTTTTCTTCGATATCCAGTACAATATCTACAAGATTAGCCGAATTAATACCAAGATCATTAATAAAATCGGTATCCTCTGTAAGGTTGTCGTAAGCATCAGTATTTGCTGTGTAAGGCTTAATGATTACTTTTAATTTTGCAATAAGTTCTTCTTTGTTCATATTAATTTTTATATTTTTTAAATAATATACAGGCATTTACATCTCCAAAACCAAAGCTGGCTTTGGCAATTATATTCAAATCTATATTAAAGGTTTTAAAAGGCACTTTTGAAGAATCAATAAGAGCTGTAATTTCAGGATGAAGATCTTCGCAGTTTGTATTTCCGAATAAAAAACCTTCATGAAGCTGCAGGACCGCAGCCACGCTTTCAATGCTTCCGGCCGCACTAAGGCAATGACCGGTCATGCTTTTAAGGGAATTTATATACGGAAAATCATTCCCCTTTCGGTTTAATGCCTTAGTCCAGTTCTCGATTTCAAGGCTATCTTTTGTCGTGGCTGTAAGATGACCGTTTATGGCATCAATATCAGCTGATGAAATTCCTGAACTATGAATAGCATCCGTGATGCATCGCTGTACTGCAGTACTATTTGGTGCCGTCATGCTTCCGGTACCGCGTTGACCGCCTGAGTTTACATTTCCGCCTAAAATTTCGGCATAAATAGTGGCACCACGTTCTAAAGCAGTATCCAAATCCTCAAGAACTAAAGCCCCGGCACCGCTTCCCGGTACGAATCCGGCTGCGGTTGCACTCATAGGACGTGATCCAAGTTCAGGATTTTCGTTGTACTTAGAACTGCATACCCGAAGTGCATCAAATCCAGCCCAAATATACGGACCACTATCTCCTGTACTTCCTGCTAATATGCGTTTTGCCTGTCCGGATTTTATTCGGTCATACGCCATTATAAGAGCTTCTGTACCTGTTGAACATGCCGAAGAATTGGTAGTCACCTGATTCCCAAGGCCGAGTTTACCTCCAAGATAAGCACTTATACCGCTGTTCATGGTTTGAGCAACGACAGTACTCCCTAATTTACGGGTTTGCAATTCGTCGATTTTATAAATGCTTTCGCGGAATTTATCTATGCCGGAGGTTCCTGATCCAAAAATAGTTCCGCTTTCCCAATCCGGTTCCTCTTTAATTTCTACTGGCAATCCGGAGATTTTCCAGGCTTCTATACCAGCAATAACGCCATATAGAATACCGGTGCTATTGAATCCGCGAAGCTCCAGATCAGTAAAATATTGTGATTTAAGATCATCAGTAATTACGGGTTTTCCTGCTATCTGACAGGAAAATTGCAGCTCTTGTAATTGTGCATCATGCCTTATGCCTGATAATCCGTTTTTTATGGCGTGGGTAAACGCAGGAATTCCAACCCCGTTTGGAGCTGCTACGCCAAGACCTGTTATTACAACCCTTTTACTCATAATTTTGTCGTTATCATTCCGGCTAAAACTCCTTTGCAGACTTCCTGTCCAGCTTCGTTTTTCATAACTGCCTCACATTTTAATTTTCCAAACCTGAAAAATGTTTTTTGAGAAGTTACCGTCACTTTTTCATTAGGATATACCGCTTTTAAAAACTGCATATCTGCAGAGGTGAAAGCAATAACAGTTTCTTTTTTAAAAGCATCGCCTAATAAATAAATCCCTAAGCAAACCATGCCTATTTGCGCCATAGTCTCGGTTAAAATTACGCCAGGAGTTACAGGATTATCTTTAAAATGACCTTTATAAAAATCAAGGTCTTCCTTAAAAGTATAAGTTCCCGAAACACTATTTTCATCAATATGAAGCAATTCATCCACAAACAAAAAGGGTTCGCTATAAGGCAGTTTTTCTATAATTTCATTCAGTTTCATAATCTATTTTTATCTAATGATTACCATTGTAATAATATTCTTTGTGCCGAAAATCCGGGTCCGAAACTCAGCATCAGTCCTTTTTCACCAGACTTTGGATTGCTGTCCATAATTCTCTCCAAAACATACAGTACGGTAGCACTCGACATATTTCCGTATTGTTTTAGGACTTCTTTTGTATCGTCAATATTTTTACCCAATCCTGCAAAAAGTGATTCAACTGTCGTGACTATTTTTTTTCCTCCGGGATGAAATATCATATGGTCAATATCTTTGATTTCTAAATTATTCTCTTTCAGAAATGGATGGATAATATTGCCAAAATTAGCGGCAATTGTATCCGGAACTTCAATATCCAATACCATTTGCAAACCGCCATTGGTAAGCTTAAAACCCATCATATGTTCTGCATCATAAAAATGATACATTTGCTCATTAAGAATTTCAGGTCCATTATCTTCTTCATAAGATGATAAAAGACAACAGGCAGCACCATCACCAAAAATAGCAGCACTCACAATATTGGGCATCGAAAAATCATCGAGCTGAAAAGTTGCTGTAGGCGATTCTACCGCTATGACCGCAGCCCGTTTTCCTGGATTTGCCTTAAGAAAGTTTTTGGCATAAATAATTCCCGAAATTCCTGCGGCACAACCCATTTCTGTAACAGGCAAACGTACAATATCCTGTCTGAGATTCATCTTATTAATCAGATAAGCATCCAAAGAAGGAATCATAATTCCAGTACAGCTTACGGTGATAATATAGTCGAGACTTTGCGGATCCCAGTTTGCCTTAGCGAGAGCATTTTCTAAAACTTTTTCTCCTAATACAATCATTTCACGGCTATAGATATCATTTTTATCTTCAAAAGATGTTGCTGTAAAAACTTCGAGCGGTTCCATTATCGAATAACGTTTGTTTACCGCTGCACCTTCAAATATTTTTTTTACTTTTTTTATAAAACGTTCGTCCTGGCCTCTCAGCCATCCATCCAAAAGTGGAAGTATTTCTTCTGTTGTTCTTGAATATTGTGGGAGCTGCTTGGCAACAGTTATTATTTTGACACTCATATTTTTGCAATTATCCATTGGTAACGGAAAGCCCATTTCCAATTTATGGTATAGTTTTTTAAATTCAGTTTTTTGGAGAATTCCTCCAGTTCATTTTTTTTAAATCCTCTTAATATAGATACCAGGCCATCCTCGCGGGACATTTTGCTGAGATTGAAAAGCATACAGATTATTTCAAAAAGTTTATAAGACAATTTACTGCGGTGCAAATCATTGACAATAATGCCCATACTGGCGTTATTATTAAAGATAGCAATTATATTTAATATTTGCTCATTAGTAAAATGGTGCAGGGTAAGTGTACACAGAACGATATCATACTTTATTTTTGCAAAATCTTCGCTAAAAATATCCAAACAGATATACTCAATATTCGCGTACTCGTTTGATAATGTTTTGGCATAATTTACAGTAAAAGCATTTGCATCTATACCAATTAGTTTAAAATTATATTCTTTTTTTAATCCGTATTCAGCCAGCATCCGCAACATGTCTCCGTTTCCGCAACCTACATCAGCAATTACAATTGTTTTAGAAGTGTTGCCTTTTTTTAATATCTCTTTTATTCCGTTTAGCGTCACTTTATTACCACCAAGTAATTGATTAATACGGGCAATCTGATCAAGTGCTGCCTGAAGTTCCCTTCCCTGAAGCGAAAAATCGTCCATTATTTCGGCTTCTTGTGTTCTGTATTTTGTATTTATTGCCATTTAATTGACTGCTATAGGTTTTCCGTGTGTCTGTTTTATTATTTGAGGTAATAATGCAGGTATTGCCGCGACTACGGTTACGAATATATTTGTAATTGTTCTATTGGTTAAGGCGCGGGCCAAAAGTCTTCCCATTACCAGCCTTTTGCTAAAATGTTTTTTCCATTGTGTTGCATAACATTTTTCCAATAAAGTTCTTGATGTTATTTTTCCAGCGTGATAATCGAGTACCAGTTCTGATGCTATTTTTGCACTGTGCATCGCCATCGCCATACCGTTACCGCACATTGGATGAATCAGTCCGGCAGAATCCCCAATCATTAATATATGGTTTTCTACGGGTCTTTTTTTATCAAAAGAGATCTGGCTTATGGTAAGGGGCTTATCAAATAAGAGATTACTGCTTTCAAAAACAGATTGAATATGCTTGTTTTTATAAAGTACATTTTTCTGATACTCTTCTATATTTTTATATTTTTTGAAAGTAGCATAATCCGCCAGATAGCAGATATTTATAATATTGTTTTCTACTTTTGAAACACCGCAATAACCTCCGTTAAAATTATGAAGCGTTACCATACCATTAGCAATTTCGCCCGAATAATGCGCCTTAACAGCCAGCCAAGGTGATTTTTTAGTGATAAAATCACGTGCTAAAAACTGATCGATATTAGAGCGTTTTCCAAAAGCCCCTAATACCAACTTTGAATATAATATTTGATTAGGGGTTGTAACCAAAAATTCATCATTTGTAAAAGAAACATCAGTAACATTTTCTTTTAAAATAACGCAACCATTTGATAATGCCTTCTGATATAAGATATTATCAAGCATATATCTGCTAATGCCAAAGCCCCCTAAAGGAAGTTTTGTTCTGGCAATTTTGCCGTTTTGAGTTGTAAATTCAAAAGAAGAAATCTTTTCGGGATTCAATTTTAAAACATCTACATCAAGCCAAAGAAGATAGGGGATGATTTCATTAGAAATATATTCTCCACATACTTTGTGACGCGGATATTCTGATTTTTCGATTAAGGTTACTTTTAATCCTTTTTTTGACAGATGTATGGCTCCTGTCAAGCCTGCAAGACCACCTCCAATAATTATTACATCCGAATTTGTTTTCATATCCCCAATTTAGCAAAAAAATCTTATATAAGCTAAAGAGAAGCATTATAATAATGTTCAGAATTTGTGAAATTAAAAGTGACTATTTTAGAGTAAAATATATTTATTGATACTGTTATCTAATTGATAATATGCAAGATAAATATTGTAAGTTTTGATTTTAATTCTGTAAAAAGTCCTCAGATAGTTATCTTAATTTTCGAATATTAATTTTAAACAAATATATTATGTTACTAGAAAACGAAAGAACAGAAGGTGCTACCGCCAAAGCTATTGAAGAACAAACTTCAAAATTACCATCAGATTTATTTTTATATGCCTCTTTGGCAGCCATGGGAACATCACTTACCTTAAAGTGCCTGGGTAAAAGTCAAAATGCATTATTTGTAGGACAGTGGGCCGCTCCGTTTTTATTGCTTGGGCTGTACAATAAGCTCGTTAAGCTTGAAGGTCATGATGCCCAGGACAAAAACGAAAATCAATTATGGTAAATCAGGAAAAACGTTCTATGGAAGAAAATCAGAATAAAGAACCGGAATTTGATGCAAGAAATCAATATAGCGGATCGGGGGATTTTAGTCCGGATGAACAAGAAGGTCCCTATAAAGAAAGGGAAGAGGGTTTCGAATCGCCAGAAAAGGGAAATGATACTGCGACTAATTTCCCTGATGAATTAGAGCAGGACGATTCTGGTCATTCAAAATCGGATATTGATCCTAAATACAATGGCAATGGATGAGCCATTAAAATCATAAAGCTGCCCAATTGTTGGCAGCTTTATTTTTGAAGTGCTTTTAGTAATCTTTTAAAATGACAAATCTTAACCAAAGTGATTTCCCTGAGTGGTTTAAGGTTTAAACAAAATTTTGTCCGTACAGACTTCTATAGGCTATTAAGCTTCCGCAGAATTAGAAATGATTGTAGAACTGAAAAGAGTTAAAAACTACAAGAAGTTATATTATAATTAAAAATTTAAAAACGTCTCAAAATATAGCTTTTTGAGACGTTTTTAAATTTTATTTTTTTTCTTGGTTATTCAATTTATCATCGAAATCAGGTTCCTCACCCTTAAATTTCTGAGTGTCAACATCATAATTCTCATCGTTTGTTAAAACTTCATCATGATCTTTATATTGATGTTTTCTGGTATCACTTCGATTATCAGAACCACCCTTTTTAGTACTTTTCGGATTTGAATTATTTGTGTTCATAGTTTCTAAGTTTTAAATTTTATTAAAATTAACTGAAATTTAAACACTTATGCTTATATAATCATTTTAAAAAGTTATAAAATCTCTCTGCAAAATATTTAATAAATATCTTTATTACATTAATTGATATTTAAACTTTTCTGGGATCTCCTTTTAAATATGTTTTGCTAAACTTAAAATATTCAGCAGAGGTTCTTTCACCAGCTTTGCCATCAACTCTTAGTACACTGCCTGCACGATTAAGAAGTATTTGCAATTCTTTGGCTTCATTGGTAACAGTACCTGAATAATATAATGTTTTGTTTCCCTGTTGCAGTATTTGTTCCAGTAAATGAGTATTTGGCAGTGTTATCAGATTTTGCTCCATTAAGCGTCTCAGCAATACCGCTGCGCCACATTGCTTAGAAATTGCAGTAGGATCATATTTTCCATCCTGAACATATTTTCCTTTGGTATAATGGTTAGAGTAACTCCATAAATAAGGTGAATTTATGCCTTGTCTATAATATCCTAATCCATTATATAATTCTAATCTATACAGAATCCCGGCAATACTCCAATCTGTCCACACGTTTAGTTTGTCATAAATCAATGCATCTTTGGCACTTTCTTCCCATGTAAATGGTGGATTCCCCGTTTTTGGACGTCCTGCAGGAACCTGGACTGTACGTTTGTTAAGTGAATCGCCATTGTGCAAATGTGTATCAAACCTTAAACTGCCTTCCATACAGTGTATAATTGCGATGACATACCAAGGGATATTTAACGGATCGCCTACAGATTGATATCTCGTTTTATTCAAAACCATTTTTGCTGTTATTCTGTCAATTTCAGGATATTTTGCTTCTTTTATAATGCAGGAAGCAAATAATTTTTCATAATTACTTTTTTTATCTGGTGGTACTGTTGCTGCCATGGTAGTTGTTTTTATAAATGAATTATTAAAAATTTATTTTAAAATATCTTATTACTATTGCATTTGAAGTATCTATTTATGAATATTTTCTATTATTATTTTATTTGTTTTTTTACCGGACTAATAACTGGGTCTTGCGTGTGAATTAATTGCAGAGAAAAGGGGATTTTTAATGTCCTACCTATAACTAATGTTTTTATTAGATTTATAAGTTTAATCCTTGGATGTTAAGTAGATTTTTATGTCTTACAGATATAAATATGTAAAACCATTATATAAAACATATATTATTTGGCAGGTATAGCAGAGAATGAATAAAATTCACCCTCAAAAAGAAAATATTAATCCACTGATTTACAAACCATTAAACATATTAAATTTATCTCAATTTCAAAAATAATAAAAGAGTATTTATACCTGTTTTATATAGAAACTTAACTTTTATCCTAAAAAAAGATGTTGGGAGAAATCATAATTTTTGTTTCAAGTAATCGGAGGGCGATATTTTATAAAATTCTTTGAAACGGGTACTAAAATAGCCTGCACCATTAAATCCAACTTTGTAAGCAATATTTGCAATATCAGTTTCGCCTGCATCCAGATATTGTTTGGCTCTTTTTATGCGCATGTCACTCACAAATTCTACTGGTGTCATATTAGTAAGGCTTTTAAATTTTCTGTTAAAGGTAACCCTGGACATATTAAGTGTATTTGCAATAACATCAATATTGAATTTTGGGTTGGTTAAGCTGCTTTCTACGACATTTATAATATCTTTTAAGAACTGCTCATCTTTAGTGGTTATAACTATTTCGCCAGGTTCTAATGTAATTGTCTTAATATCTGTTTTTTGCAATCGTTCAAAAATTTTCTTACGGAACTTAATTAAATTTTCAATTGAAGCTAATAGAAAATCGGTGTCGAAAGGCTTCGTAATATAATAGTCCGCACCATAATTCAAGCCTTCAATTTTACTTTCTACAGATGATTTTGCCGTTAATAAAATTACCGGAATATGACTGGTTTGTATTGCGTTTTTAAGAGCATCAAGTAATTCAATTCCATCCATTTTCGGCATCATAATATCGCTGATAATTAAATCAGGAAGTTTATTTGTTGCTATTTCTAAACCTTCTTTTCCGTTTTGGGCTTCTAATATTCGGTAAAATGGTTGTAGCTGACTTTTTAAAAATCCTCTTAATTCATGATTGTCTTCTACTATAAGCACTACAGGTAAATCGACATTGTAATTATTTTGTTCTGCTTGTTTTTTATTATTTTGTTTGTCAGCTATATCTTTTTTAAATTTTTCTTCTGATAAGTTTTGGTTTTTGTTGCTTTTGTTTTGAAAAATTTTATTGTGTAAATTTATTTCAATGTGAACTGTAAGACCATTATTGGCATTATTTACAGCATAAATATTACCCTGGTGTAAGTGCACATATTCTTTACAGAGTGCCAGACCAATTCCGGTTCCTGAATTTTTATTTTTACCAGTATTCGTTTCATAATAAAGTTTAAAAATGTCTTCCAGTTTATTATTATCAACTCCAGGCCCCTGATCTGAGACACTAATCTTTAGAATATTATTATTTTCTACTATCATTTCAACAGTAATAATACTATCATTCGGAGAGAATTTAATGGCATTAGACAATAAATTATAAATTATAATGTCCATTTTTTCTCTATCCAGGTTTACCGTAAGTGTTTCAAAATTGGATTTTGTTTTAATTTTTATATTTTTTTCACGTGCTGCCTGAGAGAACAGAGTATTTATCTCATTTACAAAAGATACTAATTCTATACTTTCTATATTAAGTTCTTCATTTCCGTTTTGAACTTTTCTAAAATCAAGTAACTGATTGACAAACCGCTCTAATCTGTTCGTATTTTTTCGTACGGTTTCGATATATTCATTACCCAACGGACTTAACTCTTCGTTTTTGGCAATTTCATTTATCGGATTAACAATTAAGGTGAGGGGAGTCCTTAATTCATGAGAAATATTGGTAAAAAAACTTAATTTTAACTCGGTCATTTTTTGTTCTACGACTACCTTGTTTCGTAATCGAATCATTGAATAGGCTATTCTTCTTGAGATTTCGAGCAGGATTAGCACTAGGATTGCATATAAAAAATAAGCGAAATTGGTTTTCCATAAAGGGGGAGTTATAGAGAACAATAAACTCTTTTGAGGAATATTGGAATATAATTCGCTGTTTAGACACTTCACTTCAAACTGGTAATCTCCTGGCGGCAAATTTGTAAATGTTGCTTTTTTCTGGTTTTGTACAGTATGCCAGGTATCATCAAGACCTTTTAACCGATAAGCAAACAATTGCTTGTTATTTGATCTGTAATCCAGGACTGTGTAATAAATACTAATAGTGTTACTCGCATAATCTAACTCTATATCATCATTATAATTTATATCCTTTTTCATTGGAAAATCTGCAGACTTTACACTTGAATTTTTATTGTTAATTTCAAAACCGGTAAAAACCATTTTTGTATTGTTTTTTTGGCTTCCTATTTTCTTTGGATCGAAAGTTAAATAGCCATTTCTACAACCAAAAATTAAGTTACCACTTAACAATTTTAAACTAGTTGACTCAGAAAATATAGTTTTAAGCAAACCATCATAGGAATCATAATTTCTAAAAGTGTGATTAATCAAATTAAATTTTGAAATACCGTTTTCAGTTGCTAACCATAAATTTTTATGATCATCTTCTACCATACTCAGAATAAAATCACTAGGCAAACCATTTTTTTTGGTATAATTTTTAAATTTTAAATGATTTTCTTTAGTTTCGATAGCCTGACTTAGTCCGCCTCCAGCTGTTGAAATCCATATTTTTTCATCTGAATCTTTATAAATAAACAACAGATCGTTACAGCCCAGACTGAATTTGTCTGCAGAGATCATTTCGTACCTTGAAAATTTTATTTTATCCGGATTCTTATTGTCAGTATTAAATGTTACTAATCCATTTGTTGTAGCAACCCAGATTTGACCTTTATACCCTTCAGCTAAATATCGTACCTTATTTGATTCTATGTCCGGATAATTTTTAAATTGATGTATAAAACTAAAATCGCCATTTTTTTCTTCTAGTAAATTTATTCCGTTATCATAAGTACCTATCCAAATATGTCCTTTTCTGTCTTCCAAAACGGAATAGATCTGATTACTGCTTATACTTTTAGGATTGTTTTTGTCGTTTTTAAATTGCTTTAAAACATATTGTGAGTTTTGAAGATTTACAGGAGTTGCTTTAAACAAACCATTTCCTTTTGTACCTAGCCATATATTTCCTTTTGTATCTTCGATTATGGAATATACAAAACCTATTTCATCCATTTTATAATTTACAAACAGGTTTCTCAATTCCTTATTATCTTTGTAGACTTTTAATTTCCCCGCTTTTGATGCCAACCATAATCTTTTGGACCGATCTGTAAAAACAGCCCTGATTTCATTTTCAGATTTATTTTTAGTGTCAGGAACTAAAAGATGCTGTTGAAATATATCTTTTTGGAAGATGATTTTATTAATGCCCCTGTCATTAGTGCTGATCCAGAGAATTCCTGCGGGATCGAAGTACATACTGGAAACAATATTTGAAAATTTCTGATTTTTATCTCCCGGCTTATTAAAAAAATAATCTAATGTATTTGTCTTTGGATTATAATACCCAAAACCACCTCCTTTTAATTTAATCCAGACCCTATTGAATTTGTCTTCAAGAAAACCAAAAGTATGTGTTAGCTGTAAAAAAGTAGCGTCATTTTGTTGCGAAAAAAAACGGATACTTTTTTCTGTTGGATTTACCATAAATACCCCGTGCTTGTCCGGTTCAATCCATAACAAACCTTGTTTATCCTGATAAATTTTGTAAATCGGCGAATTAGAAACTTTAAGTATTGATTCTGTTTTGAAAGTTGCCGTATTAAAGGTTATCAGCTCTCCTGCAGAAGTGGTAATGTATAATAAACTTTTACTTTTAGACTTTATTATTGCATTAATATGATTTGTGGCTATAACTGTTTTCCTGTAATTTTTATGGATTTTGTTGTAACTTATTAACTCACCGTCCTGATTCGCAAACCAAATCGTATTGTTTTGTATCAGAAGACATTTAACATTACTGTTTTTGACTATATTTTTACTTTGATAGCCCTGATTTTTATATTTGATTATACAATCCAAACCTTTATCAGAACCAACCCAGACAGAATTATCCGGATCTTTGATTACAAAATTTAAATTATTTGAAGCCAGAGAAAAATTATTTTTTGAGTTTTGTGTGAAGTGACTGATTTTAATTTGATCATCGGTACTTTTTTGGGTTAGAAAAACACCCTCATCAATAGTAGTCAGCCAAACATTATCATTAGCAGCAGTGATAATTTTATCAAATTTAATTTTATTAGTTCCTAAAATATTTGCAACCGATAGAAAAGATTCGGTGCTTTTACAAAATCTGTAAATCTGGTTATCATAGGCTCTAAGCCATAGATATCCGGAAGTATCTTCCTTAATCACAGCAATACGATTATTGCCCAGATTACTGTTGTTACCAGCAGTTGCCTTATAAGTAATGAAGTTTTTCCCGTCAAATCTATTAATACCGTCCCATGTAGCAAACCACATAAACCCTTCCTTATCTTTTAGCATATAGGAAATAGCATCATGAGAAAGCCCATCCTCTGTAGAATAGTTTTCTATTTTACATTTTATCTGTGCCTTTGATGTATGTAGGGTAATAATAAATAAAATTCCAATTAAAGATTTGACTAATAGAAGTTTTCTCATTAGCGATTGTTATTTATTTTGTTAAGAAATACATTTTTAAGATTTAGGTTTTCTTTATTATTGAAGCTTTTTTTAATTGATTCTGCTATAAAAATAAAGTTTAAAAAAGTATTTATCATTTTGAATCCCAGTAAATATAAATAGTGACCAAAAATTAGAAGCAAATGACCAAAATTTGAAAGTCGTTATTGTTTTAATAAAATATTTTTGATGCAAGATATAATTATTATTAAAAATTTGGCTTTAAAAATATAGTATTGATAATTTATATTAAAATATAATAAATTCTTTACGCTCTTTTACTTAATAATCAAGAAGAGGAGGGAGTATTATTTACCGGATATTAAGAATAATAAACTATCGGGGATTAAACAAAAACTATTACTAACTAACCACCTTTTTTATGAGAAAACTCGACTTTTATGCCTTTTTAATTATAGGGCTATTATTTTTTAATCAATCCATAGCTCAAAATTTTAGTCCGGATATCATAGTAGATATCAACGGAAGTGGAGATTTCACCTCTTTACAGGCAGCTTTTGATGCAGTACCCGCAGGAACTCCAACCATCATTTATGTAAAACGAGGTTTGTATGACAAAGAAAAATTAATTATTCCTGCGAATAAAACCAATATTACCTTAATAGGCGAGAGCAGAACAGAAACCATAATTTCTTATGATATTTATAATTGTAATGACGGGGGTGATGGTTTATGTCCTGACGCGAAGGTTGCATTGTGGGCCAGCAACAGCAATTTGATAAGGACAGCAGCAACACTTACCATTATGGCAAATGATTTTAAAGCAGAAAACATTACCATTCGAAATACTGCAGGCCCTGTTGGGCAAGCACAGGCAATCACGCTTCAGGGTGATAGAAATGTATTTGTAAATTGTGATATAAGTGCTTATCAGGATACTATTTATTTTTGGACGGCAGAAACCTCACGTGCGTATTTCAAATCATGTATGATTTTAGGCCGAACCGATTATATCTATGGCCGCGGAGTAGGTGTTTTTGAGGAATGTGAAATCAGAAGTTACGGAGGGGCATGGATAACGGCACCTTCGACCGAAGCGACACAAACATATGGATTTGTATTCTATAAATGTAATTTAACTTACCAGCCTAATAGTCCGAGAAATGGCGACGATGGCGTAAAGATTAAATTTGGCCGTCCGTGGCATGAATACCCAAAGGTGGCTTGGCTTTATTGTACAATGCCAGCAGAAATTGATCCCTTAGGATGGGGTGATAAATGGAATATGGCTTACTCTGATACTGATACAAGACTTCATTTGTACGAGTGGATGAATACCGGTCCTGGTGCGGATATGAGCGGAAGAGCAAACTGGGCAGGTCTTAGGGCTATGACAGATCAGGCCGAGGCGAATTTATATGAGCCAAAAATTGTTTTGGCAGGTTCTGACAATTGGGACCCTACAGCCATAGCGCCAACAGTAACAGTTTATAGTTGGGACGCAGGTGCGGCAAATACAGGCTGGATCGAAGCAAACAACTGGAATCCTGATGGTACGCCTGCAGCTTCAGAGGTTGCAAATGTAAATGGCAGTTTTATCATAAATGCAAATGGTGGCAATTTTGTTGCTGATTTAAATTTAATTAATGGCGCAGCAATTGACGTTTCTGCCAATAGTTCAGCCACTTTGCTTACACTTAATCAGGCAACCATTTCTTCTTCGGCAAGTGCATCATTATCTGGAAACATTAAAACTAAAGGTCCGGTAAACATTAATGCTTCCGGGAATCTGAATATTACAGCTACACTTAGTGGTGTTCATCAAATTACTAAAATAGGCTCTGGTATATGTCAGCTAAACAGCAATAATGCAGGTTATACCGGGAATTTAGTTATTGAGGCTGGTGATTTGCAGGCTAAAGTGGGGAATTCATTAGGAGATTCACCAAAAATAACCGTAAAAAATAATGGAAAGCTAATAATCGATGTGAGCAATGCCATTCAGCCGAAAACGGCTCTTTACACAGAGGGATCAGCATCTATCGTACTTAATACAGATATTACGATTAATGAATGGTATATAGATGGTGTGTTACAGCCTGTTGGAATTTATAGTTCAGCTACTAATGCAGCTACTATCAGCGGAACGGGAAAAATAATTATTGGAAGGCCAAGTGAATTTACTTTCGTTGGCGGGCTTTGGGATGATGTAACTAAATATTCTCCGGCTATGTTGCCAAAAGCAGGGGAAAAAGTCCATGTGAATAGTGGAATAACAATTGAAACAACACTTTCTACTTTTGAGGGAGACATGTATGTCAAAACAGGAGGAACTATCCGTTTGAGACAAACAAAAGATTCTAAATCTTCTGGCGCTGTCAGAATGTCGCAGGGCGCTGTTATAACATACGCAACAAGTGGTACAGGTTTCTATTTAAATGCGCCAATTATTCTTGAAGGCGATATTTCTCTAACTATGAGCAGTAATAATGTGGCAGGAAGTGTGATGGATTTGCCTGGCACTTTTTCTGGTGCATACAAAGTAATCGTACGTAATATAAGGGATTTTGCGAATATGTCAACTGCTAAGCTGGGAGGCGACAACAGTAACTTTACAGGAATCTGGGATTTAACTCTCGCAGCCGCAAATGCAGGTGGTTCATCTGCCATTAATGGAACAGTTGAAAATGCTTTCGGAAAAGGAACAATTAGTCTTGCTGCAAACAATAAGGCAATTTTTAACCATGAAAAATGTGCAGGAGATATTTTAAATATCAACATAGCCGGTTCAGCTTCTGCAGTTTTAAACACAGCCGTTATGGTTAAGAAATTTACGTTGAACGGAACTGAGCTTGCAGACGGAATATATGATGCTACTACACATCCTGGATTACTTGCAGGTACAGGATCAATTACTGTAAATTCAAGCAGTTTAGGTGTTGACAAGAAGGTTTTTTTAGAATACGGTATGTTGAGGGTAAACGGTGTGCTTGAAAATCTTGACGTATACTCCCTAAGCGGACAATGGGTTTATCATACAAAATCTGCTACAGAAATAAACCTTAACAGCCTTAAATCCGGAATTTATATTGTTCGATATAAAATTGATGGCAAACAAGGCGCTGTTAAGGTTTATAAAAAATAGCAAGCTATACAGATTGTTCTTTTAATAAAAAAAAAACAATCTGTATCTCCTTATCACTACGGTAATTACAAAAATTAATATTCCAAAAATGAAATTATTATCAAAATTATTTATAGCTGCTTTTCTTTTTTGCAGCATCATTTCTGCAAAAGCGCAAATTACACTTCATACAATTGGTGATTCTACAATGGCTACTTATGACGAGAGCACTTCAGACATAAGAGGCTGGGGAATGATGTTTCAACAGTTTTTTACTTCAGGAGTGACAGTTAATAATCGTGCAAAAAATGGTGCCAGCAGTAAAAGCTTTTATATGGAAGCTCCTTATTGGACAACGGTAAAACAACAGATAAAATCAGGCGATTATGTTATCATTCAGTTTGCGCATAACGATGAGAAAAATGGTGGTCATGATGGTGGGACAGATCCCCAAAATCCAATCAATGGAACGGATTATAGAGGTACAAATCCGCAAACAACTTATAAAGAATATCTTAGAAAATATATTGATGAGACCCGTGCTTTAAATGCTACACCAATTTTAGCAACCTCGATGTGTCGAAAATATTTTAGCGGAGGTACTATTACTCGCAAAGGTGCTCATGATTTAGGTCCTGATTTTACTCTTCCGGCAACAGATCATACTTATGATTATGCCTTTGCAATGAATGAAGTTTCAGTAGAAAAAGGCGTACAGCTTATCGACTTGACTACCTTAACAAAAACATTGGTGGAATCTTATGGTGATGCCGCCAGTACAGCTCAACTTTATGTTTCTGCAGATTCTACTCACCCAACGGCTCTAATGGGAACATTAACTGCGAGATTGTGTGCACAGGAAATGGTGAAACAAAATATTTTAGCTACTTATATCAATACATCAACAGATGTCCTGATTAAGCCTGCCAGCTGTGATTTTGGAGATGCCTATACAGGTCAGACACTTACAAAAGAAGTAACCATTACTGGTTTTGATCTGGCACCAGTTGCGGGAGCATTTTCTCTTTCTGTAAGCAATGGTTTTATGATAGCTGCAAACAAAACGGATACTTTTGGTTCCTCCATAAATATGAATTATACAGGCGGTAATCTTGCTTTTACAAAATTTTATATCTCAACAACCCAGTCGGTTGGTGGAAACAAGTCCGGCACACTTACGGTAACTAACGGAACCGTGACAAAAACAATTCCGTTGACAGCTAATTTTATTACATTAACAGGTGGTACAGAAGTAAATGTTATTTGGGCATTAACAGCTAACAATAGTTATGTTTTAGAAGGACCGGCTACTGTTGTTGATCAAACTCATACTGGTATGTCGGTGCAGTCATATGCTGCACCTGCTAATTCTCCTAATAATAATCCTCCATCTATTACTACATGGCCTGCCGAAAGTGGTTATGATACCACAAGAAAAACACAAAGAAATGAACCTACAGGAGGAAGCTGGCCTGGTGGTGAAATTGATGAAGTATCGACCCGCTATACTGAGTTTGGAATTTCTCCGGCTCAGGGAACCGAATTAAATGTTGACCTAATAAGCCTGTATGTTGGTGGGGCCGGAGGGAGCGGCGTAAGATGCCGTATTTCGTATTCTACAGATGATTTTGTTACTACATCGGTTGTGGGAGAGTTAACAACTATGATATCAAATACCATGTACGCTGTTTCAAAGATTCCAGTTCTTAAAATCCCTTATGGGAAAACATTAAAACTTCGTGTTTATCCGTGGTATAATACAGCCAATCCAACAAGTGGAAAAAGAATTTGCCTTTCGGATGTCAGAATCCATGGAGTGGCTCTTCCGGCTACAAACTTGTCTACAAATGATTTTTCGAAAAGCGAACTAAAATTGATAGTAAATGATGGTTTTATTAAGGTAGCAAACGCTTCCGAAAACAGTAAATTAACAATTTATGACCTTACGGGAAGGCAGGTACTTAAATCATCTATTATTAATGATTTGTCAATTATAGAATCACCAAAAACAAAGGGAATTTATATTGGCAAAATTGAATCAGAAGGAACATCAAAAACAGTGAAATTTTTAGTGAAATAAAAACTTCCGCCATCGAATAATAACATTAGGAAATCTGACCATTTCATTGTGACTATACCTTGCAATGGTCAATTTCTTAATATATACTAGATCAATTCCTTGAAATTGACAGAGCAATTACTTCGACCATATAACCATAAAACTTTATTAAACCTAACCTCAAGAATACATGCAAAAACTATTAATGCACAAACTGCAAAAATTTCTTTTTTTGTTTTTTTTACTGGCAATTACACAATCTAAAGCCCAAACGGTATCTACTATTAACTGGGCATTTGATCTTGGTACATCAGGACAAACAGCAACTTATACAGATGCCACTAACTATAAAACAGATAATATTTCAGTAGGGTCTAATTATATTTATAAGGGTATACTTTCAGGTACCAACCCTGCAGCAAAATACACAGCATTAAGGAATAATTTAGCGACAAACACGCCAGTTGGAGCAAATACTAATAACTTAATTAGTTTTGATTTTACACCCATTACCGGATTAAATTTTAAGCCAACCTCTATTTCTTTTAAATGCCAGCGCTACGGAACAGGCTCCGGACTAATCGATGTCTATTGGAAATCTTCAGATGGAACATCAACCCTTATTGCGGCAAATGTAAAACCCGCAAGAGAAGCTGATGTAACAAGTGAAGCCGCTGATATCAGTTCTTTTACTATGAATGTTTCAGGTTTGGCAATTCCTGCTTTAGGAGGAAAATCAACTTTAGAAATATATATTCATAGTCTTGGCGCAGGTAAGGATGTTGGATTATCAGGTATTTCAATCACAGGAGATTTAAATGGTACGCCTGTTAATGTAAACGAATACACTGTTACCACTGCTGCTATCCCTGCTTTGGGCGGAGTTGTGACTTCTGATAATCCTGCAACTGTTGATGAGGGTACAGTTGTAAAATTAACAGCTAATCCAAATTTTGGGTATTCGTTTCTAAACTGGACAGATCAATCGGGTAGTATTCTTTCAACAGATAATCCTTATATTCTTACAATTGCTAATAATACCACTTTAAATGCCAATTTTAGCAAGCTAACTACCTACGCATTAGATCTTGATGTAAACGGAGGAGGCAAAGATTATATGGTAAACATTTCTCCTGCCGGAACGATGGTTAATGGCTCAAGAATGTATATTGACGGAACAGTTGTTACCTTAACCGCTAATAGCAATCCAATCCTTAATTTTTCCAACTGGGGATCGGGTGAAACTAGTAATAAATTGGTTGTAACAATGGATAGTAACAAATCTATTACCGCAACCTATAACGCAGCCGATTATATTGTAGGATGGGATTTTTATGATGATGCAGTAAATGTAGATTTTTCATCAGATGTAGTAAATAATGCCGTTGGCTTAGTGCTTCGTAATGCTGCGGGAACAACTGCTGGCGGATTAAATTTTTCAAGTTTAGCTAATCCAGCTGGATGGCAAGGGAAAAATTGTCGAATCAACTGGCAGCCTTTGGCTAATAAGTTCTATTATCAAATAAAAATCAACGCCACAGATTATACTGACATAAAAGTCAAAGCCGCTATGCTCGCCAGTTATTCTGCTTATTCAGTACAAAAATGCGAGTATTCTTTAAATGGAACTGATTTTACAACAATAGGCACTTATGATACCGGTACTTTGAATACCTGGGCTGATGCTACATTTAATCTTCCATCTGATGCCAATAATAAAGCAGAAGTTTATATCAGATGGATTCCGGATTACACATCAGCTATTTTGGGAACAGGTAATGACGGTACCTCTATTTCTGATATATATGTTTATGGAACTCCAAGTATATTTAATGATGGGACAGCTCCAATTCTAATTAGTTCTGTACCTGACAATAATACAAGCGGGGCTTCGGCAACCGGAAAAATAGTGCTTAATTTTGATGAGCGTGTAAAAATAACTGCTGCAGCTGCGACTCTTAATGGCAAAAGTTTAACACCAACAGTATTTGGCAAATCCATTTCCTTTAATTATTCAGGCTTGGATTATAATACCACTTATACTTTTAATTTAGGTGGAAATGCAATAGCCGATTTAGCAGACAACAAGATAACTGCACCTATTTCAATCACTTTTACCACTCTTAATAAACCTGCAGTAACTAAAAAAGCGTATGACTTCATTGTTGGAGTTGACGGAAATTTTGCAGCAGCTTTAGCAGCAGCCGATGCGGCAAAAAACAGTGGAAATCGATTCTACATTTTCTTTCCAAACGGAAACTATGATTTAGGAACAACAACAGGAGATGCAACACAACAAACAATTATAAGTTTGCCTAATATCTCTTTTATCGGGCAAAGCACAGAAGGAGCTACCCTTTTCAATAATCCTACTCAGGCTCAGGAAGGAATAGATAAAACACCAACTATTTATCTTACTGCAAGCGCTAATAATATTTATATGCAAGACCTAACCTTACTTAACAAAATGGATTACCGCTTAGGAATTCCTGAAAAACGTGCCGTAGCCTTACGCCATCAAGGGGATAAAAACATCTTTAAAAACGTGCGATTATTGAGTAATCAGGATACCTATTATACCGGAGCAGGAAGAACATATTGGGAAAATGGTGAAATACACGGAACCGTCGACTACATATTTGGAGATGGTGATATTTTCTTCAATCAATGTCTTTTGTATATGGAAAAAAGATCCTCAGGTGGAGGAGGTATTGTGACTGCAGCAGCAACCAGCTCAAATTGGGGTTATGTATTTAACAATTGTACGATTGCAGGAGACACACAGCAAAATGGAATTTACGGATTAGGAAGGCCATGGAATATTGCACCTAAAGTAGTTTATATCAATACGACTATGGATATTTTACCAACGGCTGGGGCTTGGGGAGATCCAATGAATGTTGTTCCTTTTAGATTTGCAGAATACAATAGTCTGACTTCTTCAGGTGTTGAAGTAGATTTAAGCCAGCGACGTACACAATTCACTAAAGATGCTACGACTGTTACTATAGATCCTACACTAAATAAAACTGAGGCTGATACTTATACTATAGAAAATGTTTTAGGTGGTAATGATACGTGGCAGCCGGCATTATACACAGAGCAAGCATTAACTCCTGCGATAACCAATACAGGATCAAAATTAGCATGGGATGATGATAATTATGCATTAGGATGGGCCATTTTTAAGAATGATGTATTTGTAAAATTTACAACAACTAATACTTATGACATTACAAGTAATACAGGTCTTTATACTGTTAGAGCCGCAAATGCAATGGGTGGTTTAAGCCCTAAATCTAACGCAGTGGATGCTGCAACATTAAGTGTGGATGAGAATACAGTAACTATGGATAATGTGGTATTAGCGCCTAATCCTACTAATGCAATTGCTAACCTGCAGATTGGCGGAGACAGCGAAAAAACAGAATTATCACTATACAATGTAATAGGACAAAAGTTGTGGTCTGCTAAAGCGATTACTGGAAATAACGAGATAGTTCCTGTTGATCTAAGCCAATTTAAATCGGGTATTTACTTTTTAAAAATAGTAAAAGGAACTTCAGCCAAAACTATGAAGATTATAAAAAAATAACAACGCACTATTAGAAATAATCTAATCCATCAGAATGCTATTATCTTCAAAAATGATAAGTTCTGATGGAACTTTAAAAGAAAGCAAGAATTTATATTAACTATCATTATTAACCAAACTTCAAATTATTATGAAAACAAATTTTAAATTACTGTTACTATTTTCAATCATTTCTTTCACGGCTTGTGAAACTAGCGAAAGTCCATTATCGGATAGCGAAACAGCTGTTAATTCAGAGCAAACCATTCCAGAGAAAAGTTCTGTTACAGCTAAAAACAGTACCGTAACAACAGAAGCTGCATTAAAATCAGCTGTTGCATCTGCTGTTCCTGGAGATATTATTAAAATTAGTGGAACCATATACCTCACCAGTACCCTGCAAATAACAAAAAATGGTAGCGCAGCAGGTAAAATTAACCTAACAGGCGGAACACTTAACTGTTCGCGTATTCCATCTGGCAACTGGGGCATTAAAATGCTTGCAAGTTACTGGAACATTACAAATATGACCATTACAAAAGGAAATAGTCATGGGCTCATTTTCGCAACCGGCGGCTATAACTATGTTTATAACGTAACCGCTACCTATTTTCAGGGAACCGGCATTATGATGTACAATGGTGCGCATCATAATACTATTTCTGCATGCCATTCAAGTGAAAATTATGATCCTATAGACGGTGGGCAAAATGCAGATGGATTTGCATGCAGTCTTTCAGGGGGTGCCGGCAACAGGTTTGATTCCTGTGTTGCTACACACAATTCTGATGACGGATTTGATCTGTTCGGAAATTCAGCTACTGTTGTAATTAATAAGTGTGTTGCAACAAGAAACGGATATGGTACAGCCGGTAATGGAAATGGATTTAAGCTTGGAAGCTCAGGACAAAATATTCCACATACAGTAACTAACTGTTCATCAACTAATAATTTAGCTTATGGTTATGATGGTAATGGAAACAAAGGTCATATTACAATAACAGGAAGCACAGGTTCCGGAAATGGAAAAGGTTTATTTACACGTATATACTAACTCAGACATAATATAATAATTCCTAAAATTTGTTTAATTGTAGGTTCAGTACTTCTGAAGTATCCTTGTGGTTGGATACTTCAAGGTACTGTTTGAGGTTCTTAATAAGTTCATATTATGATTTAATTTATAAAAAACCTGAATTCATTTTTTTGATTGTAAAATATCAATTAATAATAAAAGCTATATTTTTCAACAAGTTGTGGGTTTATTTTTCCTCAAGCTTCGATAAATGCTCTTTTACAATATCATGGAGTACTGTTTCATTTAAGGTCTTTTGTCTGTAATCTGCTATTTCTTTTATAGTATCAGCTTTCGCTTTGTCAGCAGGATTGAAGGAACTGGTAAGCATTATTATGCTAATCTCTTTCTTTCGTTCCTCAGTCACCAGATTTTTATAGATTTCAATAAATTCCCAACCATCCATAACTGGCATATTAATATCTAAAAAAACCAATCCTGGCTGTGGGTTTATTGCTTCCTGAGATTCTAATTTACTTTTACTGCATAGGTAATCAATGGCTTCCTTTCCGTTTAGTGCTACTTGAATATGCTCTGCTATATTTGCTTTCTGGATTATTTTTTTATTGATAAAATTTGTTGCAAAATCGTCATCTATCAATAAAACGCAATTTAATTTCTTTTCCATTTTTTAATAACTAAATTGTTATCAGTCTATATTTGTTTTAGTTTAATGGCAATGTCCATTTAAAAGTGCTTCCTTCATTATATTTTGATTCTACCCAAATCCTTCCATTATGATGTTCTATGATTTTTTTACAATGGGATAAACCTATACCGGTTCCCTGATATTCATTACGATTATGCAATCTTTTAAAAATCACAAAAACTTTATCAATATCTTCTTTTTTAATTCCGATCCCATTATCAGCTACCGAAAATACCCATTTTTTTTCTTCTACAATAGCGGAAATTTTTATTTTTGGATTGTTTTCCTTTTTTCTGAATTTAATGGCATTACTGATTATATTTTGAAATAATTGTCTCATTTCTGTTGCATTAGCTTCAATGGTAGGCAGATTTTCGTATTCGATTATTGCATTGCTTTCGTTTATGCTGCTTTTCATATCCAAAATCACATCTGATACAATAGTATTACAATCTATTATACTCGTTTTTCTTTCTTTCCCAATTCTGGAATAATCCAAAAGGCCTTTAACTAATAACTGCATACGGGAAGTAGAACTACGAATAAAAGTCAAATAATGTTGTTGGTCTTCTTCCAGTTTTCCAGCCAATTCTTCTTCCAATAATTCAGAGCAATGACTCACAGTAATTAACGGCTCTTGTAAATCATGGGATGCTATGTAGGCAAATTGCTCCAACTCGGTGTTTTGAAATTCAAGTTTTCTGTTTTTGGCAAGCATCTCATCCTGCATGTGTCTTCTTTCATTAATATTCCTCATTGTACCTTCAATATTTACCGGAATTCCTTGTTCATCATATAAAAGGTGTGCATTAATGGAGAAATATATAGGGTTTCCTGACGGATCATATAACTGAACATCAAAATCCGAGATATGTCCTTCCGTTTTTAATTTCCTCAGGAATAACTCTTTGTTCTTTTTGTTGTGATAATAATCAAAAACGCAAGTACCCAAAACTTCCGAGCGAGGAATCATGAAATTACTTTCAAACGAGGGACTGACATCAAGAAGGATTCCGTCAATAGTTATTTTCATATATACATCCTGAAAGTTTTCATAGATGGATCGAAATTTTTCTTCACTGACTTTTAGATTTTTTTCTGTCTCAATTTTATCGGTTATATCACGGATCGAGCCAACAATATAATCGGGTTCATTGTTTTCATCAAGGATGATTCTGGCGTTGACAGAAACGGTATATAAAACAGAATTTATTGTTATTGGTACATCATAATTCTTTATTTCTCCAACGTTTTTTAATTCTTCCAGTATGTGCTTCCTGTCTTCCAGATTATAGTAAAAATCACCAAAGTTACTGCCTATAACTTCTTCCTGTTTTATGTTAAAATAGGAGCAGGAAGGACTGATGTCTATTATTTTCTGATCTTTTACAGATGCCCTGAAGAATACATCTCGAACACTTTCAAAAATAGTACGATATTTTTTTTCGCTTTCCTTAATTTTTTCATTAGCTGATGCTATTTCCAGTTCGGTCTTTTTTCTTTCATTAACATTCCGCATTGTTCCTTCAACATATGATGGTTCTCCATCATTGTTATAACGCAATCTGGCATTGACTGAGAAACATAAAATTTCTCCCTCAGCGTTTATAAGTCGTTCTTCAAAATCATTGACTTCTTTTTCCTGAATGAGAGTATGATAAAATTTATCCGCATCAATGCGATTATAATAAAAGTCATTATAGTCTTTACCAATTACTGATTCCCTACTCAGATTGAAATGTTTTTCTACAGATGGACTGACTTCTATAATAATCCCGTTTAAATCCCTCTTGAAATAAATATCTTCAAAACTTTCATAAATAGAACGGAATTTTTCTTCGCTTAATTTTAGATTTTCTTCAGCCAGTCTTCGTTCTGTTATATCTCGTATAGCTCCAACTGCAAATTCAGGTTCATTATTTTGATCGTAAATAATTGTGGCATTGATAGAGACATAAAATATTTTACCTTTTATTATTATTTCATTGTTAAAATCAATAATTTTTTGTTGAGTTGCCACTTCATTAAACATCAATAGCATTTGAGTCTTGTTATTATATATGATTGACATTTTTTGGCCAATCAGTTCCTCTCTTGTAACCCCGTTAAAGTACCTGCATGAAGGGCTAACGTCTAATATGGTTTTTGTTTTTAAATCAGTTTTGAAAAACACATCATGTACACTGTCAAAAATGATACGATAGTTTTCTTCGCTTATTTTTAGATTCTCTTCAGCTACTCTTCGCTCGGTAATGTTTCGTAGAGCTCCTACCAAATATTCAGGTTTGCCTTCTGCATCATAAACCACTTTAGCATTAATGGAAACATGATAGTGTTGTTTCTTTATAATAATTTCGTTGTTATAATCGCTAATCTCATGTTCGATCGCTATTTTTTCTGCCATTTGTTCCAGTTGCCCAACATCAGGATATATATTGTAGATAGATTGCCCAATAAGTTCTTCCCTTCTAATACCATTAAAATAGCTGCATGACGGACTTACATCTAATATAGTGTCTGTTCTTAAATCAGTTTTAAAAAAAACATCCTGAACATTTTCAAATAAAATACGAAAGTCCTGCTCGCTTTTTTTAATTTTTTGATGTTGTTTCCTGATTAGTAACTGATTCTCTTTCCATTCATCCAAACAGCGCACGGAACCTTCAAAATGCGATACATTGCCTTTTTTATTTGTGATTAATTTTGCAGTCATTGCAAAGGAACTTACATCCCCATTTTTTTTAATGAGTTCAATCTCATAATCTTTTATCTCGCCGTGGAAAATTAGTTCCTGCTTAAGTTTTTTTCGGTCATTAGGGTTTAGGTACAAATCTCCCATATTGATAGAAAGCATTTCTTGTCTTGTATAACCCAAGTAATCCAAGATAGATGGGCTAACTTCATATAAGTCACCTTCAATAGAGGAGATAAAATATACATCCATAACATTTTCGAAAAACGACCGGAATTTTTCTTCGCTTATTTTTAGGTTTTCTTCAGAAAAATAATTTTCAAATGATTTAGACAAGATATTGGCTATGGCTCCTAATAAATGAATTTCTTCAGGCAAATAATTAGAATGCTCCTTTTCCTCAAAAGAACCTATTTCCAATGTGCCATATTCTTCTCTGTTTAGTATTATTTTTTTCTGGATATGCCAATTTGTTTTTTTGTCTTTGGCAATATATTCTTCTTCCGATACAATGATTCTGCAATTTGTACTTTCTGGAAATTGAAACGCTTCCGGAATTATTTTTACACAACTGGCAACCACATCTGCCATTGATAGCGCATTATTGGAGTTGATTTCAAATATATTCTGAAGGCACGTTATTTCTTTTATTCGTTCATTTAGAATACTGTTGTTTTTTTCTAATTCTATTTCGTTTCGTTTCTGTTTAGTTACATTAATAGAAATTGTACTAATCCCGGTAATGGTATTGTCTTTGTCCATTATGGGGGATATAAAATTATTCCAATAATTCCCAGAAAAATTTTCTTCCTTATATTCTTCTATATGAGTATTTCCGTTTAAAACAGATTGATAAATTTCCCTTGCATAATTTTGTGCTATTGGGTTACCAATATATTCAAGCATATTACCGCCCATTTCAATCTCACAATCATATAAATCCCTCATATTTTCTTTATGAGTAGAATTGAAATTGATATAATTAAAGTTTGTATCTAAGGTAAATATGCTAATACCATTTGGACTTTGGATGGTAGCCTCCAAAATGTTTTTTTCAATATTAAGTTTATACTCACTTTCGGCTAACTTATTTGCTTTGCTACGTTTTTCTTCCAGAATACCATGTAAGAATATGATAGAAACCAAATTAACAAAAAGAAAAAGCTGTAACATGAAATAGTTGTAAATCGATTGATTATTTACAGATTCACTATAATAGGGGTATGCATAGTATAAAGAAATTATAGTCACTAACAAAACTATGAGTGTTATGACTTTTAGATTAAATCGATATGCGGCCCATATAAGAAAAAAAAAGATAATAGATTCATTATGCATGTCGGTAGTAAAAACAAATATAGAAGTAGTGACTGTTAATAAAGTCAGGATTACAGCCTCTATTTTTTTATTTAGAGTCCAGTTGGTCTCCTTTTTGTTTTTGTATAGCCAGGAGAGTAGGAAGGGAGTAAATAAAATAGCACCCAAAATATTAGATCTGAACAGATTGCTCCATATTGTCATGAAATTATCCAGGCTGACATAGGGAGTAGCTGCAAGAGAAATAACACCAAGAGAAACGCTTAAAAAACCTCCAATCAGGCAGGCAAAAGTAAAATACAATACATGCACTCCTTTTTCAAAAGGATATTTGCTTTTGCACCACAATAGAGTTAAATGAGATACTGTAATAGCATTTAATCCAATAATGAGTGGCCTTAAAAAACAAAAAGTTAAAGGTTTTAATAATTCCTCAAATGTTGCTGCATTTCGAAAATAGGGTTCAAATAACCATAACGAAAAAAGGAAACTTCCTAATAGTACGCCTGGCAACGCCTTTCTTCCAAAAACTAGCAGCGCAGCTATGGCAAGACCGACTGCAGGGAAAAAAGGAGCAATATTTGTTTCTGGAATAAAGGCAAATCCCGAAATTTTGGCAATAAAAACATATAAAATTACGATAACTAAAGTGATCTTTATTTTCGAATTTAAAAAAGATAATTTATGATATTCCCCTTCATTTACTTGTACATTCATCTTTGCTTTTTTTGATAATTCGCTATATTTCTTTTAGTATATGAAATTACTAAACAAATACTAATTGCTGTTTATTTTTTTACCGTAATAAAATTTCGGGAATGACAGAAGTGTATTTTAGCGATTAAATCCGCATTTTGGCGATGCAAATTTAATACCAAATAGTTATAATCCAATTTTTTCTATTTATTATTTCCATATAATAAACTCATTAACAATTTAATAGATTTTATTCTTATTAATTTAATAAATGTTTGATTTATTTTTATTGGCAAGACAAAACATTTTACATTTTATTAGATCAATCTAAAGTATTCATCCGAAATTTTTTCCAAAACCGAACAGTTCTTCTGTTAATTTAAGAAGATTAATTAAGATGCCGAAGCTTTTTGTATTAAAAATAGAAATCTGAAAATTATATATATCACGTAGGAGGAATAATAACTATGAAACATATTGTAAATAAGAAAAAATTGATTTCTAAGAAATCAAATAATGCATACAGAGTTTAGGTGAACCTTGAAAATTGGCTTTAAACAATTTATTAAAGGGTGTACACAATTTTTAAAGTGAGGTAGGAGGCAACGTTTCAATAGATACTTTATCAGCAACTTTAAAATTTTATGAGCTAAATCAGACTATTCTTTATTTTTGCCACGATTTTCCGGATCAATACATATTGTTGTGGGGAAATATTAAAATAACGATTTTTGCA
>NZ_CAMLDD010000038.1 GCF_946478785.1 uncultured Flavobacterium sp.
TCATGGTCTCCTTCGGGTGGAACAGCGGCAACAGCAACCGGACTTGCTGCAGGAAGTTATACTGTAACAGTAACAGATGCCAACGGTTGTACAGCTACTCGCAATTATACTATTACACAGCCAACTGCCATCAGCACCGCAACTGGTTCTCAGACAAACGTAGCTTGTAACGGTGGAACCACGGGTAGCGCATCAGTTTCTCCTTCAGGCGGAACTCCAGGTTATACTTATTCATGGTCTCCTTCGGGTGGAACAGCGGCAACAGCAACCGGACTTGCTGCAGGAAGTTATACCGTAACAGTAACAGATGCCAACGGTTGTACAGCTACTCGCAATTATACCATTACTGAACCAACAGCCATAATTTCAACAACTTCATTACTTGGAGCAACTATAACAGCTAATCAGGTTGGTGCTACTTATCAATGGTTTGAATGTCCAAGCACTATACTATCAGGAGAAACCGGACAATCATTTACTCCAACAGTTAATGGCTCTTATGGAGTTACAATAACTATGGGTGGATGTAATGTTACATCATCATGTGTTCTTGTAAATACTTTAGCCAATCCTGATTTTGAAGAAAAAGCTAAATTTATAATATATCCAAATCCGAATAAAGGAATCGTAAACATTGAATCCGATCATGATAGTGATTTAAACATTACGAATCAATTGGGACAAACAATTAAAACAGCAAAAGTTACTTCTGACGTAATCAATACAATTAATATCGAAAGTTTTGCTGACGGTGTTTATTTTATTACAGAAAAGAAAGGCAGCAAATTAGTTACACACAAATTAATTCTGAAAAAATAATTCCAAAAAGGTTTGATAAATTCTTTAAAAATCAAAAAGGGAAAAATCTAATGATTTTTCCCTTTTTTTATAGTAAATTTTATTTTAAATATTTGATAATTACTTAGAATGGCACATCACTATCATCATCGTCATCATTCAAATTACTTCCAAAAGCTTCATTGGCAGAAGGAAGATTTTTAGTAATAAACGGGTTATCATCGTGATTCATTTTTGATGGTAAATCATCATAACTTCCAGAAAAATCATCAAGGTTATCAAATTTTCCAAGATGTCCCAAAAATTTCAATCGAACATTTTCTATTCCACCATTACGGTGTTTGGCAATCATAATTTCTGCCTGACCAGCAGTTGGCGAAGCTTCATCATCATCCCATTCGTCAATTTTGTAATATTCCGGGCGGTATAAAAACGATACAATATCAGCATCCTGCTCAATAGCTCCGGATTCACGAAGATCCGATAGTAAAGGACGTTTACTGGATCCACGGGTTTCAACAGCACGCGATAACTGTGAAAGTGCAATTACGGGAACGTTTAGCTCTTTTGCCAAAGCCTTTAAGTTTCGGGAAATGGTTGAGATTTCCTGCTCACGATTCCCTCCTCCTTTACTGTTTCCTCCCGCAGTCATCAATTGCAAATAATCAACAATGACAATTTTGATACCGTGCTGAGAAACTAAACGACGGCATTTTGCCCTTAAATCAAAAATAGAAAGTGATGGTGTATCATCGATAAACAAAGGAGCTTTTTCTAAGTTCTTCACTTTGGTACTTAACATTTCCCATTCATGAGGTTCTAATTTACCTGTACGTAGTTTTTCCGAGGACAATCCAGTTTCTGATGAAATTAACCTCGTAATTAACTGAACTGATGCCATCTCCAAAGAGAATAAGGCTACCGGATGCCCAAAATCAATAGCCATATTTCTGGCCATTGAAAGTACGAAGGCCGTTTTTCCCATCGCTGGTCTGGCCGCAATAATAATTAAATCACTTGGCTGCCATCCTGAAGTAAGCTTGTCCAGATTTGTAAAACCGGTTTCTACACCGCTCAAACCTTCTTGTTTCGCAATTTCTTCAATACGCTTTTTTGCCTGAAGTACTAAACTCTGAGCCGTTTCAGAACTACGTTTTATATTTCCTTGTGTAACCTCATATAATTTTGATTCTGCCTGATCAAGTAAATCAAATACATCTGTCGTTTCATCATAAGAAGCTTCGATAATTTCAGAAGAAATTCGAATCAAACTTCTTTGAATAAATTTCTGAAGAATAATACGAGAGTGAAATTCGATATGCGCAGAAGACGCAATTTTTTGTGTAAGCTGAATTAAATAAAAATCGCCTCCGGCTAAATCTAATTTTCCATTTTTCTTCAGCTGGGCCGAAACCGTCAATAAGTCAATTGGCTGTGTTTCGGTGAAAAGCTGAACGATTGCTTCAAAAATAAATTTGTGGGCATCTTTATAAAATGCATCAGGCTGTAAAATATCAATTACATCATCAACCCCCTTTTTATCAATCATCATTGCCCCAAGTACAGCTTCTTCTAAATCAAGTACTTGAGGAGGAAGCTTCCCTTTTTCTAAATTAATAATTGTGGTTTTATCTACCTTTACAGGGTTTATATTTTTGAAATTTTCCATAAAGCGAAAGTAACGAAATTTAAAAAAATATTACTATCTAGTTATTAGTAATAATTGTTTATAAATAAGTGTTTTTTGTTCATAACCAAAAAAAAATCCGAAACTGTAAGGCTTCGGATTTTGAATCATTTTTTATGAATTTATTCTTTGTACTCGCCCATATTACTGTATTTGTCCATTCTTTGGGCAATTAAGTCGGCTGTTGATAAATCTTTCAATTCGTTATATCCTTTGGTAATATATTCAGCTACTGTTTTAAAGGTAGTTTCTCTGTCATAATGCGCTCCGCCAAGTGGTTCCGGAATAACATCATCAACTAATTTTTGTCTTTTCATGTCAGATGAAGTCAGTTTTAAAGCATCAGCTGCACGTTCCTTATATTCCCAGCTTTTCCATAAAATTGAAGAACATGATTCTGGAGAAATTACAGAATACCAGGTATTTTCTAACATATATACTTTATCTCCAACACCAATTCCTAAAGCTCCACCAGAAGCACCTTCACCAACAATGATTGTAATGATTGGCACTTTCAAACGAACCATTTCAAAAATATTTCTGGCAATTGCTTCTCCTTGTCCTCTTTCTTCAGCTTCTAATCCTGGATATGCCCCCGGAGTATCAATTAAAGTTAAAACCGGAATACCAAACTTCTCTGCCATTTTCATCAAACGCAAAGCTTTACGGTACCCTTCTGGATTTGCCATACCAAAATTACGGTATTGACGTGTCTTTGTATTATACCCCTTTTGCTGTCCAACAATCATAAACGACTGTCCGTTTACTTTTCCTAATCCACCAACCATGGCTTTATCATCTTTAAAGCCTCTGTCTCCATGAAGTTCTAAAAAAGTATCTCCACAAATCGCTCTGATATAGTCTAAAGTATAAGGCCTGTTAGGATGTCTTGACAGCTGAACACGCTGCCATGCTGTAAGATTTTTATATATATCCCTTTTAGTTTGTTCTAATTTTTTGTTGATTTCCTTGCAAGTTGGTGCTACGTCAACGTCAGATTCTTTTCCAATTATAACACATTTTTGTAACTGCTCTTCAAGTTCTTTGATTGGAAGCTCAAAATCTAAATATTCCATGGATTTTTGAATTTTGTTTTTAAATCGAACCGCAAATATAAAAATATTATATCATTGGCGAAGTGAATTATTATTTAAACTATGAAAATGTAAATAAAAAATAAGGTAAATATTACACTTTCTTTTTATTTTGATAATGCTTAAAAACGCCATTTAAAATAACTGTAATAACAATTATCAGGGCGCCAATATAAAACTCTGTACTCATTTTTTCTTTTCCTCCCAAAATAAAATAAGCCAGCATAATTCCGTAAACAGGTTCTAAATTAGTCGTTAACATTACAGTGTAAGGCGTTAGTTTCTGCATAACTTTTACAGAAGCCGTAAATGCATAAGCTGTACAAACAGAAGCTAAAACGAGTAATAAAATCCAATTATTTAATGACATTGTAAAAAAATCCGCGGTGAATTTTCCCTGTAGCAAAAAATAAATTGAGATGAAGAAAACTCCAGCTCCAAATTCATAAAATGTAATAACAGAAGGTTCATGATCAGAAATCAGTTTCCCGTTCATCAGAGTGAAAAGGACCCCTAAAATAATAGATGCCAGGGCATAATACATTCCGCTCAGGTATTTTACTTCGACCTGCATGATCAAAGCTAACCCTGCAATGATTATTAATCCAAAGAAAACTTCGTACCACAATATTTTTCTGCCGTAAAAAAGCGGTTCTAACAGCGATGCAAAAAAAGCACCTAAAGAGAATATTGACAGGGTTATCGAAACATTAGAAACATGAATAGCTTTGAAAAAGAAAATCCAATGAAGCGCAATAAGCAATCCAACAAAAATTAATTTAGCAAAAGAATGAGCTGATATTACAAAAGACTGCTTTTTATAAACTATAAATCCTGCAAGGAAAATCCCGGCTAAAATCATTCTGAACCATACTAAATTTTCAGCATCAATGGTTATCAAAGCACCAAGAATAGCCGTAAAACCCCAGATAAAAACAATTAAATGAAGGTTTAAATAACTTTTTAAATTATCGTTTCGCATTACGTAATAAGTAAACTGCCAGAATTCCAAAAACAATATTAGGAAACCAAACAGCTAATAAAGGTGAGAAAGTAGATTTTTCGGATAGTGTACCGAATATTTTATCGAAAAATACAAATGAAAACGCAATTGCAATTCCAATGGCAAGGTTAGTACCCATTCCTCCACGGCGTTTCATAGATGAAACCGCTACAGCAATAATCGTCAGAATAAAAGCAGAAACCGGTACACTGTATTTTTTATAAAGTACTACTAAATAAGTATTAATATTTCCGGAGCCTCTTTTTCTTTCCTTTTCAATAAAATCATTCAATTTTCCAAGTGAAAGTGTTTCGGCTATATAAACTACAGGAGTCAAATCTGAAAGCTCAAACTTAAAATGAACTTTTTTTTCAGGGGATTTTTCAATTTTATCACTCAGTTCCCCAAGAGTTCTTTTTGTGTAATCGTACAGTATATAGGTCTTTAATTTGGGGTCCCATTTAATACGACTGGCAGTAATTTTATAAGTCAGTTTGTCTTTTTCAAAATGTTCCAGTGAAAAATTAAAAGCTGTCTTAGATTCTTCATTGAAACTATTTACAAAAATAAAATCATTATCGTTAAGTTGTCGGTAAACGTTAGTATTTTCTCCTCGCATGAGCTGCTTCCCATTTCCTTTTAAATAGGTGTACCTAAAATTATTGAAACCTTCACTGGCAGCAGGAACAATAAAAAAACCCATTAAAAGCACAAAAACCGAAACGATAGAAGCACCAATAATATAAGGTCTCAAAAAACGTGTAAACGAAATTCCCGAGCTTAAAATTGCAATAATTTCTGTATTATTGGCCAGCTTGGAAGTAAACCAAATTACCGATAAAAACAAAAATATAGGAAAGAGCGAATTCGCAAAATAAACAGTAAAGTTGTAATAATAAATGGCGATTTCCGTAAAAGGAATTTTATTTTCCAACATTTTATTCACCTTTTCAGAAACGTCAATTACAATCCCAATTGGAATAAATAAAAGAATCATTACCGAAAAAGTGGCCAAATATCTTTTTAAAATATACTTATCTATTATCGTTAACATAGATTTCTTTTGTTTTTTTTGTTTCATGTTTCAGGTTTCAAATTTTGTACAGAACTTGACACCTGAAACTAAAAAAACTTGAAACTTTTTTTATAATCTTTGACTCATATTTTTAACCATCATTTCTTTCCATGGCCTAAAATCTCCTGCTAAGATATGTTTTCTGGCTTCACGAACCAACCACATATAGAAACCAAGATTATGAATCGTTGCAATTTGTTTTCCTAAGTATTCGTTGGCAGCAAATAAGTGACGCAAATATGCTTTTGTGTATTCTGTATCTACAAAAGTATGTCCCATTTCGTCAATTGGAGAAAAATCTGCTTCCCATTTTTTATTTTTGATGTTGATAGTTCCGTTTGCTGTAAACAACATTCCGTTTCTTGCATTACGGGTTGGCATTACGCAATCAAACATATCAATTCCTAAAGCGATATTTTCCAAAATATTAATTGGAGTTCCCACACCCATTAAATAGCGAGGCTTATCTTCCGGAAGGATTTCACAAACTACTTCGGTCATGGCATACATTTCTTCTGCAGGCTCCCCTACTGACAATCCGCCAATAGCATTTCCCTGCTGACCTGAATTCGCAATATATTCTGCCGACTGGCGACGCAAATCTTTATAAGTACTCCCCTGAACAATCGGAAAAAACGTTTGTTCATATCCATATTTATAAGGCACTTTATCCAAATGACTAATACAACGATCGAGCCAGCGATGCGTCATGTGCATCGAACGCTGTGCGTATCTGTAATCGCAGGGATAAGGTGTACATTCATCAAACGCCATGATAATATCCGCACCAATAGTACGCTGAATTTCCATTACATTTTCCGGCGTGAAAAAGTGATAAGAACCGTCAATGTGTGATTTAAACTTCACTCCTTCTTCCTTGATTTTTCTGTTATTAGAAAGAGAATATACCTGATATCCGCCAGAATCTGTTAAAATATTACGGTCCCAGTTCATGAATTTATGTAATCCGCCGGCTTTTTCAAGAATTTCTGTCTGTGGACGTAGGTATAAATGGTATGTATTTCCCAGAATAATATCCGGATTAATATCGTCTTTTAATTCACGCTGGTGTACTCCTTTTACAGAAGCGACCGTACCAACAGGCATAAAAATAGGCGTTTCAATTACGCCGTGATCTGTAGTAATACTCCCCGCTCTCGCTTTTGACTGCGGATCTTTTTGTAATAAATCAAACTTCATCTGTTTCTTTTTTCAGTCGGCAAAGATAGGCTAATTTCAGGAAATTTTAATTAGATAATTTGTCAATTAGAAAATTAGATAATGATTCTCAATAACCTTAAAATTTGGGGTTTTAAAATTCTTTGGGCGTTCCCTCCGGTCGGGCTATCCGCTGTATTCTCGATTAACAAAAACTACGGCAAAAAAAGCCTTGTTTTTATAAATCGGGAGATGCCGCTGCTATCCCTAACGCAAGCACGGGACATTTTCAATAATTCTTCCAGATAAATCAAATGTAAAAACTACAACAATCATATTACTAAAGTGTAACATAACAACTGAATTGATTTCTTAATTTTAATTAAATATAAAGACGAAATTAAACATCAATTTAAATTATAGAAACCATGATAAATTCAGAAGAAAGAGATCCTGCAGATCGTTTAGACCAAATCAAAGATGATCAAATTGAAAGAAACCTGGAAAATTTAGAATATCCGGCTACCGAAGACATTTATAATCAGGAAGAAAATCTGGAGGACATTGATCCGGAAGGAATTTCAGGCGAAAGAACCGTCATTAACAACGACAATTATGATAATGACTGGAAACAAAACAGTGACAAACTCGGAAATGATTTAGATATTCCCGGCTCTGAATTGGATGACGATCAGGAAGAAATCGGATCAGAAGATGAAGAAAATAATTTCTACAGTGAAGCCGATACCGAATAACAAATTTTAAATAGTTGTTATTTTACTAAGTCCCTTTATGGGACTTTTTCTATTTTTAATCCATAAATAATATAGCTTCATATCTAATTCTGAAATTCTTAAACATTATTATATTTTTTTCATCATCAGGAAAAAAAAGAATCAAAATCTAACAATTCCAGCAAACTAAAGCAAAAAATGATTTGTCATACCGCAAAATAAAATTTACTTTTGCACCAGTTTAACTTTTACATATAAAATGAAGCCTAACACACAACAATTAAGCGATTTAACGATCCAAGTAAGAAGAGATATTCTTCGAATGGTACATGCTGTCAACTCAGGTCACCCAGGTGGTTCACTAGGTTGTACTGAATTTTTGGTAACCTTATACCAAAACATTATGGACCGCAAAGAAGGTTTTGATATGGACGGAATCGGAGAAGATTTATTCTTCCTTTCAAACGGACATATTTCTCCTGTATTTTATAGCGTTTTAGCTCGTAGCGGATATTTTCCAGTTTCAGAATTAGCTACTTTCAGATTGCTAAACTCTCGTTTACAAGGACATCCAACTACGCATGAAGGATTACCTGGAGTTCGTATTGCTTCTGGTTCATTAGGCCAAGGTTTATCTGTAGCACTTGGAGCTGCTCAGGCAAAAAAATTAAATGGTGATAATCATATTGTATATACTTTACATGGTGATGGTGAATTGCAGGAAGGTCAAAACTGGGAGGCGATCATGTATGCTTCTGCTAAAAAAGTAGACAACCTTATTGCTACTATTGACCTTAACGGAAAACAAATTGATGGTACTACAGACGAAGTTTTAGCAATGGGAAGCATTCGTGCCAAATTTGAAGCTTTCGACTGGGATGTTATTGATATTACTGAAGGCAACAGCATTGATGCCATACTAGCAGGAATGACTGAAGCTAAAGCCAAAACAGGAAAAGGAAAACCAGTTTGTGTTTTATTGCATACTGAAATGGGTAATGGTGTAGATTTCATGATGCACACGCATGCATGGCACGGTAAAGCCCCCAACAACGATCAGTTGGCAATTGCTTTAGAACAAAACTATTCTCCAGATCAAATCGATTACTAAAAAGGTGTACAGTCTCAGTGTGCAGTTTTCAGTTTAAAGCTAAAACCTTAGCATCTCATAAAATACAAAAATGAAAAAATATACAAATACAGGAAGTAAAGATACCCGCTCTGGTTTTGGAGCAGGAATGACCGAATTAGGTCAGAAAAACGAAAATGTTGTGGCACTTTGTGCAGATTTAATTGGTTCATTAAAATTTGATGAATTCAAGAAAAACCACCCGGAACGTTTTTTCCAAATCGGAATTGCAGAAGCAAACATGATTGGAATCGCTGCAGGTTTAACAATTGGAGGAAAAATTCCTTTTACAGGAACTTTCGCCAACTTTTCGACAGGAAGAGTTTACGATCAGATTCGTCAATCAGTTGCTTATTCTGATAAAAATGTAAAAATCTGTGCTTCTCACGCTGGTTTAACATTAGGAGAAGATGGAGCTACACACCAAATCTTAGAAGATATTGGTTTAATGAAAATGCTGCCGGGAATGACTGTAATCAACACTTGCGATTACAACCAGACTAAAGCTGCAACATTAGCATTGGCAGATCATCATGGCCCTGCTTATTTGCGTTTCGGTCGTCCGGTTGTGCCTAATTTCATGCCAGCTGACGAGCCTTTCGTAATTGGAAAAGCAATCTTATTAAATGAAGGAACTGATGTAACAATCGTAGCTACAGGACATTTAGTTTGGGAAGCTCTTATCGCTGCTGAAACTCTTGAAGCAAAAGGAATCTCTGCTGAAGTAATCAACATTCACACGATCAAACCTCTTGACGAAGAAGCAATTCTTAAATCATTGGCAAAAACTAAATGTGTGGTAACTGCTGAAGAGCATAATATTCTTGGGGGCCTTGGAGAAAGCATTTCAAGAGTATTAGCTTTAAACACTCCTGCTCCACAAGAATTTGTAGCTGTAAACGATAGTTTTGGTGAGTCCGGAACTCCTGAGCAATTAATGGAAAAATACAAATTGAACAATCAGGCGATTGTTGAAGCTGTAGAAAGAGTTATCAAAAGAAAATAATTTCAATTTTCTTAATCATAAAAAAACCTCGAAATTCACATTTCGAGGTTTTTTATTTAATTTTTTTTAACTAACGTTTTGCTGTTGCAGTAGTAACTTTAGTCGTATTATGATCTTTATCAAGATGAATCTTTTTTCTGCCTAATGTCTCATAATCATATATATTTACAAGTATCTTTTTCACTCCTGTAGGATCCGATGGATCAGGTACCAATTCAGTTTTAAGAAATGCAGGAATTCCTTTAGGTTCAGTGTTAAAAAACTCATTAGTATTTGGAGTTGCTGGATCGTCCTCTACATCAAATTTTTCAAATGGAAAATATTTACTTGGCCCGTAATTTACCTCTTCCCCATTCTCCATAACCCTACCTACTTTTCCGGTTGGTTTTGTAATTTCTAAAAGGGTCGTATACCCATCACCATCATCATCTATATCTATAAAATCTGGAACACCATCTTTGTCAGTATCGTCTAAATTTACCGATGCATTAGGATACAATGTTAAATTACGGTAATCATATACATAACCATCACCGTTAATATCTTCATCAAAGTCTGAAATACCATCTGAGTCGTGATCAAGTCTTTGTAACTTATATAATTTAAAACTAAAAACCAAAGAAGAATAAGACGGAATACTAGCTGAAGCTCCTGAATAGTATCCCAATCCCGAAGGAAGAAACATTACCCCTGCTCCAAAATCAGTATAACTAATTGTTCCATCATTAGGTTTTACAGTAGCAACCCCTGTTTTAAACTCAGGAAAAGTCTCTGACCAACCCATAACAACTCCAGCTAAATCCATAACAGATTGAGGATAAACAACTTGTTCAAAAAAAGTTGATTTAATATATGCAGGAACCTTATCTGTTTTAGGCACATTAGTCAAATAACTACCATTATAAGAAGCCAAAACTCCATCAGTATTCAAAGGAGACTCTCCTGTTCCTTCTCTTAATACTAAATAATAATATTGATACTTTATTCCATGCAAATCAACATTTTTAGATTTTAACTGAGGATAAACAGTAGTCCCTACATTGGCCTTATATGACATAATCGGAAGTTGTGTTGTCGGATCTTCAATAGAATTAATAACGACATCCATATCTTCTGCATTACCTGGGCTTTGTGTAACAAGAATATAATGTGTATTTAAATATTCATCAATGGTTGCCTTATCCGTATCATACTGTGCTTGATAATCCCTTAATGGTTCAATTACAACCTCATCATCGTCATCATCTTTATTACAGGAAACCAAGACAGTTCCGGTTATTAGTAAAATAAAAAAATATTTAAATTTATTCATTATTGTTAATTTTTTAGGTGCGCAAGATACAATATTGATTTATTTTTGTAAAGAATTTAACTCCGATTTTAGAAAAATTATGCGAATAGATAAATACCTCTGGTGTGTACGATATTACAAGACACGAAATATGGTTACTGAGGCCTGCAAAAAGAACCATGTCACCGTAAATGGTCAGGTAGCAAAACCCTCTAAAGAAGTTTTTCCTACAGACAGAATTACGTTTAGAAAAGATCAGATTACACAAATTATAACGGTTTTGGATATTCCTGAAAGTCGTGTGGGAGCCAAACTTGTGGACATTTACAGAAAAAACGAAACTCCTCCTGAGGCTTATGAACATTTAGAACTATTAAAACTATCCAAAGAGCACTATCGCAAAAGCGGTACCGGAAGACCTACAAAAAAAGACCGCAGGGACATTGACGAGTACGGTAACGAAATTTTTGATGATGAAGAAACAGAGTAATTCTAAATTTAAATCCCAACTTCTTTTGAAAAATCTGAAATTTGAAATCTAAAATCTAAAATTCTTATTTGTATTTTAGCAAAAAAATAAATCATGAGCAAAAACATCATCTTAACCAATCAGGAAATTGAACATAAAATAAAGCGCATCGCCTATCAGATTTATGAGACTTTTGTTGATGAAGATGAAGTTGTGATTGCCGGAATCGCTACTAACGGATCTATTTTTGCCGAAAAAATTGCTTTAGCCTTAAGCAATATATCTACACTTAAAATCTCTTTGTGCGAAGTTATAATAGACAAACAAAACCCTCAATTACCAATACAGACTTCGCTGACTATAACAGAATACGAAAATAAAGGTCTTGTATTGGTTGATGATGTCTTAAATTCAGGCACAACATTGATCTATGCCGTGCGTCATTTCCTGGACGTTCCTTTGAAGAAATTCAAAACCGCGGTACTTGTTGACAGAAACCACAAAAAATACCCTGTAAAAGCCGATTTTAAAGGAATTTCACTTTCTACCTCTTTATTAGAACATGTCCAGGTTATTTTTGATGAAAACGGAGACGATTATGCTTTTTTAAGCTAATAGTTCCATAATATCCTGAACGGTTTCCTCAATCGTTTTATCATCGACAGAAACTTTATGCTGCGCATGGTTGTAATAAAAGCTTCTGTCGAACAAATGTTTCGCAATAAACTCTTTCATTTCTTCCTCATCCATATTTGCAATCAACGGACGTTTACTTTTATTGTTGACCAGTCTATTATACAAAGTCTCTATTGAAGCCTTTAAATAAACGGAAACAACATCATCTCTTGTTAACAATTCATGATTATTGGCATAACATGGGGTTCCGCCACCCAAACCAATTATACTATTTTCTGAAGACTGAAGTAATTCGACAAACATTTCGTGCTCTAATTTTCGGAAATAAATTTCTCCATGCTGTTCAAAAATTTCATTTATTGACAAATTTGCTCTTTTTTCGATGCATTTATCTAAATCCAAAAACGGAATATTTGTAGTTTGTGAAAGATTTTGGGCAATTGTAGACTTTCCGCAACCCATATAACCTAATAAGATAATTTTTTTCATTTTAATAAAACCCTATAAACTAAGGTATTGTGAAATTTGGTTAAAAAAAGACAAATTTATAATAAATTTGCTTGCAAATAATAAAATAAACTCCTTATATTTGCACCCGCGTTCAAGAAACGAAATGACTCGATAGCTCAGTTGGTAGAGCACATCACTTTTAATGATGGGGTCCTGGGTTCGAGCCCCAGTCGGGTCACAAATTTTGTGATTCACAAATTAAATTTCTTGAAGCATGACTCGATAGCTCAGTTGGTAGAGCACATCACTTTTAATGATGGGGTCCTGGGTTCGAGCCCCAGTCGGGTCACAAAAGGTCGAGTATTAATTTACTTGACCTTTTTATTTTTTGGCCATGTGGAGAAACGGTAGACTCGCCATCTTGAGGGGGTGGTGCTCGCAAGGGCGTGAGGGTTCAAATCCCTCCATGGTCACGTTTTTAATTCTTATTTAAAGTAAAAACACCTGCAAAACACAGGTGTTTTGCATTTATATACACTAATTCAATATCCCCAATTTCACTTAATTAACCTGCTATACTTTTTGATTTTTAGCATATCCGGTTTCAAAATAAGTCATATTTAAGAAGATAATATAGATTTTCCAGATACAAAAAGAGCAATAACATCTGTGTGTCATTGCTCTTTTTAGCATCCTTATTAAAAAATATTCATTACTCCTTATCCACTGCCACTCTATAGTTCGGGTCATCTATAATACTCACATCTATTACTGCCTCGGCATTTTTGAGCAGTTCCCTACAATCAGCACTGAGGTGTTTTAATTCAACTGTTTTTCCTGCCTGACTGTATTTCTTAGTCAGGTTATTTAAAGCTTCAATAGCAGACATGTCGCTTACACGACTTTCTCTAAAATCAATAATGATTTGATTTGGATCTTCTTTGATATTAAATTTATCCATGAAATTCATTACCGATCCGAAGAAAAGAGGACCGTAAATTTCGTAGTGTTTAATTCCTTTCTCATCCATATAAGTTCTTGCGCGGATTCGTTTAGCGCTTTCCCATGCAAAAACAAGTGCTGAAATAATTACTCCAACAAGAACAGCTAAAGCTAAATTATGCAACAATACAGTAATCATTGCAACCAGGATTCCAATAAAAATATCATGTTTTGGCATTTTATTGATAATATTAAAACTAGCCCACTCAAAAGTTCCAAAGGCAACCATTATCATCACACCTACCAGTGCTGCCATAGGAAGTTTGCCGATTACAGGAGCCCCGAAGAGAATAATTAAAATAATTGTAATAGCAGCAATAATTCCTGATAGCCTTGCTCTTGACCCGGCCGATAGATTCACTAAAGTTTGCGCAATCATTGGACATCCGCCCATACCGAAAAAGAAACCATTGGTAATATTAGATGCTCCCTGAGCAATACATTCCCTGTTACCATTACCTCTTGTACCTGTTATTTCGTCCACTAAATTTAACGTCAATAGTCCTTCAGTGAGACCGACAGCTGCTACTATCATAGAGTAGGGCGCTATTATTTTCAGGGTTTCAAAATTCAGAGGAATCTGGGGGATATGAAAAGGAGGAAAACCTCCCTGAACAGAAGCAATATCCTGAACCGTTTTTGTGTTGATATTAAACACAAGCACCAAAATAAAAATTATTATTATAGCAACAAGCGAGGAAGGAACAGCCCTAGTAATTTTAGGAAATAAAACAACAATGGCAATGGTTAAGCAAACCAGTCCCAGCATAATATAAAGACTTGTTCCCTGAAGCCACACAGTTTCCCCATTAATAATTGTCTTAAATTGCTCCAATTGCGAGAGGAAGATAATTACTGCCAAACCATTCACAAACCCATACATAACAGGCTGTGGCACGAGTCGGATAAATTTTCCCAACCTGAAAACACCAATCATAATTTGAAAAACTCCTGCCAAAGCTACTGCCGCCAGAACATATTCAAGACCGTTAGATTTCATAAGAGCAATAAGAACAATAACTGTTGCTCCAGCGCCTCCAGAAACCATTCCCGGCCTTCCACCAAATACAGCTGTTATCAATCCGGCTATAAAAGCGGCATACAATCCCATTAAAGGAGGAAAGCCGGCTAAAATTGCAAAGGAAAGTGACTCAGGTATCATGGTCATAGCGACGGTTAAACCTGCTAAAATTTCATTTTTGTAATTGACTTTTTGTGAAAAGTCGAATAGATTGTAAACTTTTTTCATATGCATTAATTGTATTGTATTACTTTCTATCCACTATCAGAAAACAGAAAAACATACAGATATTATCGGTGTTTTTTAGACTTTGCCTTTCGATTTAAAGAACTTAAATCAAGGAGGAGTAACTTTAATAAAATATAGTGGTAGTATTATTTTTCATAAGGTATTGCAAAAATATATTTTACAAGACACTTTTACAAACGTACCAATTAAAAATAAACCACTTTAAATTTCTAAAACTTTTAGAAGTACCGAGAAAATAAATTAGTCTTCTATAGTCTAAGTTAGTTAGAAACTTCATGAACTTAAGAAATTAATGGTTTTTTCTTAAAATCTCAGTCAACTCTCTTAAATGTAGAAATCTGAGTTCATTTATAATTCAATCCATAAACTTATGTAGCTTAAAAACAATCCTGATAAATTATTACTTCAATCTTTTTTGATGAAAACAGACAAACACATTTTTGTTTTAACAGGAAAATTTGATTAAAAAAATAATTCAAGGCTATTTCTCATGAATCCATACTCTTAAAATTTTACATTTTTTCTTACTTATGAGTAATTGAAGAGATATGTTTTTAGAAATAATTACTAAAACGTTTTATTGAATAAGAATTATTGATTTTAATCACTAATTAAGATATAAATTAAAAATATAGCACTTTTTTTATTATTATTGTAAAGCATTGATAATTAAATTATCCATAATAATAATCATATAATTTTAATTTATTGCAAATGGAAAGAAGAGAAGCACTTAAAAAGTTTGCTTATTTGATGGGTGGAGCGCTTTCTGCCACAACATTAGGCGTTTTATTTGAAAGTTTTACTGTATTTGATCCTACAAAAAATACGTATTTTTTTTCAAGTACAGATGAAGAAGTTTTATCTGAATTTGCAGAAATTATTTTGCCCACAACCGCTGCATCTCCGGGAGCAAAAGCCGCTGGTGTTGGTACATTCATCCCCTTAGTTATTAAAGATTGCTACCCTCCGGATTTGCAACAAGTTTTTAAAAATGGATTTGAAGTTATGCTTGCAAAATGTAAAACTAAATTCAATAAAGAATTTCTGAGTCTCAATAACGAAGAGAAAGTTCTGCTAATGAATGAACTAAAACAAGAGACTATAGATAATAATAAAGAGCCTTCTTTCTTTTTGATTGCCAGAGATTTGACCTTACTAGGCTATTTCTCTTCAGAAATTGGCTGTACAATTGCCCGAGAATATTTGCCTATTCCTGGAAAATATGACGGTAATGCTGATTATACGCCCGGACAAAAAGCGTGGGCATTATAAGTCAAAGCGCTTTCAAATGATTTTATTAATTCCTAAAAAAGACATTCGTGAATATCAATACTGACTTAAAGAAGCAAAACACCTATGATGCAATTGTTATAGGTTCTGGAATAAGTGGCGGATGGGCAGCCAAAGAATTAACGCAAAAAGGTTTAAAAGTCCTGATGCTGGAACGCGGCAAAAATATTGAACATATCAAAGATTATGATTCGGCAATGAAAGCGCCCTGGGAAATTGCCTATTGCGGAAAAATGACAGAAGAACAAAAGAGAACACATCCGGTACAGACCAGAGATTACCCCTATCAACAGGCTAATGAAAGCTGGTGGGTTAATGATTTGGAATGCCCTTATACAGAAGACAAGCGTTTTGATTGGTACAGAGGTTTTCATGTTGGTGGAAAATCTTTAATGTGGGGGCGTCAAAGCTACCGTTTTAGTGATCATAATTTTGAAGATAACATCAAAGACGGCCATGGTAATGACTGGCCAATTCGTTATAAAGATATTGCTCCCTGGTATGACTATGTGGAAAAATTTGCGGGAATAAGCGGCCAAAATGAGGGTTGGGACTTACTGCCTGATGGTCAATTTTTGCCTCCGATGGAAATGAACTGTGTCGAAAAATCGGTAAAAGAACGTATTGAAAAACACTATAATAAATCCCGAATTTTAACTATTGGCCGTGCAGCCAACCTCACTGTCCCTCATTTAGGGAGAGGAAATTGTCAATATAGAAATTTATGCAGCAGGGGCTGTCCTTTTGGAGCCTATTTCAGTACGCAATCTTCTACTTTGCCTGCGGCCATGGCTACCAAAAAATTAACAGTTCGTCCCTACTCGATTGTCAATCATATAATTTACGACAAAGAAACTAAAAAAGCCAAAGGCGTAATGGTTATTGATTCTGAGACTAATGAAACTATGGAATTCTACGCCAAAATAGTATTCGTAAATGGATCCACTTTAGGCTCCACTTTTGTTTTGCTGAATTCCACTTCTGAAGCCCATCCTAATGGCTTGGGTAATGGCAGCGGACAGCTCGGACACAATTTAATGGACCATCATTTTAGATGTGGTGCTGAAGGAACCATCGAAGGTTTTGAGGACAAATATGCTTATGGACGAAGAGCAAATGGAATTTACATTCCGAGATATCAAAATTTTAAAGATGATAAAAGAGATTATTTACGTGGTTTTGGATATCAGGGTGCGGCAAGCAGAGGCCACTGGCATAAAGAAGTTGCTGAATTAGACTTTGGTGGCGATTTCAAAGAAATTTTATCAAGACCGGCTGATTCATGGACGATGGGTTTAGGTGGTTTTGGAGAAATGCTTCCGTATTATGAAAACAAAGTATACATCGACCATTCTAAAAAAGACAAATGGGGACAATCTGTATTGGCTATAGATTGTGAATACAAAGAGAATGAAGCCAAAATGCGTGAAGACATGATGTATGATGCTGCCGAAATGCTTGAGGCCGCTGGCGCTAAAAATGTAAGAGCCTACGATAATGGCTGTTATCCGGGAATGACCATTCACGAAATGGGAACTGCCCGTATGGGAAATGATCCAAAAGAATCTGTGCTGAACAAATGGAACCAAATGCACGAAGTGAACAATGTATTTGTTACAGATGGTTCCTGCATGCCTTCAAGTGCCTGTCAGAATCCTTCATTAACATACATGGCCTTAACTGCCAGGGCTTGTGATTATGCTGTAAAAGAATTAAAGAAAAAAAATATTTAGATTAGGGAATCGAATTATGAGAAAATTAAAAATGGGAATGATTGGCGGTGGAAAAAATGCTTTTATCGGAGCAGTCCATCGCATAGCAGCTAACATGGACGGGTTAATTGAATTGCATTGCGGTGCATTTAGTTCCAATCCTGAAATATCCCTTGAATCTGGTATAGAATTAGGTTTAGCGAAAGATAAATGTTATGAGTCTTACATCCAAATGATTGAAACAGAAGCAAAGCTGTCTCCTGAAGAAAGAATGGACTTTGTTTCCATAGTAACTCCCAATCATGCTCACTTTGCTCCTGCCATGTTAGCATTGGAAAATGGTTTTCATGTTGTTTTGGATAAACCAATGACTTTGACTTTAGCGGAAGCTAAATTATTAGAACAAAAAGTAAAAGAAACCGGACTTTATCTATGCTTAACACACACTTATGCCGGCTATCCGATGGTAAAGGAAGCAAGAAACCTGATAGCTGAAAATCATTTAGGCAATATTAGAAAAATAATGGTTGAATATCCGCAAGGATGGTTGAGTACTGACTTTGAAAATGGCGGAAACAAACAGGCTACCTGGAGAACTGATCCATCCAAAAGTGGTATTAGCGGCTGTATGGGAGATATTGGAACTCATGCCGCACACTTAGCAGAATACATTTCAGGATTGAAAATCACGCAACTTTGTGCCGATATTAATACTGTCGTTGCCAACAGAAGACTGGATGATGACGGAAATGTACTCCTTAAATTTGATAATGGTGCCAATGGAATTTTGGTAGCAAGCCAAATTGCTGCTGGAGAAGAAAATAGCTTAAAAATTAAAGTCTATGGAGAAAAAGGCGGTCTGGAATGGCATCAAATGGAACCGAACACTTTAATTGTAAAATGGCTGGACTCCCCTACTCAATTGTATCGTACCGGAAACGGATATTTATCCCAAATTGCATCTTATAATACCAGAATTCCAAGCGGACATCCGGAAGGATATCTGGAAGCTTTTGGAAATTTATATAAAAATTTCGCACTGACTTTACAAGCAAAATCAGAAGGTAAAGAACCAACGGCAAACATGCTCGATTTTCCAACAGCAAAAGATGGTGTTCGGGGAATGGCTTTTATAGAAAATGTAATCGCTTCCGGAAAGTCAACTCAAAAATGGACAGAATTTAGTGTTTGAAGATGCTAAGTTGGTAAGGTACTAAGCTACTAAGTTTAGCGGTGAAAGTTTAAAAAGAAAAATAATTATCTAAGGAAATTAACATAATAATACAGGAAGAAAACTGAAAAATATTTTTCTAAGCTTAAAGGCTCAGAAACTTAGCAACTCAGTAGCTCCTTAATAAACTCAACAAATGACCACAATGCAAGGACCTGCGGTTTTTTTAGCGCAATTTATATCTGATGAAGCACCTTTTAATTCTTTAGAAGGAATTTGTCGATGGGCGGCCAATCTTGATTTTAAAGGAATACAAATTCCTACTTTAGACTCTCGTTTTATTGATTTACAAAAAGCGGCCGAAAGTAAAACCTATGCTGATGAACTTACCGGAATTGTGGGTTCGTTCGGTTTAAAAATATCGGAACTTTCTACGCATTTGCAAGGCCAGTTGGTTGCTGTTCATCCTGCATACGATGATTTTTTTGATGGATTTGCTCCAAAAACTTTGCGGGGCAACCCAAAAGCAAGACAAGAATGGGCGGTACAGCAATTGCATTATGCAGCAAAAGCTTCTCATAATTTAGGTCTTGAAGCACATGCTACTTTTAGCGGTTCGCTATTATGGCAATACTTTCATCCCTGGCCTCAGCGCCCACCTGGTTTAATTGAAGACGGATTCAAAGAATTAGCTAACCGATGGCTACCGATTCTCAATGAATTTGATAAAAATGGTGTAGATGTCTGCTACGAAATTCATCCCGGAGAAGATTTATTTGATGGCGAAACCTATGAAATGTTTCTTAAAGCGGTAAACAATCACCAACGTGCCTGTATCCTGTATGATCCTTCACATTTTGTGCTGCAACAGCTGGATTATATTCAATATATCGATTTTTATCATGAACGTATCAAGGCTTTCCATGTTAAGGATGCTGAATTTAATCCAACAGGAAAACAAGGAACTTTTGGAGGTTACCAAAATTGGGTAAATCGTGCAGGGCGTTATCGTTCGCCTGGCGATGGTCAAATTGATTTTAAGACCATTTTTAGCAAATTGGCGCAATACGATTACAAAGGCTGGGCAGTAATGGAATGGGAATGCTGTTTAAAAAATCAGGAAGATGGTGCCCGCGAGGGAGCCGAATTTATAAAGAAACACATCATCAAAGTGACTGATAAAGCCTTTGATGATTTTGCTGCGGTTGAGACTAATACGCAGCTTAACAGGAAAAATTTAGGAATATAAATTGGCCTTAATTAATACCATATGAAAATTAAAATTGTAATTGGGCTATTAGCTCTGGGAGGACTGAGTTCTTTTTCAAATTATGAATCAATCCCTGCAGAATACAGCATTATAAAGCAAAGCAAACCTTCTGAGGGAGAAGCATTAATAAAGAAAGAAGATTGTGCCACCTGTCATAAAATAGATAAAAAAGTAATTGGCCCTTCTTATTTGGATATTGCCAAAAAATATCCAATGAATGATAAAAACGTGAAATACTTAACGGAAAAAATCACAAAGGGAGGTTCCGGAGTTTGGGGGCAGATACCCATGTCTGCACATACCGCATTAAAAAAAGACGATGCCAAAAAAATCGCAATCTACATTCTATCATTGAAAAAATAAATAACCTATGGATCAAGACTTCAGCAAAAGTAAAGAACCAGAATCGACTATTCGCAGGGATTTTCTAAAAAAAGGAGTCATAGCGACTGCCGCCTTTATGATTATTCCAAGACATGTCATGGGGAGAGGCTTTGTAGCACCCAGCGACAAATTAATAATTGCCGGTATTGGTGTTGGCGGAAAAGGAAGATCAGACCTGTCTGCTTTTCAAAACAGCGGCATTGCAAATATCGCATACTTATGTGATGTCGATACCAGAAGAGCCGCTGATAGTGTAATGGCTTTTCCAAAAGCAAAATTTTACAAGGACTGGCGTGAAATGCTGGACAAGGAACATAAAAATTTTGACGCAGTTTCAGTTTCAACCCCTGATCATAACCATGCTATTCAGGCCTTTTCGGCTATGCAGTTAGGCAAACACGTGTATGTTCAAAAACCATTGACACATGATATTTATGAAGCGCATATGCTTACCCAGGCGGCCTCCCGTTATAAAGTAGTCACTCAAATGGGAAACCAGGGTTCCTCTAATGATGGTACCCGAATTTTAAAAGAATGGTACGATGCTGGTTTAATTGGTGATGTACATACGGTTTATGCCTGGACAGACAGGCCTGTATGGCCTCAGGGAATTCCCTGGTCAACAGCAAAAACTGAGATTCCTAAAGAACTGGATTGGGATCTATGGCTTGGAACTGCTCCTGAGAAAAATTATGTAGACAAATTGGTACCATTCAACTGGCGTGGATGGTGGGATTATGGTACTGGCGCTTTGGGAGATATGGGATGCCATTTGATGGAAGCACCATTCTCTGTGTTGAATCTAAAATATGCCAAAGATGTGCAATGCAGCGTAGGGTCAGTTTATGTTGATGAGTTCCGAAGAGGGTATTTTCCGGAAAGCTGTCCGCCTTCCAGTCATGTTACCTTAACATTTCCAAAAACCAATAAAACGAAAGGCGATATTAAAGTTCATTGGATGGATGGCGGCATCCAGCCAGAACGTCCTGATGAATTAGGAGCTAACGAAATCTTTGGTGATGGCGGAAATGGCACTTTATTCATTGGAACAAAAGGAAAAATGCTTTGTGATACTTATAGTGAAAACCCAAGACTATTGCCTTTAAGCCGTAATGAAAATCTAAAAGTCGCTCAGAAATATCCACGAGTGAAGGAAGGTGCCAACGGACATTATAAACAATGGATAGAAGGCTGTATTGCAGGTTATGGCAAAAAAGAACTGAGTTCGCCTTTTGAAATAGCCGGACCTTTAACAGAAGCGCTATTAATGGCCAACCTTGCTGTAAGAGGTTACGATTTGTACAAAGAAGTATTGGGTGAAGATGTATATCCGGGACGTTCTGTTAAATTACTTTGGGACAATGAAGCCAAAAAAGTAACCAATGTAGATGATGTGAATCAATTTGTAAAACGCAATTATAGAGAAGGCTGGAAAAACCTGAGCTTTTAAACATTAAAAAATTAAAAACATTAAATCATGAAAAAGATCATTACAGGAGTATTAATATTAGCTTTATTTCAAACGACACAGGCTCAAAAAGGATTCAAACCTATTTTCGACGGAAAAACAACAACAGGCTGGCATTCGTATGGAAAAACCTCAGCCGGTGCGGGTTGGAAGGTAGAAGATGGCGTTTTACATTTTGACCCTGAAGCAGCCAAGAATGGTGAAGGAGGAGATTTGGTAACGGATGCCGAATATGAAAATTTTCATTTAAAAATAGATTGGAAAGTAGCTCCAAATGCGAACAGCGGAATTATTTTTTATGTTAATGAGAACCCTACAAAATATAAAAACACTTATGATACTGGTTTAGAAATGCAGGTTCTTGACAATGACGGACATCCTGACGGAAAAATAACCAAACACCGCGCAGGAGATTTGTACGACTTGATACAAAGCAAATCAGAACCGGTTAAACCTGTTGGGGAATGGAATACTGCTGAAGTTGTTTGCAAAAACGGCAAACTGACTTTCGTTTTAAACGGAGTCATTATTCTTGAAACAGTACTTTGGAATGATAACTTTAAAGCACTTGTTGCAGGAAGCAAATTTGCTGGCTGGCCAGGTTTCGGAACGTTTAAAAAAGGAAAAATTGCTTTGCAGGATCACGGAGATAAGGTTTGGTACCGCAATATTTCTATTAAGGAATGGAATACTATGGAAACTACAACAGGCTGTAAATAATCTAACTTCAAAACATATCTAACCAAAATCAACCACTTTTTATGAATACAACAATCCGCATTAAATTATCTGTAATGATGTTTCTGGAATTTTTTATCTGGGGGGCATGGTTTGTTACTCTTGGTACTTTTTTAGGAAACAATTTGAAAGCTTCCGGATCAGAAACGGCAGCTGTTTTTTCTACTCAATCCTGGGGGGCTATCATTGCTCCTTTTATTATTGGATTAATTGCAGATCGCTATTTTAATGCGGAAAAAATCTTAGGCATTCTGCATTTGGCAGGTGCATTTTTAATGTATCAAATGTATCAATCGACAGATGTTGGGATGTTTTATATCTATGTATTGAGTTATATGGTTCTGTATATGCCAACATTGGCTTTGGTAAATTCAGTTTCTTTCAACCAAATGAAAGATGCGGAAAAAGAATTTGCAAATATCAGGGTTTGGGGTACAATAGGCTGGATTTTGGCTGGACTATCGATCAGCTTCTTTTTTCATTGGGATTCGGCAGAAGCTGTTTCTAACGGACTACTTAAAAACACCTTTCTTTTGGCCGGAACTGCGGCCTTGGTTTTGGGTCTGTTAAGTTTTACATTGCCTAAAACGCCACCAAAAGCTAGTGAGGGGAAAATTAAAATTGGTGATATCATTGGCCTGGATGCTTTAAAGCTTTTAAAAGATAAAAATTTTCTAATCTTTTTCATTTCATCTATTCTGATTTGTATTCCATTGGCCTTTTATTATCAAAATGCCCATCCTTTCCTGACTGCCGCCGGAGTTGAAAATCCAACTGGAAAAATGGCTATTGGACAAATATCCGAAGCCTTATTTTTATTATTGATTCCCGTGTTTTTTGCCCGTTTTGGATTTAAAAAAACAATTTTGGTTGGAATGTTGGCTTGGGCAGTGCGCTACGTTTTATTTGCTTATGGAAATGGTGGTGATTTGAGTTTTATGCTTATTACCGGAATCGCTTTACATGGAATCTGTTATGATTTTTTCTTTGTTTCAGGACAAATTTATACCAACTCTAAAGCAGGAGAAAAATACAAAAGTGCTGCTCAGGGCTTGATAACATTAGCTACTTATGGTATCGGAATGTTAATTGGGTTTGCTGTTGCAGGCTGGATTACGGATAATTACAAAACTGTTGAGGGAACAATCAATTGGTTCATGGTTTGGATAATTCCTGCCGGAATCTCTCTGGTAGTATTTGTTATTTTTGCCCTGCTTTTTCAGGATAAAAATAAATTGGCAAACGAAGTTTAAATCCTTATAAAACAAAAAAATGAGTGCAACTTTTAATAGAAGAAATGCTATAAAAGGTATCCTTGCAGGAACTGTGACTTTAGGGGTTCCTTTAGATTTATTAGCATTCGCTAATCCTAAGGAAGAATTTAAATTAGATTCTGACAGACTGAAAGGAAGAATAAATCATTCGGTAGCCCGATGGTGCTTTAACGATTTTGATATTGAAACGCTTTGTGTAGAAGCTAAAAAAATTGGAATTACAGGAATTGATCTGGTTGGTCCAAAAGACTGGCCTATATTAAAAAAACACGGTCTTGTTTCTACTATGTGCAATGGTGCCGAATTAAATCTGGTGGATGGTTTCAATGATCTGAAATTTCATGAGCAATTGATTAAAAATTATACAGAAATGATTCCGCTAGTTGCTGAAGCAGGCTACAAAAACCTGATTTGTTTCAGCGGAAACCGAAGAGGAAAAACAGATGAGGAAGGCTGGAATAATTGTGTAATTGGTTTGGAAAAATTAATTCCGTTAGCAGAAAAACATAACGTAATCCTGGTCATGGAGCTATTAAACAGCAAGATCAACCATAAAGATTACCAATGCAGCAAAACATCCTGGGGAGTAGAATTAGCGAAACGAATTAATTCGGAAAATTTTAAATTGCTTTATGATATTTACCATATGCAAATTGACGAAGGTGATGTTATCAGAACCATTCAGGAAAACCACAAATATATTGCGCACTATCATACAGCCGGAGTACCGGGGCGGAATGAAATTGATGAAACACAGGAACTCAATTACAGGGCGATAATGAAAGCTATTGCTGCTACTGGATTTACAGGTTTTGTAGCACAGGAATTTATTCCAAAACAAAAAGATAAAATAGCCTCTTTGAAAAAGGCAATTGCAATTTGTGATATTTAACTAATAAAAACTAAAAAACAATGATAAAGAGAAGAGATTTTATAATTAACAGCGGTTTGGCTTTAGGTGCATTAGCTATTGTTCCTTCCCTTGCCTTTTCGGCCAAGCCAAAAAATATTGGACTTCAGCTGTATTCATTAAGAGAAGAATTTTCTAAAAACGTAAAAGGAGTTTTAGAACATGTTTCGAAGACTGGATATAAAGAAGTGGAAACATACGGATTCTCAATTGAAAAAGGTTTTTTTGGCACTTCTGCAAAAGATTTCAAAAAAATATTGGTTGATAATGGCCTTAAAGCACCAAGCGGACATTATGATTTTAATTCTTTTATAAAAGATAATAATGCTGATTTTCTAAAAGCTTGTATTGAATGTGCAAATCAATTAGGAAGCGAGTATATAACTGTGCCTTATTTAGATGAACAATTAAGAAGTGACTTAGACAGTTACAAGCGAATTGCCCAGAAAATAAATGAAGCAGCTGTTTTATGCAAACAATCCGGATTAAAATTGGCGTATCATAACCATGCTTTTGAATTTAAAAATTTTGGAAATCAAACAGGATATGATATTTTACTACAGGAAACAGATAAAAAGTTAGTTGATTTTGAACTGGATTTATACTGGGTAGTTCGTTCAGGAAAAGATCCTTTGCAAATGTTTAAAGCTAATCCGGGCAGATTTACCATGTGGCACGTAAAAGACATGGATAAATCCAAATCAGAATGGAATACCGAAGTTGGCGAAGGAAGTATCAATTTTAAAGGCATATTCGCACAGGCTAAATTATCCGGAATGAAGCACTTTTTTGTGGAGCAGGAAACAAATTACTCCCCAAATCCAATGGAATCAATTAAGACTAGTTGGAATTTTGTTTCTAAAAATTTAATTTAAAACATAACAATTCTGCAGATAATAACCTGCGAATACCATTAGAAATATAAAACAGTCTTTGTTTTTACCTCACCCAGCCCTCTCCAAAGAGAGGGAGTTAAAAAAATCGGATTATTTTATATTTCTAAATGGTATAATTTATTCAAAAAATAATACAAAACTTTTTTATAAATCAAAGCAATAAAAAAAGCCTTTCAAAATCAACGACTTTGAAAGGCTTTTAAGCAGAATAAATAATCTACCTAAATTTATTCCTTAATTAATTTTTCTACTTTGGTTCCTTGCTCAGTAGTGATTCTGACAAAGTAAAGTCCATTTGGTTTGTTAGAAATATCAAACTTAGCTGTATTGTTATTTTGATTCTTTTGACTTATTTGTGAAGAATCTAAAGCATAATAAAAACATGTTTTTTGGATTTTATTTTCTTTCATTTAAAAGAAGAACAGCCTGAAAAAAATTTATTGATTATTCTAAATAAACCACTCTGCCCTGAAAGTGCAGAGGTTTGGTTGGCAGACTGAAAGTCTGCAAGGTTGCATACTTATTTATTAGCCACAAATTACACAAATTTTCACAAATTAATTAGCGCTAATTTGTGTAATTTGTGGTTAAAATATTTTTAGAAGCTAAAGCTAAATGCACTAAAGTGCATAGTTTTAAACTATTTCTGAGACCAATAAAATACCTGACAGTCAATAAAAAAGGGAACGACAGCCCTATGAATTCTACTAAACTTTAAAAACAAAAAAATGATTATTCGTAATCTTTCTTTGATTAAAAAAAAAGCATACTTTTACCGCCGAAAATAACCGAAATATACTACATGAAGAAACTTTACTTCTTATCATTACTTTTTATATTACTCATTTCTACTGTTGCTTATAGTAATAAGCGTAACGATAGAAATAATGTTACTAATAAAAATTTCAGCAACTTTATAGCACCGGGCGTTGATTTCAGTTTTACCAATGATGGTGCCTGCTCCGGAACTCCTGTTACGTTTACTCCCTCTGTAACCGGCACTGCTCCTTTTACTTATAAATGGGATTTTGGAGACGGAAAAACTTCTACTGAAATGAACCCAAGTCATAGCTTTACAGCGGTTGGCTGCGGGACGCAAAATTTTAGTGTAAAACTAACCGTTAAGGATGCCAGTGGTGAAACTACTGTTACAAAAACTGTTTCGGTAAAACAAAAACCAGACTTAAAGTTTACTGACCTTAATGCTCCGGGATCCAATAAACCTTTTGAAAGATGCGGGGATAATAATTCCAATCCAAAATACACTATTAATGTTGGAAACAGTTCGACTTCTGTTGCTTGTATAGCCTCATATAATGTAGATTGGGGTGATGGTACATCAGAAACTAATATTTCTTTTCCAAAAAGCCATCAATACCAAAAATTAGGTTCTTTTAATATGGTAATTACAGGAGTTGGCAGCAACAGCTGTAATAATTCTGCTACCTATGTAGTTAAAAATTCTAATAACCCAATTGGTGCCCTTATCGCTCCTGGAAACACAACGAATTTGTGTATTCCTGTTGAGCCAATGGATTTTGCTATTGGATCGTGGGCGCTTAATCCTTCAGACACCAGATATTTAGTTAATTATGGTGATGGCACTACTCAAAATTATACTCAGGCTCAACTGGAAAGTTCTGCTTATTACAATAGTCTTAATCCTCAGGCTTCACAAAATTTTCCTATTCCACATAAGTTTACAAGAGCCAACTGTCCTTCAGGAAATACGGTTACTTTAACAATTTCAACATCTTGCGGAAGCACCTATCTTACTGCGGGGCCCATTATTATTTTAGATGTTCCTGTAATCAGTTTTAGCATACCATCTGTTGCATGTGTAAATTCAGGTGTGCTTTTCAACAATTCAACCTATGCAGGTTATACTAATGGCTGTAGTACTGTGAATGTTTATACTTGGGATTTCGGAGACGGAACACCGGTATCAAGAGAGGTCAATCCATATCACGTTTATACAAGCCCAGGAAGATATAAAGTTACTTTAAAAGCTACAACCCCATGTGGTGTCGGATTAGATGTTCCTCCACAATATATATGTGTTGAACCTGTGTTGCAACCACAATTTACCTATGGTAATGCCTGTGCTTCAGAAATAGTTCAGATAACAAATACTACGGATACAAATTTAAGCTGTGGCGTATCAAGCTTCTATTGGGAAGTAACTGGCTATTCCCCAGCATATTGTGGCAAAGAAACTTCACCCGGATCAGGAAGGGGGCAGTGGGATTTTGCAAACGGAACACATTCCTCTTCAAAAGATCCGGCTTTTAATTTTACAACGCCCGGAATTTATTATCTAAGACTTAGAACACGCAACTCTTGCGGAATAGATCGTGAAACCACCCAGGCAATTCATGTAAAAAAGAAACCTGTTATTTCTTTAAAACCAATTTCAGATTTTTGTAAATCGGCCACCATTTTTCCTGTCGGAACGGTAGAAGAAACCTGCTCTCCAACTTCAGAAATCACGTATTCATGGAGCTTCCCTGGAGGAACACCGTCAACTTCTACAGCTCTTAACCCGGGAGCTATTAATTATACTAAAACGGGTAATTATGTCGCTACTTTTAGGGTTACCAATAGTTGTGGTACAACCGAAGTGTCAAGAAACTTTTCTGTCGACATGGTTCTTTCACCCGTAATTACTCCAAAAACAGCAAAAATATGCAGTGGTAATTCTTTTCAAATTACGCCTTTTAGTAACGGGACGACAGACAATGTACCATCAGGAACTACTTATGTATGGTCTACACCTGTAGTTTCTCCTCCTGGAGCAATTAGCGGAGCAACATCGCAATCTAGTCCAAGGTCAAGCATTGGTCAGACATTAATAAACAATACAGCAAGCCCTGCAACGGTAACCTATACTGTATCTCCAATATCTACTTCCTGCCCGGGTCCAAATTTTACCATTACCGTTACGGTAGAACCTACAATAAAAGTAGTTCAAACTATAAAAAATGGTACTTGTTATGGCTCTAATGATGGCTCTATCAGCTTAACTGTCAGTGGAGGAACACCCCATACAACCGGGAAGCCTTATATAATATCCTGGACAAGTTCTAACGGATTTACAAGTTCAGATCAGAATATTTCTAATTTACAAGCGGGTCAGTATTATTTATCAATTACAGATGCTGGAGGCTGTCCTGTTAATACATCATATAATGTCTCACAACCTGAAGTATTTAGAATTGCAAGTGAAAGCAAAAATGATATAACGTGTTTTGGACTGAACAACGGAACTATCAATACCTATGTAACAGGGGGAACACCTCCTTATAACTTCGTGTGGACAAAAGATGGAGTTAATTATCCATCTAATTCAGGCAGCCTGACTAATCTGGAAAAGGGAGTTTATCAGGTAAAAATAACTGAAGCTAATAGTTGTGGTGAACTTACAGGAACAAGTTTTACTATTGTTGAGCCACCTTTACTGGAAGTAAAATGGGAAAGCCAGGTTGATGTTTTATGCTACGGGT
>NZ_CAMLDD010000039.1 GCF_946478785.1 uncultured Flavobacterium sp.
TGGAATGCAAAAATCGTTATTTTAATATTTCCCCACAACAATATGTATTGATCCATTTTACCCTGAACTGCGTTAGGGATGGAAGCGGCATCTTTTTGCGATGATCTGAACATCTTACTACAAGTTTAAGCTCCAATCGCAAAAGATACAGCGCACAGCCCGGCCCGTAGGGAAACGCACAAATAATTAAAAGAGAATTACACATAAAAGTTTTTACAATATATAATTCATTTGTTGTAATAATAAACTAGCCAATTTCAAAATTAAAATTTATTATTGTTTTCTGGATTTATTGTAACACCAAAGCATTCATCCATAATTTTTTTTTCTTTAAAAATAAAAAACCTGCAAAATTTCATTTGCAGGTTAAAAAAATATGCTATGATTAATGTTATTTAATCAAATCAAAACTTCTTTTCACAAAAGCTGTAAGTTCTTCTCCTTTTAATAAGTTTTGAGATAATTTGGCAAGATCTAAAGCTTGTTTAACTAAATTTTCCTGAGTTGACTTATCTTCGGTGTTTAATATATTAGTAGCTAAATCCGAATTAGTATTAACCACTAAATTATACATTTCCGGCATATTACCCATTCCGAACATTCCTCCACCGCCAGATTGGCTCATTTCTTTCATTCTGCGCATGAACTCTGGCTGAGTAATAATGAATGGTGCTGCCTGACTGTCCATTGCTTCAAGCTGAACACTGTATGCTTTTGGTATGTAAGCTTCTAATGAAGTTTTAAGTGTTTCTTTTTCTTCATCAGATAATTTAGAAATTGTGTTTTCGTCTTTTTTGATTAGGTTGTCAATGTGATCCGAATCCACACGAACGAAAGTTATATCTTTATTATCCCCTTCAATTTTTTGAATCAAATGCGAGATAATCGGAGAATCTAAAAGCAATACTTCATATCCTTTTTCTTTTGCTGTTTGGATATAAGAGTGCTGTGCATCTTTATTTCCTGCATATAAAACAACTAATTTTCCGTCTTTATCTGTCTGGTTTTCTTTTAGTTTTTCTTTTAATTCTTCAAGAGTAAAATACGTTTCATCTACAGTTGGATACAATACAAATGCACCTGCTTTTTCGTAGAATTTATCTTCAGAAAGCATTCCGTATTCTAAAACGATTTTAATATCATTCCATTTTGCTTCAAAATCAGCACGATTTTCATTGAACAATGCTTTCAGTTTATCAGCAACTTTGCGGGTGATGTAGTTTGAAATTTTCTTTACTGCACCATCAGCTTGTAAACCTGAACGAGAAACGTTTAACGGAATATCCGGAGAATCGATAACTCCTTTTAGCATTGTCAGAAATTCAGGTACAATTCCTTCTACGTTATCAGTTACATAAACCTGATTTTGGTACAATTGAATTTTGTCTTTCTGAATTTGCATATCCGAACCTAACTTAGGAAAATATAAAATTCCAGTTAAGTTAAATGGATAATCTACATTTAAATGGATATTGAATAAAGGTTCTTCAAATTGCATTGGATACAATTCTCTGTAGAAGTTTTTGTAATCTTCATCAGATAATTCGGTTGGCTGTTTTGTCCACGCGGGGTTTGGATTGTTGATTATGTTATCAATTTCAACAGTTTCATTTACGTAATCTTCTGGAGCGTCTTCCGGCTTTGGAAGTGTTTCAGTTTTTGTTCCGAATTTAATTGGAATAGGCATAAACTTGTTATACTTATTCAATAATCCACTGATTTTAGAATTTTCTAAAAACTCTAGAGAATCTTCTGCAATATGTAATATGATTTCAGTTCCACGTGAAGTTTTGTCAGCCGGTTCTAAAGTAAATTCAGGGCTTCCGTCACATGTCCAATGTGCGGCTGGTTCATCTTTATAAGACTTGGTAATGATTTCAACTTTTTCGGCAACCATAAAAGCTGAATAGAATCCAAGACCAAAATGACCGATAATACCAGAATCCTTAGCAGAATCTTTATATTTATCCAGGAACTCTTCAGCTCCTGAAAAAGCGACCTGATTAATGTATTTTTCTACTTCATCAGCAGTCATACCCAAACCTTGGTCAATGATGTGAATTTTTTTGCCTTCTTTATCAACTCTGACTTCAATAATGGGATTTCCGTACTCTACTTTAGCTTCACCAATGCTAATTAGATGTTTTAATTTTAATGTAGCATCAGTTCCATTGGAAATCAATTCACGTAAGAAAATTTCGTGATCGCTGTATAAGAACTTTTTGATTAAGGGAAAGATGTTTTCTACAGAAACATTAATTTTACCTGTTGTCATATTTTTAAAATTTTTTAGTTAATAAGATGATTTTCATGCATTCAAATAGAATACCAATTGTATTTATAATGACAAAATGTCGCAAGTGTTAATTTTGAAAGAAAATAATCAGATTTTGGAATAAAATATACTCCTATGAATTGTATCTTTGCTCTACAATATACGTTAAACGTGTAAGTATTAACTTAAATAAAAATCTTAAAATGAAGAATATTATTTTCATTTGCTTGATGTCCACGATGTTATTTGCGTGTAAATCAGCTTCGTCTACAACGGCTTCAACAGAGTCGACAGGGCTTTCAACAAAACTTGACAGGCCTACTCAGGTAGCTATTAAAGGAAATTGGATACTTACCAATGTTTCTTATCCGGGTTCTGATTATATCAAAGTAAATTCTTTTGATCTGGCTGACTCTAAATGCTTCATAGGAAGTACATGGAATTTTATTTCTAATAATAATAAAGGAACAATGACTTTAAATGATCCAGGTTGTATGGCTTTTACATCTCCAATTGTGTGGAGTATAAACAATCAGGGACTTTTTGTGCTTAAAATTGTTGATCCGGGAGTAAAATCTAAAAATGTTAGAACAGGCTATTTGCTAAAAGTTGCAGGATTAACTGATAATTCTTTTCAGTTGATTGACAACATTAATGTTGGAGGACAAAGTAAAGATGTGACGTACCAATTTCAAAGAGCTAATTAATATTAAAAATATAAAAATGAAAAAGTTAAAAGTTTTAAGTTTAAGCAGTTTGCTTGTATTAGTTAGTTTTTTTGCAAGCTGTGATTCAGTAAAAAATGCAAATAACACACAAAAAGGTGCCGGGATTGGTGCAGTTGCCGGTGGTGTTATTGGCGGTATTTTAGGAAATAATTTAGGTAAAGGCGGAAATACTGCTTTAGGTGCTGCCATTGGTGCTGCCGTAGGTGGTGGAACAGGCGCCCTTATTGGGAACAAAATGGACAAGCAAGCCCGTCAAATTGACCAGGCTTTACCAGGTGCAGAAGTAGAAAGAGTTGGAGAAGGAATCAAGTTAACCTTAAATGAAAATGCGGTTCGTTTTGATACCAACAAATCAACATTGACTTCTCAGGCTAAATCAAATCTGGACAAAATTGTTCCCGTATTTAACGAATATGCTGATACTGATATTAATATTTACGGTTATACAGACAGTACAGGAAAAGCAGAATATAATTTAACTCTTTCTGAGCAACGAGCGGCTGCTGTAAAAAATTATTTAATTTCTAAAGGTCTAAAATCATCGAGATTTAAAACTACAGGTTTAGGAATTGCTGATCCAATTGCAACAAATGATACTGCGGAGGGTAGGTCTCAAAACCGTCGTGTTGAGTTTGCAATTACTGCAAATGAGAAAATGGTAAATGATGCTAAAGCTGAAGCTGGAAAATAATAAAAATACAATAAAAAATGCATTTCAAAAAAAGCTGTTCGTTTAGAACAGCTTTTTTTCTTTAGAAATTAATTAAGTCCACAAACTTTTTTAATTAAAAAGATATATATTTATAGGTGGGCAATCATGCTCATTTGCATAAATATATAGTGGCTTTTTAATGTTAATTAAATTAATTTCTTCTTCTGTTATTTGTTCAAATGCTTTGTTGAGGAGTAAATAAATTTTATACTTGTACGATTCGACAAGAAATTGGTAAAAATCAGTCTCTAAGATGTAATTATCTACTTCTAAGTTTTCTAAGATTGAATTAAAAGAAAATAATTTTGTGCTGACTTTTGTATAGTCTAAGTCATTATTTTTACTGGTGACTTCATTATCATAATTATAATCAAAATATTCAGGTTTTTCTAAAATAGGATAGTTTCCTTGTCCAAAACAATAGAAATCTGCTGTTAATAGTTGATCGTGAATAATAAAAATCAGCTGAATAATAAAATTATCTTTATGAGTGTTATCTTCTTTAATTTCAAGAAGTGTTTTTCTAATTTCAGATATAAATTTGCTAATAATGATTTGATCATCTACGTTAAAGTTTTTTACATCTTCAAAAGCATTCCTTAATTCTTTATTCCTTAATGCTTGTTTTAATTCAATAACTTCTTCATCATCCAAATAATTAGTAATTCCCATACCAATATAGTATTGATTTGTTTCTTTTATATAGTGATTTATAACATCATCTAAAGTTTTATTTTTAACAAAATTGTAATTTTTATTAAATATATTCTGCAGATTTTGCTGTATTTCTCTCTTATTGATTTTCATATTTTTATCATTAATGTGTTGAGAGTTATAGAATTAAATACTATAAGGTTTAAATTGGTGCGTTGTAATTATTTTGATAATCAAAAAAGGCTTTAAAGCTTTTCGAAAACCAAAAGTGATACAACGCTGATGAATAAACAAGAATCATCACAATAAAAGGAATTTTATTGACCACTGCTGATGTAATAGTAGTTAGCCCAACAATCGCACCTAATACGCCAAGCGAAAATAATATTATAGAAATTATTCTTGCCCAATTTTTCCCTTTATAGACCATTATCAATAAGCCAATTGTTAAAAGAAATCTAATTGATTGTTGGATGATTTTTTTTGATCCAATTTCAGGTATTATAGAATTATAAAAATATATACTATGCAGTGATACCAGTAATATACTAATCGAAATAAGAATAGTTTTTATTTTACCTATTTTTTCCAATTGATTCATTTCCTTACTTTTTATTCGATTTATAATATTTATAGACGTATGTATTGTAATCTGTTAAGCTTTGCCATAGATTTTTTCTCGTTCACCGCCTTGGAACCATTCAATAGTTGATAATTCAGCTGGCTTAAACTCTATACCTGTACAACCAGCTTCTTCTATTTCGTGTTTTAACTTTTCAGAAACATAATACATACTTCCCATTACATATTTTAAAGCAAAAAACTCTTCTGTAATGTCTTTTTTTAGGGCTAGTTTATGGATATAAATAGATTCCATTGTAATTTTTGTTTCCTCATAATACTTAATAAATTCAGATAATGTGTTTACTTTTAGCAGTAATTTTTCACTGTTGTAAGTTGTTTTAAAATCAGCACTATGTTTTTCATAATAAATAATGCTATTTTTAAAGTCGATTAATTCATCATTAAATTCATACATGTTGAGTATCCAGTAATTATTGTACTCTTTTCTTTCTTGTATTATATTAATATTGAAAAATTGCATGCCAGTCTTTCGGTATTTTTCGATAATGCTTTTTAATTTTTCACTTATAATTGGCTTGCCACTGACTGGTCCTCCATCAATTATTAAATCATTAATTATTGAGTTTTTTAATAGTTCTATACTTAACAAATAAGGAGTAAAGTTTATTTTTTCATGGTTAACATTTCCAATGAAATTTGGTTCTTCAAAATACAATTTGTGGCTATCTGGTATAAATAAATTGTATTTTTTTACATAATCATTTGAGCCGCGAAATTTTTGGCTCATTGTAAAGTGAATGCTGTAATATGTCATATCTAAAAAACTAAATTGTTTAAATGAACATTTGGATTATCTACTATTGCTTTTTTAGCTTGATTTAAAATTATTGTAAGCTGGTCGTAACATTGATTCAGTGTAGCATTAGGATTAATTTGTTGATATCTATTTAACTTATCAAGAATTAAATTATTATAGTTATTATGATTAGGTTGATTTCTCCACGCTGCCACCGCAATGCCATTTAGTTCCTCATTCATGTGAAATGAATTTCCTGATTTTGCCGCTTTTTGGACTACAGAATGATTCGAAATTGTTTTGGACCAAGGTATTATATGGTGTGCTTGTCGCGCATCCAATGCTATAGGTCCTAATCCTAAAACAGCTCGTAGTTGACTACGAGATCCAAATGTAATAGTATTTCCAGAAACTTTCCAAACTAATTTTATTTTAGTAGAAATGGTATAAACCGTTTTTGGAATAACTTTAAATTTAATAGCATATTTAGTAGATACAGCAGCCCACCCGTAGAAAGGTACTGCGCCTGCCATACTGAATGTTGCATTAACGCCATCTCCTTCAATAAGATATAGTACACCGTTAGTAATATCTGCAAGTTCTCCAGCAACAGGCACTGTGCCAAATACGTCTAATGTGATATGGACTACATCCTTAGTTGCCTCCCAATAACATTTCAGAAAGCTCCATTGAGGATTTAATGCTTTTAAACGAAATGTTTTTACAATATGATGTGTACCAAAATAAATTATTAAGTCTGGATCTTTAGCGTAGATATCTGCAATATCCGCATCCATATATTTATCTACTGATAAAATAAAATCTTCATCTAAATTTGTATTTAGTTTATTTTTTGTATGAGCATTTAAAACGAAATTAAATGCATTTATGTCTACTGATGCGTCGCTACTGACCAAGTTGAAAATTTCTTTTCCAAAATTTATAGATTCTAATGAAAATTTATTTACTGTAAGATAATCATAAAGGCCAAAAGCGATGTCTCCATTTTGCTCTAAAAATAATTTATCGGGTATTCTATTAATACGTAAGTGTTTTTTTACAGATTCTATTTTAATAATTTCCGGTTCATCATACATTGAAAATAGAGGAGATGTTGCTATGCTGCCTCCTCTTCCTCCTCCGGCAGAAGGGTTCATGTAGCCTGTAGTGGTGTGAGATGAAGTTCCTGACCCATAATCTGTATTGCTTGAATCTTCTCCAATAATATTAGCATTTATTACACTACAAGATGATGCAACCAGTACCCAAGAAGACATTACATTTTCAGCTCCAACTAAATCACCAGTGCTGACAAGTTCGTAGTCATATTTACAAATCCATAATGATGCATATTTTGATGTTAATGAGTTTATACTAAGGTCTATTGGTTTTATGGTTGCTGGGCCGGGTTTATAGTTGTTAGTGAAATTTACTAATTCAAGCTTATTGTATTGGTATTCTACAAGATAAGCATCATATTCACCCTTTTCATTCAGGGAAAACAGAACATTTTTAATGTTTTCAGTATCTGTTTGCAGTGTAGCGAATGTATAGGAGTGATAATTTCCGTTTTCAATATAATTTGCATTATCAGTTTGAATAATTATTCCAAGATCATTAAATGCGATATTTTTCTCAGTTAGAGTATTTTTTTTAGAAGTAAATTTTTTAAGTTTCTCAACAATTCTAGAGTTTGTTTCAATTTCTCTATCTGAGATGCTTTTTATTTTATAACTGCTTGATTTTGCTTCATTTGCAAGAATGTTCTCTTCTACCTGACAGCTCGAAAGAAATAATGTAAGGAATATAATAAGCACTAAAGAAATATTTTGTACTGTGTTTTTCATGATTTTTTTTAATGTTTTAGTTAATGCAAGTATAGTAAAAATAAACCTACAATTTAATTAATTATAGCTTTTTTCTTAAAATTAATTTGTAAAGAAAAAATTAACTGCAATAAAATTTCTTAAAAGCTGTTTCATAATAGAAGCAGCTTTTTTTTGCTTTCGAAATTAAAGATTGTAAATTTGAACTCTCAATTACAACTCATGCTGGACATTCAAAATATTTCTTTTTCGTATACTGATAAACCCGTTATAAAAGATATTTCTTTTACTATAAGTAAAGGTGAAAACATTGCTATTATTGGTGAAAGCGGCTGTGGAAAAAGTACGCTTCTCAAACTTATGTATGGTTTGTATGATTTAGATGAGGGCCAAATTTTTTATGAAGAAAAACCTGTTTTAGGGCCAAAGTATAACCTGATTCCCGGAATGCCTTATATGAAATATCTGGCTCAGGATTTTGATTTGTCACCGTTTGAAACTGTAGCCGAAAACGTGGGGAAGTTTCTCTCTAATGGTTTTGCCAATATGAAAAAGCTCAGGGTTCAGGAGTTACTGGAAATGGTTGAAATGGAGCAGTTTTCGAATGTGAAGGCGAAGTTTTTAAGTGGAGGACAGCAACAGCGTGTAGCCTTGGTAAGAGTTCTGGCTTTGGAACCAGAAGTGATTTTGCTTGATGAGCCTTTTAGCCAGATTGATGCCTTTAGAAAAAATGCTTTACGTCGAAATTTGTTCCGATATTTGAAGCAGAAAAAAATCACATGTATTATTGCTACGCATGATAGTACAGATGCATTATCATTTGCAGATGAAGCTATAGTAATGCGTAACGGAGAAATTATTGTAAAGGGAAATCCAAAGGAAATTTATACAAATCCATCTTCGAAATATGTAGCTTCTCTTTTTGGAGAGGTAAATGAGATTCCGACTCATTTGCTACAACTTTCCGAAGATGAAAATGGAAAATCATTAGTGTATCCCCATCAGTTAATTATGGTTGAACATTCTGATTTAGAAGTAAAAATCAGAAGAACTTATTTTAGGGGAAATCACTATTTGATTGAATCTGTTTATAAAAGGCAATTGATATTTTTTGAAAATGAATTTGATTTGCCTTTAGAAATTACAGTCTTTTTAGGGTTAAATTCTTAATGAAATAAAACATCGTGAATTTCCTCTGTCTTATCGAAAACACTTTTTGCAAAAGGACAAAGCGGAATGATTTTCAGACCGTTATTTCTGGCATAATCTATAGCTGCCATGACTAGTTTTTTACCCACACCTTTTCCGTTAAATTCTTCATTGACCTCGGTGTGGTCGATAATGAATTTTGTATCACCTGCCCAGGTATAAGTCATTTTTCCGACTTGTTTTCCGTCTTCGATAGCTTCAAAATATCCTTTTCTTATGTCGTTGATTTGATGAATTTCCATGATATTTAAATTAAAGTTGTTTTTATTTTTATAGTGTTCGTAAGTAGTTTGTGAATTGGGCATTTTTCAGCAATTACATGAAGCCTTTGTCTTTGGTCTTCGTCAATTTCTCCAATTATTTCAATTTTTCTGGTAAATATCGATACGTTTTGGTCATCATCTTTTTCAAAATCAATTTTAATATTGATTTCTGAAATGTTCCAGCCTTTGCGATTAATATACATTCTAAGTGTGATTAATGTACAAGAAGCTAATGATGAAGCCAATAATTCTGATGGACTAAACCCTAAATTTTTCCCTCCCATTTCCTGGGGTTCATCGGAAATTAAAATGTTACCAGTGGCTGATGTTATTTCCGTTCGATACAAACGTGTATCAATTTGTGCTGAGATTGTATTCATAAATTATCTTATTTTAGGTTCTGGTAATGGCACAAATTCAGTTTCGCCCGGAACTTTAGGAAACGTTTGTTCCGTCCAGTCTTTTTTTGCTTTTTCGATTAGTTGTTTATCCGAAGAAACAAAGTTCCAAAAGATAAAATGTTCTTCAGGAAACGGCTGTCCTCCAAAAATATAAACCGTAGTGTTTTCAGCAATTTCAAATTCGCATAAAGTGCTGTCGCTAGTAATTAGAATCTGCTTTGGTTCGTAAATATGTTCTCCGCTTTTTATGCTACCCTCCAAAATGTATAATCCGCTTTCGCCGAATAAGTCTTTTCCAATATTTATTTTTTGTGCTGATGTACTTTTAATTTCAATAAAATATAACGGGCTGTAAACCGGAACAGGCGATTTTTTTCCAAAAGCTTCTCCTGCAATTAATTTATAAGAAACACCATCATCTTCCCAATTCGGAATATCGTCAGCTTCAATATGAGTAAAACTCGGTTCCATTTGTTCTAATTGTTTTGGAAGCGCTACCCAAATTTGCAGACCGTGAAGCATTTTATCAGAATGTCTTAAATATTCAGGCGTTCTTTCAGAATGTACTATTCCTCTCCCTGCTGTCATCCAGTTTACGGCACCCGGTTTTATTTCTAATTCTGTTCCCAGACTATCTCGGTGCATGATGCTACCTTCAAACAGGAAAGTTAATGTAGAAAGTCCAATATGCGGGTGGGGCGGAACATCCATATTTTCATATTGATTTAAATGTGCCGGTCCCATATGATCGATAAATACAAATGGTCCAACGGCTCTTTTTTCACGAAAAGGCAATAATCTGCCTACCATAAAGTTGCCGATACTGGCAGAACGTTCTTCGATAATTAAACTGATATTTGACATGGTTATATTTGATTTAAAACAAAATTACAGTTGTAGCTTCAATCTGTGACTTAATTTAGATTAAGAAAAATTGTTTTTAAGGAATATCTATAAAAGTAAAGAAAATCGTTGGTTATGTTTTTATAGTGGAGATTTAATTAACACATAGAAACATAAATTTAAAATTGAAAAATACTTAAGATGATTTTAAAAGAAATCTACTCAATTAATTCAAATTCCCATGCCTCACTTTCTGTTCCATTAATAATAATAGATAATTGGTGCATTCCGGTATGAAAAACACGAGTAGTAATTAATTTGAAAGATTGATTTCTTTCGATTTTGGTCAGTTGATGTGGCTGATAATTTTTTTCGCTGATTTTAAAAACTTTTTTTGCCAGATGTCCTTTCGCTTTTTTATAATAAACAGCATATTCCAAACGAATGGTTTTTGCGTCATCATTTTTATTATTTAAGTGGAATTGAAACTGTAAATAATCTCCAATTTTTATTTTTGGTGTTTTAATTTCGAAATTTGAAAGTTCTATATTAGCACTTTCTAAACCATAATGGCTCAGGATTTCAGGATGTCCTTGCTTTAACAAAGTTCGACAGCCATGTTTGATAATTGCATCGGTTTCTTTGCTGATGGCTTTCCATTTTTGAGCAATTTCTAATACAATCTGAGGATTATCTTTCACAATATCATTCAGATTATTGGCCACACTTCGGCGAACATATTCTGAAGGATCATTTTTTAGGTTTTCTAAAATTGGCAGAATTAAAGCTGGATCTTTCTTTAAAAACGGAATCGCCATTGCCCACGGTAATCTCGGTCGGCTTCCTTCACTGGCCAATCTTCGTACATGATGATTTTCATGTAATGACCATTTTATCATTTCGTTAATCATTTTCTCTTTATATTTTAAAATGAAAGGTCGAACCGCAAATTCACAACTAATAAATTGTGTGATAGAAACAAAGGCTTTTATTGAAGTATTAAAATCATCTAATCCGTATACTTCTATATAATCAGCAAAGAAAATGAATGCCAGATTGCTGTCTGTAAAGCTATTTTTCTTTAAGTTTTTAATGATTTCATCAATTAAAGCAACAGCTTCCGGAAAATTTTCAGGCATAAACTGATGTAACACAATAGTTGTATGTTTCATGCGGTCTTTCCATTCTTTTTGAAAAAAATCTCCTTCGAAAATAGCTTCAATAAATTTTTGTTTGTTGAAAGCAGGATGCGCTTCGGCGACAGCCTGCCCAAATTTTTCGTAAAAAGAAGCGGAGTAGATATCTTTAATTAATCCCATAATTTTGTTTGAATGAAACTCAAAGATATTTAATGTTCTTTAATTTTTAAGTCATTAAGAGATTAAGTTTCATTAAAGAGAAAGTTTAAATTGTCTTAATATCTTAATGGAGAGAGAAATAAATAATTAGGTATTAATTGACTTTTCATATTAATGAAACTTTCAAATCCATAAAATATATGCTACTTTAGCATCTCATAAAATTTAGAAAAATGATTAGCGAAGCACAATTTCAGACGGAATTACAATTATTAATCAGTAGTGCAATTAGGGAAGATGTAGGTACGGGAGATTATAGTTCGTTGGCATGTATTCCTGATACAGCGCATGGACAAGCTAAATTATTGGTAAAAGATCAGGGAATTATTGCCGGTGTTGCATTGGCAAAAATGATTTTTGAATATGTTGATCCAAAACTAAAAATAAAAACTTTTATTGAAGATGGAAAACGTGTAGAATATGGCGATGTGGTTTTTGAAGTTTCAGGAAGTTCACAATCAATTTTAAAGTCAGAAAGAGTAGTTTTGAATACTATGCAGCGCATGTCTGCCATTGCTACAAAAACCAGTGGACTAATGGGATTATTAGAAGGAACTGGTGCTAAAATATTAGATACCCGTAAAACAACTCCGAATTTTAGAGTGGCTGAAAAATGGGCTGTAAAAATAGGGGGAGGTGAAAACCATCGTTACGCCTTGTATGACATGATAATGCTAAAAGATAATCATATTGATTTTGCCGGAGGAATTACACATGCAATAAGTAAAACAAAAGAATATCTTAAAATTAATAATTTGGATTTAAAGATTATTGTTGAAGCCAGAGATTTAGATGAAATTCGTGAAATCCTGCTAAGCAAAGGTGTTCACAGAATCCTGATTGATAATTTTAATTATGAAGATACAAAAACAGCTGTGTCATTAATTGGTCAAAAATGTGAAACAGAATCATCAGGAAATATCAATGAGAAAACGATTCGCGAATATGGTCTTTGTGGTGTAAATTATATTTCATCAGGAGCTTTAACACACTCAGTCCACAATATGGACCTGAGCCTGAAAGCTTTTTAAGAAAGTTATGAGTTTTGAGTAATAAGTTTGGAAATAATCTAAAATCTAAACTCAACAATCTAAAATCTAAAAGAATATGTCTCAGGAGATAGAAGACCGACTTGAAAGAGTACCAGTGATAAATTTTGCAGTACGGTTTTTAAAGAAAATAAAATTACCATGGTTAGAGGGCTTTTCATTATATGATTTGCTTGAAATGTATGTTCTTGGTATTTTGGAGGGAGCTTTTTCGTATCACGCAAGTGCTGTTTCGTTTAGTTTTTTTATGGCATTATTTCCATTCGCATTATTCATCCTGAATTTAATACCTTATATTCCGATTGAAGGTTTTCAGGATGATTTTTTGCAATTTGTACAACAGGGGGTACCTCCAAATACATATGATGCGATTAGCAAAATAATCAGCGATATTTTAAATAATAGTCACTCAGGTTTATTATCGTCTGGTTTTTTGCTTTCTATTTTTTTGATGGCAAATGGTATTAATGGCATTCTAAGCGGTTTTGAATCGTCTAAGCATGTTTTTGATAAGCGCGGTTTTTTTAGCCAATATTTGGTAGCAATAGCTATTTCGCTTGTAATGACAATTATATTATTTGTAACAGTAGCGACAATTGTCGTTTTTGAGGTATTTATCCAAAAAACAATCATTCAGGATGTGTTGAGTGATCGTATTCCGCTTATTATTTTAGGTAGATATCTATTCGTTATATTGATGATTTTGATAACATCTTCAATATTATTACGTTATGGTACAAAACAATATAATAAAGTGCCTTTTATCAGTATTGGATCTGTTTTTACAACGATCTTAATTGTTATATCTTCGTTCTTTTTTGGAATTTGGGTTATAAAATTTTCAAAATACAACGAACTTTATGGTTCTATTGGGACATTATTAATTCTAATGTTTTATATTTGGATAAACTGTATGATACTGCTTTTGGGCTTTGAGCTCAATGCGACCATCAGGAAATTAAGGCAAAAAAATAAATAAAAGGTTATGAAAAACTGGATGTTAGCTATTAGTGTTTTTTTTCTGACATTAAACACTGTTCATTCGCAAAGTGTTATTGGAAAATGGAAAACAATCGATGATGAAACAGGCGAGGCAAAATCAATCGTAGAAATTTATGAAAAGTCTGGAAAAATATATGGTAAAGTTGTAGATATACTTCGTGCTGATCATAAAAAAGATGTATGTTCAAAATGTGAGGGAACAGAAAAAAACAAACCCATTATAGGGATGATTATCATAAGCGGACTTAAAAAAGATGGTACTGAATATAGCGGGGGAACAATCTTAGATCCTACAAGCGGAAAAAAATACAAGTGCTACATTACGCTTGACTCTGCTGATAAATTAAAACTTCGCGGCTATGTGGGGATTTCAATTATGGGAAGAACGCAATATTGGACAAGAGTAAAACATTAATTTTTTATGCGAAAATCAGCATCGGTAATTTTATTCTTAGCGGTACTATTTAATAGTTTTGGACAATCTGAGAATTCGCCATTACAAATAAGTCATCTTACAGGTGACTTTTATATTTATAAAACATTTCATGATTACAAGGGAACAATGATTTCTGCAAATGCTATGTACCTTGTTACAGATAAAGGCGTTGTTTTGTTTGATGCTCCCTGGGATAAATCACAGTTTCAGCCTTTGCTCAATACTATAAAAGCAAGGCATAATAAAGATGTTATAATGTGTTTCGCGACTCACTCCCATGATGATCGGGCAGGAGGACTGGATTTCTACAGACAAAAAGGAATTAAAACTTACACCATAAAAGCAACAGATAAAATTCTTAAAGAGAATAATGAAAAAAGAGCCGAGTTTGTAATTCCGAATGACACTACTTTTACTGTTGGACAACATGTTTTTGAAGTTTATTATCCAGGAAAAGGACATGCATCGGATAATATTGTAGTTTGGTTTGAAAAAGAAAAAGTGCTTTACGGAGGCTGTTTTGTCAAGAGCACTAAAGCAAAAGATCTAGGATATTTGGGTGATGCAGATGTTAAAGAATGGGAAAAATCGATTGTAAAAGTACAATCTAAATTTAAAAATCCTAAATATATTATAACTGGTCATGATGATTGGAGGGATCTGACATCGTTAAACCATACTTTGAAAATGGTTCAGAAATATAATACTGCACAAACTTCGGGTAAAAAATGATTCACCAATTTTAAAATAATTACATGTTTTTTGTCGAAGCTGTTTTACCTCTTTCTCTAGCCAAAACTTTTACCTATCGTATTTCTGAAGCCGAGTTTCATTTCATTAAAAAAGGAATGAGGGTAGCAGTACCTTTTGGCAAAAACAAAATTTATACGGCTTTGGTCATTGATATACATCAAAAAGAGCCCAGTTTATATGAAGCCAAAGAAATTCATCAGATATTAGATGAGAAACCAATTGCAACCGAAACTCAAATCAAGCATTGGCTTTGGATAGCAAATTATTATATGTGCGGAATAGGCGATGTGTATCGGGGTGCTTTTCCAAGTGGATTATTATTGGAAAGCGAAACGATTATTTCGCATAAAGTGGATTTTGTTGTAAATCAAGATAAACTTTCTGATGAAGAATTTTTGGTTTATGAAGCGTTGCAACAGCAGAGTTCTTTGAAAGTTCAGGAGATTATTTCTATTTTAAACAAAAAGAATATTCTTCCTGTTCTCCAAAAATTGATGGATAAGGGTATCATTGTTTTAGAAGAAGAGATAAAAGAAAATTATAAACCCAAATTGATTCGATATGTAAAATTACATTCTAAATACGAATCAGAAACTGGTTTAAGTGAATTGTTAGAAGTGTTGAAAAGTGCTAATAAACAAAAAGAAATTGTTTTGGCATATTTTCAAATTAGCGCTTCCGAGAAAAAACCAATTACGGTTAAGAAATTAACAGAAGTTTCAAATTCGACTTCGACGGTTGTAAAAGTATTAATTGAAAAAGAAATTTTTGAAGAATATTATCAGCAACACGATCGTGTTTCTTTTGATGGGAAAGCTTCAGAAAAGCAATTGTTGTTAAGTGAAGCTCAGGAAACTGCTTTTGCAGAAATTAAAAATATTTTTTTAGAAAAAGAAGTTTGTCTGCTTCACGGTGTTACATCAAGTGGGAAAACAGAAATATACAGTAAGCTAATTGAAGAATATTTAGAGACAGGAAAACAAGTTTTGTATCTCTTGCCTGAAATTGCACTTACGACACAATTGGTTTCACGCTTAAGACAGCATTTTGGAGATAAAGTAGCTGTGTTTCATTCAAAATACAGTAACAATGAAAGAGTAGAAGTCTGGAAACAAACACTTGAAAATTCGGATAAGGCTCAAATTATAATAGGAGCCAGGTCGGCTTTGTTTTTACCTTTTAATAATTTAGGATTATTAATTGTTGATGAAGAACATGAACAGACTTTCAAGCAAACAGATCCGGCTCCGAGATATCATGCCCGCGATTCAGCAATTGTTTTGGCTAACTTTCATAATGCCAAAGTTCTTTTAGGATCTGCAACCCCAAGTATCGAAACCTATTTTAATACTCAGATTGAAAAATTTGGTTTAGTCACACTTACGGAACGTTATAATAATGTCAGAATGCCCGAAGTTGTTTTGGTTGATCTAAAAGACAAGCATTTTAGAAAAAGAATGACAGGGCACTTTAGTGATCTTTTAATTGAAGAAATCACAGAAGCTTTGTCTTTAGGTGAGCAGATTATTTTATTTCAAAACAGAAGAGGATATTCACCGATTATAGAATGTTTAACTTGTGGTCATGTGCCTCATTGTCAGCAATGTGATGTGAGTTTGACTTTTCATAAACATAAAAATCAATTGAGATGTCATTATTGCGGATATTCAATAGCAAAACCAACACATTGCCATAGTTGTTCGAGTATTGATTTGACTACTAAAGGTTTTGGGACGGAACAAATTGAACAAGAATTGATTTCTCTCTTTCCGAAAGCCAGAACAGGAAGAATGGATCAGGATACAACCCGCGGTAAATTTGGTTTCGAAAAAATTATTGATAGTTTTAAAAACCGGGAGATTGATATTTTAGTCGGGACACAAATGCTGGCTAAAGGATTAGATTTTGACAATGTAAGTCTTGTTGGAATTATGAATGCTGATAATATGCTGCATCATCCTGATTTTAGGGCTTTTGAGCGCAGTTTTCAGATGATGACACAAGTGTCGGGAAGAGCAGGAAGATCTGAGAAACAGGGAAAAGTTATAATTCAAACTTATAATCCAAATCACAATACAATTCAGCAGGTAACAAATCATAATTATATAGGTATGTTCAAGGAGCAGTTGTATGACCGGCAAATTTATAAATATCCACCTTATTTCAGAATTATAAAACTGACTTTAAAGCATCGTGACTTCGATAAGCTCAAAGAAGGGGCTATGTGGATGTACCAGGTTTTAAGCCAGAACCTCAATATGCCAGTTTTAGGCCCGGAAGAGCCGGCTATTAACAGGATTAGAAATGAATATATCAGAACAATCCTGATTAAAATTCCTCAGAACGTGCCATTAGGAAGTACAAAAAAAACTATTCAGAAAATGTTGAATAGTTTTGAAGCAGTTGCTCAGTATAGGGCTATAAAGTTAATTATAAATGTCGATTTTTATTAAATCATGACGAGGTTGATAGCGCTCTTACCAAATCTTCTTTTTTGTTTCGGCTAAGAGGAATCTTTGTAATGCCAATTTCTGCAAATTTACTATTAAAGCGTTCAACTTTGTCAATGTTAATAATATAGGACTTATGAACACGAATAAATTTTTCTTTTGACAAATCATTTTCAAAAGACTTCATGGTTGATAGGACTAGATTACTGTCATCTTCTGTGACAACTCTTACATAGTCTCCAAAAGCTTCGATCCATTTGATTTTTGCTGTAAAAATTTTAAGTCTCTTTAGGTTGCTTTTGATAAAAATATGTTCGCCTTCTTCTTCTTTTACTTCTCTTTTAAGTATATGCATGTCAATTGCTCTTTTTACAGAAGCATTGAAACGATCAACTGCTATAGGTTTTTGAAGGTAGTCTGTAGCATCATAATCAAAAGCTTTTAAAGCATATTCAGCTTTTGAAGTAATAAAAATTATTTGTGGTTTTGATTTTAAGCCATCAAGGAAATCAAATCCGTTAATAACAGGCATTTCAATATCTAAAAATATTAAGTCAATATTATTCAAAGAAATACAGCTTTTTGCCTCGATTGCATTTGAAAAGTCTCCTATTAGGTGTAAGCCCGGGTGATTGTTGGCTAATTTTGCAATTATTGCCCTCTGTATAGAACTATCATCTACAACAACACAATTTAGTTTCATAACAGTTTAAAATTTTAATAAAATCAGGTAGCATTAGTAAATGTATTACTTTTTTGGAAAAAAAACTAAGGAGGAAGTCTGTTTTTTGTATTTCAACGAATAAAAGAGAAAAAATATTGGTTATTCAAAAATAATGGTTACTTTTGCACCCAATTTTAACAAATAAATATTGTATTTATGAATCATTATGAAACTGTTTTCATTTTAAATCCCGTTTTATCTGAGGTTCAGGTAAAGGAAACAGTAACGAAATTTGAAGAATTTCTTACTAGCAGAGGAGCTGAAATGGTATCGAAAGAGGATTGGGGCCTGAAAAAAATGGCTTACGAAATCCAAAACAAAAAAAGTGGTTTTTACCATTTATTCGAATTCAAAGTAGCTGGAGAAGTTTTAATTGCTTTTGAAACTGAATTCAGACGTGACGAAAGAGTTATGCGTTTCTTAACTGTAAGTCTTGACAAACACGCTATTTCTTGGGCTGAAAGAAGAAGAGCGAAACTTAAATCTGCAAAAGCTTAATTATCATGGCAACATTACAACAATCTGCTTCAGGAAAAAAAGACGGAGATATCAGATATCTTACGCCTTTGAACATAGAAACTAACAAGACTAAAAAGTATTGTCGTTTCAAAAAATCAGGTATCAAATATATCGATTATAAAGATGCTGATTTCTTATTGAAATTTGTTAATGAGCAAGGAAAAATTCTTCCTCGTCGTTTAACAGGAACTTCTTTAAAATATCAAAGAAAAGTGTCTGTAGCTGTAAAAAGAGCGCGTCACTTAGCTTTAATGCCATACGTGGCCGATTTATTAAAATAATATAAAATTAATAGTTGTTGGTTTTCGGTAATGAAACCTAACTTCTCAAATAAAGGACAACAACATGGAACTTATTTTAAAACAAGACGTACAAAACCTAGGGTTTAAAGATGACGTTGTATCAGTAAAAGCTGGTTACGGTCGTAATTTTTTAATTCCTCAGGGATTTGCACAATTAGCTACACCTTCTGCAAAGAAAGTTTTGGCTGAAAACCTAAAACAAAGAGCACATAAAGAAGCTAAAGTTGTAGCTGACGCTAAAGCATTGGCTGAAACTTTAAAAGCTCTTGAAATTAAACTTACTGCAAAAGCGGGTGGAGAAAAACTTTTTGGTTCTATCACAAACATCGACATTGCTGAAGCTTTAGAGAAATCAGGTAACGCTATCGATAGAAAATTCATCACTAGTGGTATCGTTAAACGTACTGGAAAATATTCTGCAAGCATCCGTTTACACAGAGATGTTATAGTTGATTTACCATACGAAATTGTTGCTGAAAAGTAATAGTTTAAAATATTATATAAAATCCCGATGCAAATCGGGATTTTTTTGTTTAGAGGAATATAAAGACTAATGTTGTTTGCTTATAGCTTATAACATAAGTACAAAGCTTATAAAAATGAAATACGCAAGATTAACAAAAGAGCAATTTGATGAATTACATGCAGAATTCGCCAGTTTTTTAGCAACACAAGCTATTGATAAAACAGAATGGGATTCAATTAAAATTAATAAGCCGGAAGTTGCCGAGCAGGAATTAGATGTGTTTTCTGATTTGATTTGGGAAGGCGTTTTGTCCAGAGCAGAATTTTTAGAACATTTTTCTAAAAATCATATATTTTTATTTCAATGTTTTGAAACTTATGTACAGTCTATTGTTTTAAAATCCCTAGTTCCGGAAACTGATTTCCTGACTAAAGATGGTTTGCAATGGCTAAGTGATAATATGTTCACAGACACAATTGAAATGAAGACGGGAAAGAAAATCTTTACTGAAGATAGAAATTCTTCTATTTTTGAATTGATACAACAGGGAGCGTTTTTGAGTGATGGGCAATTGTTTAAGCAAATTAATTCTATTATTGAATCATAGTGATAAAAACGATTCTATAAAAGGTAAAGAGCTAATATTCAGTTTTTTTGCCTTTTTTATTTTTTAACTTTTGTTTAATCTTTAGTGTTTATTTAGTACCCGTATTTTTACCTACTTTTGAGAATTCCTTAAAATAAAATTTATTCATTTTATCAATCTAACTACTTTTAAAATTAAAATTAAATATTTTTATTTGTAAGTTATAACTTTCAATTGTAAAAATATAATAAAAAATATACGTTTTATTATGATATTTATAATTGTAATTCTGTTGAAAAAAGTAGTATTTATAGCGTTTTTGTGTATTTATATATTTTTTATTTAAAAAAGATAAGAATTTTATGCTTGTTTGGTATTTTATTTTTTTCTAATTTCGGATAACAAATCTTAAACAAAAAAGTTTTGTTCTTTCAAAATTCCTGATTCAGACCTTATTATTAAAAAACTGAATTGCTTTTTGATTTGTCGCAATAAGGAGAATTTTTTGTAATAACTTATTAAAAAAGAGTTGCTTATGGATTTAATATTTACTCTTCCCATCAGATTCACATTCGGTATTAATATTATTTTAAATTTTAATAGGCTTATCTAAGTTTATTTATAAATTGAAATTTACTTCCAAATTTAAAATTACAAAGTTTTTTATTTTTTTATATCCGACCCCAATCGAAGTTTTTTTAGTTCTTCTTATTGAATTATTTCTAAGCATAAGAAATATATTTTGTATTCAATTTTTAAAATCGAATTTAAGAATTGTTTTTATAAAAAGAGTAATCAACTTTTTGTAAATATTAAAGAGTACATGATATAAGATAGTTTCTAAATTTAAATTGCTAAAACAAATCACTCCTCCTGGAAGTCTGTTTCATTTCATTCTTCTGCAAAAGTTTTGAGCCTTTTTATTTAATTGAAATAAAAAGCACTCTTTGAATGCATTATAATTTTTTATAAAGTTTTTTTCTAATCATCAATTTGTTTTGGTGTAGAGTTATTGTAACTATTTGATTTTTAATTTTTTTAAAATTGTGTAAGACTGGTGTCTTATTGCAACAGGCTTTCTATTGTCCATTTTCTAATCTTCCAAATTATGAAAAAAAAATTACAAATTATTAATCTCAACTTCCAAAGGAGATTATTAGGAGCATTGTTTTTTTTGCTTTTATTTTCAAATTCTTTTGCTCAAAATGTATGCAGACCAACTTCGCAAAGCAATAGCATGGGTGGTCTTTTATGTGTTGGTATGAGCGTGACGAACCCAAATGATGCATTTGATACCAGTATGGGTACCTATGCATCCTTGACAAATGCTTTAGGTTTAGCTTGTTTTGCACAAGAAACATTGACATTTGGCCAAACTGCGAAGGCAGGTGATCAAATAGTACTTTATTTTGGAACAGGAAATAGTTTATTAAACCTGGGGCTACTATCAAATATAACTATACAGGCAAAGCTCTCAGGAGCGAATGTGGATGATCCTGTTCCGTTAAATAGCGGATTATTAAATCTTCAGATATTGCCAGGTAATGAAATCGCTGTGATAAGATATACTTTGCCCGGTGACACAAATCAAATTAGAATTCAAACAGGTGGACTTCTTAGCTTGTTAGTAAATTTAAGGGTTTATGATGTAAGACTGGATTTTGCTAAGCCTGCTGTTACTAACGGTTTGAATCAGGCTGTTTGTTCCGGCAGCTCCTTAAATCTATCAGCTACTCCAGCATCAGGAACAACTCTGGCTTGGTATAGTTCAACAACTTCAACTACGCCATTAGCAACAGGGAATAGCTTTTTAACTCCAAATTTAACTGTTGATACTATTTATTATTTAAGCGTTACAAGAGCTGCCGGCTGCGAAGGAAGCGATCGGATTCCCATTGTAATTAAGGTTTCTAGCCCTATAGCGCCTGTTGTAAGTGATTCTGGTACAGTTATATGTTCTACCGGGGCAACGCAACAAACTTCATTATCTGTAATAAATCCAATATCGGGAACAACTTATAATTGGTATAATGTAGCATCAGGTGGTGTCGCTTTGGCTTCAGGAAATACGTATTCTCCAACCGTTCCTTTAGGAACTACAAGTTTTTATGTGGAAGCAGTCATAGGCAGCTGTTTGAGTCCTGCTAGAACTCAGGTTGATGTAAATTCAAATCCTGTTCCTTCTGCCCCAACAATTTTGACTCAAAGCGTAACTATTCAATCAGGACAAAATGCTACTTTAAACGCAACAACTTCTGAAGTAGGGGTTACATTAAATTGGTATGATGTTGCCGCTGGCGGAACTGCAATTGCTACCAATACCTCAACTTATACAACTCCGGTTTTAACAGCTACTAAAACATATTATGTTGAGGCTCAAAGTGCAGCCGGGAACTGTACAAGTGCAACAAGAGTGCCTGTAACGGTAACCGTTATTCCATCCGCTATAGGAGGATGTTTAGAAGCGGGTAGTCAGCAAACACTCCAAAACGGTTTATGTTTATTATGCAGCAGTACAAATTCTAATAACTCTGTTGATGGAGATCCTTTAACTGCAGCCAGACTTACAGTCCCTGTTGGTTTAATAAATGGTTGGGTTCAGCAAACATTACAATTTAATAATCCGGGAAGATCCGGTGATATTGTTGATGTTGAATTAGGATTGCCAGGTGGTATTCTTGATTTATCTGTATTAAATTATATTAGTATTGCTACATATAATGGTGCTACTTTTAATAATGACAGAATTTCAGTTAATAATTTAGTAACAGTACAATTATTAGGAGGTAATCGTTTTAGAGCCAGTATAGTTGCAGGAGCAGCTTTTGATCGAGTTGAAATTAGATTAGGAGGTTTAGCGACTGTATTGACAAGTTTAGATATTTATCAGGCTACTTATAAATATAAATTACCAATAATTTCAGGTAACACAACTATTTGTAATGGGCAAACTACAACTTTAATTGCTAATATGGGAGTTGGTGAAACTATTAATTGGTTTGATGTAACTACAGGAGGAACTTCTTTAGCAAATACTGCTTCTTACACAACTCTTGCTTTGACAGCTCCAACTACTTATTATGTAGAAATAACCAGAAATGGTTGTGTTAATAGTGAGCGCTTCCCTGTATTGATATCAATTAATAATCCTGTAGCGCCAGTTATTGCTACAGCAGGGACAACCATTTGTAGTGGTCAGACTACTACATTAAATGTGCAGTCGCCAGTTCTGGGTACTATTTACAATTGGTATGATGCAGCTTCTGCGGGAAATTTATTATTTACAGGGACTTCATTTCCAACACCAAATCTAACTGCTAATACAATTTATTATGTTGAAGCAGGCATAGGAAGTTGTTCCAGTGCGGCACGTACTCAGGTTACTGTAACAGTTAACCCGTTGCCGGCTGCGCCAATTGCGGCATCATTAAATGAGATTATTCAGTCTGGACAAAGTGTGGAGTTGCAAGTATCAAGTCCGGATCCCAATGTTACTTTCGACTGGTATGATGTACCAGTTAACGGAACAGTATTGGCAACAGGAACAAATACATATACAACACCTGCATTAACAGTAAATAAAACATATTATGTTATGTCGAGGGGCGTGACGTCTGGCTGTGTAAGTACTGCAAGAACAGCAATTAATGTTATAATAAGCAATGCTGTAAGTAGTTGCCTGCAGGCTAATTCTCAAGTAATCAACAAAGATCCAGGTTTGTTATGCGTTTTATGCAGCTTTAATAATCAGAATGGTTCTGTTGATGGAGATATAAATACATTTACAAGGCTTTCTACAGTGGCTGGCTTAGCGGGAGCTTATGTTGAGCAAGTTTTGACTTTTTCCACAACAGGTCAAATTGGAGATGTAATTGAAGTTGAATTGGCATTACCTGGAGGGCTAGCGGATGTATCATTATTAGGAGGTGTTAGTTTAGCTACTTATAATGGACCTGCTTATAATAATGATAGACGTCTACTTACTAATAGTTTATTGAGTTTACAGTTGTTATCAGGAAATAGATTTAAAGCCAGCTTTACCGCAACGGCAGTGTTAAATAAAGTTGAAATTCGATTAGGAGGTTTAGTTACCTTATTGACAAATTTAGATATTTATGGTGCTTCATATAGATTTAAAAATGCTATAGTCACTGGGGCGACTTCTTCAATTTGTAATGGACAAACAGCTAGTTTAGAGGCTACTTCTAATATAGCAGGAGAAGCATTTAAATGGTATGATTCTGCAAGTGGAGGAATTGAACTTTCTTCTGTGGCAACATATACTACACCAGCTTTAATAACAACAACAACTTATTATTTAGAAGCAACCCGTGACGGAACTTGCGTAAACAGTGTTCGTCAGCCAGTAACGGTTACAGTGGCTCCATTTGCAACAGCTTCAGATGTAACGATTACAAGTCCTTTAGAGGCTTCTTGTGCAGGAGAAGTTGTATTGTCTCCAACGTCAGCTTTAGTTGGGGCACAATTTAGATATTATACAGATCAAAATAAAACGCAGGAAATCATAACAGGAACAACTGTTGTTGCGCAACCGGGAGTAACTTTCTCTAAAAATGCATCAACCGGTGCATTAACCATTAGCGGCCTTAATACTTCTGGATCACCTTTTAATTATTACATTTCTGTAACTAACGAAGTTACTTGTGAAAATGACATCAATACTTTAAAACAAGTAACGGTTGATTTTCCAACCGTTGCACCTTTAGTCGTAACTGGTACTCCGTTAGAAGGTTGTGGAACCGTAAATTTGGCTACTGCTATTACAGGTTTTGATACAACAGGAAATACAATATATACTTTCTATGATTCATCAAATAATGTTCTGCCTGCAAATGCAGCGGCAAATATAAATACAAGTGGTGTTTACTCAATTCAGGCTCAAGGTAACGGTGCTACATGCCCGTCTGATATTTTATCAGTAACTGTTATTATTAACCCGTTACCAAGTTTGGTTGTAACACCTTCTCTTTCTGTAAATATTGGGTCAAATGTATTGTTAGATGCAACTTCAAAAGGGACATTAGCATGGTTTGATCCACAAGGAAATGCTGTAGCAGGCCCTCCATTTACAACGGGTGTTTTAAATACTCCCGGAGTTTATACTTATACCGTGGTTGCCAGCAATACGAATTGCTCAACCACAGGAACTGTTTCTATAAATGTGATAGATCCAAATAATTGTCAATTATTGACTGAAAGAGTGTATGCTAATGGGCAAAGTTCTGGCTCTATTATAACGGGAGGAGTAGTTAATCCTTCTAATGCGACTGACGGAAATACACAAACTTTTTCTACCATTGTAACAGGGGTTGGACTTTTAGGTGTTGGTACTACCTGGCAAAATCTAACTTGGCCAGCAAATATTGTAAAAGGTACTCCGGTGACGATTAAGTTAGGTTCTGAATATAGCGGATTAGCGGTAGGACAAAATTTATCAGTAATAGGAACTAAAAATGGAGTTGATATTGGAGCCATGCAATCAATTTCCGGTTCATTATTGAATTTATTATCAGGAGATAATAGTTTCGAATATACTTTTGTTCCTGCAAATTCTTCAGGACCTCAAGATTATGATGGAATTAGAATTCAGTCCGCATCGCTTTTAAGTGTTGCACAAAATACTAAAGTATTCGATGCTTATTATACAAAACAAGTTTCAACAGTAGCTTGTACACCGGGCGATATTCAGGATGTTTTTTATGGAGCAACTGATTTAGGTTTACCAATAGGGGCATTAACTGCTACAGTGGGAGTTAGTGATGCCTGGAATGTTGCAGACAATGACATAATAACTTTTGCGACAATGTATAGTGGAGTTGGGGCTCTTGCAGCTGCAGATTTGACAGTTGCATTTAAAACTCCTTCAATTGTAAGCGATACCTTAAAAATTGTGGTTTCGAAACCAGGAATTCTTTTAGATGTTAATTTGCTTACAGGATTCAGTGTTCAACGTTATTTAGGTAATGTCGCTGTTGGCGCTCCAATTGAAAATACAAGTACATTATTAAGTGTAAGATTGTTGCCAGGGAATACATTGTCTATAGCGATAGTATCTTCTCAGCCTGAACCATACAATCGTGTTAGAATTCGGTTTGGAGGCGTAGCAGGAGTATTAGAATTCCTTAAAATACACACAGTTGAACGTGTAGCAAATACTAAAGTTGCAGGAAGTGATCCTGATAATAAAATTACGGTTTGTCCAGGGACGAATGTTACCTTACAGATTCCTCCCGATGCATGTTCAACCTATGTTTGGTATGATTCACCTATTGGAGGTTCTGTTGTAGCCAATGGTGTTACTTATACTGTTCCGGCTTCATTAACTGTAGGAATTTATAAATATTATGTACAGCCGGTACGTTATGGTTGTGAAGCTTTATCCAGAGGAGAAGTCACAATTGAAGTTAAAGCTTCGAGTCCCGAAAATGCCTTAACAGCTATTACTCTTAATGGAGCAGTAACTACTACAATTTGTTCTCTATCAGGAACTGTAACCTTAGCGACAAGTTTAAGCGGGACCCCAGTATTAACCAATCCTGTTTATTATTGGTATAGTTTTAACGGAACAACAAGTCAATTAATTGCAGGTGAGACAACTTCTCAATTAATTGTAAATGGTGTGGATCCTGGTACTTATACCTATTTTGTCGGAGTTAGTGGAGATGAGTTTTGTGAAACGGCTGAGGCAGACAGAAAACAAATAACATTTACAATATTACCCCCATCAAATGAAAATGATATTTTGGTTGATGATATAGCAGTTTGCCATAATGTGCCGGCATCATTAACGCCCACAGCAAGTACATTGACAAATCCTGTATTTAATTGGTATTTTGATGCTAATAAAACACAGCCTATAACAAATGGAACAGTAAGTGGTGTGACTTATGCAATAAGTTCTACAGGAATTTTAACAGTGACTGGTTTGACATTTGCTGCGAGTCCAACTACATATTATGTGGACGTTTCAAGTGATACTACTTGTGAGAATATTGCAGGAACACTTCAGGCTGCTACTGTAATAATAAATGATCCATTGACACCAACGACTACAGACAATACACAGGATTTCTGTCTGGTAAATGTGCCAACGGTTGCCAACATTCAGGTAAATGAGTCCAATGTAGTTTGGTATGATTCATTGACAAGTACAACTGCCATTGCATCAACAACCGCATTGGCAAATGGAATGTATTACGGAGCGATTTTAGATCCTGTAACAGGATGTCAAAGTTCTGTGAGATTAGAAGTGACAATAACGATTACTGACCCATTAACACCGACAACTGCAGACAATACACAGGATTTCTGTTTAGTAAATGCACCAACGGTTGCCAACATTCAGGTAGACGAATCCAATGTGGTTTGGTATGATTCATTGACAAGTACAACCGCAATCAGCCCAACAACTGCCTTGTCAAACGGAATGTATTTCGGAGCCATTTTGGATCCGGTAACAGGTTGTGAAAGTTCTGTGAGATTACAAGTGACAATAACGATTACTGACCCATTAACACCGACAACTGCAGACAATACACAGGATTTCTGTTTAGTGAATGCGCCAACGGTTGCCAATATTCAGGTAAATGAGTCCAATGTAGTTTGGTATGATTCATTGACAAGTACAACTGCCATTGCACCAACAACCGCCTTGGCAAACGGTATTTATTACGGAGCGATTTTAGATCCGGTAACAGGTTGTGAAAGTTCTGTGAGATTAG
>NZ_CAMLDD010000040.1 GCF_946478785.1 uncultured Flavobacterium sp.
CGTTTGTTTCTCAAAGCGGGTGCAAAACTACAACTTCTTTTTTAATTAGCAAGAACTTTTTAAAGTTTTTTTGAAACTTTTTTTTCGCCTCATTTCTTTATTTTATCCTGCCAATCTTTCAATGAACTTCCCTGTTTTGCGGGGTGCAAATGTAACATCTGTTTTCAAATCTCACAAGCTTTTTTGAATCTTTTTTTGAAAATAAATTTTCGTTTAGTTTAAGTAGCTTGCCAGTATTTCAGTGAACGTCTATCGCTGTTGCGGGTGCAAAAGTAGCACCTTTATTTACATTTGCAAGGGTTTTTATTATATTTTTTCCATGTTTTTTAAAACTTTTTCTTAACCTTCTGATAACAGCAAACTTACAGTTTATCTCTTTTTGCCGTTTATAGGAATTTTCCGTAGTGTTTGGATTTATCCTAATTATAATAAACTCCGATATTCCCATTTTACAGACTTTACACCACAATCGAGCCTTTTCTGAAAACTCTGCAATATATTCAATATGTCTGCTTTTCTGGGTTTTTATTCAGAATTGGGTCTAAGAAAACGCTAAAATGCGTTTTACACGCTTTTACTGTTTCTAGAAATGTCTCTAAGAGTATCTCTATACTATATATATAAGAAGGACTTCTTTTGACAAACTACTGCCCTAGCCCCGATAGAAACAAAAATCCTTTTGCTTTTTCCTTTAAAAAGAAAAAGATTGAAGTGCATAGCGGGAGAAAGCTCCTGAAGATTATACAATCATATATAATGTACCACTACTTACAAACACATTCTAAAACTACTCTTATATATTATAGTAGAAACTTGCACATTATATATTGTATGTATTTTAGTAATGCGCTATATTTGCATTCACAAAATTATAAACAATGATTAAGATTACTTTACCCGATGGGTCGATTAGAGAGTTCGCTTCTGGCGTAACTCCGATGGAGGTTGCTAAAAGCATTAGTGAAGGATTTGCAAGAAACGTGATTTCTGCAGCCTTTAATGGTACAACAATAGAAACCGAAACTCCATTGACGACCGACGGTAGTCTTGTTTTATATACCTGGAATGATGATGCGGGAAAGAAAGCTTTCTGGCATTCGACTTCGCACGTGATGGCTCAGGCTCTAGAGGAGTTTTATCCCGGAGCCAAGTTAACATTGGGACCTGCAATTGCAAATGGATTTTATTATGACGTAGATTTTGAAGGAGAAAAAATCACTGATGCCGACTTTAAGAAGATTGAAGATCGCGTTTTAGAGATTTCAAGAGAAAAACATGAATTTAAAATGCGCCCTGTTTCTAAAGCTGAAGCGCTAGAGATGTATAAAGACAACGTTTACAAGACTGAACTGATTTCGAATCTTGAAGACGGCACTATTACTTTTTGTGATCATGCCACTTTTACCGATTTATGTCGTGGTGGACATATTCCGAATACCGGAATTATAAAAGCATTCAAAATCATGAGTGTTGCCGGTGCTTACTGGAGAGGTGATGAAAAGAACAAACAGCTGACTCGTGTTTACGGAACTTCTTTTCCTAAACAAAAAGATCTGACTGAATATCTTTTACTTCTTGAAGAAGCAAAACGTCGTGATCACCGTAAATTAGGTAAAGAGCTTGAATTGTTTGCTTTCTCTCAGAAAGTGGGTCAAGGATTACCTTTGTGGTTACCGAAAGGGGCAGCGCTTAGAGATCGTCTGGAGCAATTTTTAAAGAAAGCTCAAAAGAAAGCAGGTTACGAACAAGTGGTTACTCCGCATATTGGTCAGAAAGAACTTTATGTAACTTCTGGTCATTATGCTAAATATGGTGCTGATAGTTTTCAACCTATAAATACTCCTGCTGAAGGCGAGGAGTTTTTATTGAAACCTATGAACTGCCCTCATCACTGTGAAATCTATAATGTAAGACCTTGGTCGTACAAAGATTTACCTAAGCGTTATGCTGAATTTGGTACTGTTTACAGATATGAGCAGTCTGGTGAATTGCACGGTTTAACTCGTGTTAGAGGATTTACTCAGGATGATGCGCATATTTTCTGTACTCCGGAGCAATTAGATGAAGAGTTCAAAAAAGTAATTGATCTTGTACTTTATGTATTTGGTTCTTTAGGTTTTGAAAACTTTACAGCTCAGATTTCGTTAAGAGATCAGGAAAACAGGGAAAAATATATTGGATCAGATGAAAATTGGGAGAAAGCAGAAAATGCAATTATCAATGCTGCAGCTGACAAAGGATTGAATACCGTGGTAGAATATGGCGAGGCTGCTTTTTACGGTCCGAAACTTGATTTTATGGTTAAAGATGCCTTAGGAAGACAATGGCAATTAGGCACAATTCAGGTTGATTACAACTTGCCTGAGCGTTTTGAACTAACATACAAAGGGGCTGATAATGAATTACATCGCCCTGTCATGATTCATAGAGCTCCTTTTGGATCGATGGAACGATTTATTGCAATTTTACTAGAACACACAGCAGGAAATTTCCCACTTTGGCTAATACCTGAGCAGGCTATAATCTTGTCTTTGAGCGAGAAATACGAAATTTATGCTAAAAAAGTTTTAGATTTGCTAGAAAATCACGAAATTCGCGCCCTAATTGACAACAGAAGCGAGACAATTGGTAAGAAAATTAGAGATGCAGAAATGCAAAAAATACCATTTATGCTGATTGTTGGTGAGGAGGAAGAGAAAAACGGAACAATTTCTATTCGTCGTCATGGTCAGGAAGGAAAGGGGAATATTACAGTTACAATAGAAGAATTTGTCAGAATTGTTAACGAAGAAATAAAAAAGACATTAAAAGTTTTTACAGTTTAACTTAAATTATAAAGTCATAGCAATAAGAAGCAACAGAGGTTATCAACCTCGAGTAGAAAAAAAGGATGCACACAGAATAAACAATAATATTCGTGGTGTACAGGAAGTAAGATTAGTAGGCGAGAACATCGAACCAGGTGTATTTAAGCTTGCTGAAGCTTTACGTTTAGCAGATCAATTCGAATTGGATTTGGTTGAAATCTCGCCAAACGCTGAGCCGCCGGTTTGTAAAATCATGGATTACAAGAAATTTGTTTACGAACAAAAGAAACGTGACAAGGTTTTGAAAGCTAAATCTACGCAAGTTGTAGTAAAAGAAATTCGTTTCGGACCTCAGACAGACGAGCATGATTACGAATTTAAAAGAAAGAATGCTGAAAAGTTCCTGAAAGAAGGCGCTAAATTAAAAGCATTTGTATTCTTTAAAGGACGTTCAATCATCTATAAAGATCAGGGACAGATTTTATTACTACGTTTGGCTACAGATTTAGAAGAACATGGTAAAGTGGAAGCTATGCCAGTTTTGGAAGGAAAGAGAATGATTATGTTCATTGCTCCGAAGAAAAAGAAATAAGTCTTAAAGTCGCAAGTCTTAAAGTTGAAAGTCATAAACTGACTTTCAACTTTGACTTTAAACTTTCTGACCAAGATATAAGTAAGTAAGAATAAATTAAAACACTAGGAAAAATGCCTAAAATGAAAACAAAATCTAGCGCCAAGAAACGTTTCAAAGTTACTGGTTCTGGAAAGATTAAAAGAAAGCATGCTTTTAAAAGTCACATCCTGACTAAAAAATCTAAAAAACGTAAATTAGCTTTGACACACTCAGCGCTAGTTCACTCTACAGATATGAAAAGCATTAAACAACAATTAAGAATTATCTAAGAATTGTAAACTGTAAAATGTATAATGTAAAATGTCATAGACAATAAATACAGAATACAAATTACAACATACAACATACAATAAAGATTTTCTTTAGGTTAAAAAATTATTTATATAACCTTGGAGTATGGCTTTTAAGTTCCTTTGATTCAATTCAGGACGCCTGCTACAAAAACACATTAAAATTATGCCAAGATCGGTAAATTCAGTTGCTAAAAGAGCAAGAAGAAAAAAAATAATGAAGCAAGCCAAAGGTTTCTTTGGCAGACGTAAAAACGTTTGGACAGTTGCTAAGAATGCAGTAGAGAAAGCAATGTGCTACGCTTACCGCGATAGAAAACAAAACAAAAGAAATTTCCGTGCATTATGGATTCAACGTATCAACGCTGGAGCCAGATTGGAAGGAATGTCTTATTCTCAATTCATGGGTAAAGTTAAAGCTAACGGAATCGAATTAAACCGTAAAGTTCTTGCAGATTTAGCTATGAACCACCCTGAAGCTTTCAAAGCAATACTTAATAAAGTAAAATAAACGTTTTATAAACTCAATTTATATTACTTACTTATCATAGAAAAAACCATTCGTTAACGCGGATGGTTTTTGCTTTTATAGCTGTTTTTAATTCTACATAACTATAGAAAATATAAATTTGTACTATGAAAATTATTCCCTTTTTGTTTATATTCTATAATTTAACAATCGTAGCACAACAAAATAAGATTGACAAAAAACCTGTCAATGCAATAATTGGTATGGTTGATAAACGAGACAATAACTGCATTTCTGAAATTGACAGAGCAAAAAAAGATTTTAAATCAAAAGAAGTCTATTATAACATTATGCCTAATGGATATATTGACAAAGATTATAATAGGTCTTTTCCGTTTTTAACCGAATTGCTCAAGAAAAAAGGAATACAATTTTTAACGTCACCAGAGACAGATGATGATTCATATTGGATAAAAACAAACAATGACAGCTATCAAATAAAAACTAATTGTTATTATAAAGCATCAAATGAACTACTGAATATAAAATACGGAGCAAACTTTACAAAAAATATAGAAAAAACAGCAGATAGTCTATATGTAATGAGTAGAATAAATGATGAATTTGAATATCCAGACGAAGTTGATGACTATTGCTTAATCTATCCAAAAGCAAATGAATTTCTTAATCAAAAAAATGAAATTTTAAAAGATTTTATATCGAACTTTAAGTTTTCTAATGGATTCGTGAAGAGTAAAAATAAAAGAGATTTTTTCGCAAAAACGAAATTTATAATAAAGAGAGACAATAGCGTTACAAATATTGTGATAGATATAAAATTTCTTAATATAGAAAATCAAAAGTTTGAAAATGATATCATAACTCAATTACGTAATTATATCGAAAATGCGAACTGGAACGCAGCTGTTGCGAGCGGAATAAAAATAAATAGTTCTTTTGAAATGAATTTCTATAATTAGATAATGAACTATTCACTTTCGATATTTAACAATCAATTTTAGTAAATACATTTATAGACCCTTAATATTTGAATAAAATGCACTCAGCTCTTTTTGCCCATATCCAGAAATTCGTTAACCTAGAACAAAAAGATATCAATATTTTAGAATCCAGTTTAGACATTGCCAAAATAAAAAAAAAGGAGAACGTATTACAAGAAGGCCAAATTTGTAACACGATGTATTTTGTGACCAAAGGTTGTTTCAGGCAATATATAATTAATTCGAAAGGAACAGAACAAACGCTTCAATTTGCTATTGAGAACTGGTGGATAACTGATTACTTAAGTTATCATAATGAGGTACCTTCAAACTTTTATATTCAGGCTATTGAGAATTGTGATGTGATTGCAATACAAAAGCCTGTTCTTGAATCTTTATTAATTAAAATTCCAAAATTAGAGCGTTATTTTAGAATTGTTTCCCAAAAAACTTTTGGCGCCGCACAAATGCGTATCAAATTTTTATTCACGATGTCGGCTGAGGAAAGATATCACTATTTTAGTAGTCAGAATCCAGAATTCGTTCAGCGTGTTCCTCAATACATGCTTGCCTCCTATCTTGATTTCTCTGCAGAATTTATGAGTAAAATAAGAGCTGGAAAGGTATAAGTTTATTTCTTGAAGTAGTTCAAGATTTATAAAGTAAGATTGACTGACCTTTGTTTCAACTTTAAAAACAAGTAAAATGAAACCAAGAATCGTTATCCCAACAGTTGCTCCTGAAGCTTATCAGGCCCTTATGAATTTAGAAGGTTATATTTCTAGAACCACATTGACTCATACACATAAAGAACTTATTAAAATTCGTGCTTCTCAAATAAATGGTTGTGCTTTCTGTATCAATATGCACACTGCAGATGCGAGAAAATATGGAGAAACTGAGCAGCGTATTTATCTTATAAGCGCCTGGCGTGAAGCTGATATATACACTGAAGAAGAAAAAGCAATTTTGGCTTTAACCGAAGAAGTAACTTTGATCAGCAAACATGTATCTGAAGAAGTTTATCAAAATGCAGCCAACTTGTTTGATGAAAAGTATCTCGCTGAAATTATCCTTGCCATTATTACTATCAATTCATGGAATAGGTTTGCTATTACGACAGGATTGAGGGCTGTATAAATTTATTACACATGGAGTTTTAAAACAACAAGCCCTCTAAATTAGAGGGCTTGTTGTTTATAATTACGTTTTTAATTTTTTCTTTTTAGCGGCCGGAAACAAAACATTGTTTAGAATCAATCGATAGCCCGGAGAGTTAGGATGCAAATCCAAAACTGTTGGCGGATCACCTACCTGATGTTGAAAATCCTCTGGATCATGCCCTCCAAAAAAGGTAAACATTCCTTTTCCTTTTTCGCCATGTATATAACGTGCTTCTCCATTTAATTCGCAAGTTCCCATTATTAATATATTCGATTTAATTAAAGTTGCATCAAAAGAGGTGGTTTGTCCCATAAAACCTTTTACCAATTGGGTATGATTTTGACACAACATACTTGGTATTGGATCCCATTTTGCTGAAAACTCCATTAATGAAAAATAATCTTTATCGGGAGGAATTCTTCGTTTTAAAGTCATGTCAATATCTGAGAATTCATATTGTTCAGGCCTTCTTTCGAGTGAAAAGCCCTTAAACGCAAATGAACTTCCATAATTTAGTTTTGATTGATAATTCGATTCGCTTGGATCGCCATCAAACATGGTTTCACATATATCAACTCCGTCAGCTGACAAAGCAATATCAAAACTATCCGTTGCAGAGCACATAGCAAACATAAATCCACCGCCAATAACAAAGTCCCTGATTTTTTTTGCTACGGCTCCTTTTTCCTGAGACACTTTAGCATACCCCAATTTCGCTGCTAAAGTTTCAGCCTCCTTTTTTTGTTCAATGTACCAGGGTGTGTTTTTATAAGCAGCATAAAATTTACCATATTGTCCGGTAAAATCCTCATGATGGAGATGCAGCCAATCATAAAGTAATAACTGATCGCTTAAAACTTCTTCATCATAAATTGGTGTAAAAGGTATTTCAGCATATGTTAACACCAGTGTTACAGCATCATCCCAAGGCTGTTTTCCTTTTGGTGTATACACTGCAATTTTAGGTGCTTTTTCAAGAACAACAGATTCCATATTTTGTGATGGACTGGAGATTTCATCTAAAATTGAATTTGCTTCGCTATCTGAAAAAATTTCAAAACTCACTCCACGAATTTTACATTCCTTACGAATTTCATCGGCATCAGGCAATAAAAATGAACCCCCTCGATAATTTAAAAGCCAACTAGCTTTATAATCTTTACTCAGACACCAATAGGTAATTCCATAAGCTTTAAGATGATTTTGCTGTGTAGTCTCATCCATAGGAAGAAGTATAAACGAAGCCTTGGCGGATAATGACATTAAAAACAATACTATATATAAACTTTGTTTCATTTGATTAACTATTTACTGTAAAGGTATAAAGGAAGCATTAAAAAACCATGGTGAAAAGACTGATTTTATGATTGTAATAAATCATTTATCTATTAAAAGCACCTTTTTAAAACAGGTATAAATACCTACAAAAGAAAGAGATATTCTGGTTAAATTTGACAAACTAAAAATAAATTTCAAAAAAAAATGAAAGTTAATGAAACTAATAAAGAATCGAAACAATTAAATCTATTACAAAAAATAGCACTTTGTATATTAGCAATTGCCATTATTTCATATTATGTACTTTCTATCCAATTCCTGACCAGTTAAAATTACAGAGTTAAAACTGCAATTTCATTTTGAATAGCATACACTACTAATCCGGCAATATTTCTTGATTCGGTTTTAAGTAATAAATTATTTCTGTGTCCTTCTACTGTTCGGGGACTCAGAAAAAGTTCCTCGGCAATTTCAGCAGTTGTTTTCTGGTTACAAATCAGTTGAAGTATTTCAATTTCGCGTGGTGAAAGAAAACCTGATTCTAAATTGATTTTTGAGTTTTTGGAAGGTAAAATAGTGTCTTGTATTGTTTTTAATATAGTTTCATTATAAAAAAAACCTTTCTTTGCGACTTCATTAATTGTATTGATTAAATCCTTTGGAGTAGTATTTTTTACTAAATAAGCAACTGCACCTACCTGAATCATATTTATTACGAATGACTTTGTGTCATAACTGGTTAAGGCAATAATTTTAATTTCAGGAAAAAATTTCCGAATAACTTTAGTTGCCTCAACACCATTTAAAACAGGCATTTTCAAATCCATAATAATAATATCCGGCTTAGTTTCGTTATTATTTAAACTTGAAATAAGTTCCTCACCATTTGATGCTTCAAAAAGGACTTCAATATTTTTTTCTCTTTGAATCAAAAAAGAAATTCCTTTACGAAATAAGACTTCATCATCAACTAAAACTATTTTGATAGCAAGATCGTTCATTTTCTTTGGATTTGAATCTTTTATAAATTCGAAATTACAAAATTATATCACAAATAATCAAAACAACAGTATTTATAATGTTTTTAATTAACTAAATCAATGATTTAGTTAAAATGTAAAAAAAACTTCAACACCTTTATTGATATCAGACTTTATATTGATATTTCCATTTAAAAAAGATATTCTGCTATCAATGTTTTTCATTCCGAGTCCTTTCTGATTTTGAAAATTTTCAGAATCAAAACCTACTCCATTATCCTTATAAAAACAGCCATTAGTCCCGTTAACCTTATCAAAAATTATTGAAAGTTCTGATGCCTTTCCATGACGCAAGGAGTTATTCATCAACTCTTGCAAAATTCTAAAAACATGTAAATGCTTGTCTTTTTCGTTTTCATTAAAATCAATTTTATTTTGATAAGAAACTTTAACAGATTTGCAACTTTCAAATTCTTCACATAATTCTTCTACACCAGCATGAAGTCCAAATTTATCAAAAACAGGAGGCAATAAATTATGAGCAATTTTTCTTGAATTATCTAATGCTTTTGCAGTTATATTGATAATATTGCCCGTAATTTCTTTTGTTTCTTTTTCTGTTAAGTTTGCTGAAGTAAGCAAGTAACTATTTAATGAAACTACATTTAGCTTTGAGCTAATATCATCGTGCAAATCCTGAGCTATTCGCTTGCGCTCCTCTTCCTGCGTAATGAGAATAGCACATAATTGTTCTTTTTGATGAGCAAGAATTAAATCTTTTTTTTCTAATTCTTTTTGAATAATTTTTTTTCTGGAAAAATAGAAAAAAAGAATTAAAGCAACAGATACAATTATAAAAAAAAGCGAAATATATAAAATAATCGCGACTAATTCTTTTTCCGGGATTGAACTTGCATTCATATAAATTTTTGTGGTATTTCTTTTACTACTGAATAAATAGCAAAACCAAAGATATCATATTTACACATATATCATCAAAATAATTGCAACAAAAAAATCTCTATAAAGACTTACATCCTTATAGAGATTCTTGCTATATAAAAATTCAATTAATTGTATTCCTAATCAGAAAACAGCATTTTGTTTTTAATCTCCTTCTATCTAAACTGATCATTTTTTATTATCAATATTATGGATAGTAATGATAACAAAGAAATTTATTTTTTCTCTTCAATTCTTTTCGAGAAACTTATCTTCCATTCGTATAAAATAAAAAGATAATACAGAAGAACTAAAAATGCATTAAATGTCCAGCTAAGATATTTAAAATCATTGCTTAAACCTAATGTAAGATTACCAACCAAGTATATGACAGTACTGCTTAATAAATAACAAATCAAACCAATAGTAAAATAATAGTACTCTTTGTAACTAACAAGCATATTATAAAAATGTATTAAAGCTAAAATCATAATCACTAAAGAAGTAATAGTGATTTCTAATAAATTAAATTTAAAAAATTGATCAGAATCAATTAAAAGCTGAATAATCAAGATCAATAGAGCAGCGGCGAGACTAGATTTCGCAAACATTCTTTGCTTTTTTATCTTAAAAATGGACTCATAAAACAGCCCTAATAAAATCATTTGTCCAATAAAAAAAATATTTATTAGTAACAAATTACCTACATGAAGATGATATAAACATTCAATAAGAGATTGTATTATTACCAAAAAAACTAAATATGATATTAAAAAAACATTAGCTTTTACCTCTCGGAAAAAGCTATATAAAAATAAAATTAGGTTAATTAGTAATACCAAATAACCTGAATATATTAATAAATCATCCACTTATAAAATATTTATTTTAAATCAATAAGGTGGGCTAGGACGTGTGCCATCATAAACAACCTCTTCATCAGTCTTTTCTCCATCTTGTTTTGCAGATGAACCGCAAACGTCAATATGTTTTCCCGTTTCATTGTCAAGATTCGCTCCTACAAAAAACAATGTTTTTTCATTTTGATCATTAATACCAACATAGGCGCGAACTGCATCAGTATTAAGCTTCAATACAAGTTCTAAACTTTCTCTTGGTATTAAATAAGACTTTACTTTGCTTTTACTATCTTCAACAGTAGTATCTTCATCGTGTCTTTTTTGCCATTCCTTCGCGACTGCTAATGGGATTTGGATAGATCCAGGGAATTTTTCTTCTGCCATATTAGATTTTGTTTTAGTTATTATTTAGCTAAACTAATGAATTATTTTAAAAAATTAACATTTTAAAGTAAAAATGCTAATCTAAACACTTTTAGTTTAAAAGAACTGATTTATAGATATTTAGATCAATAATATATAAAAAACACGTATAAATACGCATATACAAATTTTTATTATGGTTTAATTTTGTTTACCTAACTATTAACCAAAAAATTATGTTACCAAAACCATCATACAGAGATTTCCGTTTCAAATTTGATTTAATCAATGAAAGGAGTAAAACTTGTAATTCTGAAATTTCCCTCTCATAGCATAAAAAAGGCTTTCTATGTCATTTTATTATTAGAGAAATCTCTTTAAACATATTTTTGATAGTTGAAGAAATTAATCCTATTAATTAAATATTTATCTGATCGAATGATAATAACAAACAAGGAAAAGATAAAAAGGCAAAAGCACATATAATTTATTTTTTAACTATATAACTAAAACTATGTCAACAGAACCATTTATTGGAGAAATTAAAATTTTCGGTTTTTACTTTGCTCCTAGAGGCTATGCAACCTGTCAGGGCCAAATTTTATCAATTGCTCAAAACACAGCTCTTTTTTCCTTATTAGGAACTACCTATGGAGGAAATGGACAAACTACGTTTGCGCTACCAGATTTACAAGGACGTATGCCTATAGGACAAGGACAGGGACCAGGTCTTCCTCCTTACCAAATGGGCCAGGTAGCCGGAACAAACAGTGTTACAATACTTACTTCGAATATGCCGGCACATGTTCATACATTAAATACAGTTAAGGCAAATATTGCTGTAAACACTGCGGTTGCAGATTCTAACACTCCCGAAAGTGCTTATTTAGCTGCAAATAATACTACAGCTTTATATTCTGAGGGACCAGAATCAGGAAAATTTCTTGCTCCGGCAGCTATTTCCGGAACAACAGATATTACCGGTGCAGGGTTACCAATTAATATTACAAACCCTTATCTTACAATCAACTACTCAATTGCATTGGAAGGTATATTCCCTAGCAGAAATTAAAAAATGTAAAAGGAAATTTTCGCAATGAAAATTTCCTTTTTTTATTCATATAAAATGTATGCAGACAATAGGAATTTTATTAGTCCGTTCAACCTACTACCACACGATAGGCTTTGACCTTTACGAGGGACTGCGATCCAGACTGAAACAATTAAACAGAAGTGACATTAAAATAGTTACAGAAAACATTGGGTTTGGTGCTGATAAACAGCAATGTTACCGAAGTGCTGAAAAACTTTTATTAGAAGAAAATGTTTCAGTAGTAATTGCTTACATAGGACATCGTACAGCCCAATTATTGCGTCCCCTTTTTCTGGCAGCTAATAAAATGCTGATTGTCTTGGATGCCGGCGCAAATCTCCCACAGGAATGGTCTGCCTGCCCCAATATTTTTTATCATTCACTTCACAATTCCCTAGGTGCCTGGCTTACTGGAAAGCAAGCTGCAGAACACGGATATAAAAATGCAGGAATGGTTACAGGTTATTACGATGGCGGTTATTTACAAACCTACGGTATTTCAAAAGGATTTGAAAATGCTGGTGGCAAAATTTGCTTCAACCATGCCACCGGTCATAGAAAAGAAGAATTTACAATGACCCCGCTTAAAAGCTTTTTAAAAGAATTTGATAATGCAGCGCTATTGACATTATTTAGTGGTGATTTCGTACAATGGAATTTTGAACAACTAAAAGAGACAATAAATAAAAACACACCCATTTATTTGTCTCCTTTTGGCTTTGAAGAAACCATGTTGGAACAAGCAATACATCCCAACACCAAAACCAAAGGAGTTGCTGCATGGTCAAAATCAATTGAAAACGATGAAAATACATTATTTATCGAAACTATTGAATCTATTGGCAGAATACCAAATCTATTTTCACTGTTAAGCTGGGAAAGTACTCAAATCGCTTTAAAAGTATTAGATCTTTTAACTGATAATAATAACAATATCTTATTAACATCACAGCAACTTCATTCTTATGAGTTTGACAGTCCTAGAGGAAAAATTAAATTTCATGCCAAAACTAATACTTCAATAGCTCCATTATATAATGCAGAAATCACAGCTACTAATAATGGGAAATGCCAAGTCAAATTAGGTGAAGCGATATCCGATACAGCTAAAGAATTTGAGATAATGACTCAACTTGAATTGGACAATATCTCATCAGCCTGGTACAATAGTTATACATGTATATAAAATGGAAAAGCAAAAAAAAATACTCGTATTATGTGGTGGTAAATTTGCATTCCAATCATTGCAGGTACTTGCCTATGAAAAATTTCTATGCGGTGTGGGTATTGGCAGAGGAAGTGATCTAATAATAGACGCCATTGAAAGAGAATCAGAAGATAATGGGATGGCTTTTAAATCTTTTCCAAATAAGAAAAGCGTAAAAGAAATGAGGGATTGGTTAGATGAAATACAGCCGGATTATATTTTTTCCATATCCTTTCCTTTCTTAATTCCTGAAGATGTTTTGTCTTATGGACATGACAAATTCATCAATTTCCATCCTGGGCCATTACCTCAATATAGAGGGCCCATGCCTATTTTCGAAGTACTTAAAAATCAGGAAACCCAAACCGCAATTTGTGCGCATTTAATGAGCAGTACTTTTGATCAGGGTAATATTATATTTAATGATATTGTTCAAATCGAAAATAAAGAAAATTACGGGAAACTCACTGTAAAATTAAGTGATCGCATGGCTCATGTGGTTCTAAATATGGCTAATATGGTACAGTTTGCAAGTAAAATACCTAATCAGCCACAAGAAGAATCTGAAGCTTATTATTTTGAGAAACCCGATTTTACTGATACTTATATCAATTGGAGAAGGATGGGTGCAGAAGAAATAACATCCCTAATTAATGCGTGCAATCCTTGGAACATAGGAGCTGACGCAACTTTTCAAGGAGAACAAGTAAAAATCATAGCTGCTTCAATAGTTGACAAACCTCATAACACCAAAACACCGGGAATGATTATTTCTATAGACAAAGACAACAGTATAAATGTTGCTTGTTCGGATGACAAACAAATTGCAATAGAAATAATGAGTACTGATGAAGGAATAATTACCCCAAAACACTTAAACCTACAACGATATTCAATAGGAACCTGTTTCAATTGAAACTTATAATCAATAAAGAGAAAACTTGAAAATAATAACCCTTAAAATTAGTACACATGAAAAAAATTACTTTACTAATAATGGCATGCCTTTTTTATTTGAATGGGTACGCGCAATCGCCTTTCTGGAGTGATAGCTTTGAGGATACAGGCTCTCCTTCCAGTGGAGTCAGAAATACCTCTTCTTCATTTTCAACAAATGTTAATCGAATTTTCAACCGCACCAATACAGCAGGAGTTGACATCGTAGGAGCAGCCGTTTTAGGTGCTACATATTCTTATTCAGGGATTGACGGGACTAAGTTTTGGGCTGGAGAAGATACTGATAACGGAAGTGCAGTTACAACGGCTAATGTTTTGAAAACGGTAACCTGGAGTATTAATATTTCAGGAAAATCCAATATTAAATTGAAAGGTCTTTTCGCTGCTGGTAATACTGTTGGTAACGGCTATGAAAATGGAACAGCATCTTCTACTGGAGTTAATGACTATATGTCTATCCAATATAGCATCGACGGAGGATCAATTCAAAATTTATTAAGTTTTTATCCTTTAGCCAATGCAGCAAGCAATTTATATCCTGACACAGATTTTGATGGAAACGGAGATCCTGCTTCAACAGCCCTAACCAATACTCTAACAGAATTTATAGGAAATATTAGCGGAACCGGAACTACTTTGACGCTATATATGAATATGTCAATGACTGGTTCAGCTGAAGAAGTAGCAATAGACAACTTGAGATTACTTGAAGTGCCATCTTGTGTTCCGCCTGTAATTACCGGCAACCCACCAAACAGAACTATCTGTGCAGGCAGTAACACAACTTTCCCAAGTTCTGCAACTGGTGCAACAGGTTATCAGTGGCAGGTAGATACGGGTAGTGGATTTACAGATTTAACAAATGTTGCTCCTTATTCAAATGTTACAACCAATACACTGACAGTTACAGGTGCAACAGTTGCAATGAATGGCTACTTATACAGATGCATTGCTTATAATCCAACGATTTCTTGTTTTACTAACTCAAATTCTGCAACCTTGACTGTATCTTCTATCAGTACAGCAACCGGTTCACAAACAAGCGTATCTTGTTTTGGCGGCACTAATGGTTCGGCGTCGGTAACTCCTTCTGGAGGAATTGCTCCATATAGCTACTCTTGGTCACCTTCTGGCGGAACAGGAGCAACTGCTTCTGGTTTAGCCGCAGGAACATATACTGTAACAGTAACAGATAATATTTTATGTACAGCAACCAGAGTTTATACAATCACTCAACCGGCAGCCGTAGTAAGTGGCACAACCGTTGTAACAAATGTGTCTTGTTTTGGTGGAACTAACGGAGCAATCAATCTGACACCAACCGGAGGAACAGGCCCTTACACTTTTAACTGGGGCGGAGGCATCACTACCGAAGACCGTACAGGATTAGCAGCGGGAACATATTCAGTAATCATTACCGATGTTAATGGCTGTACGGGTACGGTTTCAGGAATTACTGTAACTCAGCCTGCAGCAGCTGTATCTGGAACTACGGTGGTTACCAATGTTGCCTGCAACGCCGGCACAAACGGAGCAATCAATCTGACTCCAACTGGCGGAACAGGCCCTTACACTTTTAACTGGGGCGGAGGCATCACTACCGAAGACCGCACGGGATTAGCAGCGGGAACATATTCAGTAATCATTACCGATGTTAACGGATGTACGGGTACGGTTTCAGGAATTGCAGTAAATCAGCCTGCAGCAGCAGTATCTGGAACTACAGTAGTGACTAATATTTCCTGCAATAGCGGTACAAACGGAGCAATCAATCTGACTCCAACAGGAGGAACTGGTCCTTACACTTTTAGCTGGGGTGGCGGTATTACTACCGAAGACCGTACAGGATTAGCGGCAGGTACATATTCAGTTACCATCACCGATATCAACGGATGTACGGGTACGGTTTCTGGAATTACTCTAACTCAGCCTGCAGCAGCTGTGTCTGGAACTACAGTGGTTACAAATGTTGCCTGCAACAGCGGTACAAATGGAGCAATAAATTTGACTCCAACAGGAGGAACTGGTCCTTACACTTTTAGCTGGGGCGGCGGTATTACTACCGAAGACCGTACAGGATTAGCGGCAGGTACATATTCAGTAATCATTACCGATGTTAATGGCTGTACGGGTACGGTTTCAGGAATTACTCTAACGGCTCCAACAGCAATTAGCACTGCAATTGGTTCTCAGACAAACGTGGCTTGTAACGGTGGAACCACGGGTAGCGCATCAGTTTCTCCTTCAGGCGGAACTCCAGGTTATACTTATTCATGGTCTCCTTCGGGTGGAACAGCGGCAACAGCAACCGGACTTGCTGCAGGAAATTATACTGTAACAGTAACAGATGCCAACGGTTGTACAGCTACTCGCAATTATACTATTACACAGCCAACTGCCATCAGCACCGCAACTGGTTCTCAGACAAACGTAGCTTGTAACGGTGGAACCACGGGTAGCGCATCAGTTTCTCCTTCAGGCGGAACTCCAGGTTATACTTATTCATGGTCTCCTTCGGGTGGAACAGCGGCAACAGCAACCGGACTTGCTGCAGGAAATTATGCTGTAACAGTAACAGATGCCAACGGTTGTACGGCTACTCGCAGTTATACTATTACACAGCCAACTGCCATCAGCACCGCAACTGGTTCTCAGACAAAC
>NZ_CAMLDD010000041.1 GCF_946478785.1 uncultured Flavobacterium sp.
AAATAAAGAACAATGAATCAAAAATCCGATAGCGAAAGTTATCGGATTTTTTTGTGTGATATGATTTAGAAACAAACGACCCTTAATCAGCAACAATTAACTCCGTTTCTACAAGAGTTCAAGTTCTTTTACCTTATCATAAACTAAATTGCTTTCATAGCCTCTTCTCAGCATATAATCACAGAATTTCTTTCTTTTTTTTAAAGAGTTAGTTTCTATTAGATTACTCCAGCATCTTTGAGAAAGCTGGTCAAATGTTGTTTCATATTCATCAGATGCGATCTCTTTTAAGGCAAGGTTAATATTGGTTGCTGAAATATGTCTGATTTTAAGTTCATTTACAATTCTAATTTTCCCCCAGTGTTTAATACGGTGTTTGCCCCGGGCAAAGCTACAGGCAAAACGGGTTTCGTTTAAAAAATTATCTTCAATGAGTCTGACAATAATAATGTCTATTTCATCCGGAGACATTTTTAAAGAATATAATTTTGTTACTACTTCATCATGACAACGGTCCTGATAAGCACAAAAATGTTCAAGCTTTTGTAGCGCTTCTTTGATGGTCATAATTACATTAGTTAAGATAAAATGATAGAATTAGGACAAAAGTAAAATTTTAAAAAAGGATTACAATTATGAAATGCGCAAAAAACCAGTTAAAAATTTACAAAATTAATATAATTATTGTTTTATTTTATTATATTTGTAATACTATTTTTAAACGCCTTCAACTTCAGTTGTTTAGTATAACATAAATTTTTGAGAAAAAATGTTACTTCAGACAAATCTCAATATTCTGTGCGTTCGTTTTTTCAATACCACTCATAAATATTACGAAGAATTAATTGATTTTTTAATCTTTAAACTTTCCTATTATGAGACTAAAATTACTTTTTCTGTTATTTTTTGTTTTTTCTGTTACGTGGTCTCAAACCACTTTTACTCCTGCAACAACAGTTGCCGGAACTTTTAAAGTTCCTGCAGGAGTTACTTCGTTAAGTGTAGAATGTTGGGGTGCAGGAGGTGCAGGAGGGGGTGTTACTTCGACGCTGGCTTCTTTGTGGGCAGGAGGAGGAGGAGGAGGAGGAGCTTATAGTAAAGTTTCAACACTATCTGTAATTCCTGCTACAGTTCTAAATTATAAAGTTGGAGCTGGAGGAACTGGTGCTAATAGTTTAGATGGAACCAATGGAGAGCAAACTTTTTTTTCGACTGTGATTGCATTTGGTGGAGCTGGCGGTAAATTTGGAAATCCTGTTCTAGGCGCTGGTGGAGCTGGAGGCGCAGCTTCAGGAGCTGGTATAAAATTTTCAGGAGGAAACGGGGCAACTGCTGCATTATTGAACATTGTAACAATAAATTCTGGAGGTGGAGGCGGTGGAGCTGGTACAACAGATAATGGTGGGAATGCTAACAATGGAACTGCTGGGACGGCTGGAAACGCTGGTGGGGGAGTAGGTGCAAATGGAGTATCATTGCTTAGTGACGGATTAAATGGTACAGCACCGGGTGGCGGAGGTAGTGGTGCAGCAGCTTTATTATCGGTTGGTGCAGGAAGAAAAGGAGGAACTGGAGGAACTGGAAAAATTAATGTTATTTATACCTGTCCAACTTATGCACTTACCTCAGCAACTACTGCAGACGATGTTTGTACAACAATAGGATCAACTTCATTAGTAAGACTAACAGGTGGCGCAACTTTGCCTAATGGAGATTATGTGGTGACATATAATCGCAGTAATCCCAGTTCAGGCGGAACTGGATTAACTGCTGCAATGTCAGTTACAGGAGGAACGGGTACCGGAACTTTTACAGCAGTAGGATTAAATACAGTTGGTTCTAGTATTATAACAGTAACCAATCTTACCTCTGAATCTTGCGCGAATACAATAAGTACATTTAATACTGTAACTATTAATGTATTTTCTGCAAGTGTCGGAGGGTCAATTAATACTCCTGCCGCAATTTGTAGCGGAGGTACAAGTGGTCTATTGACATTATCAGGTCATACAGGATTGGTAGTGAAATGGCAATATGCTGTAAATCCTTTTTCTACATGGACAGATATATTAAGTGCTACGACTAATACGTATACATCTGGAGCATTAACAGAAACTACGCAGTTTAGAGCAGTTGTTAAAAATGGTACTTGTAGTGAGATATCCTCTGCAGCTACAATGGTTACTGTAAATCCGGTACCTACTATCATAACAAGCGGAATACTCGACAATGTTTGTTTCAATGAAAGTTCACAAATGGCTGTTTTGTCTTATTTAGCGACAACAAATACACCAATAAATTATAGTATCGTATGGAACCCGCTTGCAATTACGGCTGGATTAGTAAATCAGGGAACTACAGGTTTTTCATTTTTATCGGGAGTGGGAAATTTAAATACTATTGTCATACCGGGAAATATACAGCCAAATACTTATTCCGGTACAATGACTATTCTAAATGCCAATTGTTCCGTAAACCATCCGATACAACTTACTATTGTGCCAAAACCTCCTGCTCCAATACCGGGGGCTGTTACAGAACCTACATGTGTTACATCTTCGGGTAGTACAACTTTAAATGGTTTGCCAGCTTTAGTTACATGGTTAATCAGACAGTCAGGTACTGCGTCAACAACTTACTCAAATTCTGGTACATCTTTTCAAGTTGCTAATCTTGCTCCCGGAAATTATACATTTACGGTTGAATATGCCGGAAGTTGTATTTCGCCAGTTTCTGCAAATGTGGTTGTTAACAACCTTGTTACAAATACATATAACAGTAGCGGCTGGTCAAATGGAACTCCTACAATTAATCAAGATTTGGTTTTTAATTCTGACCATACTTCAACAGGTGGTGGATTAGGTAGCATCACTGGTTGTACTTGTATGATAAAAGCTGGTGTTAATGTAGTAATAAATGGCAATGATACGGTAACAATACATAATGAAGTTGTTAATAACGGGGGGGTATTATATTTTGAAAATAATGCTAGCTTGGTACAGGAAAATGCAGCTGCTATTAATTCAGGTGATATTATTTACAAAAGGACTTCAACTCCAATGAAGAATTTCGATTTTACTTATTGGTCGTCGCCGGTAAGTGTTCAGACTTTAGTTGAATTATCACCTAATACATTATGGGATAAGTATTTGTCATATACAGGAACTTCGTGGCAGGAGGAGTTAGGTTCAAGTGTTATGCAGTCTGGAATTGGATATATTATAAGAACCCCAAAAGAAGGAGCCTGGCCAAATGGAGAGCATGTCACTTTTCCTTATTCACAGTCTGTTGAATTTATCGGTGTTCCCAATAACGGAAATATTTCTGGACAGTCAATAACAGCCGGAAATTATTACTTAATAGGTAATCCGTATCCTTCTGCTATTAGTGCTGATACTTTTTTGTTTACAAATCCTAATAATAGTGCAATTTTAAACGGAACTATATATTTCTGGACTCATAAAACTCCTTTAAAGATGATAGGTTCTCAACAAGCATATTCTTCGAGTGATTATGCAACTTATAATGGAGTTGGGGGAACTGCAACATTACCTGCACATTCTGGCGGAGCTCTTCCATCAGGTAACATAGCTGCTGGGCAGTCATTCTTTGCTTTAGCCAATGCCGGCGGAACCGTTATGTTTAATAATGTAATGAGAATACAGGGCAATAATAACCAGTTTTTTAAACCGGAAAAAGCGTCAAAACCAACCTTGTTAGAAAAACATCGGATATGGCTTAATATGGCTAATGGAGGCGGTGCCTTTAAGCAACTATTAATTGGTTATGTAGAAGGAGCCACTAATGGATATGACAGTGATTTTGACGGAATAACTTTTGATGGAAATGCTTATATCGATTTTTACAGTATTAATTTGGGGAGTAATCTTGTTATTCAGGGGCGGGGACTGCCTTTTACAGATTCTGATACCGTGTCTTTAGGGTATCGTACCATTATAGCAGGCAATTTTACGATTTCAATAAATCAGGCAGATGGCATGCTTAACAATCAACCAGTTTACCTTGAAGATAAACTTACTAATACCATTTATGATCTGAAACAAAGTGACTATACTTTTACTACAGCAACAGGGGTTTTTAATAATAGGTTTTTATTAAGATACAAGAATAATACATTAGCTGCTGATGAGTTTCAAAAGGACAGTAATAATGTCTTGGCTTGGATTGATAAAAAAAATATTAAACTAAGTTCTACTATAGAAAATATTAATAAGGTATTTATTTATGATGCTTCGGGAAAGTTAGCATATAGTGATTCTAAAATTTCATCTTCTGAAGTTGTAATCACCAATCTCAAATTTAAAAATGAGGTTTTATTAATTAAAATTGTCTTAGCTAATAATGACATCATAACCAAAAAAATTATTGCAACCAGAGAATAATTCTGACCAATTTTTTTGACATTAGAAACAGTTTTTGTATTTCATCGAATTTTTTTGTTTTTCATCGGTTTTTTTAAAAAAAAATAGTAATTTGATAAGCGATTATAGAGAAAGAAAATGTAGAATTTACATGCCCTTTTTTCGAAAACCAAATCATACAATACTAACCTAATAACTAACCGAGATGAAAAAAACATTTATTACAGTGAGCGTATTTATGATTTTTATATGCTCATTTGGACAAGCAGAAACGGATGTATTTAATAATGCAGGAACAGTTTCAGGAGGCAATGACCAGTTTGTTAATCCTGCCAAGCCAAGTGTCTTGGAAAAACATCGTGTGTGGCTTAATATGACCAATACAGGCGGGGCTTTTAAACAATTATTAGTTGGTTATATTGAAGGCGCAACAAATGGATATGATAGTGATTTTGATGGAATAACTTTAGACAGAAACCCCTACATCGATTTTTATAGTATTAACCTGGACAAGAAACTGGTTATTCAGGGACGCGCATTGCCTTTTACTGATTCTGATGCAGTGCCTTTGGGCTATCGTTCAATCCTATCAGGTGAATTTACAATATCTATAGACCATGCAGATGGAATGCTCTCAACACATGCAGTTTATCTTGAAGATACAGTAACTAATACTCTTCATGACTTAAGACAAAGTGGTTATACTTTTACCACAGACACTGGTGTTTTTAACAGTAGGTTTGTATTAAGATATACAAATAAAACATTAGGAGGTGATGATTTTGAAACTGTAAATAACGTAGTTTCCATTGTGATGAAAAATGCGAGCATAACTATAAACTCTACAATGGAAAATCTTGACAAAATCTTTGTTTATGATATGTTAGGAAGACAATTATCAAATCAAAATAATATTCGGGATACAAATTTAGTAATTCATAATTTACCTTCTACACAACAGATTTTATTGGTCAAAGTGTTTTTAGAAAACGGAAAACACATTATTAAAAAAACAATTTTTAAATAAAAATAGCAAAAGCAATTCAAAAAATCCAATAACCATAGTTGTAGGATTTTTTTATTGAAAAGTTTAGTAGAGTTCCCAAATTATTTTTTGAGGTAATTTTTAATTCATTCAAGCTAAAGCTTGCTGGCGATTAATGGTATTTTAGATAACATTTTTAATCATGTTCTTACAATTAAAAATACATAAATAGATTTTATGGTAGTTTTTTATTAAACGGGAATCTCTTAACCTAATAATATTAAATTAAATGAAAAATATATACACTACAATATACCTCTTTTTAGTTTTTGTATCTTCATACGGGCAATCAGCCAGCAATTATACATTTACGGCAGTTCAGGGAAATTATATTCCGCTTACAGGTGTTGCCGGAGTTACTGATACTTCAATAGGAGCAACTGCCGATGAAGGAATTTCAACTGCGATTGCTCTGCCTTTTACTTTTACTTTTGCAGGAACAGCTTATACTTCTATAAAAGTGTCTCCTAATGGGTGGATGTACTTAGGTGCAGGAACTCCTGCTGAGTCAAATGATAATACTCAGGCAAATGCAGAAACCAGAAAACCTATTTTATTTCCTTTGTGGGATAATTTGAAATGTAATGTTGCACCACGTTATGTAACAACAGGAATTGCTCCTCACAGAAGGTTTAAGGTAGAGTGGATTCAGCAAAGCTGGAATAATGGAGTTGCCGGAGATGTAATTTCGTTTCAGGTATGGTTATTTGAAACAACAAATGTGGTTGAATTTTTATACAATCAGGGAGCAGTAGCAGCAAATACGGCGTCTTCTGGTGGCGCTTCAATAGGTATATATGATGCTTCAAGCAGGTATTTGACATTAAATAATTCTGGAGGAACTCCTATTGCGCAATCAGATGTTTTTACAACGAACATTAATACCAAACCTGCTACAGGTCAAATATATAGATTTAGTCCTCCTGTTGCAGAAGGGTTAGAAGCAAATAATTATTGCTTTTCTGCAAGTTCAAGGCCATACGATAATTTATTGTCTACTACAAATGTGCCGGGTTTATCGGCAAGTTCAGATGACGCACTTTCGAGCTCGGTTGCCTTGCCATTTACCTTCAACTTTGCAGGAGCTTTTTATTCAAATATAAGGGTATCCAGTAATGGATGGATTACATTCGCATCACCAAATCCGTCAGCATCACAAAATTATACCAATAATATTTCCAATGCGAATGTTATAAGACCTGCATTATTTCCGTTGTGGGATGACATTGAACTTACCGTAATTCCAAAATACGTAACTTCTGGTACTGCACCAAACCGGATTTTTAAAATTGAATTTTCCAAGCAAAGATGGGATTACGCAGGGGCAACTGATGCCATTTCGTTTCAGATATGGTTATATGAGAAAAGTAATGCCATAGAATATATTTATAGCCAAGGCCCCGGTGCATTAAGAAACCCATCGGCTACTATAGGTATATATGATGCGAATGGAAAATATTTGCTTCTTAATAACGTTAGTGCAAGTCCAACACCAACATCCAGTTCTTTCATATTTACGCTTAATGCGAAACCAGCCACAGGACAGGTGTATAGATTTACACCTCCTCCATCAATTTCATATCCGGGAAATGCTTTCATCTCAACCGGAACGGTAGCAGTTACACAAACTGGGGCTGCTGGCGGAACTTATTCAGCAACTCCGCCCGGCCTGTCTTTTGTGAGTACATCAACAGGTGAAGTAAACTTAACAGGAAGTTTAGGAGGTACATATACAATATCCTACAACGTAGGAGGATGCGTAGCCGCTACCACGGAGATGACAATTTTTCCTTTGCTGCCCCAACCTGTGGGAACTGTAGGTATAGCTTCTTGTGCAAGTGCTAATGATGGAAATATAACCATTACTAATATGAACAACAGTGTAAGATTTGTAGCTGCTGATAATGATTATATAGATTTAGGAAGTCAGATGATGTCTAACAGAGGAGCTTTTACTATGGGTGGCTGGATAAAGTTTAAGGCATCTGATATAACAGGAAGGATGAGTTTGTTTGGTCAGAATAATGCCGTGGAGTTTGGTTTTTCATCTCCATCAACTTTTGAATTATGGACCGCCGTAACTGGTCAGGTAACGGCTTCATTTACTCCCGCTACACTAGGAAATGAAGCATGGCATCATGTGGCAGTCACAGGTGATGGTGCACGTATAAGAATTTATATTGATGGTGTCAGCGTTCCCGTAACAGGTGGTGTAGTGAATACTACAAATTATGGTGCATCAACCTTTAGTACTAAAATAGGAAGTCGTGTTTTTTCTGATACAAATGGAGAAACTTTTACCGGCAGTATTTTAAAAGCAGCGTTTTACAGCACTGCTCTTTCTGCATCAAGAATCGAGAGTCTTGCATTTGGCCCTACAGTTTATTCTGGTTATGAGCCAGGTATAATTGCCGGATATAATTTTTATGATGGTTCCGGAACAACTTTAACCTCTATACCTGCCGGATTCAATGGTACGTTTGTTAATACTCCGGAATGGGTTGATCCTTATACATATGCCTGGCAAAGAGTAGGTAACAATACTGTTATTGCTACATCAAAAAACATAACAGGATTGACTCCTGGAGATTACAGGGTTACAGTCGCATTGACTGGTGTTAGCAGTCCAAATGCTAAAGTTTTTACAGTTGGTTCAGCGGAAAACGTTGTTGCAACAGTTGGAACAGGCGCAAATTGTACAACTACTATTACTGCAAATTGGAATGCTGTTGATCCCGGAACGACAAGTTATGTTTTGGATGTAGCTACAGATGTGGCTTTTACTAACTTCCTTCCTGGCTATAACGGTTTAAATGTTGGGTCCGCCACTAATCATGCTGTTATCAATGTTCCTCCAGGGCCTATATATTACAGAGTGCGTAGAAATACAAGTTGTGGTGTAAGTGCCAATTCTAATGTAATTCAATATCAGACACTGCAAGTTAAAACTCCCGTAGCAACAGCTGCTGCCACCTTATCTTGTACTAGTTTTACAGCTAATTGGAATGCAGTTGATGGAGCTAATACCTATTATTTAGACGTTTCTACAGATGCAGCTTTTGCCAGTTTTGTTACAGGTTATAGTGCTTTAAATGTGGGGAATGTTACGAGTGCTGCCGTTACCGGACTAAGCTCTAATACGACTTATTATTACAGAGTGCGTTCAGCAAATGCTGACTGTGGCATGATGCCCACTTCGTCCAATACCATTTCAATATTAGTTAGTACAGGTCCTGCAGCTCCAATTGTAGGTACAATAACTCAGGCTACTTGTGCTAATCCTAGAGCAAGTGTTGTGTTAAATGGTCTGCCGGCGGGAGAATGGACATTACAATTTTCAACAGGCCAGACTTATACAGGAAGTGGAACAAGTGTCACTATACCTGATCTTGCACCCAATAGCACATTTACTGCTACCGTTAAGACAGATGCGTGTTATTCTCCTAATTCAACTAATATTGTGTTGAATTCTTTAGTGGTTCCAACATCAACATGGAACGGTTCTTCTTGGTCAAATCCGCCATCAATCAATAACTATATCGTTTTTACAGGTAATTACATTTCAGATGGAGATTTGAGTGGCTGTACCTGTACAGTAAATTCCGGTGTAGCAGTTACAGTAAGTTCAGGTCATACTTTTACTATAACTAATGCAGTTACAACAACGGGCGGAACATTAATCTTTGAAAATAACGCAAGTCTTGTGCAGACAAATGATGTCAGCAACACAGGAAATATAATATATAAGAGAATTTCTCAGCCAATGAAAAAGTATGATTTCACGTATTGGTCTTCTCCGATAGATAGTCAGGTACTCAATGTACTGTCACCAAATACGAGGTTTGATAAATATTTATCATACAACCCAACTTTGGATCATTGGGAGGAAGAACTTCCCGCGAACAGTATGATAGTTGGAAAAGGTTACATCATCAGAACACCGGAGGCGGGGCTATACGGTAATGGAGAAAATGTGGTTTTTCCTTACACTCAACAGGTTCAGTTCGTTGGAGTTCCCAATAATGGGGGTATCTTTGGAGAAGAAATAACCCCACTTACAGCAACTCGTTACTTTTTAGTAGGAAATCCATTTCCATCTGCACTGAATGCAAATTTATTTTTATCAGCTAATAATACCGCTTTAGAGGGAACAATTTATTTTTGGACACATAATACAGCAGTTGGCCAGATTGGAAATACAATTGGATATTCAGAAGATGACTATGCTTCTTATAACGCAACAGGCGGAGTAGGGACGTCCGCAAAAAGTGACCCTAATCATAATGATGATCCTGCTTTAGATTTGGGCAGAAAACCAACGGGTTACATTGCTGCCGGCCAATCCTTTTTTGTTGCATCAAAAGCAGCTGGAACAATTGCGTTTACAAATGCTATGCGTATGGCAGGCAATAATAATCAGTTTTTTAAGCAAGAAAAAACTTCAGATATAGAAAAACATCGTTTGTGGCTCGAATTGAGTAATGATGGAGGAGCTTATAAACAAACATTAATAGGGTACATTAATGGAGCAACAGATAATTATGAAGATCAATTTGACGGTATTAGCTTTGATGGTCATCCTTATATCGATTTTTATAGTATTAATGATGATAAAAATCTTGTAATTCAGGGGCGGGCTTTACCTTTTGAGAATACCGATGTTGTTCCTTTAGGTTATAAAACTACAATTGCAGGTAACTTTACAATAGGCATAAATCAAACAGAAGGGACTTTGTCAAATCAACCAATATATCTTGAAGACAGGTTAACCCAGACGATTCATAATCTGCAAACATCAAATTATACTTTTAGTACAGGAATCGGAACTTTCGATGATCGTTTTGTTTTAAAATACAGCGATACTAATTTGGGTTCAGATGATTTTGAAAAGAATGATAATAATTTGATAATCACAGTTAATCGTAAAGTTATAACTGTCAGTTCATTGAATGATGATAATATTAATAAAGTTTTTATATATGATATTTCGGGCAAATTGATTTATAAAAAAGAGAAAATAAACAGTAATCAATTTTCTACACAGTTGAATACTGCAGAGCAGGTTTTGCTTGTAAAAATAATCAGGGAAAATAATCGTGAACAAACACGAAAAATTATATTTAGGTAGTTAGTTTTAGTTTAAGCGAAAAATCCGATGGTTGATTCCATCGGATTTTTTTTGAGTTAAAATTAATCATGACTATATAAATTACTTTATGAAGTAATTTCAATTATTACAAAATCCAAACATTTTTAAATAATTATTACAAAATCAATACAAGTTTTTACGTACAAATATTTTGTTTTTTTTTTTAAGGCTTCTTTTTATCGTGTTTTTTTGTTCTTTATCGAATATTTTAATTTTTGTTAAAAAAGCCATTGAGAACTATTTATTTTTGTTGCTGTAATTAGCCCCAAGTTAGTTAGTTTTTTTGGTTTTATCTTTATGTTTTTGATAATCAGAACATCAAATCTGTAAGTTGCAGATGCTACAAATTACATTTAGGGCTATTAATAAATTGCTATCATAATATTAAACGAATAGCAATATAAGAAAGAACAATTATAAAATAAAAAGTTGTTTTTTTAATTTTAAACCGCCCAAATATGATTAAAAAACTACCCCTTATTCGTTTATTTTTTTCGAAACAAAGTCAAAATAACCCAACATTTATAGCAGCAGAATCATTTGGCAAGAATGCGAAAAGGCTTTGTTTTGTTTTGTTTTTGTTTGTCAATTACTCTTTTGGTCAGACAAATACCTGGGATGGTTCAAGTAGTACTGCATGGGATAATCGTTTCAATTGGAGTCTTAATGTAGTGCCAACTGCTGCTCATAATGTTGTCATACCAAATGTTACTCGAAAGCCAATTATTTCTGTCGCAGGAGCAGTTTGTGCTACTTTGACTATCAATAATACAGGTACAGGCAGTAATACATTAACTATAAATTCACCAGGTACTTTGATAGTTTCAGGTGCTGTAACTTTGACAAGCCCGACTGGTAATACAAGAAATACCATAATAGATGTAGTTTCTGGAGTTTTAAGTGCGGCATCTATAAGTCTTACCGATGGTAATGAAAATTCTAGAGACGCAAGTTTACGCATCGGAACAGGAGCTGTTAATGTAACAGGAAGTATAACAATGGCAGGTAATGCAAGTAGAAATGACATAACTTTTTCAGGAGCAGGAACTTTAAATATTGGAGGGACGATTTCTGGAGGAGCGTTAACACCATCTACAGGGACCGTGAATTATAATAATGCCGGTTCGCAAGCTATAGGATTGTACTCTTATAATAATCTAACACTTTCAGGCTCAGGAACAAAAACTTTTGGAGCAGCTACAACAGTAAGTGGTAATTGGTCTATGGTTTCGGGTGTTTTGGCTAATTTGGGAACATTTACGCATTCGGCAGGAACACTTGTTTTGGGAGGTGCCGGACCACTTTTAAATTCATGGGGGTCTACAACATCAGGAGCTACCAATACAACAAATGATTACTTTTCAAATACAGGCAGAATCAATGTCACGTTAGCGGCTCCCTATCCTGCAATCGATAATAATTATGCCACTTATTCTAATGGTATTTCAGGGCAGGTAGCAGGTACTTCGGGTGAATATTCAAACCCACCTACAAATACATTACCAGGCTCGTTAACCCTTACTGCTCCAACTGGCGCATTTTTTACAAATGTTAAGTTTGCCAGCTACGGAAGTCCGGGCGGGACTAGTCCTGATTTTACAATTGGTACTTGCCACGCATTCAATAGCCGAACTGTAACCACGGGGTTATTAGGAACTAATACATCTCAAATACCTAATTCTGGGTCTTTCAATAATACTTTTGGAGATCCTTGTTATGGAATAGTAAAGTCATATAATGTAGTTGCAACTTATGCTGAACCGTATTGTACTATTTCTCCAGTTCCTGCTATTCTTATTGATGGATCAACACCAACAGGAGGGAATGGGACTTATACTTATTTATGGGAAAGGAGTACAACAGGACATAGTACAGGATATACAGCTGCACCTGGAATAAATAATGCAGAAGATTATACTGTTTCTTCAGGAACCACACAAACTACGTGGTATAGAAGAACGGTAACTTCCGGAATATACTCTGATGCTACAATTGTAATTGTACAAGTAGTTACAACAGCACCAACAGCACCAACAACTATTACGGCTCCTCAGACCATTTGTGCAGGACAGTCAGCAACATTAAGTGTGAGCGGAGGATCATTAGGAGGACCAACAGGATATGCCGAATGGACATCGGGTTCTTGTAATGGACCAGTTGTGGGTACGGGTAATAGTATAACAGTTACACCTACTTCTAATACAACCTATTTTGTAAAATATAGAAATGCTTGCGGCGTTACAAGTTGTTTGTCAACAACAGTAAGTAATTCAGTTTATATTGTACCAGCAGCTAATGCTGCACAGGTTTGTTATAGTACTTCTGTTCAAACGACTCCATTGACATATAGTGGAACAACCGGAACACCAACAGCATATAGCATTGTTTGGAATGCTGTTCCTGCCAACAGTTTTGTAGCAGTGACTAACGCTGCATTATCTGCAAGCCCAATTTTAATATCTGTTCCTGCTAATACTCCAGCAGGAACCTATACAGGAACAATTACTGTAAGAAATGCAGGCGGATGTGTGAGCTATGGAAATAATTTTACAGTAACAGTAAGTGCTACTTCAACAACATCAAATGCCGGTCCCGATCAATCAGCAAACACAACTTCTTTTGCATTAGCTGCAAATAGTCCAACGGTAGGTACTGGAATATGGTCAATAGCGAATGGACCAAATACATCATTAAGTCAATTTAGCAATACAACGAGCCCAACTTCTACATTTACTCCAATTGTTGCAGGAACTTATGTGCTGAATTGGACAATAACGAATGGAAGTTGCAGCTCTTCAGATCAGGTGGTTATTGCAAATAATTGTGTAAATAATATGATTAGTAATGGTGATTTTTCAAACGGAGGAACAAATTGGACATTTGCCACTTCACAAGGATCTTACATCGAAATTAATCCTGAAAACACTTATTTTTCAAATTCTAACAATGATTCAACTGCAGAGTTAGATTTACAGGCATCACTAAGACAGGTTTTATCAGTTATACCAGGTGTTTCTTATACAGTAAGTTTTGTTTATGCTAGAAGGTTAACAGCTGATACTCCAGCAACTACGGGAGTAACGGTTAAAATTACCGGTGGTTCTTCGGATATTACATCAACAGGTTTTACCACTACCAGTACAACCCCTCAAATAGGGTCTTTTACTTTTACACCAACCAGTTCTTCCATAGGGGTAGAATTTTATAATACTTTGCATGGTGGGGCTACTCTTGGTACAATTATAGATAATATAATTTTGATACCAACTTCTCAGGTTGCTCCTTATGCCACAACAACTCCTAAAGGAGTTTTTAAAACTTCAACATCTTGTGCAGGTGTGCCTGTTCAGCTGGATGTAGATAACGTTCCAGCTTCTGGTGTTACTTATGCGTGGACAGGACCTGCAGGAGCAGTATTTTCTTCTACAAATATTAAAAATCCTACCGTAACTTTTTCAGGTTCCGGAGTTCAGGGAGCAACTGTAACGGTCACTACCTCTACAGGATGTTCAGGGACTTCTACCACATATGTAGATGTGACTGCAACTCGAACTATATCAGGCCCGACAGCTAGTTCTGTTTGTAGTGGAAGTACTTACTCAAGCGGTGCCATCACTTCAATAGGAACTACTTTTGACTGGAGCCGTGCAGCTGTTGCCAATATTAATGGTGGTGCAGCTGGAGCTGGGGGTATTAATGTTGTCAATGCTACCGGATTCTCTGAAATCCTGACCAACTCTACCTCTTCACCAATCAACGTTACTTATGTCTTAACGCCAAAATCAGCATCAGGGTGTTCTGGAACACCATATAATTTGGTAGTGACTGTAAACCCAAGACCGACAATTGCCAATATGACTACAAATTTATGTAGTGGCAGTAGCTTTACGGTAGTTCCTGTAAATGGTACTAATGTAGTTCCTTCCGGAACTACTTACACTTGGTCTGCTCCTGTAGTTGCGGGCATAACTGGTACCGCATCGGGAACTAATGCTGCTAATATTAGCGGAACTTTGACTAATACTACTGATGCGGCAATCAATGTAGTTTATACTGTAACCCCTACTTCGGGTGTTTGTACAGGTTCAACTTTTACGGTTACAGTTACTGTAAACCCAAGACCACCAGCACCAGCATTAGGCACAATAACCCATATCAGTTGTACTTCCAATACGGGAAGTGTAGTTTTGGGAGATTTGCCAAGTGGAAACTGGACAATTAATCAAACAGGTTTTGCAACAGCAAGTTATAGCAATACGATTGCCAATACCACAAGTACAACTATCTCAGGATTAGCAGCGGGTAGTTACACATTTACAGTAACGAATACCAGTGGATGTACTTCAGCAGCATTAACTACAGTTGCTATTTTAGATAATTCTAATACTTGGAATGGAAGTAGCTGGAGTAAAGGAGTACCACCAAATGCTTCTATGAATGTTATAATAGCTTCTGTAGCTCCAAGTTCTCCTTTTACAGTAGATTTAGAAGCTTGTGCTTTAACAATTAATAACGGGGTTGTAGCGACAGTACCATCCGGAATAACATTAACTATTACAAATGAAGTTGCTGTCTATGGACAATTGACATTTGAAAACAATGCTAGTTTGGTTCAAATTAATGATTTAAATAACAACATTGGTCCTATTACCTACAAGCGAAATTCTCAGCCGATGAAGAATTTCGATTACACGTATTGGTCCTCGCCGGTAGAGGGTCAGACTTTTAATAATTTTTCTCCCAATACGCTTTGGGACAAATATTTGTCCTATACAGGTACTGGCTGGCAGGAGGAGTTAGGTTCGAGTGTTATGGAGCCTGGAATCGGCTATATCATTCGTGTGCCTAAGCCCAATTCGGTATATCCAAATGGCAAGGATTATTGGACGGGAAGCAGTTATACCCAGCAGGTTGAGTTTATAGGCAGGCCCAATAATGGAAACATTACCAGTAATCAGTATATGGAGAAAGATAAATATTACCTGATCGGCAATCCTTATCCTTCGGCTATTCATGCAGATGATTTTTTATACAGTAATGCTCATAATAGAGGTATTTTAGGAGGGACAGTCTATCTTTGGACCCACAATACGGCTATTAAGAAAGTTGATTCAAAGCTTGCTTATGTTTCGGACGATTATGCGAGTTATAATTTAACGGGGGGGACTGCTACAAGGCCGGCCCTGAGTCCGGGTGCTAATACAGAGATACCGGAAGGTTACATAGCTGCTGGTCAGTCCTTTTTTGCCAGTGCAGAAGATGGTTCTGGCAATGTTGAATTTACCAATTCCATGCGCTATGGCGCAACCCACAACAGTCAGTTTTTCAAACCCGGCAGAACATCCAGGTCAGCCGGACTGGAGAAACACCGATTGTGGCTTAATATGACCAACAGCGGAGGTGCTTACAAACAGACCCTGATTGGTTATGTGCAGGGCGCCACCAATAGTTTTGATGGGGATTATGACGGACTGACTTTTGACGGCAACAGCTATATTGATTTCTACAGCGTCAATGCATCAGACAACCTGACCATTCAGGGACGCGGCTTGCCATTTACCGATACTGATGTCGTTCCTTTGGGCTACCGTTCTGCCATTGCGGGTAATTTTACCATTGCAATCGACAAGGCCGATGGGAACCTGTCCACCCAAAGAGTTTATCTGGAAGACAAACAAACCGGTACAATAAATGAACTGACAGCGGGGAACTATACTTTTGCCACAAAGGCAGGAACCTTCA
>NZ_CAMLDD010000042.1 GCF_946478785.1 uncultured Flavobacterium sp.
TAATTGATAATTGATAATTGATAATTGATAATTGATAATTGATAATTGATAATTGTAAACTGTTATTGTTCTTGGGCGCTAATCGACAATTCCTCTACGTCTTTATAATCTGAATAAGAGGAAATAATCACAGATTCACCTTCTTTTAATCCTTCGAGAATTTCATAATAGGAAGGATTTTCTCTGCCTAATTTGATGTTTCTTCTTTGTGCTTTATTGCCTTTCACGACGAAAATCCATTTTCCGGCTGTTTCCTGATTGAAGCTTCCTTTTGGAACAACCAATGTTTTGTTTTTCTCTGATAAGATCAGTTTTACGCCAAAGCTAAGTCCGTCTTGCAAAACGATTTCTTCTTTAGATGTAAAGGCTAATTCTACTGTAAAGTGTCCGCTTTTTACTTCCGGAATTACTTTTGTAACCAAAACTTCCAGGGTTTTTCCTTTAAATTCTACCTGACCTTTTAAGCCTTCGCGAACTTTTTCCAGATAAAACTCATCCACATCTGCAGCAAGTTTATATCCTTTTTTGGAATCGATTTTTCCGATGCTTTCTCCCGCCTGGAATGTTTTTCCTAAAACAGGTTCAAATGATGTTAATCTTCCTGTTTCCGGAGCGGTAATCAAAAAGTTCTTTTTGTTGTTTCTCAAAATATCCAGGCTTTTTTCCATCGTCTGAATCGAACGGTTGATTTGCGAAATCTGAACCTGATTAGTTTGTTTTTCTTTCTGAATACTTTGCTGAATCGTTCTTTTTCGCTCTTCCTGAAAACGCAGACTTTCTTTAAAGGTATTCCAGTCGTTTTTTGAAATCACATCTTTTTCATATAATCGGGCATTCATATCATATAATCTTTTGGCGTCGTTATAATCGTGTTCGATCAAAACCAAATCTTTATTCAAATTCAATTCCTGATTTCTAATATTTAGTTTTCCGGTATTTAAATTGTTGATTTGCTCGATAATGGCCGTTTCCTGAGTCAGGTAATTCAATTCTGTATTTGGATTGTACAAACGAGCCAGCGATTGCCCTTGCGTAACCATTGCGCCATTTTCTACAAAAATCTCTTTTACAGAACCTCCTTCTGTAACATTGACAAGCATCACGTTCAAAGGTTCAACTTTGGCTTGAAAAACCACAAAATCTTCAAAAAAGGCTTTTTCAATCTTTTGTACTGACAGTTCATCGGCTTTTACATTTAAGCTTCTTTTGGTATTAAACGAAAAAAAGATAATGACAGCCAAAACTAAAAAAACTCCAATTGCTATTGTGAGATATCTAAATTTTCTATTTTTACGAGGAATTACCTTGTCCATTTTTTAAATAATTTACTGATAATCAATAGGTAAATACTGTGCCACTAAATTTATTATTTGTAAAGCATTGATTTTAAAAGAGCTTTAAAAACCATTCAAAAAAGGAGTGTCCGATAATGAACAGTTGACCGTTCAAAATCGGACAAAAAAAGACAGATGCGAAAAAAATTAGCCCAAATATTAATCGTCGATGATCAGGAAGAAATTCTTTTTTCGGCAAAAATGATTCTCAAAAAGCATTTTGAAACCATTTTTACGACAAGCAATCCCAAAAAAATCATTTCTCTTTTAAGCGAAAATGAAATAAATGTGGTTTTATTAGATATGAATTACCGCATTGGTTTTGAGGATGGACGAGAAGGAATTCATTGGCTTAAAGAAATTAAAACGTTGTCGCCTAAAACGATTGTAATTCTAATGACCGCATTTGGTAAAATCGAAACCGCTGTTGAAGGTATAAAAATTGGTGCTTTTGATTATGTTTTAAAGCCGTGGCACAATGAAAAATTACTTGAAACAATTGATAAGGCTGTCGCCGAAAGCCGAAAAAATACCAAAAAACCTGTAATAGAAAAAGCCGAAAAAAAATACTTTGTCGGAACTTCCCAAAAAATAAAACAAGCCTATTCTATTGCTGAAAGAGTAGCCAGAACAGATGCCAATGTTTTGATTTTAGGAGAAAACGGAACCGGAAAGTATGTTTTTGCAGCGTTTATCCATCAGCATTCAGAAAGAAAAAATCAGCCATTTGTTCATGTTGATTTAGGCTCTTTAAGTGATAATTTATTCGAAAGTGAACTTTTTGGATACGCAAAAGGCGCTTTTACAGATGCCAAAACAGATACGCCGGGAAGATTCGAAATGGCTTCTGGCGGGACTATTTTTTTAGATGAAATAGGCAATATTCCGTTGCATTTGCAAGCTAAATTATTGCATGTTTTGCAAACTAAAACCGTTACACGTTTGGGTGAAAGCAAACCAAGACCGTTAAATGTCCGTATAATTTCAGCAACAAACAGCGATATTAAAGCTGAGGTAAAAAATAAAACCTTCCGTGAAGATTTGCTATACAGAATCAATACAATGGAAATTCATCTGCCATCCCTGCGCGAACGAAAAGATGATATTGTTCCGATGGCTAATTTTATTCTGGATCAGATTGCCGAAAAATACAATCAGGGAAATTGGTCTTTTGAAGAAAATGTAGGTCCCTATTTAGAAAAATATCCGTGGAAAGGAAATATTCGCGAAATGGAAAATAAAATTGAACGTGCTTTGATTTTATCAGATAATAATACCATTTCTGTCCATGATTTAGATATTTTAGATTTTGAAGATATTTCCGAAAATGATGAAAATCCGTTATCTGAAATGGAGAAAACCGCTATCGAAAAAGCCTTATTCAAACACCACGGAAACATTAGCAAAACAGCTGAAGAACTTGGTTTGTCAAGAGCCGCTTTGTACAGACGAATTGAGAAATACGATTTAAAGAATGGTTAAAGAATCAAGAATCAAGAATCAAGATAATTTTTATCCGCCAAATCTGCGTAATCTGCGAGAGAATTATATCAAGTAAAATAAATCTGTTATAAATCCTTTAACCTGTGACAACAAAAAAATAAAACAATGAAAAACTGGAAGTTTTATAACGCCTTGTTTGTTAGAGTCTTGTTTGTCATGACGCTCTTTTTCTTTTCCGTTTTTCTGATTTTTAAAATGTTTTACTACAATGCTATTTTAGTTGGGCTTTTTGCCGTTGTAATGTTGTTCGAAATGTATTTTTATGTCAAAAATCAGTTATTGTTTTACGACAGAACCTTGCTTTCGATGCTTCAACACGACTTTTCAACGAATTTTCCGGAAGAGAATAAAAAAGACAATTTTAAAAGTTTATACCTTTTATATGATGCTTTAAAAACCCAACAGCAGGAACAGACTTCAAAAGAATTAGTGTATCAATCGATCGTGAATAGTATCGATACCGGAACTTTAATTTTAGAAAAAGAGAATGACGAGTGGAATATTTTCCTGATGAACGATTGCTTTTCGAATTTGTTTAAAGTGCCAAAAGTAAGTCAATGGAAATACCTTAAAAATTATTTGCCATCGCTTTGTGATGAAATTGAAAAAACAGAATTTGCCGAATTAAAATCGGCTATTTCTATTAAAATCGAAGAACAGGATTTGCAGACTTTTGTGCTCCAGACTTCGCTTACCAAAACCTACAATAAAGAGTATTTTATTATTTTATTAGATAGTATTCAGCGTGTTATTGAGAAAAAAGAAAAAGAAGCCTGGATTAATCTGATGAAAATCATTTCGCATGAATTAATGAACTCATTAACACCAATACGTGCGCTTTCGCAGAATTTACTTCAAATTGTCGATCAGGAAAAACTTGAAGAAGATGATTTTGACGACATTAAAAGCAGTATTTCGACTATTATAAACAGGAGTGATCATTTACAGGTTTTTGTGGAAAATTATCGCAAGTTGGCAATGCTTCCAACTCCAACAAAGAGCATGGTTCAAATAAATGCGCTTTTTGACGATTGTCTCCGAATCATGAACCCGATTTTAAAATCAGAAAACATTCAATTGATTAATGAAATCAATAGTTCGCGTTCGATTTTGATTGATAAAAACCAAATGGAACAAGTCATTATCAATTTGATTACAAACAGTATTCATGCTCTAAAAGACCGTCAAGAGAAAAAAATGTTTTTGTCAAGTTATACGGAGAACAATCGTTTTTTTATTGTTATTTCAGATAACGGAAAAGGGATCGACAGAGAGATTCAGGACAAAGTATTTTTGCCATTTTTTACTACCCGAAAAGATGGTGCCGGGATTGGACTTACTTTATCCAAAAATATTATCGAAGCGCACGGCGGTTATCTAAGCTACCAGACTGATGAAGTCCAAACCAGCTTCGTAATTTGCCTTATTTAGGCTGCAATAAATTCTATATTCCTTCAATTTAAAGGACATCAGGTACTTAATGTGAATTTTAATAAATGTATATTTTATTCTGTAAAATGATTTTTTTCTTATTAGCGTAAATTTGAAGAACCCTAAATTCTGATTTACAATATTTTAAAAATATGGTGAAGATTCATTTTTGAAGGTTGCTGATTATGTTTTTCGCCGTGTTTTTTAAATAAAGTTTAATAAATAATATTTAAAGAATTACATCATGCGACAGTTACATAAATTCATCCTAATTATAGCTGCAGGTTTTATATTTGCCTCATTTGGCTTTAAGAATAAAGACATAAAACCAATTGATAATTTATATTTAAAAGAAGAACCCACAGTTCAGAATAATTCAGATTCTACAAGCACTGCGTCTAAATCATCAAGAGAAGTTTATCTTTTATCCAGACAGTATGACCGACTTGAGGCAGCTTTAAAAAAATACCAAAAAATTGACAAAAAAAAACTGTGGAAAAAAATTGATATTGACAGTGCAACTTATAAAGAATTAAAACCTTTTGACAGTGGTGCAGTAGTAAAACAAATCCGTGAACGTTTGTATGTGGATGGCGATTTGAAAAAAGATTCAAAAAGCGGTTTATACGATGAAGAGCTTATGGCCGGTGTTTTAAATTATAAAAAAAGATACGGTTTGAAATTGAATTATAAACTAACATTCGAACATATCAAACAAATGAACGAGCCTGTATCGGAAAGAATCAGAGTTATAAAGCTAAACATGGAGCGTTGCCACCTTATTCCTGAAAATTTAGTAGATGCAAGGGATTATATTATGGTAAATATTCCGGCTTACCGATTATTGTATGTAAAAAATGGTGCCAGTGAGTTTACATCTGATGTTTTTGTCGGAACCACTTGGTCAGAAACAGAAATTTTTAGCAGTACAATGGATAAAGTTGTATTTAGCCCGTATTGGAATGTTCCGCAGAGTATAATTGACAATGAATTAAAACTTAATATGGCTTCAAATAAAAACTATCTGGAAGAGCATAACATGGAATGGAACGGAGGGAAGGTAAGGCAAAGACCCGGGCCTAAAAATTCTTTGGGACTAGTAAAGTTTCTGTTTCCAAATCCGTTTGATATTTACATGCACGACACCCCGGCCAAAAGTTTGTTTCAGTTTGAAAAGCGCACATTCAGTCATGGCTGTATCAATATAAAAGAAGCCAAAAAACTGGCTCACGTAATTTTGAAAGACGATCCGGACTGGACAGATGAAATGATAGACAACGCGATGAGTGGTGAAAATGAAACAATTTGTATGCTGAAAAATAAAATCCCAATATACATAGGTTATTTTACTTCCTGGGTGAACGAAGAAACAGGAGAAGTTTATTTCTATCCGGATGTGTATCAAAAAGATAAAGAAACAGAGGAGGGTACTAATGGTTTAGTAATGGATTAATTACAGTTCTATTTCGGGCTGCCAAAAATGTTCATCAAAGTCAATAATTTGATTGTTCACTACTTTGACACCTTCATTTTCTAAAAGCTGTTGCATTAAATTTGTTCCGTCAAAATGATGTTTTCCTGTCAAAAGTCCTTTTCGGTTTACGACTCTGTGCGCTGGAACATCATCCATATTGTGACATGCATTCATGGCCCAGCCCACCATTCGCGCAGATCTTGCAGTGCCTAAAGCTTTTGCAATGGCACCATAAGAAGTTACTTTCCCGTAAGGAATTTGCCTCGCGATTGCATACACTTTTTCAAAAAAATTATCTTCAGCCATGATTTAGTTGTTTGCCACAGATTAAAGAATAAATTTGATTTTCTTAACGATTGAAACGCCTTTTTTGCCCTATTGCCAGAAAGATCAATTAATTTTTTAATCTGTGGCTTATTATTTACCCGAAATAATAATTCAGAATATTAAAAAGCGTCACAACAGCGACCAAACCTGTAATAGTTCCGATAATCTTATTCATGTTGCGCATTAAATAATCGGTTTTCTGTTCTATTTTTCCAAAGAAAGCGATATAACTGTATAAAGCGGCAAAGGAACCCAAAACAGAACCTAAAACAAAGGTAAATATGATGTTGTTTTCGAATACAAAAAGATGATATGAGGCCAAGGTAACACTCACCAGAACATAATACGGAATTGGAAAGAAATTCAATCCGGACAACAGCATGCCCAGAAAAAAACGGCTTTTTTTACTGCTTTTTTTAATCTTTGATTTTTTCTTGTTCTTAGGCTCTTTGGCAATAAACAAAAAGTATATCGTTAGAATAGAGAAAATAACAAAACCAACCTCGCGCAACAAAGTCACTACATCCGGTCGATTATCGATTACGCGGGCAAAAAGTACTGCGACAGAAACCTGAAAAAAAATAACCAGTACTGCACCAACTACAAACCATAAAGCATTTTTTTTTCCTTCTTTCAGATTTATTTTTGCTGCAGTCATATTAAGTAAGCCCGGAGGAATAATTCCGATCACAGCAGCAATAAAGCCTGAAAATAAAGGAGTAAGTAAAGCCATTCAGTTAGTTGATGGAGTTATAAAAAAGTTTTTAAAATTAAACTAGTCTTTAATTTTAAAACGAATATACGTAATTGCCTTGTTAATTTCTAAATATTGTTTTTCATAAAAGGTCTGAAAAGCAGTAACTTCTTCCGGACTTCCTTCATTTTTATAGACATTATGATTCGCATATAAAACTTCGTGTCCTTCACCATGAAGCAATCCCAGTGTGTAGCCGTGCATAAATTCGCTGTCGGTTTTAAGGTTTACGACACCGTCTTTTTTGAGGATTTTTTTATACAATTTTAAAAACTCTGAATTCGTCATTCTGTGTTTTGTTCTTTTGTATTTGATTTGCGGATCCGGAAAAGTAATCCAGATTTCGTCTACTTCATTTTCTGCAAAAATATGATTGATCAACTCGATTTGAGTTCGAACAAAAGCAACATTATGCAAGCCGGTTTCAACAGCGGTTTTGGCACCTCTCCAGAAACGGGCACCTTTAATATCAATTCCGATAAAATTTTTATTTGGGTATCTTTCTGCTAATCCAACAGAATATTCTCCTTTTCCACAACCTAATTCTAAAACTAATGGATTGTCATTTTTAAAGAAATCAGCGTTCCATTTTCCTTTAAGCGGGAATAAATCGCCCACAACTTCTTCTCTGGTTGGTTGAAAAACGTTTTGAAATGTTTCGTTTTCCCTGAATCTTTTTAGTTTATTTTTACTTCCCACTTTTACAAAAATTTTCAGCAAAATTAAGGAATATAAACGAATGAATCGGGCGAAAGAGATTAAAAACAAGAATATTATTGCCTGAAATACAATCAAACGCTTCTAAACAAAGATTGCACAGACTCCTAAGATTTCTTTAATCTTTAGAATCTGTGCAATTGTATTTATGTGTATTTATTTAGTTGCCGTAATGTGGCTCTGTAATAGCGCCGGATTTAGGATCCAGAGTTTCATCGTGTTGGGATAAATCCAGACCAATGTGTTCTGATTCTTCAGAAACGCGCAACGGAATAATAAAATTGGTTACTTTGAATAAGAAATAGGCTCCGAAGAAAGTAAAAATTGAAACCAGTACCAACGCCATCATGTGATGTCCAAAAACGCTCCATCCGCCGTGCAATAAACTTGCATCTTCGCCATGGGCAAAAATAGCTGTTAAAATCATTCCCATAATTCCACCAACACCGTGGCAGGCAAAAACATCCAGCGTATCGTCGAATCTTTTTGAAAAACTGCAGTTTACAGCAGAGTTAGAAACCAAAGCGGTGATAAAACCGAAAAACATACTTTCAGGAACAGATACAAATCCTGCAGCCGGCGTTATCGCAACAAGACCCACAACAGCTCCAATACAGGCGCCCAGGGCAGAAACCTTTCTTCCGTTCATTCGGTCGAAGAAAATCCAGGTTAACATCGCTGCTGCCGATGAAGTGGTAGTTGTTGCAAAAGCCATTGCAGCGGTTCCATTTGCTGCAAGTGCAGAACCTGCATTGAATCCAAACCATCCAAACCATAACATTCCGGTTCCTAATAATACAAACGGAATATTGGTTGGAATATGCTGGCTGTTTTTTCTTTTTCCTAAAACGATAACCCCAGCCAAAGCAGCAAATCCGGAACTCATGTGTACTACTGTTCCTCCGGCGAAATCTTTAACGCCAAAATAACTTCCTAAAATACCGGTTGGATACCAAACAGCATGACATAAAGGAGCATATATAAAAATGGTAAATAAGCTAATGAAAATTAAATAGGAGATAAAACGAACGCGTTCTGCAAATGAACCTGTGATAATGGCAGGGCAGATAATAGCAAATTTCATTTGAAACAGTGCAAAAAGCATAAACGGAATCGTATTGGCTAATTGTTTATGAGGCAAAACACCCACATAATCCATAAAGGCAAAAGTTGTCGGATCACCAAAGAAGCTGTAAAAATGATCTCCTGAACCAAAACCAACCGGTTCTCCAAAAGCAAGGCTAAAAGCAACTACAGCCCATAAAAGCGTAACAACCCCAAGACAAATAAAACTTTGAAGCATGGTCGAAATAACATTTTTTTTGCCAACCATTCCGCCGTAAAAGAAAGATAAACCCGGAGTCATGATTAATACCAGACAAGAAGAGGTCAGCATCCAGGCAACGTCTGCCGGAACAATTTGTTCGGTGGTACCAAACTTAGACAATACATAATCATTTTCTGTAACCGTTGGCCAAAAGGCACCCGTGATACAAACAATACTAATCATAATAAAGGAAATGATCCAGCGTTTTTCTATTTTCATTTTTCAAATACTTTATTGAACCCTATTTTTTTTGGGGGCAAAGTTAAAAAAAAATAAATATTCTGATTTTAAGGGGTGCTAAAATAGAGGTTTCCTTTTTATTTTAGTAAATTTTGTAAAATTACACCTGTTTTTTTGAGACTATCTTATTTTTCACTTCTAAATTTACGCTATTATTGCCAAATATATTATAATGTAATTGACATTCTCTTTTATAATGCGCTATAAAAGTTACCCTTGTCCTAAGATTGAAAGATATTGCTTATTTTTTTTGCAGTTTCTGAATCAAAATGTCTTCGATAGCGGATTTTGCTTTTATAACCACATTAATTTCGTCATTGGGAACTGTCATAGATAAAACATAATGCTGAATCTTCCATTCTTTTCCAACTTTTACCAAAACACCAGATCCGCGGCAAATTTTCATTTGTGTATTTAGCAATTCATCAAACCATGCCACCTTACCGGTTTTGTCAAAAAAGATGTGACGTTCCAAAGCGGTAAAATTCCAGGTTGTTCCTTTATCGAAATAAGGTTTTGCCCAAACTTTGAAATCAGGTTTGATCCAGTTTTCTGTAGCATCTGTTCCAATAAAAATAGCATCGTCTGCCATTAGATTAAAATACGTTTCAAGCTTGGCATCGGCAGCCGCTTTGTGCCACGCATCAAGGGTTTGGTTGATTTTGTCTTTGTCAGAAGTTTGAGCATTGGCAAAAACAGTAACGAATAAAAGGAGTAGGATTGTCTTTTTCATATTTGATGTATTGAAGTTTAAAGGTAAAGAATATCTGAAAATTTTTTCAACATATTTTTCCACCATATAAGTGATATAAGTTCATTTAAATCTATGCTTAATATTGTGAAACTTAATTACTGTTAAGGTCATAAAAGTTTATTAACACATAGCTTTGTGTTTTCGAATGAGTGAAACTCCTTATTTTTCAGCGTTCCGAAACTATGTGTTAAATAATTACACGCAACGAGATTCATCCATTCAGATAATGCGAAAAAATCTCTCGCAAAGACGCGAATGCGCAAAGTTTTTTTGAATTTTCTTATATGACTTGGTAAGCTATTGACAAAGTAACTCAAAACTTAAATAAACTTATATCACTTATATGGTGGGAAAAAAAATATGGTTTATATATTTTCTATGTAAATGAGTGAAACGCCTTTTCAGCATTTCCGAAGCAAAGGGATTTGCCGATTTTGATATTTCGAAAAAATCTCTCGCAAAGGCGCAAAGGCGCAAAGTTTTTTAAGTTTTCTTATATGACTTGGTAAGCTATTGAGAAAAGTAAATCAAAACTTAAATTAACTTACATAACTTATATGGTGGAAAAAATTTATATTTGAGTCCTTTAAAATTCCCAATCATGAATCCGAAAATCTACATCACTTCAATAGCCATTACTTCTTTACTTTTTGTTTCCTGCAAAAAAGAATTAGAACCTCAAAATAATACCGCAACATCTGAATTGGTGCGATTAGGACTTGCAAAAGACACTTCTAAAACCACAGCTCCGGTGGTACAGCCTCAAACAAATCCAAATACGGTTTTGGGAGAGTCAAAAGGATTGAATCCCGCACACGGACAACCGGGACATCGTTGTGATATTGCGGTTGGTGCACCGTTGAATTCGGCACCAACAAAAGGGCAAGCAACTAATACACAGCCTGCACAAACGGTACAGGTAAAACCGAATCAGCAAAATGTAGTTACTACGACTACTACCACTGCGGCTCCGGTAAAAGTAGCCAAAGGAATGAATCCGTCGCATGGACAGCCGGGGCACCGATGTGATATTCCGGTGGGATCACCTTTAAATTCACCTGTTGCTAAAACAACAGCTACAACAACTACTTCAGCTCCACAAAGCGGAACTGTCGAAAAATCGTTTACTGTTACACCTCCGGCAAATAATAATGCGGTTCCTGCTTTATTAAGTACTGAAACTGCTAATAATGCCAAACCAGTAGCCACAAAGGACGGAACGAACCCAGTACACGGACAACCCGGACATCGCTGCGATATAGCCGTGGGAGCGCCATTGCCGAAATCTTAGAGGCGTTAAGAGTTAGAGGTTGAAAGTTAAAAGTCAAACCATAAAAAAATTAAACCATATAAGTGATATAAGTTCATTTAATTTAGCAACCGTTTAACGCGCTGCTTAATATGAACTTATATTACTTATATGGTTTGAAAAAGATTCCTATTTGTTTAAAATCTTTTAGTGTATTTAATGTGCTTTCATTTTTTCGAAAGTCGTAGTCAATGATTTTTTGGCTTTTGCCAATGCTCCGCTAAAGGCTTTTTCAAGGGTATCGGCGTGTTCTGTAACGGTAAGCGGCTGTAAATTGGCGATGCGGACTTCAATTGCACATCTTTTATCGTTCAGGCTGAATTTCTCTCCATTTTCATCTCCAAAATGTACTTCTATGCGGGTGATTTTTTCTTCAAAACGTGCTAAGCCTTTTTCTAATTCTTCAGAAAAGTAAGCTTCTAATCTTGCATGTCCTTCTATGTTTTTGTCTGTATTGATTTGAATTTTCATAACGGTTTATATTTTAATGATTATTCTCAAAGCTATTTTATTTTAGATTAAATGGCAAGTGAGTTAAGGAAAGATTATGAAAATTTTTGAGGATTTTAACCTATGAAAAAATAAGATGCACTCAATTAACCAATTGACATTTTTGCAGATTCTTTCCAAAGATAATTTGGAATAGGCTCATTTAATTCCCATTTAATACTCATTGGTTTTGAACCTTCATTTTCTTTAAAATTTCCCTCTCCTATAAAAACATATCCCATTGTATTTCCAAATTCATTTTTTGATTTTTCTCTAATGAATAAAAGTATATTTTTTCCCAATTCTTTATGATTTATATAGGTTAGCCCTTTCCCTTTATCATCTCTAGTTTGGTTTTGTGACTGCCAATGGAATAATGTTTCACTTATTGCAAAATCATTATACAAAGTTGTTGGTGAATAATCTTCTTCAGACTTAATTAAATCTATAAATAATATTTCTGTATTTAATTCTTTATTCTCTGCTACTCCAACTCCTATAGCATTTGATGATTTTTTTTCAAATGTTGACATTCTGAATGCTACTAAAATTTGATCTCTTGTATATCGAGCATGTAATTTTAACGGTTGAATGTATGGCAATTGATAGTCAATCTCTTTGAAATCGACCTTATCAATCAATATATTTAATACTTCAATAATCTCATTTGTAAGAATTTCATTCTTACCTATTTGTATTATACTTTTTTCCAAAGAATCAAATCCCCCTGCATTTTGCCATATATCATAATGCAACATCAGCAACATCGTTTTTTCATTAGTATTAAAATCACTTATATTAATGTCAAATCCTTGTTTAGCTAGTTTAAGAATAAAATTAAAATAACTAGTTGAGTTTGTAGAAAGCCATTTATTACTTATAGCAGAATAAATTTGTTTTTCATTAATGTTATTAAAATCTTCAATTATACCAGCTCTTTGACATAATCTTGACCAAGTTTCTTTTTTCGAATAAATTGTTTCAATTGAAATATGGTTTAACTCTATGAAATTATTTAATGTTAAAGGCAATTTAGTTTGTTCGTTAAAGCCTCTAATTTTATTTATCAATTGAGTCACATTTAGAGAGGTTGCTTTTCGGATATTTTCTAAAATTGTTTCTTTTGCCTTTTTCTCTAATACAATAGAACATCCCAATGGTAAATGTGGAAAATCATCTTCTATTTCTTTTTGAACTGAAGTTGTAGTTTTTCCAATTAATGCTCTGAATTTACTTTCAAAATCATATTCAGGTCGTGAATTTCCAACAAAATCCAATACAGTCAAACACTCTTTTCCTTCTAATAAACGCAACCCTCTTCCAAGTTGTTGTAGAAAAATTGTTAAGCTTTCAGTAGGTCTTAAAAACAAAACAGTATCAATTTCAGGAATATCTATTCCTTCATTAAAAATATCAACAACAAATAAATAATTGATTTTTTTATTTCTAAATTCATTTCTAATAATTTCTCTTTCCTCTTTATTATCAGAAGTCAAATACTTTGCGTTTAATTTTGCTAGATTAAACTTTTCGGCCATATATTCTGCATGCTTGATTGAAACGCAAAATCCAATTGCACAAACATCATGAATATCATTTGTATATTTATTTAAACTGTTAATTATTTCACCAACTCGTACATCATTTTTAGTATACACATTGGTTAATTCACTTGCTAAATACTTTCCGTTTGCCCAACTTATATTTTTTAAATCTATACTATCAGAAATTCCAAAATATTGAAATGGACATAGTAAACCTTTATTCATCGCTTCTGGCAATCTAATTTCAGCCGCTATTCTATTACAAAAATCTTCTAATATGTTTTTATTATCCATTCTTTCAGGTGTAGCGGTTAAACCAAGTAAAATTTTTGGTTTAAAATAATCTAGAATAGGACGATAGCTAAACGCTTTCTGATGATGTGCTTCATCAATAATTATGAAATCATAATAATCTGGTGAAAGTTTTATTTCTTTTAATCTATTTTTTAAAGTCTGAATTGAAGCAAAAACATATTCACTATTCGTTGGTTCAATACCATCAACCCATAATTGACCAAAATTATTATCTTTTAAAACTCCCTTAAATTTTGATAAGGATTGCTCTAAAATCTCTTTTCTATGTGCAATAAAAAGTAATTTAGAAGATTTGTTATTACTCTTGAATTTTTTATAATCGAACGCAGAAATTACTGTCTTTCCTGTTCCAGTAGCTGCAACTAAAAGATTTCTATATCTATTATGAACTGTTCTTTCAACTTCTAATTTTTCAAGAATTTCATTTTGATAAGGATAAGGTTTTATATCAAAATAGGCTGTTGTAAATGTATTTTCTTTTGAAAACCGCCCTTGTTTTAGGGCAATTATTAATTTTTCAGAGTGGATTTTTTGGTCATACAATTCAAAATCTGCATTTTGCCAATATGCTTCAAATGTTTTTTTAAATTTGTCAATAATGTGACCAACTTCTTTAGTTGTTACTTTCAAGTTCCATTCTAAACCATCTGTTAATGCTGAACGAGAAAAATTAGACGAACCAATATATGCAGTATGAAAGCCTGTATTTCTTTCGAATAAATAAGCTTTTGCATGTAATCTTTCATTACTTATATTGTAAGAAACTTTTACCTCTGTATTTTCTAAAGAAGCCAAAAACTCAACTGCTTTTGAATCTGTTGCACCAATATACGTTGTTGTAATTATTCTAAGCTTTCCACCTCTTTCTGTGAATTCTCTCAGTTCACGTTCGAGAATTCTAATTCCTTTCCATTTAATAAAAGAAACCAATAAATCAATTCTATCTGATGACAATATTTCTTTTCTTAATTCACTTTCTAAAGTTGTTCCTGAATTTCCGCCAGTAAAAAGTTCACTATGAATTAATCTTGTATAAGGAGTAATCTCACTTAAATGCAAATCTAAATCTGTAAAATGAGAATCAACTTTACTAAAGACGGCTTTTAAAATTTTTCCCTCTGTTTCAATTAAATCATTCTCAAATTCTTCTTTTTTTAGTTCTTCTTTTAAAAATAAAATGATTTTATTTGAAATTTCGATTTGTGTTTCAATCGCATCTTCACCCTTAATTAAAGTGAAAGCATGTTTAATAGTTTTGCCAATATGCTGAGATAACAATTGAGCTGCTTCCGCTTTGTCTATTGTAGTTTTTTTTACTTGAAATGTATCTTTATCAAGTTCATTTATTTTGTAATTAATTAGTTTTGTTACTAATTCTTCATAGAGTCCTTGATTCATAATTCCACTTTTAAAAATTCCTCAACAATTGGCAAATCCGCTTCTGCCCAATCTAAATTTAATAATTCTGATTTATCTAACAACTTAAAACAATTATGTTCAGCTAAAGTAATCTCACCTGATATATAATTAGCCACAAAAGGAATTAAATTTATTTTAAAAGTTCCGTAATCATAAATACTATTTGATAGTCTATCCAAAACATCAATTTTAATATTTATTTCTTCTTTAATTTCTCTTTTAATACATTCTATCTCATTTTCATTTTCTTCAACTTTCCCACCTGGAAACTCCCATTTTAAAGGTAATTTCATTTTCTCACTGCGTTGTGTTACTAAGATTTTTTTATCTTTTAAAATAATTGCACATGTGACGTTTATGATTTTAGTCATTTTAGTAGAGGCATGAATAATTTATTAACGAAGTCTAATATTAGTAAAATATAATCACATTAACTATTCTTATTGTTTTTTAGAGTTATGATTTCAGGATGCATTTTATTAAAGTAGTTTTCAAATGCTTTGCAAAGTAGTTCTTTGTCTATTTTAAATAATTCTTTCTTAATGTCCCAATCTTTAATGTATTCTTCATCATCTTCGCAAATTTCTTCACCATAAAGTTTTTTAGTTAAAATATCGCTTAACAAAACATTGTTGCAGTGATGGTATTTTGGGTAATATTGACAAATAAATGCCCGATAATCAAATTTATAATCTTCTTCTTTTTTCTTATTGGTTTTCTGTTTAAATTCTTTAATAATTTTAAAATCTAACCAACCCATTGCTTCTCCTATTCCTTTGTAAAAAGCATTTCTTTGTTTTCGAGTTTTAAAAATGTACTTTTTTAAGTTGATGGTTTTTTCAAAATCATTTAAAGGTTCATTATTATGAAATTTCTCTACTTGATCTTTTCCGAAAATTATTTCTGCTACATATTTCATTTTTGGTACCGGATTTTGTTATTAATATTTAAATCTAGATTAATTCAAATGTAGCTTTGAAATGATAATTGACCCGCTTACAATTGACCTCATTAAAAAATAGTTTGCAACTTGATGCTAAATGATTTATTGAATTAATTCCATAAAAAAAAACGCCAATCATTTCTGACTGGCGTTTAAAATATTTCTAAAAGTTCTTATGAAAACAAAACCCCTAGGTACTATCTTTAATTCCTAATTTATTTTACTGTTTTTTCTATATTTGTA
>NZ_CAMLDD010000043.1 GCF_946478785.1 uncultured Flavobacterium sp.
GTTCCAAATCATGATAAACAACATTTTGAGTAAAACTTCCTATTGTGATATGAACTTGGTCAGAGAAATGCGGCATAGATTAATTTTTGATTAATTATTAGTAAGAATTTATTGTAAAAATAGACTTTAAAATTGCCTTTGCAAATATATACAGTAATAATTTATAATTTTTTTACTACAGAAATAAACAATAAACCATTTACCAATTTTCAGGCATCGTTCAATTTTTATATAATATCGAAGTAAAATCTAAAGAATATGTATTTTTTAATTTAACCGTTTAAATTGAGTACAAAAAAAGTTGCCAGGGCAAAAACCTTGACAACTCTACAAATGTTATTTGTTTTAAAAGCAAAAAAATACTTGTTATGGTATTACAATAGTTGCTAAAACTTCAAAATATTTTATTTTGATTAAGGAACTACGCTCCTCCAGTATTGGATATGACATGTAAACAGAATCTTTTTTATTTTCTTTTTGCTGACACGAAAAAGTAAAAATGGAGATAAAAAAGAGCACTAAAAATTTCATAAAGGTATTTTTAGAAACAAAACATCTCAAATTTAATTCTTTGAGATGTTTTGTTTATAGTATTGGAAATGATACAATCTGAATGTAAATTTTAGATTAGAGAACATATATTAATAAAAATTTACTTTTTATGCCTCTAACTAAGTTGTTTTTTATTCATGAGCAGGCACAAGGACTGATTCCATAAATTTTCCTGTAATAATAGTTCCTTCTTCATCCTCCCATTGGGTAATTACATTTTCGATTAGTTCAGGCTCGAACCCGATTACTTTCATAACCGGACCACCAAATTCCTGTTGAACATCCTGTCCTTTCTTAAACTTTGTGCTCATAGTGTGCTGTTTTAAATTATAATAATATTTCTCTTGTAGATTGTTAACTGTTGGTTGCGGCACTTCCTGAGCTTCCCGCACCTCCCGAATTGTCGTTTCCGCCTTCTTCAAATTTGTCTGGATCGTAACGGTCAGGATCGGTTCCGGTATCATCACGCATGTCATCCCAGTCTCCTGTGTTGGCTTTTTCGCGCTCCGTTTTCTCATCTTCCGGTTTATGCTGTTGGCTGTGAAACGGACATTTTGCTAATTCTTCGCTGGTGTAATTATGTAAATTTTCCATGATTGAAATTTTAAGTTATTAATAATCTTAAAATTAGGTGTATAGCAGGAATTCTATCTTATATGAAATGGGGTGTTTTTTATTAAATTATCATGTAAGCGAAACGCAATGACAGTAAGAGCTTCTTTTCACCTAAACAAAATTGATTTATCTGCTTACAGTTTGTACTTTTGCCGCTATGAATGACAACTTTGTAAATGAATACTTTGGTATAGGCATCCACAATGGTAAAACGCCTGAAAATCTGGGAGTTTTGTGGCGATCTGCTCAAAACTTAGGCGCTACTTTTATATTTACCATAGGCAATCGATATGCGAAGCAAGCCTGTGATACCCATAATGCGGTTAAGGCAATTCCGTATTTTCACTATGATACTTTTGAAGCTTTTTTCGAAAACTTACCCAAAGGAGCACGATTGGTGGGTGTTGAATTAAATGAAAAGGCTTCCGACTTAGAAACCTTTGAACACCCAAGACGCTGTGTGTATTTATTAGGAGCAGAAGATCATGGCTTACCTTTAAAAACAATGGAAAAATGCCATCATTTAGTAAAATTCAAATCCGAAAAAAGCTTAAATGTGGCTGTGGCAGGAACTATTGTGATGTATGACAGGAATTTGGCTAAGCCGAGATCTTAAAATACAACTTTAAAGATTGATAAATACTGCATTTCACATTTACTTAATTAAAGTTCTGCCGGCTATTTTTGTTTTTTAGGTTTCACCGATAACCCTTTTTGGGTTCTGTTGATTTTTTGAATGGTTCCATCTTCATTAAAGTAAAGATATTCCGCACAGGTTTCACGCTGTTTGCCACAAGCAGGGTTGGAGTCTATCCATTTGTGATAAAATAAAATCCATTGTCCTTTAAATTCGACAATCGAATGGTGGTTGTTGCTGTTGTTTTCTTCATCCATGATTTGACCTTTATATTTCCAGGGTCCTACAGGTGAATCTGACATATAATAAGCAAGTGTTTTATTATTCTCAGGCATCGTAAAATAATATTTGTCTTTTCTTTTAAAAACCCACGGGCCTTCCATTTTAGGTTCATGTCCTCCCATATCCATTTTTATAAAATCGCCTTTAATGCTTAGCATATCATCAGCCATTTCAGCAACATGATAATCTTTTCCACTAGCGTGAAAGTAGAGATAGGCTTTGTTGTTGTTGTCAACAAAAAGGCAGGGATCATTGGCATAAGGTTTTGTCCATAATGGTCCTCCAATAGCGTCAACAAAAGGTCCTGTTGGCGAATTACTCACAGCAATTCCTATTCCCATCCATTTGGTACTCTTGCTTGAGTCAACCCGGTTTTTGGTGCCTTTGCCTACTGGAAAACAGAAATAATATTTCCCGTTTTTGTAAGCGCAATCAGGTGCCCATGCATAATTATCAGCCCAGGAAAGATCTTTTACAGAAAGGCAGGCGCCATGATCCGTCCAGTTGGTGAGGTCTGCAGAAGAAAAAACGTGCCAGTCTTTCATATAAAAATCTTCCTGACATTCTTCATCGTGTGATGTATAAAGATACATTCTTCCGTCTTTCCATACGTGAGCAGAAGGGTCAGCCGTTTTTATTTTGCTTCCAAAATTTAATGGATTTTGCGCCATAGAAATTAAGGTACAGAATAGGGTAGTGGTTAAGATTAAAATATTTTTCATGGTTATGGAATCTAAAATTGAGAAGAATTGGTTTTGCAAAACAAAAGGGGTTAGTAGTGCCAGACAAATCTAATTAATTTGTTGGGTAATAGCAATTTTTATAAAGGCGTAGGTTATGGTTTTTGTAAAAAAAAGTCACGCCGAAGCAGGGGATAAGCGAGGACGAATGGAGCCCGTGGCAGGAACTATTCGGATGTATAACAGGAATTTGGCTAAGCCGAAATCTTAAATGCGACTTTGAGATTGGTATAAATTATTTCATCTTTATTGTGGGGAATGGCGCAAAGTATTAAATCTTTTCTAATAGCTCGAAAATAGAATCAATCGACCTATTCATAAATGCTTTATTTTTGCAAGAAACGAATTTAAATAATAACCGCTTATTCGCATTAACACCTCTTGTATGCACGAAAAATTAAGGCAACATATAGAAAAAATTGTACCCCTTACAGATGATGAGTTTGCATTTATAAGCACCCATTTTACCACTAAAAAATTTAAGAAACACCAATTTATTATACAGGAAGGCGATACGGTGCGGTATTCTTTTTTTATAATTTCCGGACTTTTAAAACTCGTTCATACCGATAATGGCGGAAAACCGCACATTGTTTCTTTTGCCATGGAAGATTGGTGGGAAAGTGATTATTACGCCTTTTTTACGCAGACCAACGCCACATTGTCCTTAGAATGTTTAGAAGATACCGAAGTTTTGTGCTGTACGCTCGAAGATTACAATAAACTTTGCGACGGTCTCCCAAAAATGCAGCGCTTCTTCCTTGAAAAAGCCAATTTTGGTTTCCTCGGTTCACAACGCCGAATCATTTCATGGTTGACTTCCAACTCCAAAGAGCGTTACGAACAACTGCTCAAACAATATCCTTCGCTAATGCAGCGCGTTCCCAAAAGTCTGATTGCTTCTTATCTGGGCGTTTCGCGCGAAACGTTAAGCCGTTTATCTGCTTAGTGTGATATAGCTCACTTTATATTTGTGATGTATGTCAACTCTTACTTTGTGGATAATCGGGAACTTTGCTTTGCAAATTTAAAAAATAGCAGTTATGAAAAAAATCACGACGATTTTAGCTATCTCATTATTCACCATGGTGTCTGGAACGGCACAAAATAAAAACGCAAAGCAAATGGAAAAACACATCACCAATCCGTGGAAATGGCAGGACGAGCGCAGTTATGTTCAGGCTGTCGAAGTAAAACAACCAGCAGGAACTTTATATGTTTCGGGTCAGGCAGCAGTGAACGCTGACGGAACCTCAAGCACCGAAGACATGAAATCTCAAATTATTCTGGCGCTGCAAAATCTGGAAACGGTCGTAACACAGGCAGGTTACGAACCTAATGGAATTGTCAGACTCACCATTTATACGACTTCGTCAGCGGAGTTTTGGCCTCATTTTTCAATTTTTCAGGACTGGATCGCCAAATACGGCATCAAGCAAGCCACCACTTTAATGGAAGTTAAAAGCCTTTTTGAAACCCTAAAAATTGAATTTGAAGCTACGGTGGTGAAGTGATTTGATTTTGTAGTAATATTATTAGAGGATTATCTTAAAACGGAAGTTTTGGATTCCTCTTTTTTTTTTGTTGTGAAAGACGCCTTAGTTTTAATTGATACACTTAGAAATTAGAGGAATAAAAATGGCGGTACTTATAAAGCACCGCCATTTTAAAATATATTTTATACGCTTGATTTATTTTAAGCTCGCAATAATAGCTCTAAAACTATCTAAACTTGCTTCAATATTTTCAACTATTTCTAATGCTAATACATCGGGATCTGGTAAATTATCTAAATCAGCAAGAGATTTATCTTTTAACCAAGTGATATCTAAACTTGTTTTATCTCTTGCAATGATTTCGTCATAAGTGAATTTTCTCCAACGGCCTTCAGGATTTGTTTCTGCATTATAAGTTTCCTTTCTTTTGTTTCTGTTTTCAGGATTATAAAGAGTAATAAAACCTTTTAAATCACTTAATTTTAAAGGGTTTTTCTTTAAAGTATGATGAACGTTTGTTCTATAATCATAAACCCAGGTTTCTTTTGTCCAAGGATCTTTGCTTGATGGTTTTCCATCGAAGAAAAGAACATTTGCTTTTACACCATTTGCATAAAAAATTCCTGTTGGTAAACGTAAAATTGTATGTAAATCAGTTGTTTCCAGTAATTTTTTGCGAACAGTTTCTCCCACACCGCCTTCAAATAAAACATTATCTGGTAAAACAACCGCAGCCATTCCTGTTGTTTTAAGCATTGTTCGAATGTGCTGTACAAAGTTTAACTGTTTGTTGCTTGTAGTAACCCAAAAGTCCTGACGGTTATAAGTTAGATCTTCTTTTTCCTGTTCTCCATCTTGATTGGTAAAAGTCATACTACTTTTTTTACCAAACGGAGGATTTGCTAAAATATAATCGTAACGAGTTCCTGAATCTGTAATTAAAGAATCATTTGGAGAAATGAAATTATCAGAATCTATATCTCCAATATTATGAAGAAATAAATTCATAAGTGCCAATCTTCTGGTACTTGCTACAATTTCATTTCCGAAAAAGGTTTTATATTTTAAGAATTGCTTAGCTTCCTTATCTAAATCTCTATTATCTACAAGCCAATCATAAGCAGCAAGGAAAAAACCGCCTGTGCCACAAGCTGGATCGGCAATTGTTTTTAAAGGTTCAGGACGTAAACATTCTACCATTGCCTTGATTAATGGGCGAGGAGTGAAGTACTGACCAGCACCACTTTTGGTATCCTCGGCGTTTTTTTCTAGTAAACCTTCATAGATATCTCCTTTGTCTTTCACGCCCATCAAAATCCAATTCTCGGCATTGATAAGCGCTATAAGTTTATAAAGTTTTGCAGGATCTTGTATTTTGTTTTGACTCTTAATGAAAATTTGTCCTAGAATACCTTTTTCTCTGGCTAACTCACGAAGCATGACATTGTAATGTGATTCCAATTCTGTCCCACTTTTATCGATCAAGGTTTCCCATGCATACTCAGCGGGAATTGGCATTTTTCTATTGTGTGGCGGTTTTGTATATTCATCAGCCATTTTTAAGAACAATAAATAGGTTAACTGCTCTAAATAATCGCCATAGCCAACACCATCATCTCTAAGAGTTTGGCAAAATGCCCATACTTTAGAAACTATACTTGAAGTGTTTGCTGATTTTTCTTTGTTCATTATTGTTATTGAATATTTATTATATTATCTATGTTAATTGAAATTGCTTCATACATGCATTTTAGCCAATAATTTATACCGAAACCAATTATATTTTCGTGTTTATCTACAACTACTTGTCTTATTGTTTCTATAGAATCTCCTCTTTGATTTGATGTTTGAATTATTTGTATTTCAGTTGATAAAATTGCATTAGACCTTTCTATATATTCTTCAATTAAATTTAAATCTTCAAAATGGGATTCTATAATAGAAAATTGTTCAATAGTTAAATTGTTGGGTTTAGTTAGTTCAAAATTAATGTCAGGAATATTATTTCCATTAAATATTAGAGTACCAAATAAAAATCTATGATTTAAAAAAGTATCATTATAATAATGAATAAATCTTCTCTGATTATTTAATCTCCATCTTTCACCTTTTTTTTGATTACAGTCATAACAACAAGGTATTAAGTTTTTTATGAGTATTGAGTATTCAGGATATTCAGTTTGACCCAAATAATGGTCTAATGTTTTAGGTTTATTTAATAAACAATAAGGACAGTATGCTTTAATTTGATTTGATTGATTTGAAAAAATTTCTCCTCTTTTCTCTTGAAAAGTTTTTGTTTCGGATGAATAACAAAGATTTAAGTATTTTTTTTCATCGGTTTCTAATCCTGTAATTTCAGATCCTACACTATTTTGCAGGGAGTCAAAATCATTAAGATATGTAGTGTAACTTGTTGAAATTCTATTTTCCAACTGAACCAGGCAATCTTTTCCTGGATTATATTTTTCATTAATTATAACAACAAACCTTTCAAATTCATCATTATTTTCACCACCAATATAAACACAATTAACCATTATTCTTGTATTTAGATTTTAAATATAATCTAGCATTTATACTTAAATTATTATCAAATTGATTAATTATAGCATCATAACTCATTATGTTTGATAAATTATCTAATTCAATTTTGTAAAGTTCTTTTTCTTCATCAACTCCAAAAATTGAATTGCTTATTACGGTCAGATTCTCACCAAAACATTCTATGCTGGGTTTATATGTTACTGGATAATTTCCTTTCCTTTCAAATATTATAACATTATCTGATTTCATCTCTTGTAAAACTATTGGAGAGTGTGTAGAGACTATACAATATGAATTGTATTTAAATAAAATTGTATTTATTGTTCTAATAAGTCTTCCTGTTATATTAGGGTGTAAGTGTGTTTCTGGTTCATCAAAAATTAGTAGCGAGTTAAAATCAATACATTCAATGAATCTTGTTAAAAATTGAAATATTATATTCTGACCAGAACTAAAAATATCTGCAGTTTTTTCAATAAACTCTTTTTTTGTACTAACATTTAATTCTTGGATATTGAATTTGAGATTCTCTACTTCTAAAGAACTTTCTAGACAATCAAAATAAAATTGTTTTTTATCAATATCCGATATTATTTTTCTGAATGATTGCCAAATATAGTCTGAGAATCTTTCTTCATCAATTAAATTTCCATTTTCTCTTATTCCAATAAAGAAATAATTTGTGTCCCTCGATTCTGGTATTCTAAATTTATCAAAATAACTGAAAGTAGAAGTGATAATTTTTGAAAACATTGGTCGATTAGGATTAAACTGACCTAGCTCATTTTCATTAGCTAACTTATTTGCCAATGAAGATAAAAATTTAGTTTTACCTGTTGCATTTTTTCCCACAATACAAAAAAATCTATTTTTTATATTTCCATTTAAATCGAAATTAAATTTAACAGAATGTTCTTTTATAGCTCCTTCAAGCATAATAGCAAATTCAAATTCTTTATTTATTTGTAAAGGAGTATCAGAAAATATTGAATTAAAATCCTTGAAAATTAATTCTGCTTCGGATGTTTTTATTAAATTTTTAAAATTCTTATGGCTTTTAAATTTTTCAGCTATACTTTTAACGATTGATACATCATTAATTGAAGAGAGAACATTTCTATAATGGTTTGGAAATCTATCTTTTAAATTTTTATAAAAATCAATAGTTTGTCCTAATGAAAAATAATTAGATTGTAGTTTCTTAAAGCCCTCTTCGAATTCTGTATCGTTTGAATTAATATCAATAATTTTAATTGGACCAATAAGATCCCTGTTATTTCTATCAAAATAAAAATAAAGATCAAAACTAATATAATTTCCATCATCATTCCAACTTCTTTTTTCAAATGCTAAACAGGGATATAGCCAATCATCTTTTGGTGATTTTTGATAATATTTGGTGTAAAATACAATATTGTTTAATTCAATATTTCTATTCTCCCAAATACTAACAGCTTTGTCAATAATGTTTTTGTCTTTTACTTTCCTAATGCCAGCTTGAAGATTATATTGAAATGTTTCACTTTTTTTCAATGTAATAAAATCTACTTTATAAGATAGCATCCAGTCTTTATAATCGATTTTATATTTTTCAAAATCCTCTTTTAAAAATTCTGAGTTTGTTACTTTTATCGGTTTTTCAACAATTTTTGCTAAACAAAAAACTGTAAATCCGTCAGTTATTAAAATAAGATCTCCTAAAGAATATTCTTTATCTTCAGGTCCAATAACTCTACTATGATTTGTTATTAGTTTATAATAGGATGGTGCACCTTGTCCCCACCTAGTTCCTAATTTCCATACATTATTTTTAACATAAACTTTAAATTCAAGATTTTCAAGTCTTTCAATAATGCCTTTGTAATCATAAATGAAGTTTATTTTTGTTTCACTTATTAAATTTAAGGCATATTTTATTATCTCTTTAGGAGGATAATTTGTATTATTTATTACAACATTGTAACGTATAGATTCGTTCAACCGAATGTTATTAGATTTAATATAAACTACTGCATCGTATATATTTTTCTTAGTTAGTTTTTTAATATTAGGCATAATTCCATTTATTTTAAAAATTAAATCAACTCCCCGCTAAACGCCTTTTTCAATATACTTTGTCTCAAAGCCTCAGCTTGTCGCAAACTTTGAGTAATACTTTGCTCCATTTTATCGGCTACACTTAGACGACTTTCAATTTCTTGAACGATACGCTGTTGTTGTTCAAGTTTTGGCAAAAAAAATGTTACTGAATAAATTGAATTTCCAGAAATAACAGGTTGAGCAGTAGATACTGAAAGTTTATTTAAGTTTTCAAATTCTAATTTTAATTTGAAAAAGTTAATATCAAAATCTTTAATAATAGGTTTTACGATTAATGCATTATCTGAAACCCAACTTTTTGGTTTTGTAATATGCGTTACACCACATTTGACGCCAACTCTTCCAATAATTAAGACAGGTTCTTCAATAAAATATTCAGAATGAAAACCATTTAAACCATTTCCTCCATATACAGAATAATTGCCACCTTTCAATTGATTAATTTTTATTCCTTTTCCGCTCGAAACTTTTAATACTTCCCCTATTTTTTTTAATTCCCAACCCTTGGGCACAATACCATCTTTAACCTTAGTATTCGTCAACTTCCCTTCAAAAGCCCATTTTAAAACACTTTGTCTATAAATTTTGAGTTGTTGTTGAGCAGTTTTTAAATCTTCAATTCCTTTATCTAATTCGCTAAAAAGTTCTTCTATTTTCGAAACAATAAGTTGTTGAGTTCCTAATGGAGGAAGAGGAATTTCAATCTGTTTTAAAACAGAAGCTTTAATACCTTTTACAGTAGTTCCTGTTCCTTTGGAGTTTAATATTTCTTGAAATTGAGGGCTCATTAAATTATATTTCAAAAAAGAATTAATAACGATATCATAAGTTTGAAATGTAATCATCCTTTGAGCGAGGGCGATACGAGTAGTTGTTTTTATTTGTGCTACATTGCCCATTGGTGCTTCCGTAGTAAATAATATATCACCTATATTAGGAATTCCTCTTGTCATCCAATTCTGATAATCATTTTCTGCAATATATTCTCGTGGATGATCATTGATAAAGCCCATTTTAACATTTTTTGCTGTAATCAATGGTATTCCTGAATCTGTTTTTTTCGGAGTTTTTCCTCTATAATCAATGAATTTGGCTGCAGATCCTAATTTTATCCATTTCCAATTCTTTGGTAATTTATTATTTTGTAACATTATATTTAATCTCTTTCGGCTGGATTGCTGAATTATGTTGAACAATTTTTAATGCTTCATTCGCATTGTTAATTTGATTAACTAAAGTTTCTCTCTCTAATTTTAATTTCTCATTCAAGTACTTATGTTTTATTTCAAAGTCGGCAAAAATTTCACTCCATGTTTTTGCGTAAACTTTTATTCTGCCATTCTCTAAATTCATAATCAATGAATTTGTTCCATGTGGTTTATTAGTGTTAATTAGATTCTTTATAAAATTTGTCGAGTCGAACTTATTTCCAATAAGATAAAATTCCCATGACATGTTAGGAGCATTAAACTGAGGTTGCTTTTGAATTAACTCTAAATAATTAGAAACTTGACTATATTGACTATTACCTAAATTTATTTGAGGATGTTTGAGTTCAATAACTATATTCTCAATTCTATCCATTAAAGTATTTTGCCTGCAAGCAAAAATGTCCATTTCCTTAAGTCTATGTGGATGATCTATTTCTACAGGAGCATCCTTATCAGTTAGGAGATAAGTATATCGTCTTAAAGCTTCTTCGAATTTTGGTTCAGCTGCTGTTACTAAATGATATTGTTCTCCGAAAATCCAGTAATGACTTTCAATCAATTTTTGTAAATGATCAACTTCGTTAGCGTTTAAATCTTTGTTATAAACTAGTTCTTTCAGAATATCAATTGTCTCATATCTATCTTGAATTAACTTAAGCGTCTCAATAACTCTATTTAGTTTTGTTGTTTTGAAAATTTTTGCTAAATCTTCTCTTTCCTTCGTTGAAAGATCAAGAATTTCATCGAGTACTTTAAATAAATCCTCTCTTTCATTAGAATCAAGTAAAAGATCAAGAAAATGAACAAATGTTTTCTTTTGATTAATACTTAAGCTAGTAAATAGTTTGGGTTGAATTTCGTAAAGACTTTTTAGAGTTTCAATTAAGTCTTCCTTCCTATATTTTTCTTCCCATTCTGTTTTGTAGTTTGGTAAAATACCCGTTTCTTCATATTGCTCAATAAGTTTATCAGCAAATTGCCTTAAGAAAGGTTTTCTTTTTTCTCTTAAAATCAGATTAATTTCTTTAATTAAATGACGGTATTCTGGAGAAGATTTTGCCTTCCCAAATAATTTGCCTTGATTTTCATTTTCGGAACTATTAAAGTCAAAATCTTTAAAATAATCACTTTGTATGTAAACGCTATGAAAGAATTCGTCTCCTTTTTTATTTAAGGTTGTATGATCTTTATAAACCTCTTTTTCTTTATCATTTAAAAAGTAATATTTTGAATATTCTTGATGCAATGATTCTCTCCACTGTATAAATTTAATATTGAAGATTGTTTTATTATCGGATTTACTATCTGAATACGTTATAGAAATTTTTTCATCTCTTTCAGCTATATTAAATTCATAGTTTAAAGGGATATTATTAATTACGATTTTAAAGTTTTCATGTTTATTTAATTCTAAAAACCAACAAAACTCCCTAATAAGAAAAGGAATAATCACCTTGTACATTTCATTTTCAGAAATCTGAATGTTAGTAAAAGTAACTATCGTTCCAGTAAGATCAGATTCATTTTCAACATTGTCGACTTTAAAATCTGTTAGCTCATTACTATTAATTATTATTGAATTGGTTTCATGCTTTTTTCCATTATTAAATGTTGTTAACCATCTAGCACTATTAGCAAAAGTAAAAAAAGTTAATCTCCCAACTCCATTTTTTCCATGCATAGTAGAAGTGTGCTTAGGAGCAGAAACTTTTATTGCCTTTTCAGATTCATAGAAAGGTTTAAATTTAGAGTTTAATTTACTATGGTTGATCCCGTATCCGTTATCTATTATTTCTAAAAACTCTAGTGAACCAAAATTGTCTACTGTATAATTTATGTTTACAGTATTTGCTTTGGCATCAAAACCATTCCAAATATATTCCGCAATAGAATTGGGTTTTTCGTAGTTACTCAGGATTTTTTTTATCCCGTTTGAAGTTACATTTACATTTCCTGCCATAATTTACGCCGCTAAAACTTCATTTAATTCCTTAATAATACTATCTGTTTCTTCTCCAAACAGTTGCCACATTTTGCTTAAGCCACCTTCTGCATTAAAAGGACTTAAATCAAAATCGTCTTTTTCAATACTAAAACTATTAGCGACATAATCTTTCATCATTCGTAACCATTGCATTTGATTTTCAGTAAAGGCATTGTGTTGGCCAGCATTTTTTTTGAAAATCCACTCTTGAAAATTTTTGTCAACCGTTTTGTCATAAGACGTCAATGTAGTATCAATTCCAATTACTTTTCTAATCAAAGAAACCAAAGCTATTAATTCATTTTTAGCAGAACCATTTGTTTTCTCTAATTGTTCGTACGCTTTCCAAATTGTTAAAGGCGCCAATAATGGTTTATCAGTTTTTAGTTTTTCACATAAATCTTTAATCATTTTATAAGTAAAGCTTCTATGTCTAAAATCCTGTGCGTAGAAAATTTGCAAAGCCGTTATTTCATCTTTATGATTTTCAATCCAGTTTTTAAAATCAGTTATAACAACACTTGCTTCTTCGTCTTGATCTTTTGCCCAACCAATCTTGGTAATAGTATCGATATTGACCACATCAATAATCTGGTCATATTTTTTACGAATGTCAATAATAAAATTTCTTAAATCTGGATTATGAAAGAAACCAATTGCATTCTCAATAAGTTGTTTTTTTTCTTCAGCTATATTATTTTCAATTTCAATAGGAGCAAAGCCTTTTAGTTTTACTTTAACTGCTTTCTCTGTTTTTTCGAGTGTATCAGGATCATATGCATTCAGCAATTGTTTTACAATATGATTAATTGTAAACCCGTTAGATTGTTCCGCAAATTTAAGTTTATCTTTTTCTGAAAGTTGTCGCTCTAAACGTATTAAACGATTGGCTAATGTTGTCAACATATCTTCAGATGTATTTCCCATAACAATAGAATCCAATACATTTTTTAAAGAAACTCCAGGTGCTTTTTCTAAAGGTCTGCTATCTGTTTTTTGAGAATTTTCGACACCAATAGCATCAATAATTACAAAATGATCTTTGCTAAATTTTGCTGACGGAGTTCCTTTTGCTTTTAACTCTTCGATAGAACAAGTTCTTGTTCCTCGTCCTTTCATTTGTTCGTAATAACTTCTACTTTTTACATCACGCATAAAGAGTAAAACTTCAAGCGGACGAATGTCTGTTCCTGTTGCAATCATATCAACAGTTACCGCTATTCGAGGATAATAATCATTTCTAAATTGCTGTAAAACAGATTTAGGGTCTTCTTCACTTCGATAGGTTATTTTTTTGCAAAATTTATTTTCTTCGGCAAATTCTTCACGAACAATTTCTATAATATCTTCGGCATGACTATCCGTTTTTGCAAAGATTAAAAGCTTTGGAACTTCAAAGTTTCCTTTTGAATCTATTCGATCGGGAAACATTGCAGGTAAATTTTCTTTTACAGCTTTTATAATTGTTCGAATTGTGCTGGGATTTACAATATCTTTATCTAATTGTTTTCCGCTATATTCAATATCTTCATCTACACTTTCCCAGAATTTTTTTCTGGTTAGTCTTTCCCGTTTATCTACTTTCTCTCCAAGCTTAATTATGTTTCCGTTTCGGGTAATTTCTGTTTCAACAGTAAATACATTGTACGGAACCAAAACGCCATCAATAACCGCTTTTTCGTAACCATAATCACAAACTAAATTTTGATTAAAATAACCGAAGGTTCTGTTATCCGGAGTCGCTGTTAAACCAATTTGGAAAACATCAAAATAATCTAAAACTTGTTTCCATAAGTTGTAAATACTTCTATGACATTCATCTATAACCACGAAATCAAAGAACTCAATTGGTACTTTTTCATTGTATCCAACTGGAGTTGGTGCTTTTGGTTCGAAAGCTATTTCATTTGGATTTTTTTCTTCTTCGCTTTCATCTAATTCTGTTTCTTTCAAAATAGAATACATACGTTGAATTGTACTTATGTAAACTTGGCTGTCATTAGGAATGAAAGAACTACTTAACCTTGTGACACCATATAATTCAGTAAACAGTCGATTATCTTCATTGGCGGTATAAGAACGAAATTCTCCTTCAGCTTGTTCACCTAAATTTTTAGTATCTACTAAAAATAGAATGCGTTTTGCTTTGCTATATTTTAGTAAACGGTATATAAATGATATGGCAGTAAAGGTTTTTCCTGAACCAGTTGCCATTTGAATTAAAGCTTTTGGATTTTGATCTTTAAATGACTTTTCTAAGTTGGTTATAGCTGTTATTTGACAATCGCGTAATCCATCTATCGGTAAATCTGGAATATCATGTAAACGACCTCTTAATGTTTTTGTTTCTTTAATCCACTGGTTAAAAGTTTCAGGACGATGAAATGTAAAAACATTTCGAGAACGCGGTTTAGGATCTCTATAATCTGTAAATCTTGTTACTTCACCTGTGCTTTCATAAACAAATGGTAAAGGATCATTGTTTAATAAACGTAATTTTGCATTGGCATATTGAACAGATTGTTCCTGAACAGTAGAAGTAAGATGCAAACCTTCTTCTTCACGTTTTGCTTCAATAATTCCAACGGCTTTTCGATCGACAAATAATACATAATCAGCTGGACCAATATCAGTTTGATATTCTCGAATAGCAATTCCAAGTCCTGCTGCAAGATTTACTTTTTTCTTATCCTGAATAATCCAACCGCAAAGTATCAACTGTTTGTCAATATTGTCTCGGGCGATTTGTTCAGGATTTTGGTTGATCATTAAATTGAGGTTATTGTAAATTTGGTTTAAAGATAAAAAAAATGTTCACTTTTGTGGTATTAGAAAGCAGTAATTAACGGCTAATATCTTAGAATGTAATAGTAAAAAGAACTAATGTGATTTAATTACGGAAAACCATAATTCACTAAAATTAATTTTCAAACAAGGATAACGAAAATAAAATGGAGACAATGCGTACTTATACGTGTTTATTGAATGAGGACAAATAAAAAACTTCTTATGAAAAAGTTTCCCTAGGTACTATCTTTAATTCCTAATTTATTTTACTGTTTTTTCTATATTTGTA
>NZ_CAMLDD010000044.1 GCF_946478785.1 uncultured Flavobacterium sp.
TTTGGTTGTTATTAAAATTACTTTAAATCTTTGTAACAAATCTAAAGGATAGAAGCGATATCCTTTTTCTTGCTCCTTTAGCAAGAAAAAGATATAGCGGATAGCAGGAAACAGCTTCAAAAATTAATTAATATCGTTTATATTTGCAATTCGATATAAACACTGATTTTATTTTAATCGAAAATCTAAAATCAGCAATCTAAAATCTAAAATTAAAATGAAACACACAAAAGTTAAAGACTTATTAAACAGTACGACGACGCTACAGGAAGTGAATGCAAAAGGATGGGTGAGAACTTTTAGAAATAATCAGTTCATCGCACTTAATGACGGTTCTACAATTAATAATATACAATGTGTTGTTGATTTTGAAAATACACCGGAGGAAACTTTAAAAAGAATCACTACCGGAGCTGCGGTTTCTGTAACGGGAACTTTGGTAGAAAGCAAAGGTGCTGGTCAGAAATATGAAATTCAGGCTACTAAATTGGAGATTCTTGGAGATTCTGATGCGGAGAAATTCCCAATGCAGCCTAAAAAACACTCTTTAGAATTTTTAAGAGAAAATGCACATTTACGTGTTCGTACCAATGCTTTTGGAGCGATTATGCGTGTTCGTTCTGTGCTTTCGTTTGCAGTTCACAGCTATTTTCAACAAAAAGGGTTTGTTTATGTAAACACGCCAATTATCACAGGAGCTGATGCTGAAGGCGCGGGAGAAATGTTTCAGGTAACTTCATTGCCTTTGGATAATTTACCAAAAACAGAAGAAGGAAATATTAATTTCAAAAAAGATTTCTTCGGAAAACATACGAACTTAACGGTTTCCGGGCAATTAGAAGGAGAAACTTTTGCTATGGCTTTGGGTCAGATTTATACTTTTGGGCCAACATTTAGAGCAGAGAACTCAAACACTTCCCGTCACCTGGCAGAATTTTGGATGATTGAGCCAGAAGTTGCTTTTAACGATTTGGATGACAACATGGATTTGGCTGAAGATTTTATTCAGTATGTAATTAAATATGCTTTAGACAATTGTAAAGATGATTTGAAGTTTTTGGAAGGAAGACTTTTAGAAGAAGAAAAATCAAAACCTCAGGCAGAAAGAAGCGAAATGGCTTTGTTAGAGAAATTGAATTTCGTTTTAGAGAACAATTTCAAACGTGTTTCTTATACAGAAGCAATTGACATTTTGAGAGATTCAACTCCAAATAAAAAGAAGAAATTCCAATATATCATCAACGAATGGGGAGCTGATTTACAATCGGAACACGAGCGTTACCTTGTTGAGAAACACTTTAAATGTCCGGTGATTTTATACGATTACCCAGCAAACATCAAAGCGTTTTACATGCGTTTGAACGACAACACAGAACCTGGAAGAGAAACAGTTCGCGCCATGGACATCCTTTTCCCTGGAATTGGAGAAATTGTTGGCGGTTCTGAAAGAGAAGAGCGTTACGATGTTTTGGTTGAGAAAATGAAAGCCTTAGAAATCGACGAAGAAGAATTATACTGGTATTTAGACACCAGAAGATTTGGTTCTGCAACACACGCAGGTTTCGGTTTAGGATTTGAGCGTTTGGTATTGTTTGTAACCGGAATGACAAACATTAGAGACGTAATACCTTTCCCAAGAACTCCTGGAAGTGCGGAATTTTAATAGAAAGTTATAAGTTATTTGTTATGAGTTAAGCGTAAAACCTTAACTCATATCATTTACAAGAAAATAAAAATGTTATAAGTTTTAAGTTATGATGCGCAACTCATAACTCTTAACCCATAACTCATAACCCAAACTATGCTAAAGCAATTTTTAAATTTAAAATTATCACAAAAATTATCTCCGCAGCAAATTCAGCTGATGAAGTTAATTCAATTGCCTACGCAAGCTTTTGAACAGCGTTTATTAGAAGAAATGAACGAGAATCCGGCTTTGGAAGCTGGAAAAGAAGACGAATACGAAGCGGATGAATTTGCTAATGAAGAATACGATGATTATGATGATGCTGAATCTGACAGAATCGAAGCAGACGACATTAACATCGACGAATATCTAAGCGACGATGATACACCTGATTACAAAACTCAGGTGAATAATTATAGTGAAGATGAAGAACGTGAAACGCCTTTTGCTTCGCCAATTAGTTTTCATCAGGATTTAATCAATCAGCTCAATACTTTTATTCTGAATGATGAAGAACGCGAAATTGCTGAATTCCTTGTTGGAAGTATTGATGATATGGGTTACATCCGCAGAAGCGTTGCTGATATGGTGGACGACATGGCTTTTACTCAGGGAATTTATACTGATGAAGCTATGGTCGAAAAAATGCTGCACGTTATTCATGAATTAGAACCTTCGGGAGTTGGAGCACGTGATTTGCAGGAATGTTTGTTGCTGCAGTTAAAACACAAAACACCAACTGAATATGTTGATTTAGCTATTGATATTATTGAAAATCAATTTGATGCTTTTACAAAAAAACATTACGATAAATTATTGCAGAAATATGCGGTTTCGAATGAACAGCTAAAAAAAGCCATTCATGAAATCGAAAGACTGAACCCAAAACCAGGCGGATCTTACACCGGAAATAATAAAGTAACAGAGAATGTAGTTCCGGATTTCGCAATCAGAATTGTGGATGGTGAATTAGAACTGACCTTAAACGGAAGAAATGCGCCTTCGCTGCACGTTTCTAAAGATTATCAGGAAATGATGCAGACGTATAAAGATTCTCGCGATAAATCATCGGCTCAAAAAGATGCGGTTCAGTTTATCAAACAGAAACTGGATTCGGCTAAATGGTTTATTGATGCAATCAGGCAACGTCAGGAGACACTTTTTGTAACTATGAATGCCATTATGCATTATCAGGAAGAATTCTTTTTAGATGGCGACGAAACCAAACTGAAACCGATGATCTTAAAAGATATTGCCGATATGGTTGGTCTGGATATTTCGACGATTTCGCGTGTAGCCAACAGCAAATACGTAGAAACACCTTACGGAACAAAACTGATTAAGGAATTTTTCTCTGAAGCGATGAAAAATGACCAGGGAGAAGATGTTTCGACTTTAGAAATCAAAAAGATCCTTAAAAATACAATTGAGGAAGAAGACAAAAAGAAACCTTTGCCAGATGATCAATTGGCCGAAATCTTAAAAGAAAAAGGATATCCTATTGCAAGGAGAACCATTGCAAAATACCGTGAACAATTGGATATTCCGGTCGCGAGAATGAGAAAAAAGATTTAATTTTTTTATAATTAAAAACCCGATAAAATTCGAATTTTGTCGGGTTTTTTATTTCATGGAAATTAGAAATTCTGCCGGAGTCATCACTGGAATTTCAGAATTTTTAAAATCTTTCTTGTTACGGGTTAAAATTACTTCAGATTGATGATGAACAGCACTAAAATATTGAACTGCATCTTCAAAATCATTAAAATTAGAGATTAAGCTTTTATCAATAACGATTTCATCAATGTTGGAAACTTCACAAATGATTCTAAACTTTTTTAAAGCTTCTAAAACTATTTTTTCTTCTATATTTCTTGAAATAACATAAACAGCATTTACAAAAGACAAAAACGAAGACGCCAATTTTACTTTTTTATTTTCAGCCAAAGAAGCGATTATTGCAATGTCATTATAAAAAGGTTCTCTCTTGTCAATTAAATCGATCAGTACATTCGTGTCTAAAAATACATTCATATTACTTGTACTTTTCGGTCAAATACTCTTCGCGTGCCTTTTTATAATCGAAATCTTCAGGAACGTTGCCTTTTCCAATGGTAAAACTTTTCACAAAAGAGCTAATTTCAAGTTCTTCAGAACTGTTTTTTTCTTCAACTTTAGTTATAGCTTTCAAATAGTTCTCTACCAAAAGCGACAAACTATGCTGATGCTCAGCGGCATAAACCTTCGCTTTTTCAATTACGGTTTTGTCTAATTTCAATGTTAATTTCGCATCCATGATTCCATTTTTTGTACGTGCAAATATAATTAATTAATCCGTACAAATAACAAACCCGATAAGTTCTTGAGCTTATCGGGTGTTATGTGAAATTTTATAATTATTTATATTTTTCTGGCGCTATTTTAACTTCAAATAAATAAACTTTTCTTTTATCATTATACTTATAAATCAGAGTATAATTATGATCACGAAATTCTTTAAGACCTGTATTGGCTTTGGCTGTACTGATTAAACTTGCTTCTATATTCTCTTTTATGATTTGAATCTCGGCTGTAGCTTTTTCGACTTTTACTAAAGTTAAATTATATTGAACAACTTTCTCTTTAGGCAAAGAAACACTGTCCAATCGTATTCCTTCCTGAATGCTTAATGGACAATTTTGATTGTATTTGGCAACCAATTCTGTTATTTGTGTGTCCTGAATAGGCTTACTGGTAAAAAAATTGTATTGGGATAAAGTCCAAAATAAGATTACAAGTACAATCGTAATTATTATTAAGACAGTGAATTTCTTGTTTTTTCCTTGTTCCTGCATCTATATTTGTTCTTTTGAGAAAGAATTTTTATTTCTCCTGATTTTTTTTCATTGCATTAAAATATGCGGCGCGACTCAAAGGTTCATACTCTTCTGTTTCGCCAAGCATTACCAATTTATCACTATCGGTTTTGCGAAAACTATAATTCGCCAGATTTCCGGTTCTGGTACAGACAGCATGAACTTTTGTCACATATTCGGCAGTAGCCATAAGGCCTGGCATTGGTCCGAAAGGATTTCCTTTAAAATCCATATCCAGTCCCGCAACAATTACACGGATTCCCTGGTTAGCCAAATCATTACAGACAGTGATAATTTCATCATCAAAGAACTGTGCTTCGTCAATTCCGATAACGTCGCATCCTTGTGCTAAAATGGCAATATTGGCAGCAGCAGGAACTGGAGTTGAGCGAATTTCGTTGGCATCATGCGACACCACCATTTCGTCATGATAGCGGATATCAATAGCGGGCTTGAAGATTTCTACTTTTTGTTTGGCGAATTGGGCACGTTTTAATCGGCGGATTAGCTCCTCGGTTTTACCCGAAAACATTGATCCACAAATAACTTCAATCCAACCAAACTGTTCTTTGTGATTTACTGTATTTTCGAGAAACATTTTGTATTTTTCTACTTTAAAGATGAATAGTTTTTATTACTTTGTACTTGTAATAAACCGACATAAAAAATTACTGCTTTTACGTTTTTCAAAAGTAGAAATTTTTTATCAAAACGAAGATTCGCAATCGCTTATTAACAGAAATAAAAAATTTATTATTGATTTCTTTTTGTTATAAAGACATTCAAATACAAAATATACTAAAATACCCTATTCACTATAATTTCAACAGTTATGAAAAAAAAATTGGAAGCCGATTTAATCAGCATTGCACATCGAATTTTAAAAATTAAAAACAAATCCGATATCAATCAATTATATCTTGAAACGCAGAAGTTATATGAAAAATTAGCGGTTTTGAAATTTGTAGAGGAGAATTTCGAAGAAGTAAAACCAACAATTGGATACAGCGAAATAGAATCTGAAATTGAAACTATTTTTGATAAAGAAGGAACTCTTCCTGCAGAAATTAAAGTTGAAGAAACACTTCCGATTGCCGTTAAAGAAACTGTAATTGAAAGTGAAATCATATCAGAACCAGAAGTAACTGAAGAAACTCCTGCAGAAATCACTGCTGAAATTTCGGAAGTAATTACTGAAAAACAAAATGAAACTATAGTGGATGTTCCGGTAGAAGTAGTCGATGAGATTGCTAAAAAAATTGAAGCACCGGTTTTAGAAACCCCAAAAGAAACGGAGACTGCTGAAGAACTTTCCTTTAAAACCGTAAGCGATTCAAAACCAATTCCTGATTTTAAACCTGCATTTGAATTAGAAAAAGAAGAGCCAAAAATTGAAACTCCTGCAAAACCTGATGCTGTTCATATCTCTTTTGAAGATATTCTGGGTGTTAATTATGCCGATGCGCAATTTGTAAAAGTAGATAGTTTCGAAAATGTTCCTCCTGCTTCAACACCATCAATAAATGAATTTAAAGATAAAAAAGAAGCTGTTGAAACTGTAATGGCAGAACCTGTAAAACCTAAAGTGGTTCCGCTAAACGAAAAACTGGCAAAAGGTTTCCACATTGATCTGAATGACCGAATAGCTTTTACCAAAAACCTTTTTGGGAATAATACCGAGGATTACAGCCGGGTTCTAAACCAATTACTGACTTTCGACAATTATAGTGAAGCATATGATTTCATAGAAACAATGGTAAAACCGGATTACAATAATTGGGAAGGAAAAGACGATTACGCAGAACGTTTTCTTTTAATTGTAGAGAAGAAATTCTCTTAAACACGAATTTCACAGATTTACACAAATTTATATTCATAGAATTTTAGCACTTTAATTATTTGTGCTAATTCGTGCAATCTGTGTTTAATATTTAAATTGATTATGTCTAAATTATATATCGTTCCAACGCCAATTGGCAATCTTGAAGACATGACTTTTCGCGCCATCCGGATTCTGAAAGAAGTCGATTTGATTTTGGCCGAAGACACCAGAACGAGCGGCAAGTTGTTAAAGCATTTTGAAATTGGCACCCACATGCACAGCCACCACATGCACAACGAGCACAAAACAACCGAAAATTTAATTGCACGTTTGAAAGCTGGTGAAACAATCGCCCTAATTTCAGATGCTGGAACTCCGGCAATTTCAGATCCCGGATTTTTATTGACGCGAGCTTGTGTCGAAAATAAAATTGAAGTAGAATGTTTACCCGGTGCAACGGCTTTTGTTCCGGCTTTGGTCAACAGCGGACTCCCAAACGATAAATTTGTTTTTGAAGGTTTTTTACCTGATAAAAAAGGACGCCAGACTCGATTTTTGGCTTTAGCCGAAGAAACCAGAACGATGATTTTATATGTTTCTCCACATAAATTAGTTAAAACTTTAGCTGAATTTATTCAGTATTTTGGTCAAGACAGACAAGTTTGCGTTTCGCGTGAATTATCAAAAATGCACGAGGAAAATGTACGCGGAACTGCAAAAGAAGTTTTAACCCATTTTGAAAAAACAGCACCGCGTGGTGAAATCGTCGTAGTCGTTGCGGGAAAAACTATAATCAAAGAACCTAAGAAAAGTAAGTTTTCTAAGAATGATGACGAAGAATAATTTCTGAACCACCCCAATTAGCATAAATCAAAAAAAAATGGTCGCCACAAATTACACAAATTATCACAAATTTAATTAGTGGAAATTTGTGTAATTTGTGGCAAAAAAACATCAACATTATGAGCATACAAGCCTTTTTAGAAAAACTAAAACAAACTCCAAACCAAATCACATTCCCTGAAACTATTGCAGTAATTGAGGAAAACTACAATTTTACTCCAACCGCTTTCCAAAACGGAACACAGCACAATGCAGCCGGAGAAAATTCAGGTTCTTGCAAATTATTTTCTTTTGCAAAATCGCAAAACTTAAGTAAAGAAGAAACTTTAGCCTGTTTTGGGGCTTTTTATTTTGAAGAAGTTCTAAAAGATCCAAACGGAACCAATCACCAAAATATTCGAAATTTTATCAATTTGGGCTGGGACGGAATTCAGTTTGAAGGAAATGCTTTGGAGCCGAAATGATTTTAGATTTTTTGTGAAGTCTGCTTTATCCTAAAATTTGAACTCAAAAAAATTTCAAAGTTTAAAACTTTGAAAAAGTTAAAAACCGAATATTTCTACCACAGATTAAACGATTTTTGATTTCTTCAATCTAAAAATCTAAAATCTAAAATCTACAATTAAAAATGCGCTGGACAATAAAACCAAAACCTTCTGAGGATAAAATCAAACATTTGGCACAGGCCTTAAATGTAGAAGATTTTGTAGCCACGCTTTTGATTCAGCGCGGAATTGAAACTTTTGAAGATGCCAAGAATTTCTTTCGCCCTTCATTAGAACATCTTCATGATCCGTTCCTGATGAAAGATATGGATAAAGCCATTGCCCGCATCGAATTGGCCATTGAAAATCAGGAAAATATTTTGGTTTTTGGTGATTATGATGTTGACGGAACAACGGCTGTTTCTTTGGTTTCATCCTATTTAAAATCACATTATCCAAATATTGCCACCTATATTCCGGATCGATATGATGAAGGTTACGGAATTTCGTTTAAAGGAATCGACTTTGCTGATGACAACGGATTTTCGTTAATTATTGCACTCGATTGTGGAATCAAATCCATCGATCATATCGCCTACGCGAAAGCAAAAGGTATCGATTTTATCATTTGCGATCACCACAGACCCGGAAATATGCTGCCAGATGCTGTTGCCATTTTAGATCCAAAAAGAGAAGATTGCGATTATCCATATGATGAATTATGCGGTTGCGGAGTTGGTTTTAAATTGATTCAGGCACTAGGGCAAAGATGGAATGAGACAATAGACGATCTGGTTCCGTACCTGGATTTGGTAGCTACTGCAATCGCTGCTGATATTGTTCCGATTACCGGTGAAAACAGGGTTTTGGCTTATTTCGGATTGCAGGTTATCAATAGCGAACCAAGACCTGGAATCAAAGCCTTGACACATCAGATCAAAAAGAAAGTTTTAGATATTACAGATGTTGTTTTTATCATTTCACCAAGAATAAATGCCGCAGGGAGAATCAAACACGGGAATCATGCGGTTGAATTACTGAGTGAATTTAATTTTGAGCAGGCACAGCAATTTGCTTCGGAAATAGAGCAATATAATTCGGATAGAAAAGATTTAGACAAACGAATTACCAAAGAGGCGTTTCAACAAATTCTGGAGAATCAGGAAGAAGAACGATTTTCAACAGTAGTTTTTCAGGAAGACTGGCACAAAGGCGTAATCGGAATTGTAGCTTCAAGATTAATCGAAACCTACTATCGCCCTACTTTGGTTTTTACGAAAAGCGGAGACAAATATGCGGCTTCAGCCAGATCGGTAAAGGGTTTTGATGTTTACAATGCCTTAGATGCCTGTGCTGAACATCTGGAACAATTTGGAGGTCATATGTACGCTGCCGGAATGACTTTGAAAGCAGAAAATTATGTGAATTTCAAACATGCATTTGAAAAACAGGTTCAGGAAACTATTCTTCCGGAAATGCGAACACCTGAAATAGAAATTGATGCCGAAATCAATTTTACAGACATTACTCCAAAACTCATCCGGATTTTAAAGCAATTTGAACCTTATGGCCCACAGAATATGACACCCGTTTTTATGTCTTCGGATGTAACAGACACAGGTTATGCGAAAACTTTGGGAGCAGATGAAGAACATTTAAGACTTTTTGTAAAACAAAATAATTCGGAGGGACTAGCCGCAATAGGTTTTGGACTGGGAAAAAAAATAGATCTGGCAAAAAACCACAATCCTTTTCAGATAGCGTATACAATTTGTGAAAACGAATGGAACGATAAAGTGTCTACGCAGCTTATGTTAAAAGATATCAGAAAAAATGAAAAAGAATAATACCGACAAACGCGATCCTTATCAGGCTTTACGATTCAGAGAGTTCAATATTTTTTTATTATTGCGTTTTGCCATGGTTTTTGCCTGGTCGATGCAGTTTATTGTGATTGAATGGGAAGTCTACAGTTTAACTAAAAATCCGCTTTCATTAGGTATGATTGGCTTAATGGAAGTAATTCCGGCTGTTTCGATGGCCTTATTTGCCGGTCACATGGTGGATCAGCGGGAAAAAAAAGGATTATTGGTCAAATGTATCCTTGGATTTTCAGTAATTAGTTTTGGATTATTTTTACTGACCTGGCCAAAAGTCGTGGCCGGTTGGTCTACCAATGCTATTCTCTATTCCATTTATTTTTTAGTGTTTTTAGGAGGGCTAGTCCGCGCTTTTCTGGGACCAACAATCTTTTCATTATTGTCTTTGATCGTGCCTAAAAAAGCGTATCCAAATGCAGCTACATGGAGCAGTTCGGTTTGGCAGATTGGTTCTGTTTTAGGACCCGCTGTTGCAGGATTCTCCATTACTTTCATTGGTGTTCACTGGTCGATGTGTTCGGTTTTTGGATGTTCGGTTTTTGCTTTGTTGGCGCTGTCACAAATCAGCAAAAAACCTATTTTGAATCCTAAAATCGGTGAACCTGTTATGGAAAGTTTAAAGGAGGGATTAAAGTTTGTATTTAATAACAAAACCATTTTGGGCGTTCTTTCCCTTGATATGGTGGCAGTTCTGTTTGGAGGAGCTGTTGCTTTACTGCCCGTTTTTGCACAGGATATTTTAAAAGTAGGCCCTGAAGGCTTTGGTGTATTGAGAGCAGCACCCGCAGTGGGTGCCTTTATTACGATGATGATTTCTGCTTATGTTCCTTTGTATGAGAAAGCAGGAATGAAATTGTTGGGCGCTATTTTCGTTTTTGGATTGAGCATTATTCTATTTGGGGTTTCTACCATTTTCTGGATTTCCGTTTTTGCACTGTTTTTAAGCGGGTTGGCTGACGGAATTTCAGTAGTAATCCGTCAGACCATTTTACAGCTTAAAACTCCTGATCATATGCGTGGTCGTGTTGCTGCGGTAAACTCAATGTTTGTTGGCTCTTCGAATGAATTAGGCGCTTTTGAAAGCGGTCTGACAGCAAAATTGATGGGAACTGTAACTTCGGTGGTTTTTGGCGGAAGTATGACATTATTAACTGTCTTAGGTTTCGGAATCAAATCTCCAACCTTTAGAAATCTGGATCTCCAAAAAGATATGGAAGATCATCAAAATATGGAGTGATTTTTTTTCACCATATAAGTGATATAAGTAAATTTATGTTTTTTACAACATTGCGCAAAGTCGAAATGCTTTAATCCGATTAAATAAGCAAACTTAAATCACTTATCTAGTGAAATATTTTTTTATAATTTTTGATCTTTATTTAGAATTAATATAAATAATATTTATATTTGTTGAAATAAAGAATATGTAATGAAAGATATTGAGCAGATATACCATAACAACTTTGGAGTTTCCTTTTATTGGAAAAAGGAAAATAAGGCAATATTAGATAAAGTACAATTGGTTTTCAGAGAAACCGGATTTTATCTTTCCATTCCCGAGTTGAATCAGTTTTGTGATTTGATTGAGGATAGTCTTATCGAAAATTCATGCTGTGAATCCTGTCAGTTAAAAAATTCCTGCCATAAATTTTTACTCAAAACCCCTTTATCTCAAGTGGATTTGGCAGTTTCAATGAAAGAAATAAAGTCAATAAAAGATTTAATTGAAGGTACTTTGTTCAGATTGGATCTTGATGAATATGTATATGGTGCTGGCAAAAATTAGTTTCCGAATTTTTTAAGTTCAAAAGTTTCGCCATCAAAAACGCCGTAAGTAAAATAACCAATCCAGTCGCCCAGATTTACATACTCGGATTTTTCTCCTACCGGAATAATCATAGGTAAATGACGGTGACCGAAAATAAAGTAATTGTAGTGTTTAGTTTCGAGTTTGCGTTTAGCATATAAAACCAGCCATTCATTTTCTTCACCCAGGAATTTCACATCATCATCTCCGGAAATAAGTTTGTTTTTAACGGATAGATATTGAGCCAGACTTACACCAATATCGGGGTGCATCCATCTAAAAAGCCATTTTGAAAACGGATTTGTAAATACTTTTTTCATTCTTTTATATCCTTTATCACCAGGACCTTTTCCGTCGCCATGGCCAATTAAAAAGGTTTTTCCGTTAAAAGTAAATTCCTTATTGTCATGATAAACCGGAATATTCAATTCGGTTTCAAAATAATCGCTCATCCATAAATCATGGTTCCCAACAAAGAAGAAAATCGGGATTCCACTGTCGCGAATTTCGGCCAGTTTGCCTAAAACACGCACAAAACCTTTGGGAACAACGGTTTTATATTCGAACCAAAAATCAAATAAATCACCTAATAAAAAAATAGCCTCAGCATCTTCTTTTACCTCATCAAGCCAGGCCACAAATTTCTTTTCGCGAGGCAAACTTAATTCAGGAGTTGGAGCTCCAAAATGCTGATCAGAAGCAAAATATATTTTTTTCATTTGGTGTGTTAAAAGTTAGATGTTAGAAGTTATGAGTTTTTTGGCTTTAACGTTTAAACTCTTAACTCATAACTTATTACATATTATCAGAAGCGTACCATTCTGCAAAAGACGATTCGGTTTCCTGAAGTTTTAGGGAGAAAAGTTTAATTCCTGAAGGTAATCTTGAAACAATTCTATTTGCAAAATCAACGACCATGTTTTCGCTTGTTGGCTGATAATCGACTAAGATTACGTGATGCCCACGATTTTTTAATTCATTTGCCAATTCAACATGAGGTGTCGTTTCATTAAAAACAGTTGCATGATCAAATTGGTCGACGATTTCTTCTTTTACAATTTTCTTTAGATCCGAAAAATCGATTACCATTCCGAATTTTACATTTGACCGGTCTGTAATTGGCGAACCAATAACCGTTACCGATAATTTGTAACTATGTCCGTGAACGTTCTTGCATTTTCCATCGTAGCCGTACAAAGCGTGTCCGGTTTCGAAACTAAATTGTTTTGTAATTCTGATATTACTCATCGGGTATTTTTTTGCAAATTTAAGAAATAGATGCGAGAAATGTCATCTTATTACAAAAAGGTCATGTTTTATGGTTCTAGCCCTAATGGAAGCGGCATCCTATTGTGCCGGGGTTCGGCACAAAAGATATAGCGGACAGCAGGACACGAGCGAAAGCGAACTGACGAAGTAAACAGCTCCTGAAAAAACTACTTCTTAAATTGTAATAAAGCTTTTTTAGTAAAATCAGACAAAACCAGCTTCCCGGTAATTTTAGCGCGTTCAATGAGGATGGATTCCCATTGTTCTGTACCTTCCCAAATAATTTTCTTCATTTCGGATAAAGCTTCGGGATTGTATGAACTTAGTTTTTGAGCAAAATTTTGAACTTCCTGATCCAATAAATCCGCATGATGAAGTGCTGAAAATAGCCCGTTTTGTAATGCCCAGCTTGCCGATTTCCATTCGTGAGCTGCCAAAGTCATTTCGGTCATTGCCGTTTTGCCAATTTTACGCGAAACAGCCGGCTCAATCACAAACGGCCCAATCCCAATCGCGAGTTCAGAAAGTTTCACAGCGCTTTCCGGTGTTGCCAAAACGTAATCGCAGGTGGCAATAATACCAACACCGCCGCCGACAGCTTTTCCCTGAACACGGCCAATAATGAGTTTGGTACAGTTTCGCATGGCGTTTAACAAATGGGCAAAACCTGAGAAAAATTCGGTTCCCTGCTCTTCATTCTGCACTGCCAGAAGCTCATCAAAGGATGCGCCTGAACAAAAAGCTTTAGAACCTTCGCTTTGCAGGACAATTACCGAAATGGTGTCGTTTCTGCTCAACAAATTAATTTCAGTTGTTAATCGATCCAACAATTCACGCGGAAAAGAATTGCTGGCCGGATGCCCAAATTGCACCGTACCAACAGTATTTTGAAAACTAGTCTGTAAAGATCCGTTTTGATTTTCTAAACTCATAAAAATAGATTTGAACGTAAAGTTACAATTTTGACAACTATTTTCAATTCAATGCGATTTGAAATTTGCTTTTTGAAAATTAATTGACTTTATTTGCTGTCGAAATGGGGGATTAGCTCATTTGGCTAGAGCGCTTGCCTGGCAGGCAAGAGGTGACCGGTTCGAATCCGGTATTCTCCACAAAAAAACCGTATTACTTAATTGTGATACGGTTTTTTTCTTTTTTTTTAAATCATCTTTCGCCAACATTATCAAAATCAGCATCGTCTTCATCAGGTTTCTTAAAATCATTATTCAATAAATCTGTTAGTTTCTTTTTCTCTTTTTGATTTTTTTTAATCATAAATATAATCAAAGCAATTAACACAACTACCACACCCCCAAGTATTATCCAATTGATTTCCATAGACTTAAATTTGAATAAAGTTATGGTTTTTAAATTTTCAGCGCATTATCAAAAGGTTAAACCTCAATAATAGTGTTAAACTGTCTTTAGTTGCCTTTTATATCTTAGCAATTATAATTAAATTGCTTTCAGGGATTACAATGAGCGTCATTCTTTTAAGCCGTATCATTTACATAAATCAAATGTCATGGATTCTGATAAATTTATTTTCTGCCTTGAAGGAGTTGCAGATATAGAAAACAATACCGCTACCGAAGTTGTTAAAAGTTTAGAAAAACTGGCTTTTAAACAAGGTATTTCGAGTATTTATAAAACCTGCGATACGATTGAAGGACTTGAAGAAAGCCTGAACACGTTGTTGTATGACGATCATAATTTTAAGGATTACGAAATAATCTATCTTGTCATGAAAGGCGAACCTAACAATATCTGCCTCCATGAATATTATTATAGTTTAGAAGAAATTGCCGAACTCTTTGAAGGAAAAATGAAAGGTAAAATTCTGCACTTTGCCAACTCAAAAATCCTTGATCTAACCGAAGAAGAAGCACAATATTTCCTTGACATTACAGGCGCACGGGCTATTTCGGGCTATGGAACGGTTTCTAATAAGTTTACCAGCACCAGTTCTGTAGATAAAGCTTTTTTTAAATTATGTCAGGAAGAAGACGACCTTATTGAAATTGTAGAAACCCTTTACGAGAAATATTACGACCTCTGTAAACTCCTCGATTTCAGATTGTATTATTAATTTTTTCAGGAGCAGTTGTTTCGTTTTCAAACAGAAGTTTAGTCCCGCTATTCGTTGCAATCTTTTATGCCGAAACCCGGCACAAAAGGATTTTCACTTCTATCGGGGCTCATATCTTTGACACAGTTAATAATATGAAAAGTATCTTTGAAA
>NZ_CAMLDD010000045.1 GCF_946478785.1 uncultured Flavobacterium sp.
TAGTAATTAGTCCCTAGTAATTAGTCCCTAGTAATTAGTCTTAGTAAATGGTTCCCAACAGTAGTTATTCACTAAATAGGTACTTTGTATATAAGTGTATTAAAATTGGAACTGATCATGCTACTCGCTAAGAGTTATACTTTTTTTCTATTTCGATGATTTCTAAATCTTTTATTTTGTCTTTGTCAATTACAAAGCGTAACATCGTTCTTACCTGATGAAAACCGCTTTTACCAGCCGCTCCAGGGTTCATATGCAGCAGATTATTTTTTTTATCAAACATTACTTTTAAAATATGGGAGTGTCCGCAAATAAATAACTTGGGTGGATTGTTTTTCATTTCTTCTCTTACAGCCGGATTGTATTTGCCGGGATATCCTCCTATATGGGTAATCCAGACAGAAACATCTTCGCAAAAAAAACGGTTGTTGAGCGAAAATTCTAATCGTGCCTGTGCATCATCAATATTGCCATAAACACAACGCAGCGGCTTTAGTTTTTTTATGGTGTCTGTAACAATCAAGTCGCCAATATCTCCTGCATGCCAAACTTCATCTGCCTGTACAACATATTTTAAGATCGTGTCATCGATATGACTGTGAGTATCGGAAAGCAGTAGGATTTTTGTCATTTTTTTAAGGTGGAGATTCTTATCGACAAAAGTACAAAGGTTTTTTTATCCTAACAGGTTTTTAAAACCTCTTAGGTATTTTTTTGTAATCTAAATTATGTGCTTTTGTCATCCTTGACTTTGAGACGCTTTTAGACGCACTGCTGTGCGTCTCTACAATATATTTTTTTTTGATTTTTAAACCCCTAAAGAAAAACTTAGAGCCTTAACAACTCAGAATCTTAGCAACTTCAAAAAAACCTTTGTACCTTTGCTTCTCTGAACCTTTGAACTTTTACCTTGAGATATTTTATTCAATTTTCTTATAACGGAACAAATTATCATGGCTGGCAATTTCAGCCCAATGCGTCTTCTGTTCAGGGAACTTTAAACAAGGCTTTTTCGGTTTTATTAAATTCCCCTATAAATATTATGGGTGCCGGAAGAACTGACACCGGAGTTCATGCGCAGGAAATGTATGGGCATTTTGATTTTGAAAATACAATCGATGTTCCGAATTTGGTTCATAAACTAAACTCCTATTTACCTAAAGACATTGCTGTTTTTGATATCATTTTGGTTCATGAGGATGCACATTGCCGATTTGACGCCACCAAAAGAACGTATGAATATCATATAAATACTGTGAAAAATCCTTTCTCGGAAGGATTGAGCTGGTATTTCAATCAGACATTAGACGTAGATTTGATGAATGAAGCCGCCAGAATTTTGCTTAATCATACCGATTTTCAATGTTTTTCGAAAGTAAATACTGATGTCAATACTTTTGACTGCACGATTTTTGAGGCGTATTGGAAACAAGAAAACAACAAGCTGGTTTTTACGATTTCGGCAAATCGGTTTTTGAGAAATATGGTTCGTGCCATCGTAGGAACTTTGGTAAACATTGGTCTGCATAAAATTTCATTTGCAGATTTTGAAAACATCATCGCAAGTAAGAGTCGGGAAAAAGCCGGATTTTCGGTTCCGGCACATGGTTTATATTTAACCGAAATTAAATACGATTACATTAAATAGCCCTGATTGCAACGGAAATCCTTTTTTGTTTTTTCTTTAAAAACAAAAAAGATTGAAGTGAAAAGCAGGAATAGCTCCTAAAAATATAATGAAAGCAAAAGCATTTGATACCGGATTATTCAAACGGATTTTAAAATACACAAAACCTTATAAATGGCGTTATTACGGCGTTATACTTTTTGCTGTTTCTCTGTCGCTTTTTGCGGCACTCCGCCCCTATTTACTGAAACAAACTGTTGATGGCTATATTGCAACACAAGATAAATACGGTTTATTGATGTACATAATACTTATGGGAATTGTTCTTTTAATGGAAGTATTCTCTCAGTTTTATTTTGTGTTTTGGGCGAATTGGCTTGGTCAGGACATTGTAAAAGACATTCGGAATAAACTTTTCAAACACATTTTAAGTTTTAGAATGAAGTATTTTGATCTGGTACCTGTTGGACAATTGGTAACCAGATCGGTATCTGATATCGAATCGATTGCGCGCATTTTCAGTCAGGGCTTGTTTATGATTATCAGTGATTTGATGAAAATGTTAGTGGTTCTGATTTTTATGTTTTATATGAACTGGAAGCTGACCTGGATTGTGATTGTCGCCATGCCGGTTCTGGTTTATATTACCCGAATTTTTCAGCGTAAAATGCAGGTTGCTTTTGAGGAAGTTCGTACGCAGATTGCTAATATGAATTCGTTTGTTCAGGAACGCGTTACGGGTATGAAAATCGTTCAGCTTTTTAACCGTGAAAAAATTGAAGCCGAAAACTTTAGGGCAATAAACGATAAACACCGTGTTGCCTGGATAAAAACGATTTTATACAACTCGATATTCTTCCCTATTGCCGATATTATTTCGTCTATAACTTTAGGATTGGTAGTGGTTTTTGGCGGATTCAAAATCTTGAACGGAGATAACTTCACCACCTTTGGGGATTTATTCTCTTACACGATGTTCATCGGAATGCTGTTTAATCCGCTGCGCCAGATTGCGGATAAGTTTAATGAGATGCAATTAGGAATGATTGCTGCCAATCGTGTTTTTGACATTATCGATACTCAGGATCATATTCAGGATACAGGAACGCTTGAAGCTCCGGTTTTTGAAGGAAGTATTGAATTTAAAGACATTCGTTTTAGTTATATTCCTGAAGAAGAAGTGATAAAAGGAATTAATTTATCTGTAGCATCCGGCCAGACAATCGCTATCGTGGGTTCTACAGGAGCAGGAAAATCGACTATTATCAACTTACTCAATCGGTTTTATGAAATTAACAGCGGTACCATTTTCATAGATGGTCATAATATTGAAAATTATACGTTGGCCTCGCTGCGAAAACAAATTGCAGTAGTTTTACAAGATGTGTTTTTGTTTGCCGACACGATTTACAATAACATCACTTTGAACAATCCTGAAATTACGCGTGATCAAGTCGTTAATGCTGCCAAAAAAATTGGCGTACACGATTTTATTATGAGTCTGCCTGATAACTACGATTTTGATGTAAAAGAGCGCGGTGTGATGCTTTCATCAGGACAACGCCAACTGATTGCTTTTTTGCGTTCGTATGTGAGTAATCCGAGTATTTTGATTTTGGATGAAGCTACATCATCAATTGATACGTATTCTGAAGAATTGATTCAACGCGCAACAGAAACCATTACCAAAGGCCGTACTTCTATTGTGATTGCACATCGATTGGCAACTATTGTCAATGCTGATAAAATTGTGGTGATGGATAAAGGGCTGATTGTTGAGCAAGGGACACATCAGGAATTGCTGAACAAAGCTGATGGTTATTATAAAAACCTGTACGATTCGCAATTTTCTGTGGCTAATTAGAACATCATTATACTATACTTCTTTTGAAATTTAAATTAAAAAAAATAACATCCAGGGGTGCATTTTTAATATACGTAGCATTCACAATTTTAATTACAGTTTCTTCTGTTTACATTCTCGGTAATCTAATTACCGACATTACCGAAAAAGTAAATGAAGATTTAGCAGAGCGTAACTTTATTAAGAAGCAGGAATTCCTTTCTAAGGAATTCTCTAAATTTTTAGAACAGGATGACAGAATAAAGCATGTTTTAAAAATAAGTAAGCCCGAAAATTTAGCTTCTAACCTACATGTTTTATCTTCGGTTCAAAATACCAATTCATTGGTAGCCGATAACTGGTTTCAGATAAATGATAATAAAATTCAGTTTGTAGCCGATTCTATTTCTGATGCCGCGAAAAAAGATATAGAAGGTTTTATCCAAAAAAATAAAGATCAAGATCATAGCAGCATTATTATTCCACATGGAAAGGAGTGGGTTTGGAGAATTTATTTTAAACTCATTTCAAGAAATACAGTAGTACGTTATGGTTACGACATCAACTTAAAAAAACTTGTTGATTATTTTTCTACTGTAGACATCAAATCGACTAATAATTATGCTTTTATTTTTGATAAATCAGGAAGATGCATTTATCACCCCGAATCGAATTTTATAGGCAAAAGTATTTATGAGATTTCCTCTACCCTTTCAATTGACACTATATTTCCTAAAAAGCAGGATTATGTTAAAAGAGTCACCATGTCTGAATATTTAAAACTTGATGTTATCAGATTTACAAAAAAACTAAACCTTAAAAATTCACATTGGTTTGTATGCGTTAATTTTCCAAAAAATATTATGGACGAAAATGTCGCATATATTAAAAAATATTCTACCTGGATATATTCGATCACTACCATAATGCTTCTTTTGATTTTCTATTTATTTTCTTATGCAAGCAGACTCGCTTACAAAGAAAAAGGAATCGCAATTAAAGAAAAAAACCGACTTCTGGTGGAGAATGAAAAAATTGTAAAAGAAAAAGCCCTAATTCAGCTGCAGCAATTAAAGGAGCAGATTAATCCACATTTTTTGTTTAATTCACTCAACTCATTATATATGTTAATGGTAAGCGATGTTAAAACTGCACAGAAATTTACCCTGAATTTATCACGTATTTACCGTTATCTTATTGATCCTCCAAAAAAGAATATAGTTCCCCTGAAGGATGAATTACTATTTATCGAAAAATATATCTTTTTACAGCAAACCCGATTTAAGGAAGAATTGTTTTTTTTAATAAATATCGAAGACGAAACCGCTTTGGAAAAATTTATTCCGTATCTGGCTTTTCAGGTGGTGGTCGAAAATGCTATCAAACATAATATGGCAACACAGGAAAATCCGCTGACGACCCAAATTCTAATTCAGAAAGATCAGGTCATTATAAGCAACAATCTACAAAAAAAGACGCACAGCGAACCAAGTGCCAGTTTTGGTTTAAAATACCTTTCCAGTATTTATACTTTCTATTCCAGAACCAATTTTGAGACCTCAGAAAAAGACGGCAATTTCGTATGTATTCTGCCATTAATATCCATTCACTCCTAAAAATAAGCCATTCACTCCCATTCCTTTTTTATTTGAGCATGAAACGAATAGTTTCGCGCAAAAATTCAATCTAAATTTATTATCCAATGAGGGAAAAGGCTATCCTGCGTAATTTAAAAGTAATCGTTGTATTGATTTTATTTTTATTAGGCCCGATTTCTGGTTATTCACAGAAGAAAAAGAAAAAAGAAAACAATACTGAAATAGCAAAAGATACTACTGCATCTAAAAAAGGAAAAAAATATAATGACCTTGTAAAAAAAGGAATAGTAAAAAAAGGTCTCTTTAATATAATACAAGTCAAAACTGATGTTTATTTTGAAATTCAGGACAGCTTATTTAAAAGAGAGTTTTTAGTTGTAAACAAAGTATCACAGGTTCCTTTTCAGATAAACGAATATGGCCTAAACAAAGGAATGAATTATGAGAACAAAGTAATCAGTTTTTATAAAGATATAATTGCAAATAAAGTTTGGGTAAAATCTTATCTTCCAAAAGTTTCTTCTCCTAAAGATGATGCTATAACAGCTTCTGTAAAAGATAATTTTTCAGAATCTATTATTGAGGTTTTTGATATTGAAAGTAAAAATAACGACTCGACTTCGGTTGTTATTAAAGTAAATAAAATTTTTGACGGTAAACAAAAGAGTTTCAATGATTTATTGAGCAATGTTGGATTAAGCAGTTCTGTAAAATCTGATTTATCCTATATAGAAAGCACAAAATCGTTTCCTAATAACATTATTGTAAAATCGCAGTTAACGACTTCTGTTCTTGAAGAAGGAATTCCAACATCAGTAACCCTTGGCGTAACAAGTAATATTATTTTATTGGACACAACTCCAATGAAACCTCGCTTTTCTGATAACCGTATTGGGTATTTCACTGAAAAGCATTGGTATTTTGCCGATGCACAGCAGGCAATGCTTGAAAAAGAATTGATTACCCGGTGGCGTTTAGAACCAAAAAAAGAAGATGAAGAACGATATTTAAAAGGAGAATTAGTAGCGCCTAAAAAGCCAATCGTGTATTATATTGATCCATCGACCCCAAAACAATGGAGAAAATATATTATTGACGGTGTTCACGATTGGCAAAAGGCCTTTGAAAAAGCGGGCTTTAAAAATGCTATTATTGCAAAAGAACCTACTGAAAATGATTTAGATTTTGATATTGATGATGTACGTTATTCTGTAATTACCTATGCGGCATCTCCAAAATCCAATGCTATGGGGCCATCAGTTGTTGACCCAAGAAGCGGTGAAATTATTGAAGCTGACATTATATGGTGGCACAACGTTATGACTTCCCTTCAAAGCTGGATGCGTATCCAGACCGGCCCGATTGATCAGAAAGCCAGAGGAAATACTTTTAGTAATGAGCATATGGGAGAAGCCATACGTTTTGCATCGTCTCACGAAGTAGGACACACATTTGGTTTAAAACACAATATGGGATCTTCGTTTGCTTATGATGTTGAATCTTTACGTTCTAAAGAATTTACGGCAAAAATGGGTGGCACTGCTCCTTCTATCATGGATTATGCCAGATACAATTATGTAGCACAGCCAGAAGATAGTGTTACGGTTATTACCCCTAAAATTGGAGAATACGATAAGTATTCGATTGAATGGGGATACAGATGGTACTCGCCTAATGAAAACGAAACCGTTAAGCTAAAGACACTAATTGCCAAACACCAAAACGATCCTGTTTATTTTTATGGTGAACAGCAGGGGGAGATAATTGATCCGCGTTCACAGTCTGAAGATTTAGGAAACGATGCTGTAAAAGCAAGCGAATATGGTTTGAAAAACTTAAAACACGTTGTCGATAATATCATAAACTGGACCTACGATAAAGATCAGTCTTATTACGAAACAGGTAAACTCTATATTGGAGCTATCGGACAATGGCAAATGTACAATCGCCATGTAATGAACAATATTGGCGGCATTTACTTAAACACAACAGTTCACGGCGATAACAAACAAAGTTATGTTCCGGTTCCTGCAGCCATGCAGAAAAGAGCAGCTGATTATTTAGTTAAAAATGTACTTACGATTCCGCAATGGTTGTTTTTCAATAACATTTTAGACAAGACAAATCCGTTGAAAGATACTCCTCTTGGACCTTATGAGTACACGCCATATACGCTATCAAGAGAATTACAATACGATGTTATGTATAAATTGTTAAGCGATGATCGTTTACTTCGAATGACAGAAAACGAATTATATCAGCGAAATAAAACCAATGAAAAGGTTTTTACTGTAAATGAGTTGTTTAAAAAAATGCATCAGAATGTATTTGCAGGAACTATCCAAAACAAATCGCTTACCATTCTGGAGCGTATGACACAAAAAAATTATGTGGATATTTTAATTGTTTCAACAAATAAATTATTTGAAAAAACAGAACCTAAAAAAACTATAGAAATTCAGCATACTTTAAACATGCCGCATTTATGCAGTTATTTAGATGATGAACACATGGCAAGAAACATCAATCAGTCTTTTTTAAAGAGAGTTACAGAAGTAACGTCTGATAAAAAAGGAGAATTAAGCAAAGTGCTTCAATTGCTAAAAATGAAGAGAAGCACCGGAGATCAGTCGACCCAAAACCATTACCTCGATTTAATACAAAGAATCGACAAAGCACTGAATAATACAACCTTTTAATAATAACCCAAATCCAAAAACATGAAAAAAATTTTACATGCCTTACTGCTGTTCCTGGCCATCGCAGGATACTCGCAGGAAACCCGAACTATTTCGGGAATCATTCAGGACGAAGCTGATCAGTCGCCAATTCCTGGAGCATCAATTTTCGTTGAGAACAATTCTATTTCAAACAAAACCTCATCAGCAGGAATCATTCAAAGTCAGGGAATCGGGACAACAACTGATTTCGATGGTAAATTTACATTGAAGGTAGGAAAGAACGTAACTTCCCTAAGGGTAACTTTTATGGGATATATCTCTTATACCTTAGACCTTTCTGCACAGAAAGATTATACTATCAACTTAAAATCTGAAACTGCAAAACTTCAGGAAGTTGTGGTAACAGGATACCAAAAAATTGAGAAAAGAAAACTTACTGCTGCCGTTTCTAAAATTGATATGTCTGCCATCCAGCAGACAGGGGTTTCCAGTATTGACCAGTTACTTGTAGGACAGATTGCGGGAGTTGCTGTAAGCACTCCGTCAGGAGCACCTGGAGCGCCTGCAAAAATCAGAATCAGGGGTACAGCCTCTCTTAATGGTACACAAGATCCATTATGGGTACTTGACGGATTGCCATTAGAAGGAAATGAGGTTCCTAAAAATTATGACAAAGACAATATCGATGTATTAAACAACTACGCTATCGCTGGTTTAAACCCGGACGATATTAAAGATATTACCATTTTAAAAGATGCTGCTGCAACTGCAATTTATGGTGCTCGTGCTGCAAATGGTGTAATCGTGGTTACTACCAAAAAAGGTAGATCAGGAAAAATGGTGGTTAGTTTCAATACAAATACTTTTATCACACAAAGACCTGATTTCTCTAAATTAAACTTAATGAATGGGAGCCAAAAAGTTGATTTTGAACTTGACATGGCTAGCCGTCCTGATTTAACATATAGAGATGATACTGGAGAAATTTCTCGTATATTAAACGGATCAAATGAGTTGGCAGCTTACAGAGCGGGTGGATTTTCTGCTTTAAGCCCTGGCACACAACAATCAATCAATAATTTAAGAAATAACAACACAAACTGGGGTAATCTAATTTACCAAACTGCAATTAACACGCAACACGGTTTATCTTTATCCGGAGGTGGAGAAAAATCAGATTATTATTTCTCTTTAGGATACTATGATGAAAAAGGTACTACTATCGGAACTGGCTTTAAACGTTACAATTTAACTTTAAAAAACAATTTTCAGATAACAGATAAATTCAAGGTTGGCGTTGGAATCTTTGGTTCTGAAAACAAAACTACATCTTACCTGGCAGATACAGATCTTTATACAAATCCAAGTAACTATTCAAGAAACGTTAATCCATATCTGACTCCTTACAATACAGATGGAAGTTACAAATATGACCAGGATATTGCTGGTTATTCAGATCGTTATGTTCCATTTAATATTTTAGAAGAAAGAGCAAATACTTCACACGATTTAAAAACAAGAGCTGTAAAAGCTTTGTTGGATGCTGAATATAAAATTACAAGAGATTTAAAAGTTACCTCTCAGTTAGGTTTACAATTAGATAATTCATCTAGTGAAAAATATGCTGATAAAGAAACGTATTACACTAGAAAACAAAGAGAAAAATCACGTTATTTTACTAATGGAGCTTTCAACTACTTCTTACCTGATGGCGGAATTATCCAAAACTTAAACACTGAATTTTTTCAATACAATCTAAAAACCATAGTAAATTACTCTACAAAGTTAGGGGAAAAACACGAAATTGAGGCTATGATTGGTAATGAATTAAGAAGACATTACACTACATCTGTTTCAACAAAAGGTTTTGGATTTGATAAAAACACTTTGACTACAAAGCCACTTATGTTTCCAACTACCAATTTTGCTAATGATTTAGAATACAGAACTTATCTGAAGTCTCAAAATGAAAATGCTTTTGCTTCATTTTTTGCTACAGCCTCGTACACTTACGATAGAAAATATAGTGTATTTGGAAGCGTGAGATATGACGGTTCAGATTTATTTGGTGTAGATCCAAAATACAAATACCTGCCACTTTGGTCAACTTCTGCTTCATGGACTGTTTCTGAAGAAGATTTCTTAAAAGATAACTTAACTCTTTCTAACTTAAGATTACGTGCTTCTTACGGTTTACAAGGTAATATTGATAAGGGCACTTCTCCTTTTGTAGTGGGAAGATACAACAATGCAACAATTTTACCTGGACAGACAGAACAAACCATTTCTGTTGAAAGTCCGCCAAACGACAAATTACGTTGGGAAAAAACTACTAATACCAACTTAGGTCTGGATCTTGGCTTATTTAACAACCGCATCAGCATCGTAACTGATTTATACGGAAGAAAAAGTACTGACTTAATAGGTTTGAGAGCAGTTCCATTCGAAAATGGTTTTGAGTACAGCAACTTGAACTGGGCACAAGTAACCAATAAAGGTTATGAAATTACTTTGTCTACAAGAAACATTGACCGCCCAAATTTCAAATGGAATACGAGCATTAACTTTTCTCATAACAAAAGTAATGTAGATAGAATTGAAATACGTGATGCGGATTTACTTCCGAGTAGAGAAGGTCTTCCAGTAAATGCAGTTTTTGGCTTAAAAACAAACGGAATAGACGAAAATGGTTATCCTTTATTTGTTAATAAAAGCGGTGAAACAGTAAATGCTCAGACTTTCTTCAAATTGTACGATCCGTATGCTGACTTCTTCCCTGGAGAACTTTCAGAATCATCTTTAACCCCGGCTGAATATAGAGATTTATTTGTGTACTTAGGCGATAGAGACCCTAAATTCACTGGAGGTATTACCAATACAATTCAGGTTCATAATTTTGATTTCACAGTTGCTGCAGCATTTAATCTGAAACAAACAGTTGTAAAATCACCACCGTACAGCGGAACTGAAGTAGACAGAGGACAGAATTACTCTACTGATATTTTGAATGCATGGTCACCAACCAATACTTCTTCTAATTTACCGGGAATTACAGGTAAAGATTCCGGAACAGGAGATTCCTGGATGGCATATCAATGGTTCTCATCAGCTACTCCATTAGACTGGAATCGTTACATGGATACATGGGTTAGCGAAATGAGTTATATGAGACTGAGCAGTATGCGTTTAGGCTATACATTCCCTAAAGCATTTACAGATCATATAAACGTTCAAAGCATCAGATTTAACGTTGAAGCAAGAAACTTATTTGTAATCAGTTCTGACTTTAAAGGATATTTTGATCCTGAAACTTACGGAAACATTTATGCACAGCCAGTTCCTAAATCATTCACTTTAGGATGTAATGTAACTTTCTAATAAAAATTAAAGATGAAAAAAATCTCAAAATACATATTACTTTTTGCTGCAGCAACTGCAGTAACAAGCTGCGATGATTATCTGGATATAACGCCTGTTGGACGTGTTATTCCAGAAACACAAGAACAATTTCGTGCAGTATTAACAACAGGATATTCAAAATACCCGGAACACAAAGCATTGACAACACTTCGTACAGACGAATTGACAATGAATGAGTTTAATGAGGATGTCAATATCTACAAGGACATTTTCATCTGGAAAGATGCTAATCCAGACCGTATTACAAGAGATTTCCAATATCAGGAATTATATAATGTAATTTTTTACACTAATGTGGTGATCAATGAAGCATCAACAAAAGTAGCTGCTTCTGAAGAAAGAAATCAATTAATTGGAGAAGCTTATGCTTTAAGAGCACTGGCTTATTTTGATTTGGTTAACCTTTTCGGAAAACCTTACAACGCTGCAACAGCTGCTTCAGATAAGGGTGTGCCATTAGCATTAGAGATTGATTTAGAGCAAGCTTTCGTTCCTCAAAGTGTTGAAGTAATTTACAATCAAATTATTACTGATACTCAGGAAGCTGAAAAACTAATCAATCTAAATTCGCAGACAAAAGGTTTAAATTATCGTTTTTCAAAAGTTGCATTATACAGCTTAGAAAGCCGTGTTTACTTACACCAACAGCAATGGCAGAAGTCTTTAGATGCTGCAAATAAAGCGCTGGCAATCAACAACGATCTCGTTGACTTAAAAGCTGCTTCTGTTTTTGCAACAAAATACGATTCAAAAGAATCTATTTTAGCTTTAGAAGATGGATATATTAACAGATTAAAAGGAGCTTCTTACGCTTCGCCTGAATTAGTTGCTGCTTATAACAAAACAGCCGATTTACGCTTTCCTCTTTACTTTTTAGCAAGCGGAAGCCGTTACAGAATTCAAAAAGGGGGTAATGACGACCAAAAATGTTCTTTCAGAACTTCTGAATTGTATTTAACAAAAGCAGAAACTTCATTAAAACTGAACAAAGTTGGCGATGCTAAAACAACCGTTTTAAGCTTCATCAAAAACAGATATTCTGAAGCTGGATATTCGCAGCTTGAAGGTGAAGTTAATGACATGAACGCAACAGAATTGTCAAACTTCATTTTAGAAGAAAGATACCGCGAGTTTGCTGTTGAAGGACAGCGCTGGTTCGATTTGAGAAGAACTTCTCAAAAACAAATCGTTCACACATTTGACGGTGATACTTACACATTGATACAAAACGATCCACGTTATACCATTATTTATCCGGCAAACGCGAGATTAAACAACCCCAATCTATAATACCTATTATGTTTTTTGTAAAAAGGTTCAGTTGAAAAATGAACTGCCCCCAAAAAGTTAGACACTATTTGGGGGCATTTTTATGGAAAGAA
>NZ_CAMLDD010000046.1 GCF_946478785.1 uncultured Flavobacterium sp.
CGTTCAACAGGAGTTTCATTGTTGGCTTTTCAAGCCCAACGAAACTCTAGCTATTGGCAGTCGTACTTTTAATATGTTTGAATTAAAACATCTGTAGGTATATGAAGTCTTTCGTGGAGTTGTCTTATCATTTCCAATGAAAGTTTTCTTTTTCGGTTTAGAATTTCACTTGCACGACTTTTAAGTCCGACAATATTTGCTAAATCATTTTGATTGTAACCCATTTGTTCCATTCTAAATTTGATCGCTTCAATTGGGTCTGGTAAACTGATAGGAAATTTTTCATTTTCATATTTTTCAATTAAAATACCGAGTACCTCAAGTTCATCTCCTTCAGGAGAACCAACTTTTGCGTCAAAGATTATTTCAAGTCTTTGTAAAGCTTGATTGTAATCGTTTTCTGTTTTTATAGGTTTAATTTCCATAATATTTAAATTTCATTTGCATTAATCTTGTCATATTCTGCATGCGTTCCAATAAATCGAATCCAAATCATTTGATATTCATAAGTTATCTTAACAATTAATCTATAATTATTTCCTTTAATATTGAAAACTATTCTATTATCATTTAATATACTAGCACTAGGATAATCTAATTTTATTTCGTTTGGGTTTTTCCATTCAGCTGTACTTGCTTCTTGAAACCATGATTTTAATTGTTGTTCACAATCGCCATGTATCTCCCAAAAATCTCTTAATATTTTTTTAGCTACTACTCTCAAAAGATTATTTTTTTTCAAAGATAATAAAAAAAGTTCCCAAAACGGGATTTTTATTTTTTTTCGTCTCGAACGTGTATGACTGCCAACTTACTTATACCAGCCATAAAATGGCTCCAATAAGCTCTTTTCTTGTTGGCTTTATGCCATAAATTGGCTTTTTTTATTGAATGCTAATATAGAATTATTTTACTACAAATCATCAAACGGACTTTTTATTTGCTGCAGACTTTTTGTGCTTACATGTGTGTAGATTTCTGTTGTTCTGCTGCTGCTGTGTCCCAGGAGTTCCTGTATAAAGCGTAGATCGGTTCCGGATTCCAATAGGTGAGTGGCATAGCTATGGCGAAGCCAATGCAAACTTACAGGCTTTTGAATATCGCTCTTTGTTAAGGCTTGTTTCAGAACGTTTGATAAGCTACGTTCATCATAAGGTTCGTTTTCATTTCGTCCTTCAAAAAGCCAGGTTTTTGGTTTATAACAAACATAATAACTGCGCAACATTTCTAATATTTTGGGAGAAAGCGGAACTATGCGGTCTTTTTTTCCTTTGGATTGTTTTATGAGGATTATGTTTCGTTTGGAATCAATGTCGGCTGGTTTTAAATTTAATAATTCACCGCGTCTTAATCCACAGCTATAGATTAATGAAAGCATTGTTTTGTGTTTGATATTATAATGGGCGTTTAATATAAGTTTCACTTCTTCCTTGCTCAATACATTGGGTAGTTTTTTTTCACCTTTCGGGCGATGAATGTTTTCAACTTCCATTTTTTTATTCTCGACAGTTCTGAAAAATAATTTGATGGCATTCACAATCTGATTTTGATAGGATGCCGAAATATTATTTTTTAGTATATACTCATTGTTGTAGCTAATGACATGGTCATTCGTGATTTCTGAAATAGAAAGTGCGCGATGAAAAACCAAAAATGACTTTAAGGCCTCTGTATACGTTTTTATAGTATTCGTGCTGTAACGTTTGGAAGCAAGCCAATAGCTAAACTTTTTTACGGCTAAAATTCCTTCTTCTGAAGGGAATGATAAGTATGCCTCAGGAATTTTAAAATGAATTCGGTTATTCTCATTGTCCGGTAAATGCCATACTTTTAAGGTTTGACTCCATTTTGCACCTTCAAATTGTTTGATCCGTTCAATTAATTGAGTATTTTTTTCAAAATAAACAGCGATTCGGATTTCTTTTTTATGATGGATTAATTTAGATGACCAATTCATTTTCTTTTGGATTTTAAAAAGCAATAAATATAAGAAAATTCTGTTTTAAATATTTTTTTGAGGAAGACATTTTAGAAAAAAAAGTATCTAATTATGTGAAAATTTCTGTTGAAAACAATTGACGCATGAGGGATGGCAGCGGTATCGCCCGATTTAGAAAAACAAGGCTTTTTTGCCGTAGTTTTTGTTAATGGGGAATTTAGCGTACAGCCCGACCCGCTTTTCTGCGGGTCATGCCATAAAAAAATCCGACTTGACAGTGCAAATCGGATTGGTGAAAATTGGGTTTAATGTCTGGCGGGAAAATTCCGTTTCCAATACACGAAAACTGTGATAATATTGAGAACTGCCAGTATCCATAATAGCGGATTGCTGAAAAAAGCCTGGTAACTGTTTCCTTTTGGAATTTCGACAAGCGGTACAGTTATTAAAACATCTAAAAGTAATGCCGTCGCTGTAATAACGACTCCTGCCTGCAGACCTGATTTTTTTTCTGCTTTTTTATAATAAAACCAGGCGGCGAACCATGCATAAAAGACAATGGCAAAAATAGCAACGATAGCCTGTGCGGTTGATGATACTTTGAAAAAAGGAATATTATCCAAAATATAAAAAGTGGTCACAACGCAAAACCAGGCGATTGTACCTGCGAAAACGGCTCTTAAATAGTTCATGATTCTTGATTTACGGTATTCCAGACCCCGGTTTGGGCGGTTTCTTTAACGTAGTCAGTAAAATCTTTGGCTTTTCGGCCTAAGATCTTTTCGATATCGTTGGTAATACTGGAATTTCGCCCATCCAGAACTTCCGAAAAAAGATAGTTTACCAGCCAGATTTCATCTTCAGGAACCTGATATTCGCGGAGCATGCTGATATATTCTTCCAGCGAAATGGACTGGAATTTGATTTCCCTGCCTGTAATTTGTGCAATTTCGGCAATAGCCTGTTCAAAATTCAGCAGTCGGGGACCGGTAAGTTCGTACGTTTTTCCGTTATGCTTTTCGTGCAAAAGAGCTTCGGTTACAACAGCGGCAATATCATCAGCATCTGTAAAAGGTTCTAAAGCATGCGCTTGCGGCAAAGCAACATGACCCGCTAAAAGAGGTTCTAAAAAGATGCTTTCGCTAAAGTTTTGATTAAACCAGCTGGCTCTCACGATAGTCCAGTTTTTGGCAGTTGACTTTACGATTTCTTCGCAAACCTGCGCTTCTTTTTCTCCTCTTCCCGACAGAAGTACCATTTTCTGGACTCCATTTTGAGTGGCAAGAGTGGTAAATTTCTGAATGATTTCAGGAGTGCCCGGTACAGCCAGATCGGGCTGAAAAGTGATGTAAACAGTATCAATCCCTTCGATTACAGCAGGCCAGGTTTCCGGGTTTTCCCAATGAAAAGCAGGAACTCCGCTTCTCGAACCTATGTAAACTTCTGCGTTGCTTGTTTTTTTTAATAATTGTGTTACCCGGCGGCCGGTTTTTCCGTTTCCGCCAAGGACCAAGATCTTCTGATTTTCCATGATAAATAATTTTTTGATTAATGATACTGCAAAGATGCACGTGTCATAACCAAATCATTTGTCGGAAAAGAATTAAGATTTGTTTGAAAAGAATTGTTTTTTGATTTCGTTGGGCCTGGATCCGAATTTTTTCTGAAAAGCATTCGAAAACGAACTCAGGCTTTCATAACCCACTTCCCAGGCAGCTTCCTGAACGGTTTTTTCGCTTTGTGAAAGTAATTCGTAAGCCTTGTTCAGTCGCTCTTCGTGAATGTATTTGTAGATCGGAATACCAAAGAGTTCCTTGAAATTCTTTTTCAGTTTAGTACTGTTAAGTCCAATGAGTCTCGATAATTCAGTGATAGTGGGAGGTTTTGAATATTGAACGCTCACGATATCTTTTGCCTGAAAAAGTTTCTCTTTGTCTTTTTCACAAAGTTCGATTTTTTTGTCGTCAGATAAAAGAGCAAAGAAATGAGATAGCAATTCATTAACCTGACTTTTTAAAAATAACAGCCTTGTATTACCTGAGTAAGTGGTATTGAAAATCTTTTGAACGGCCTGCTGCATATCCAATGTCATAAATAGAGTAGGGCCTTTTACAAAATGCTCTTTTGGGTTTAATAATTGGGGCAATTGCTTTTCGAAAATTTCTTTTTCGAGGGGAGACAACGTATGCAGGTTTTTAAGTTTCGTAAAAACACTAATCGATTGCAAAGGTTTATTAGGAGAAATTTTATGGGCAAATTCTACCTTTTGATTGCCAAAAAATGAAATTGCCAAACCTGTTGTATTCGTTAAATATTTTGTCTGATTGTTGTGTTTGATTTCTAATTCTACGTTGCCGGAACCATAAAAGGCAAAACCAACACAATCACCGTCTATTTCACATTTCTGAACAAAAGTTTTTTCGGCATTAGAATGCTCGATCAGTACAATAAAATTGTTCAGTTCTATAATGTCGGTTGTCATGTAACGATACCCTTTTTTTGTTGATGAAAGCGTTCTGAATCAAAGATAAAAAGATATGATTTGAGATTCAGCTTGCTTAAATACTCTCAATTATATTTTCCTGCAGTCTTCTCGATTTTGGTGTCAATTCGATTCGGTTAAAATCATCTTCAGCACCGTAACCTACCGCCATGGCAAACAATGGTTTGTAAGCTGGCATATTCAAAATCGATTTGTATTTGTCAGATTCGATACCTTCCATGGCTGTCGAATCCAGCCCCAATGCAATACTGGCCGTCAAGCCAACGCCCAGTGCAATATACACTTGTTGGGAAAACCATACTTTTAAATCGGCTTCCGGCTTGCTGGCCTTAATCTGGTTGTACCAGTTTCTTCTTGCTTCAGGTAATTCGGTATCCACGATTTCCTGAAAGGCATCCAAATCGTCTACAACACTAAAGACAACCAACAGCTGAGCCTGATTTATTTTTTCGGTATTGTGCATCGAAACCGAAGCTAATTTTGCCTTTATCTCCGGATTCTGTACAAACGTAAATTTCCACGGCTGAATATTTATCGAAGAAGGCGTTAGGAACAATACTTCTTTCAAAGCCTCAATTTTTTCCTGAGGAATTGCCTTTTCAGCGTTGTATTTCTTTGCAGAGTATCTTTTTTGCATTAATTCTAAAATATTCATGATGCTATTTTTTTAAACGTTTGTCAGATTAATTATTAGCTGCAAAGTTAAACTGATAACTTGAATATTTTAGTAATCTTTAAAAATTGTTTCTTTGTTCTTATGGGATATTACCCGTTAGCACTTAACTTCTTTTCGTTTTCTGTCTGAGGCTTACCGCTGGCATTTGGCTGTCCTTTGCCTGTAGTAATCAGTTTTTTCAGGCTGTTCTGAATATAGTTGGTCCACGAATCCCTGCAAATGTCAAAACATTCATAATCCGGAACTAAGCCAACGTGTGTAAATCGAAGTTCTGTTTTGCCGTCTTTCTCCGTAATTTCAAAAGTAGGTTTTGTACCCGTCCATTCGGTTTCGTCTTCTGTAAATTTAAAGTAGTTTTCCTCCACAAGCCAAACTATTTTCTGATTCGGAATCACCTCAGTCAATTTTACTTTGCAACGATGAATATCTTCATAATGATAGTTAAATTCATCATTTTGTTTGGCTGTATTACCCACAATTTCTTCCGACCACCAGCCACGCACATTGGTAACGGCATTAAATACTTCTTCCGGAGATTGGTCAACTAGTATCGCTGTGGTGAAATTTGATGTGTCCATTTTATATGATTTTAGAAATTATAAAACAAATTTATTATTTAAAATCAATAAGTTAGGGGTGTTGAAGGACAATTTTAAGCACTATTCGGACAAATTTAAGTTGTTTTCCTGAGCGAAATCGAAGGATATTTTGTTTTGTACTTAAGAAGCAGAATTATAAATTTTCATCAGGACCTTTTGTCCTGCTGTCCGCTATATCTTTTGCGCCGAACCCCGGCACAAAAGGATGTCGCTTCCATCAAGGCTATGGGAGAGGTCTGTTATTTTATAAGAACTTTAAAAGATAAAAAAATTATTTTATACGTTCATATTCAGATGTGGAACAGTCAACACATTCTTGTATTAAATAAAGTTTTTTACCAATAATTTTAAAAGACTGATCAATATAAACTTCATTTGTTATGGAATTTCCTTTGTCTATTACAATTACTTTTTGTTTACCACCAAGGGGAGATGTTTTAGTTTGGATAGAAAATTTTTGGGTCTGGGATAAATTACCATCTATATACCTCTTTAAGGAATTTCCGGAAAACTCAATGACCACCGTTTGGTTTAGCGTTTCAGGGGTTTGTGATCCACCGCCAAAACCTCCTGATGTAATGATCCAGTTCCATCTGCCTTTTAAATTATTTTTAGAGGACAAATCATTTTCATCATTGTCGCAAGAAGTAAGTGCTGCCAAAATAAACAGTAGAAAATATTTTTTCATTGGTTAAAATTTAGATTAGTTTACTTAACAGATGCAGATTTTGTTAAATGGTTGCGTAATAGTTAATTGAATTAGTTTTTAATTGCAGAAAGAGAATTGCTGTGAGTCACGTTAACCTTTCCATATCTTTGTTCAAAATAAACAGATTTAGGCTGAATATGTTTTAATTTTCGCAACGAGATTTTCGATTTGCTGCATATGCTGTGCCATCACTTTTTCTAAGTCTAAAGTTCCTCCAAGAATTAGCATTTCTTTGTGTTGAAATCGTTTTCCAAGTCGATCATCGAGCATAATGTTCTGCATGCTTTGTGCTATTCCAATTTCGTTTAAAAAAGCATTTGGGTGTCCGGCAGTACAGATTACAAGACCAAGTTTCAGGGTTTTCATTTTAGGAAAAGTATCGTTTTGCCCATAAGCATATCCAACTGAATACACCCTGTCAAACCATCCTTTGAGTTTTGCCGGACAATCGCTCCACCAAACCGGATATAAAAAAATAATACAGTCGGCTTTTTCAATCTTCGCATGTTCAGCCAAAACATCTTTAGAAATAGGAAGCTCTGTTTGAGCAAAACCTTCTCTTTCATATTCACTTTCAGACATATCACTCTCAAAATTCATCGCATACAAATCAGAAACTTCAAGGTTAAGGTTTTGTTTACTGATCAGAGACTTTAGCCGTTCAAGAACCTGAAATGTGTATGATTTTTTGCTGGGGTGACTGTAAACAATTAGAATATTCATTTTACATATTTAAATGTTTCATAGCTGGCAATTTGATTTTTTTAGCTTAACAAGACACAAACAAAATATAATTAATCTTTCTTCATTTCTGTAACCCATTTCCCTTGTTCTTTGGCAATGTCAATTAATTTTTGTCCATGTGCAGTCATTAAGTTTTCCTGAATCATGCGTTCGGCTCTTTCGATGTTGGTTTTGCTCCATTTGCTGGTTTTTGGATTGCGATGCGAAAATGTTAGGTAATAACTTTCGGCATCACGTTTTTTACACAAACTGTCGATCCACCCAAAGCAAAGTGCTTCTTCTGTGGCTTCAACCAAACTCACGCTTTTAGTTTTACTTTTTTTATGGTACAAAATCAGCCACACCGATTTTTCTTTTTCACTGTTTTGGGTCAGCCAGTTGCGCCAATCCTGTCTGGTTTCAGCATAAATGGCAAGTTTTCCGTCTTTAGTTTCCATAAGAATCAGTTGATATTAATATTACTATTAAACTTTGAAAATTGAAATTGCAATTGAATTTTGCCATTGCAATTGCCAGGCTATTTTAATCGTTCTAAAACTCCTTTTCGTTTAACTATGTTTTTATAATCCCACTGAATTTCTCTTGCTTTTTGAAGCCAGCGGTTTAGATCTTCGGTGATAATCTGTTCGGCTGTGGTATAGCGAAATTCGGCTGCTTTAAAAGAACCTTCGTTAGAAAGTTTTTCTTCATCAAACGACTGGCCGCTCCAAAAAAGCAAACGAACACTGCCTTTAAGTTTGCTGTACCCCACAATTGGATTTCCGTCCAGAAACCAAACGGGGTGGGCATGCCAGATTTTATTTTCGGCATCGGACAGGTTTTCATCGATAATATTGGCTAATTGATTACAGATTTCTTTGTCTGAATCGTTTTGTAAATTATTATAATCTTGTATGGCCGTATCCATAATAATCGACTTTTTGTTTTGTAATTAATTGACTATACAGCTTTTATGTTATTTGTCAACGAATAACAAGTAGCTAAATTACTCTTTTTTATTACAAAATTCATTGAAAAATAAAGGCATTTTGGAAACTATTGCCGCATGAGGGATAGCAGCGATATCTCCCGATTTAGAAAAACAAGGCTTTTTAGACGTAGTTTTTGTTAATCGGGAATTTAGCGAATAGCCCGACCCGCTTTTTCTGCGGGGCATGCCATAAAAAAATCCGACTTGCTTTCACAAATCGGATTTTTAAATTGAATTTATATATAACCGTAAAACGGTATGTATTACAAGTGAATCACTTCGCCATAAGCATCAGCAACGGCTTCCATAACAGCCTCGCTCATGGTTGGGTGAGGGTGGATAGCTTTAAGGATTTCATGACCTGTAGTTTCCAGTTTACGTGCTACAACTGCCTCAGCAATCATATCTGTAACTCCGGCGCCAATCATGTGGCAGCCTAACCATTCTCCGTATTTGGCATCGAAGATTACTTTTACGAATCCGTCAGGATTTCCGGCAGCTTTTGCTTTTCCTGAAGCTGAGAACGGGAATTTACCAATTTTTAGTTCGTATCCTTTTTCTTTAGCTTGTTTTTCAGTTAAACCTACTGAAGCAATTTCAGGAGTTGCATAAGTACAGCCAGGAACGTTTCCGTAATCGATTGGGTCTACGTGTAATCCTTTAATTTTTTCTACACAGTTGATTCCTTCAGCAGAAGCTACGTGAGCCAAAGCCTGACCCGGTGTAACGTCTCCAATTGCGTAGTAACCTGGGATGTTAGTTGCATTGTAAGCGTTTACTAAGATTTTATCTCTGTCAACAGCGATTCCAACTTCTTCCAATCCGATGTTTTCGATGTTTGTTTTGATTCCAACTGCAGAAAGAACGATGTCAGCCTCAAGAATTTCTTCTCCTTTAGCTGTTTTTACAGTAGCTTTTACTCCGGCTCCTGAAGTATCTAATTTTTCTACAGAAGAACTAGTCATTACTTTGATACCTGCTTTTTTCAGAGATTTTTCAAATTGTTTTGAGATATCTTCGTCTTCTACCGGTACCACATTTGGCATAAATTCTACAATAGTAACATCAGTTCCCATTGAGTTGTAGAAATGTGCAAATTCTACTCCAATAGCTCCTGAACCTACGATAATCATAGATTTTGGTTGTGTTGGCAAAGTCATTGCCTGACGGTAACCAATTACTTTTACACCATCCTGAGGCAAGTTTGGCAATTCGCGTGAACGGGCTCCTGTAGCAATAATAATATGGTCTGCGCTATATTCTGTAACTTTATTGTCTTTGTCTGTAACATCCAGTTTTTTTCCCGGTTTTAATTTTCCGAAACCTTCAATAACGTCAATTTTGTTTTTTTTCATCAGGAAAGTAACACCTTTGCTCATTCCTTCAGCAACTCCACGGCTGCGTTGTACAACGGCAGAGAAATCTTTATCAAACTCAGAAACTGTCAATCCGTAGTCTGAAGCGTGTTTTAGATAATCAAAAACCTGAGCAGATTTTAGTAATGCTTTTGTTGGGATACATCCCCAGTTTAAACATACACCGCCTAAATTTTCTTTTTCAACTACAGCTACTTTGAATCCTAATTGTGATGCTCTGATAGCTGTTACATATCCGCCGGGACCACTTCCTAAAACAATAACGTCGTATTTCATTTTTTTGGTTTTTTAGTTTTAATATTGAAATTGAGGCTTATTTTTCCGAAACTCATTTCCAAATATTCACGATTATTTTGTGCTTGCGAATTTAAGGATTTATTTTAAAAAATTGTTGAAAAATTTATTTTTACCGTTTATGGTTTTGGCTTTTTCACAGAAATAGTGGGAATTGTTAATTGTAAATTATGAATTATTAATTGTAAAATACTATTTTGAATATAAATCTGAAAAAAGAGATGTTTGTTAATCTCAGATAGCAAGAGAGCAAAATCAATGGCAATATCAATATCAAAATTCAATATCAATTCAAAGGATATAATAAAAATGAATGTCAATACCAATGCCAGGCTGAGCGGAGTCGAAGCCCATCTTATAGCACAAAGCTCTTCGACTCCGCTCAGAGTGACAGCAGTTAATTCAATCAACCATCAACAACTAAACATTAGCAATTAAATTTTTATGTGTCCCCAGTTTTCACCGCTGGCTATACGTCTGATCTGCATTTCGCTTACGCCAAATTGTTTTGCAATCATCTTGAGCCGTGTTTTTTGTTCAGGGCGTGCTAATATTTTTTTGATCAGCATTACTTTTGTGGTAGTTAATTTTCTGCCGTCTGATTTTATATTGTGTTCAATCAGATTCTTTTTTGCCTGAATAACATGGGGACTTTTGCGGCTGTGTGCAATCATTTCGTCTCTTGTGGCCCAACGCAGGTTGTTGACGTCGTCGTTATTGCGGATATAATCTAAGTGAAGTACATAAGTTTGTTCTTCTGATTGTTTAGGTATAAAATACTGGGCGACTAATTTGTATAGAAAAAGGTACTTATTGACAATTTTATCGCCTTGTCTGATTTTGAATCGGAAGGTGGGATAGCCATCGCTTAAACCTCCTTTTAAGAGACGGCCATTCTGTATGTCGTCTGTAAAACTGACTAATCTGCCTTTGTTGGAAATGGCATATCGAAATTGTAAGGATTCATTAATTTCTATTTCTTTAAACTCTTCATTTGGATAAAATCTAATCTGTGACATGTTCTTTTGCATTGAATTTTAGGAACTCTATTATCTCAAAGATAAATAATTCAAAAAAAAGAACTGCTATAACGCTGGTTATGAACGATTAAATTTATGATTGCTATAACGTTATTTTAACTTTTAAAGTGCTTCTTGAAGTTTTTTAGAGCTGTAAAAAGACTAAATCGTAAAAAAAGGGATATTTATATCTTATTGAAGAGTTACAATTTTAGAAAGAAGCAGTACTGTATTTTATTGGTCAAGCCAATTTTTGAAATTATTGATTTCTTTTTTACTGATTATAATAGGGTCATTTTCGACTGGTGCAACCGTTAGGATCAACTCAATTTTTTGATTGGAGTGTTTTACAACTTCTTTTATAATATTTCGGTTTACAATATACTTACGATTTATTTTAAAAAAGGTAAACGGATCCAGATTATTGATAATTTCGGTAAGAGTGCTATTGTATAAATAGCTATTTCCAGAATTTACATAAATAAAAAGATGTTTGCCTGAGGCAGAAAAATAGGTAATGTCGTTTTCGTTGATAGAAATAAGTTTGTAGCCGTAGTTAACAAGGAAATGACGTTTTATTTTGCCTTGCTGCGGATTTTCTATTTCGACCAAGGATTGTAAGATGGTATCGGTATTAAAACGCTCTTTAATCTTTTTGAATTTGATTAACGCTTCTAACAGATCATCTTCTTCAAATGGTTTTAAAAGGTAATCCAGGGTAAAATGCTTAAATACTGAAATAGCATAAGAATCATAAGCGGTAATAAAAATAACGGGACAGGAAATGGTTGTTTTTTCAAAAATGTCAAGACTTTTTCCGTCACCAAGGTGAATATCCATAAAGGCTAAATCGACATTGTTTATGGATAAAAACGCCACAGCTTCTTTTACGGATTTTAAAATTGTAATTTCGGTTATTTCTAAAATTCCCTGTTGTTCTAAAATAGATTTAAGATAACTGGATGCTAGGGATTCATCTTCAACAATGGCAATTTTCATTTTCCTTTAAGTTATTATAAAAAGTTTCATTTTTAAGTATGAAGCTTTATTTGCTTTTGCAAATATAATTGACTTAAGATTTTTTACAAGATGTTTTCAGGTGTTTGTCTTTATTTATATCAAAACCAAAAAAGGCCCAGTTTTAGACTGCACCCAAATGTTTAGACAAATTTATAATTAAGTTTGATAATAATGAGC
>NZ_CAMLDD010000047.1 GCF_946478785.1 uncultured Flavobacterium sp.
GCATCTGCTGCAAGTTTCGCCTGAAGGGCTTCTGCATCTGCTTTTGCTTTTGCTTCTTCAGCTAATTTTAATTGTTTTGCCTCTGCTTCTGCTTTCGCTTTATTAGTAGCTTCGGCATCCGCTTTAACTTTAGCATCTGCAAGTAATTTAGCCTGTAATGCTTCCATATCAGCTTTGGCTTTCGCATCTGCTGCCAGTTTTGCCTGAAGCGCCTCTGCGTCAGCTTTTGCTTTGGCGTCAGCTGCCAGTTTTGCCTGAAGAGCTTCTGCGTCAGCTTTCGCTTTAGCATCAGCAACAAGTTTCGCCTGTAATGCTTCTGCATCGGCTTTGGCTTTGGCTTCTGCAGCTAATTTTGCCTGAAGGGCTTCTGCGTCAGCTTTCGCCTTTGCTTCTGCAGCTAATTTTATTTTTAAAGCTTCTGCATCCGCTTTGGCTTTGGCATCTGCAACAAGTTTTGCCTGTAATGCTTCGGCATCAGCTTTGGCTTTTGCCTCAGCAGCTATTCTGGCTTGTCTTGCTTCAGCGTCAGCTTTTACTTTTGCTTCTGCTGCCAATTTTTCTTTTTGTGCAGCTAATGCTGCTGTTTTGGCTTTGGCATCTGCCGCTGCTTGGGCTTTAATTGCAGCATCTTTTGCTGCTTTTGTTTTTGCTTCAGCAGCCGCTTTGGCTTTAGCTTCAGCCGCTATTCTCGCTTGCAAAGCATCTGAATCGGCTTTGGCTTTAGCATCAGCAGCTATAATAGACTGTAAATCTGCCGCTTCTGTTTTTGCTTTAGCTTCAGCTTTACGTTTTGCTTCTTCTGCATCTGCTTTAGCTTTAGCATCGGCTAATAATTTTGCTTTAGTGGCTTCAGCATCCGCATTTACTTTTGCATCTGCAGCTAATTTAATTTTTAATGCTTCAGCATCAGCTTTCGCCTTATCTGATTCCAGTTTTGCTTTTGCAGCAGCTTCTGCATCGGCTTTAACTTTTTCAGCTGCAGCTAATCTTGCCTGCAACGCTTCGGCATCAGCTTTGGCTTTGGCATCAGCAGCTAATTTTGCTTTTGTCGCACCATCAACTCTTGTAATTGGAGTGGTTGATTTTTTCGCCATGACTGGTTTTGGTTTAGAAGTATCTATTAGAGAGCCTTCTTCATCATCACCATAATAATAATTTGTATTTTTAAATTTATAGGCGATAACAAACTCATGGGAAGAACCCAAATTGGTGAAATTGCCTAAACCTCTTTCATAATTATATTCTATTGCAATATTAGCTGTAATATTAAGCCCTAATCCTGCAGAAACTCCATTTAAAGTATTGTAGCCTGCCTGAGCCCAAATTCCTTGCGGAATAGTAAGCATGGCAAGTCCTGAAATTATGGTATTGTCTTTTTTTATTTCTGTTTTTACAATTCCTGAAAATTTACTCTGATCAAAAAAGCCATAGCTGTCAATGTATCCAGTGTACATAGCATGAAGCTGAATCGCTTTTTCAGGATCTTCTTTTATCATTCCTGAGCCAAAATTATAAAGGATTAAATTGTTCATGGATACTCCGAAATCAAGAAAAGCTGTACCGTAATTAATACCTGGATTTACTGCAAGCAATGTATTTGATGGATAGTCGCCATTTATAGGATCGTCAGAAATTATCTTTCCTTTGTTTAAACCACTTTGATAAGCACCAACGTTTAATCCGAAAGTTAAATTACTGTCTTCCTGCAAAACGATATTGTGGGCAAAATTGAAAACTCCGCCAAAAACAGTCATTAAACCATAATTTTGCTGAAACAAACCTACTGCGTATGCATCATTTTCTTTTAAACGTCCTGAATAATTGAAAAGGTAGGTATTAGGAGCATCATCAAATTGTACGTATTGTCTTTTATTATAAAAACTTACCATTGGGTTTTGCTCACGTACAAAACTAAATGTTGGGTTAATTAAATATCTATTAAACTTTAATGAATTTCGGACAGGTAATGAAAACGAAACAACTCCATTCTCATTTGTATCCTGAGAATAGAGTAATTGTAATGAACCGTAAAATAAAGTTAAGAATAGTAAAAATTTCTTCATATTATTTTAGCACCGTTATTGATCCTTTTTTTTCACCTGCATCGCCTTGAATGACATAGTAATATACTGGATTTACATTTTTAATATCTAATCCTGTCTGTGGCCAATCACCTTGATAATTGACAACGTCCAGAACCTTTTCTCCGTTCGAACTTATTATTATTACCTTGGTATTTTCGTTCTTATATTCATTAGGAATATTCCAATATGAGGATCCTAGTTTTATAATATTTGGAATTACAGTCGAAGGTCCCGAATCTCCATTAACCCTAAAACTAAACTCTTTTGAAGAAATACATCCTCCAGCCTGTGAAATCTTTACTTTATAATTTCCTCTAACAGAAACTAAATAAGTATCACTTGTTGCTCCTGAAATAACATTCCCATTTAACAACCACTCATAAGTTGGATTTGAAGCATCATCTGTTACGGTAACACTTATAGTTTCACCTTCTTCAATAATTGATGTTTCAGCAACATCAATACTCGCATCAAAACTATTACTCATTAAGTTAATACTACCTGTAGCTTTACAACCACCAAAATCAACTTCAACCGTATAAAGTCCAGAATCGTTAGTATTGAAAGTTCTAGTATTTACCCCCGTTATTAAGGTACCATCCTTTTTCCATATATAACTATTGCCACCGCTCGTTGCGGTTAAAATTGTACCTGCACCGTTTGAACAAAAAGGATTTCCTAAACTTGAATCGATGGTTACAGCAGATCCTGAGGACGATGAGTTAACAGTAACTCGATTAGAACTAAAATTAACATCTGAACACGAACCATAGTCAATCTCAGCATAATATTTTCCAACAGAATTTACTACTAAATCTTTAGAATTTTGACCAGATATAAGAACATCATCCTTATACCATTTGTATTTAATATTAGAATAATTGGCCGGCGATGAATTTAGGGGTCCCGTTGTTTCCTGATAAATAGAAAGAGTTAGACTTCCACCAGAACAAATAAAAGCAGTTTCCATTTTATTATTTATGAAAAAAGAATTTTCATACTCTTTAAAAAAAGCTGGAAAAGAAGTATTCCCTAAAGAATTCTTAAATCTTGTGGGACTAACATATCCTGTTGAAGCTTTTACTCTCAAACTATAGATATCAGATCCTTTTAAGTTATTAGGAACTGCAAATTTTATAGTTTGTTGAGAAGCAGAAACATCAATAGTCTGCAATATCGTTGTTGCAATTGGATTTGCAAAACTTCCGACATCATCAGATAATTCAAGTTCAAAGGTAGTACCGGGTGGAAAATTTAAATAAGTAAAAGTTGCATTAAACTCATTGAATGAATTACCGGCGCATAGTTTTTCAAGACCATCAAACTGTTGTGGTACAATTACTGTTTGTGCATGCAAATTCGATTCAGTAATTAAAAAAATACTAAAAATAAGTATAAATCTAACTAATGACAGAGTAGTTTTTTTCATCATATAGTACGAATTCTTGCTAAGTCTATATCTTCAAAAAACAAAATATCTATAAATGTTTCAGAAAAATCATATTTATAATTTTCGATAATATCTTTTGCGAGAACAGAATACGCTGCAAGACTATCAGATGGCTTTTCTGAGGTGGCATCTGTATTTATTTTATCATTTCTGACAGCTTCTACAGCAAAGCTATCCTTGGGGATGGATAGCTCTACTATAAACTGTTTAGAATACTCTAAATTAATTACAGGTGTAATTGCGGTTGTTTGGTTTAAATTTTCTAACGTATTAGCTTTACCAATAACAGTATTTGAAGTAATAGGTTTTTCAAATTTGTTTTGGGCATGTAAACTTAACGATAAAGGGGAAACCAAAAATATTGTATATATAAAATACTTTTTAATACTTGGGGCCATATTTTATTTTGATTTTTATTTGGTCCTGTCTTAAGACGTATACATAAATTGTCTGGGGACTTAATTAATAAAATTTACGTTTTGAAATAAAAATCTAAATCATTATCTGTTACCACTTGAAGCAGTAATTTTTCCTAATTGAAGTCTGAAATCTGGTTTTTTTGGATTAAAAATATCTATAAAAGTTTCTTTGTTGTCACTTTGAGAGTATACATTAAAAAACACGCTATTTCCGTACCAGCTCTCTAAATCTTCATTGTTAGAATTGAATTCTGTAAAGATATTTCCTTTACACAGGTTAAAAAACATTTCTTCGAATTTAATTTTTTTAAGGTTGGCATCGTTAATTTCTGTTTTACTATCTAATAAAGCTGCTGGATTAAAACCAGAAATTACACTACGTTTGATTTCAAGAGAAGCATTTTCAGCAATATAAATTGCTTCTTTTACCAAACCTGACTGAATATCAGCATTGATGTTTTCGCTGTCATTAAGCATTGTTATATTTGAAGCTACAACTAAAGTTTGTTTTTTTGTAAAATCAGTTTCACTTTTTTTATCGTATGAAGCAACTTCTAAACAACGGGAACCGTCTTTGTTACTTGATAAATAAGAGGATCTTACTGCAAGAGAATTGTGCAAACGACATTGTACTCCCTGAGTAAATCTATAGTCATCGTTAATAGATTTATAAGAAACTAATTTAGTAGCATTAAGATCACCTCCAAAAAATCCAAATGAATCTCCTGCAGAATAGCTAACCATAATATTTTCTAAAATTGTTTTATTTCCAACGCCTGCTAAAGTTAACCCGCTGAAAGTTCCTAAACCTTTTACTTTTTTACCCGCAAATTCGATTCTCACAAATCTTAAAATTCCTGAGTTTCCTGCAACATTATCACCACCATAAGTAGTTTTTGTAGGATCAAGATCTAAATTATAAGAACCAACGTTTCCAAATTTATTAATTGGAGCATCACCAAGAACCACAATTCCTCCCCAGTCTCCAGCTTTTTTCTGGCTTCTGTTAGAAGTAAATACGATAGGATCCGTCTCTAAACCGTCTGCTATAATTGATGCACCTTTTGTAACTACTAATGTTCCTTTTGTTTCGAAATCACCAATGATTAATGTTCCTGGTTCAATTGTTAAAACGGCATTATTGGTTACATAAACATTTCCCTGCAAAACATATACATTTCTCTTAAGCAGTTTGGTGTTTGTTGAAATATTTCCAGCTAAAATTTGATTGGCTTCACTGTAATCCACTTTGTTAGGCTTAAATTCGGTCCAGTTATTCAACCAATTGTTGTAGCCCATAATTCCTTTTTCTTGTTGAGCACTCATACTTGCAACTGTCAAAAGAACGCAGATAATTTGAGTAATTTTTTTCATGATAAGGGGGTATTAGGGTTAATAATAAATTTGGGGATGCGTAATCATAAACTCATCACGTATTTTTTTCAAAAAATCTGAATCCATCGTAAACGAGTGCTTTTAAGACCTCTTAAAATGTTAAATGAAAATTAATCCATATACGTAAACATCTTAAAAAAGGTTTAAAAATATTTTAAAAAATTACATTTCGTTCAATTCGTTGAATTCATGTAAAGATTTCAATGTTCCTTCGTAAAATAAAATTGCTGCTATTAAATTTGCCTTATCGGAATACGGCATCATCTTTCTTTGAAAATCGACAGTAGTATCTAAAAATGAAGACGTTCCTAAAGCTTGATTTTCTAAGGATTTTTTATGCTCACTATCGTCTGGAATACCCAAATCTGCCATTGTAACTCCCGGTTTGGTAACCAAAGCAATGTAAGGAAGTGTTTTTACTAAAACTTTAATACGCTCAATATATAACTCTAATAATTCTCCTTTTTGCATACCACTCAATTCTTTTTGATCGTGATATTTACGAATAAGAGCTGTAGTACTAATAATACTGCGAGGAGCATTTTTAGCCTGGGCAAATGCTGCACCTGTAGTCAATAAAAAAAATACACTTAAAAAAATAATTTTCCCTTTCATAGATTCTTATTAAAAGTTGTTTTTGATGAAAACAAAAATATATAAATTAACTTAATCTGCAACTTTAATATATTCTTTTTTAAAAAAAATACTTAAAAAAAACTTAAAATTATGTTTTTATCCCTGTAAAACAAAGCCTTGAGGTAACTTTATTGTAAATTTTGATGAAAGATTTTCTGTAAGATTTTTATCTGCACAATAGACAAAAAAAGTTTTTTATGGTGGATATAATAACCAAAAAAAAATCGATTTTCGATAAAATTTCAAAAAACTATTAACAAAAAATTCTTAATATCTCATCTAAAAAACTTCAATGTTAACCAAACTTAACAGAATAAAAATTAACAATTGAGTTAAAAACAAAAAGATTCAAGTAAAAGTTAAATGAACAAATAAAGTTTGATTTATAATATTTTTGACTCTCTCATTTTCTTATATCTTTGTTCTATGCTATTTTCACAAATTTTAGGTCAGGACTATATCAAAAGCCATTTAACAAAAAGTGCTTCTTCTGGAAGAATTCCGCATGCACAATTATTTATTGGGCCAGAAGGAAGTGGCACATTATCAACAGCTATTGCTTATGCACAATACATTTTATGCAATAATACAGGCGATGAAAATTCAGACGGAAATGATTCCTGCAATCTAAAATTCCAGAACATTTCGCATCCCGATTTGCATTTTATATATCCAACAGTAACCACCGAGGATGTAAAAACAAAACCAAAAAGTTTAGATTTTATTCAGGACTGGAGAACTTTTATTCAGGAAATGCCTTATGGAGGATTATTTGACTGGTATAAAATATTAGGTGTCCAAAACAAGCAGGGTGAAATTCGTGTAGAAGATGCTCAGGAAGTTTTAAAATCCCTTTCGCTAAAATCATATGAGGGCGGCTATAAAATCATGATTATCTGGATGGCCGATAAAATGAATATTGCGGCATCAAATAAATTATTAAAACTCCTTGAAGAACCTTCGGATAAAACTATTTTTATTCTGATTTCTGAAAATGAAGAAGATATTATTCAAACCATACGCTCTCGCTGTCAGGTTATCCATTTCAACGGGCTGCCGGAAAAAGTAATTGCAGAAGCATTGGTTTCTCAGGAAAATATAGATTCGAACTTAGCCAAAAAAATTGCACATCAGGCACAGGGAAATTTTAATAAAGCACTTTCCCTACTAAAAGAAGATGACTCTGAATATCCATTTGAACAATGGTTTGTTAATTGGGTTCGTGCAGCTTTTAGAGCAAAAGGAAATGCTGCTGCCATACAGGATTTAATTTCCTGGAGTGAAGAAATTGCTGGTTTGGGCCGCGAAAGCCAGAAAAAATTCATTCAGTTTTGTATCGAAATGTTCCGTCAGGCACTTTTGCTTAATTATGAAGCACCCGGTTTAGTTTACATTGAACCGAGAGTGGACAAATTCAAACTTGAAAATTTTGCTCCTTTTGTAAACGGAAATAACATTCATGATATTTTTAAGGAACTTTCAGATGCAATGTATCATATTGAAAGAAATGGGAATGCAAAAATAATTTTAACTGATTTGTCTATAAAACTGACTCGTTTAATTCATAAAAAATAGTTATCAAATGAATAATGTTGCCTCCATTTTACTGTTAGCTTTTTTAGCCCTAACTTTTTTACAATCAGGATATGAGAAAATTTTTTACTGGAAAGATAATGTCGAATGGCTAAAAGGACATTTTGCCAAAACCCCATTAAAAAATCAAGTCCCCCTGGCCTTACTTCATCTTTTAATTTTAGAATTAATTTCAGGTGTTTTATGTGTCGTTGGCGCAATACAATTATTAACAAATAGCGGTCGTGAATTTGGTTTTTATGGTGCTATCTTTTCCTGTATTTCCTTGTTAATGATGCTTTTCGGGCAACGATTGGCTAAAGATTACGATGGTGCAAGAACCATTGTAATTTATTTTATTCCAGCTGTTATGGCTGTATATTGGTTGAATTAAATCAACCACAATTATTTTAAATTATATCAAAAAAATGAATCCAAAACATCCTTCAGAATCTCTGACTATATTGACTGATTTAGTTTTGCCGAGCGAAACAAATCCCTTAAATAACCTTTTTGGCGGTGAATTATTAGCGAGAATGGATCGTGCGGCAAGTATTGCAGCCCGTAGGCATTCACGTCGAATTGTAGTAACGGCTTCTGTAAATCACGTGGCTTTTAACAGAGCTATTCCTCTTGGAGCCGTAGTGACAATAGAAGCAAAGGTTTCCAGATCTTTTAAAAGTTCTATGGAAGTTTTCATTGATGTTTGGGTAGAAGACCGTGAATCCGGAAGTAGAACCAAAGCGAACGAAGCTATTTATACTTTTGTAGCAGTGGATGATAGTGGAAGACCTGTTGAAGTTCCACCAATTTTACCAGAAACCGAACTTGAAATACAACGTTTTGATGCTGCTCTACGTCGAAAACAATTGAGTTTATTGCTTGCCGGAAAAATAAAACCGTCGGATGCCACAGAATTAAAGGCTTTGTTTTTATAATACAATTTTGATACAATTTGGAACAATGAAACTTCAAAAAAAAGAGTATTTTTACAATTACAAGCCTGAAACAAATCTAAATCAGTACATTATTTAATTTCTGGTTTGAATGAAAGAATTATAAAAAATTAGATGAAAGAAAAAGAAAAAAAAGAGATGAGTTCAGAAAAAGATGCCAAATTAAAAGCGCTGCAACTAACGCTTGACAAACTAGATAAAACGTACGGAAAAGGAACCGTAATGAAAATGGGCGACAAAGCCATTGTAGAAGTAGAAACTATTTCTTCAGGTTCTCTAGGTGTTGATTTAGCACTTGGAGTAAACGGGTATCCAAAAGGAAGAATTATCGAAATATACGGACCAGAATCGTCTGGTAAAACCACTTTAACCTTGCATGCAATTGCTGAAGCTCAAAAGGCAGGCGGAATTGCAGCTTTTATAGATGCTGAACATGCTTTTGATAGAAATTATGCTGAGAAATTAGGTGTTGATATCGAAAACCTGATTATTTCTCAACCTGATAACGGGGAACAAGCGCTTGAAATTGCTGAAAACTTAATTCGTTCAGGAGCAATTGACATCGTAGTTATTGACTCGGTTGCTGCCTTAACTCCAAAAAGTGAAATTGAAGGCGAAATGGGAGATTCTAAAATGGGTCTTCATGCACGTTTAATGTCTCAGGCTTTGAGAAAACTTACCGGAACTATCAGTAAGACAAATTGTACCGTTTTCTTTATCAACCAATTAAGAGAAAAAATCGGGGTAATGTTTGGAAATCCTGAAACTACAACAGGTGGTAATGCTTTAAAATTTTACGCTTCTGTACGTTTAGACATTCGTCGTTCTTCTCAAATTAAAGACGGAGAGAATGTTATTGGTAACAGAACCAAAGTAAAAATTGTTAAAAACAAAGTAGCTCCGCCATTTAAAACTGCTGAATTTGACATTATGTACGGCGAAGGTGTTTCTAAAACAGGAGAAATTCTTGATCTAGCTGTTGAATTTGATATCGTTAAAAAAGCGGGATCATGGTTTAGCTACGGGGATACCAAATTAGGACAAGGCCGTGATGCAGTAAAATCCCTAATTAAAGACAATCCTGAATTAGCTGATGAATTAGAAGCAAAAATTAAAGCACATATTAAAGAATTAGCTAACGCTTAATACTCTAAATATCTTTAAATTACATAATTTTATAAGCCTGACAGTTCTTAAACTGTCGGGTTTTTTTATTTAAAAATAAACTGCAACGCAACCTTTTATTATTTTTTTCATCTTATAAATATCGAATGGTGTTTGCCATAATACTTTCGATACTTTTTTAGAATAAATTTGGTTTATTATTTGAATAAAATCCGTTAGTTTTTGTTTTGGTTGCTAACGGGTTTTTATTGTTTAAGATTTTTCCTGTTTTTTACGCAACCTTTTTGATTTTCAATCATCTATAATAGTAAAGTTAATTGAGTTTCTGATCAAACTCTTTTTATCAACCGTTAATATTTCTAATCATGAAAGAAAAAAAAAGAAGTTCTGTTGAATAAAAATCGTAAAAAAAACAGACTTAGAATGAATTACCCCGAGGCAGAGCCTCGAGGTATCACGTTACTCAAAAGACAACCG
>NZ_CAMLDD010000048.1 GCF_946478785.1 uncultured Flavobacterium sp.
TTATTTCAAAGATACTTTTCATATTATTAACTGTGTCAAAGATATGAGCCCTGATGGCAGCGGCATCCTTTTGTGCCGGGGTTCGGCATAAAAGATACAGCGGACAGCAGGAAACAGCTTCTAATAAAAAAACGAGACCTTTTCTCTAAAGAAAAAATCTCGTTTTTTATCATTTTATGCTTCAATAATACTCAGAATCGTCTTCGGGATTTCTGCGAAAGCTTCGAAGGAGTAGGGTTTTATGAGATAGCCTTTTACGCCCAGTACATCGCATTTTTGTTTGTAAGACGGATTTATACTGGTCGAATAGACAAAGCAGGGAATGTTTTTGAGTTCGTTGTGTTTTAAAATTTCCTGCAGGGCTTCGATGCCGTTGAGTATGGGCATGTTAATATCGGTCAGGATCACGTCAGGGTTTTCGTTTGACGTGTCTTTTAGGAAATTCAGCAGTTCTTCGCCATTCGCCACAAGGCTCACTTTGCCAAAGCTGGGGTTGTTGGTAAAGGTTTCGCAGATTACATCTGCATCATCATTATCGTCTTCGGCAATAATGATATGTAATTTTTTTTCAGGCATTTTATAAAACTGGAAAATAAAGATTAAATGTTGTCCCTTCGTTCAGTGTACTTTCGACAGTGATATTTCCGGAATGGTTTTCCATAATCTTTTTACAAATCGCGAGGCCTATACCGTTTCCTGAATATTCGTTTCGGGCATGCAGGCGCTGAAAAATAGTAAAAATCTTAAGAAGATGACTTGACTCCATTCCAATACCGTTGTCTTTAATCTGAATCTTTACAAATTTAGCATTTTGATTTGGTATTTCAACATTTAAATTATCGTCTTGATAAATTTCAATAACCGGAGGTTTATCTGCCTTGCCATATTTAATGGCGTTCGAAATCATATTCGAGAAAAGCTGGCGCATTTGCACTCGTGAAGCTTTTATAACGGGCAGGTTTCCAATTTTTATTTCCGCTTTTTTGTCGGTTACAATCACTTCGAGATCTTCAATTACTTCAGCAATAACAGTATTCAGATTAATATCGGTATGTTCATGATGTACGGTATGCGAAGAATATTTAACCAAATCATCCACAAGGGAATTGAGGCGCAGCACCGATAATTTGATGACATCCATTGACCTGGCATCGATTTCGGTCAGGTAAGTGCCGTCAATTTTACTGTTGTGCATGACGATTTTACGCAGCGGCTCTTTTAAATCGTGCGAAATCACGTGAATGAATTCTTCCAGATTGCTGTTGATTCGGTTAAGTTCATTGATTTTTTTCTCAAGCTGCTGCTGATTTTTGATTAGCACTTCTTCGTGATTTTTCTTCTCAGTCAAATCGATTACTACGATTCCAATTGCATCAACAGAAGGTTCAAGATCGGTGAGCGAGATATAAGCCGGAAAAGTAGTAGGGGAGCCGCCATCACTTTTAAAAAGGATTTCATGCGTGTTCAGTCCTAATTTTAAAGCTTCGATAAGCGTAGCAAATTGCGAGGCATTGTCGAAATATTCCTGGATATAACTCCCAATTATTTTTTCTGAAGGGGTGTTGACCAGTTTTGCAAAATAATCATTGCAATATAAAATCAGTCCGTTTTTAGCAATGCTCAGCGCGCCCTGCCTGAATTTCTCAATTAATAATCTATAGGTATAATCGGCAGTCTCAAGTGAATAAAGCTGTGGGACCCCATTATTGTTGACCACCAGGGCATCAACATCTCCATTTTTTATAGCATCAATAATACTGTTTGATTCAAAAAGTTTTTCCTTTAATGATTCAATTTCTGCTAATAAGGAGTCTGTATTTTTATCGTTTACTATCAAATTCTATTCACTTAAGTTAAGTATTTTCAAAACCTTTTCCTGATCTGACAAATCTCCGAGGATGATCCGTCTGGGAGCAGGATGTATTTTTATCAATGTGGGTATCGCTACAATTTGATGCACGACAGCCAGTTCTGTATCACGGCTGATATCTACGATTTCCAGTTCGTAGTTTTCCTCTAGATATTTGTCGCATATCCTGCGTAAATTTTCAATAGCATGTCCTGATTTAACAGACATACCCGAAACAAAAAGCATGAACTTATGTTTGGTTGTACTAGTTCCATCAGCTGAATAATCCATTATTAAATCTTTAAGGGTTTGATATTCAGCCCTACCAATACTCTTTCCTCATTAGAAAGATCGCCTATGATCTTACGAATGGGTTCCGGAAATTTTCTCACCAATGTGGGTACGGCCAAAATCTGATCACCTTCGGCCAATTGAGGATTTTTAAGCAAATCGATGATTTCGATGCTGTATTTCCCTGCCAGATATTCTTCGGCATACTTTTTTATATTTTCAAGCGCCTTGATCGATTTTGGTGTCTGTCCCGCTATATACAGCAGTAACTGCCATTCGGCTACAACTTCTTTTTTCATAGTGTTCCTATTTTTTCTTAGAAATTAGTTTTTCCTGCAATTCTTCAGTAGCTTTCAGAATACTTAATTCATCCTGCGCCGATTCGAATTCATTTCTAAGCGCTTCAATATTGGCTTCCAGAACCCTGCGTTTACGCTCAATTTCCCTGTCTTTTCTACTAATTTCATTCTGAAGCTTAATATCTGACATTGTTTTTTTGAACTTATGCGTTTGTCTGGCTGCTCCGGTCAGGATTCCATTCGGGCCTAATTCTACATCCAGTAATTCGATTCCGTGATTGGTAATTACAAATTCCCTTACCTGATTAGAATGTCCCATTCCTCTCGCTTTGATAATAAAAATACCACGGTTTCTTTCGCCAATTCCTTCCATATCACGAACCGTAATCCAGGTATCAACCAATGAAGATACGGATTCTTCGGCAAGATCCGGCCTGAAATTATCGGTTTGTTTATTCAAAGATGTAAAAAGTGCCGTAATATTGTGTGCTTTCAGCATATCAATAAGCCGTACCAGCATCGAACGCACTTCGTGTTCGCTTCCTACTGTAATCAAATTACTTATTGGATCGATAATAATGGTAGTAGGCTCAAATTCCTTAATTAACTTTCGAAGTGTGAGCAAATGCATCTCTAATCCGTTAAGAGAAGGACGGGAAGAATGAATTTGCAAGGTTCCGTTTTTAATGTGTTTTTGAAGGTCAATGCCAATCGATTTCATGTTTCGAACCAATTGCTGTGGCGATTCCTCGAATGCAAAATAGATGGTTTTTTCATTCTTTTCGCATTGCTCATTGGCAAAGTAACAGGCAACGGTTGTTTTTGCTGTTCCGGCTGTTCCTGATATCAATATATTGCTGCCGCGATAAAAACCACCGCCATAAAACATATCATTTAATCCGGGAACTCCTGTTGAAACCACTTCAGAGCTGACTTCATTGTCCAGTTTCAGAGAGGTAATAGGGAGTACCGAAACCCCTTCCTCATCAATAAGAAAAGGATATTCGTTAGTTCCGTGCGTAGATCCTCTGTATTTTACTACGCGGAGTCTTCTGGTCGAAACCTGTTCGATAACACGGTGGTCAAGTAAAATAACACAGTCAGAAACGTATTCTTCCAATCCCTGGCGGGTAAGTGTTGCTTCGCCGCGTTCACCGGTAATAATGGCTGTAACCCCTTTGGCTTTAAGCCAATGAAACAAACGTCGCAATTCGGCTCTCAGAATTGCCTGATTATCCAATCCTGCAAATAAAGATTCGATGGTGTCGAGAACTACTCTGGTTGCTTTTACTGAATCGATAGCGTACCCCAATCTGATGAATAAACCATCCAGATCGTATTCACCTGCTTCTTCTATTTCTGATCTTTCGACACGAACGTGGTCGACTACGAGTTTTTTATCTGCCTTGAGCTTTTCAATATCAAAGCCAAGTGATTTTACATTTAAAGTAAGGTCATCCGAAGGCTCTTCAAAAGACATGAACACCCCGGTTTCGTTATAATCGGTAATTCCCTTAATCAGGAATTGCATTGATAATAATGTTTTTCCACAACCGGCACCTCCACACACTAATGTAGGGCGTCCTTTTGGAAAACCTCCATTTGTAATCTCATCTAGTCCGTCAATTCCAGATGGAGTTTTGGGAAATAGAAAACGATTTGATTTTGATTTTTTTTGTGCCATATAAATATTCTGTTTTACTCAAATATACGTTTTCTTAGATAATCTACAATTAGTTTTTATTAAAGATTTAACAAGTGTTCATGCAAATTATAAATGATTTCAGGAATTTAACGGTATTTATTGCTTAAAAATTAATAATACAGCGAAAAGCTAAATTTTGTTAAGAACTTTGATATTGATTCTGAAATAAATAAGTTGAATCAATGTTTTTTTAAAACGAGTGCCCTGGTTCTGACGAAGTACCTAATAAACAACTCTATAAAAAAACGAGACTATTTCTAAAAAGAAACAATCCCGTTTTTCATCAACCTAAAAAAATCAGAAAAAATTATCCGTGTGCTGCTACAGAAACGTCAGCCCATTCTTCCCAGGTAGCCAGTTTTTTCTCATAAACTTGTTTGGCTAAAGGCAGCGCCACTTTTCCTAAAAACAGGCGTAGAGGAGGAGTTTCTGCTTCAACCAGTTTAATGATAGCCGGAACTGTTGCGCTTGTTTTTCCAAAAGTATCCGGATCATGTCCATCTGCAATCGCTTTTTTTAGTCCGTCATAAGCGTCTATGCTTTCGCTGTTGAACCCGTTGCCCCAAATATCAGTAACATAACCGTTTGGTTCTACCAGAGTCACATTGATTCCGAATTGTTTTACTTCTGAAGCCAATGTTTCAGTAAGACCTTCAATGGCAAATTTAGACGCATTGTAAAGTCCTAAAACCGGTAAAGCAGCTATTCCTAAAACAGAAGAAACCTGAATAATATGGCCGCTTTGCTGTTTTCTCATAATTGGCAAAACAGCCTGAGTTAACCATAGAGTTCCGAAGAAATTGGTTTCGAATTGTGCTCTTGCCTCGCTTTCGCTTGCTTCTTCAACAGCACCGTTTAAAGCGTAACCGGCATTATTGATCAAAATATCAATTTTCCCGAAATGCTGCTGTACTTTTTCAACAACTGCAAACGAATCTGCGCGATTGTTTACATCCAGTTTTAGTGGCAAAATAGCATCTCCGTATTGCGCTTTTAAGTCGGCTAAGGTATCGATATTTCGTGCTGTTGCAGCTACCTGATATCCTTTTGCTAAAAATGCTTCTGCCCAGGCTCTTCCAAATCCTTTTGATGCTCCTGAAATTAAAATTGTTTTTGACATGATGTTTATTATTAATTAAATTATTTTTATTATTTATTCTACTTAATATTGATATTGAATTTTGTCATTGATATTGTTTTTTTATTTAAAATATGACCAATCGGTCATATTTTAAATAAAAAAAATTAGAGGCAATTTTCCTCTATCATTGATTTTAGGGTATTTGCAACAATTATCATCTTCCCATTGTTACCTGACATTCTGGACATTAAGTGACCGCCTTCCATCATGGCGACCATCACAGTGGCAAAATCGGCTGCATTCCAAGAAGGTTTAAACTCGCCGTTAGCAATTCCTTTGTTAATACTGTTTTCTAAAAGTTGTTGGTTTAAATTGATTCCTTTATTTATTTTTTCTTTTATAACTGGGTTGGTATCATCAGCTTCTGTTCCGAAATTTAATAATGGACAACCACCTGTAAGTGGGGGATTAACAGCATTACTGAAGAAATCAATATAGGTAAATAACTCCTCTTTGGCTGTTTTGCATTTTGTTAGTTTTGCCATCAATTTATCACCCAGTACTTTCATATTGTAATCTACAGCAGCGCAGGCGAGGACTTCTTTGTTTTCAAAATGAACGTACATGCTTCCTTTTGACAACTTCGTGGCTTCCATAATATCGCTCATAGCTGTTGCTGCAATCCCTTTTGTGTTAAAAATGGGAGCCGCTTTTTCTATGATAAATTGTCTGGTTTCTTCGCCTTTTGCCATGATAATTGTTTCTTTGCTTTTATATTCAGAAGAATTACAATGCAAATATATGACCGAATGGTCATATATTTGCATTTTTTATGATTTATTTTTAAAAATATTTTTTTTACAATCCTGAAATACTTCTTAACTCAAATAAATACTGCGATTTACACCAATCTGCTCCAGAAAAGTTTCATCATGAGAAACTACAATCACTGTTCCTTGATATTCATTTATGGCAGCAGTTAATATTTCAATATTCTGTATATCCAGATTGTTTGTCGGTTCATCCAAAATAATTACGTCAGGTGCCTGATTTGTTATGGTTAAACCACAGAGCATCAAGCGCATTCTTTCGCCTCCGCTTAAATAACGGCATGGCTTATCCCAGTCTGGTTGGGTAAACAAAAACCTATTCAGTCTCATTTTGATATCATGCTCTTCTAAACCAGAAGTATTGTTTTGCTGCGCCTGTTCGTAAATAGTTAAATCATTATTAATTAGTGAATAATCCTGATCGATGTAAATTCTTTCACAGTCGATTATTTTTGGAGTTCCTTTTTTGGGCTGTAGTTCAGCTAAAAGCAGTTTTATAAGCGTTGTTTTTCCCGAGCCGTTATTTCCTTTTAAAACAAGTCGCTCTCCGCTGATAATCTGGAAACTCAAATCAGTTTTCCAAACCCATTTTTCATTATAGCTGTAATTAATCGATTCGGCTGTTGCGAGAATTTTTCCTTTGTGTAATCGGGAATTATCTAAACCAAATTTCATTTTATCTAAACTTGAAACTCCATCACGTAACTCACGTAATTCCTGAGAGATACCGCCAATTTTTTCAGCATGTATGCTTTTGGTTTTAGAGGTGCTATTTTCAGCATTATTTTTCAAAGTATTCATCATGATTCGGGCAATTCCGGCTTTTTCCTGTTTCTTTTTTCCTTTTGCATCCAACTTTTGCTGCCTTTCGATGGTTTCCCGCTGTTTTTCTTTGGCTTTTTGAAGTGCTTTTTCTTTCGAATGGATATCTTGTGCCAATGCCTCTTTTTCGATGTTTTTCTGCTCCAGATAGAAGTCGTAATTACCTCCATATGATTTGATTCCGCTCGACTTTAATTCACAGGTTATATGAAGTAAATTCAATAATTTGCGGTCATGGCTGACGATAAGCATTATAGCTAATGAGGCTTTTATAAACTGATACAACAACGCTCTGCCTTGAACGTCCAGATGATTGCTGGGTTCATCAAGCAATATAAGTTTGGGCTGATGAATCATGATGCCGGCGAGGAAAACTTTTGTTTTTTCGCCTCCGCTTAAAAATTCCAGCTTTTGAGTTAATTCTAAATCATTTAGGTGCCAATACTTCAAGGCTTCATTACAGCGATCCTCGATAGTCCAATCGTCATTGAGTAAATTGAAATTTGACTCCGTAACGTTGCCTTGCAGAATCTCATGCAAGGCAATAAGTTTCTGATCAATTTGTAAAGCTTCTGCAATGGTCAAATGATTGTATTGTCCGAAAATCTGTGGAATATAATACGGGTTTGTATTAGTATCCAGTATTCCGCCTGACGGAAATAATTCTCCTGCGATAATTTTTAGCAATGTTGATTTTCCGGAACCATTATGCCCCACTAAGGCTGTCTTGTTTCCGTTATTTACTGTTAAGCTGATGTTAGTGAACAGCAATACTTTATTAGAATGTGTATATGAAATGTTTTGTAGAATAAGCATAAATCTCTTTCTTAAGCATTAATAAAATAGCAAGAACCAAAGTCTGGCTTGCTGTCTTTATATCTGAAAGAAATTATTTATTCACATTTGCCGAGGTTTTTATTTGAAAGTGCAAATATAAGAATTTGACTAAAAAGTCCAAAGTCTAAAGTCAGAAGTACAGCACTTACCTTATTCAACTTTGGACTTTGGACTTTCTAACTTTAGACTTAATTAGTTATTGCGTAATGCGTGTGCTAATTGTCCTTTGGTCATACTGGATCTTCCTTTAATTCCAACTTTTTTGGCTTCTTTATAAAGATCCTGTTTGGTTCTGTCATCGTAGTCGCCTGCTTTGCCGCCTCTTTTTTCGGCTCCCTGACTGTTCGCTATTCGCGCGGATTTTTGTTTACTATACCCTTTATCGCGCAGTGCTTCGTATTGGTCCTTATCTTTAACTTGCGGACCCGGACTTTTTCCTGGCATAATATTTAATTTTATAATTGTACTTACGTTTTCTAATCAGGAATCAGATTTGTCTTTTTTATCAAAATCCTCATCTGAATAATTTTTTAATTCCTTATCTAACTCGATATCCTGATCCTTAGTATTGTCATTTTCAGCATCGTTTTCACTATCTGCCTGATCATGGTAATTCTCTTTTTTTGAATAGGTGTCTGTAGTACCCGATCCAAACTCCTGACTAATTGCAGGTTCTTTATTTTCTATAGTGTCCCTAATAATCCGTTGTTCTTCCGGGTGAAAATTGCGGTCGTCCCGACCGAAATATTCGTGGGTTTCTTCAATCATAACAATAAAATTTAAAATTATTTTTTCATCAGTACTGATTTTCTTGTTTCGATGCTTGATTTCTCGTTGGCTCTTGAAGATGTCGATTTCGTATCCGTTTTTTTCGAAGATGTTCTGGAACTCTCTTCAACATTGGTTTTATGATTTGAAATATTCATAGCTTCTTTTTAAAGTTGATAGTTACAAATCTAAAACTGATAGTAAACAAAAACTTATACTTTTAATATTATTAATTATATTATTATCAGATTGTTACAAATAGGGAGAGTGATTTTTAACAGACCTAAAATAGGCTTTTAAGATGCTTTTTAGAACGATGCCAAATAGCAATACCCATTCAGTCGTTTTTATTTTTTTTTGTAAATTAGGAAACCAAAATTGACCGATTAAAACCGGATGATTGTTAATCTTAAAAAATCAGACTTTATTATGATACAACTAACTGTAAACGGCAAATCTGAAAACCTTGATGTAAGTCCTGAAATGCCGTTACTTTGGGCAATTCGGGATACGCTGGGACTTACCGGAACAAAATTTGGCTGTGGTGTCGCTCAATGCGGAGCGTGTGTAGTACATCTCGATGGCGAAGCAGTTCGTTCCTGTGTGACCAAAATGAGTCGTGCCAAAGGGAAAAATGTAGTTACCATAGAAGGATTATCCCAAAATAACGATCATCCGGCGCAAAAAGCCTGGCAGGAAATCGACGTTCCTCAATGCGGATACTGCCATTCAGGACAAATCATGTCAGCAGCAGTACTTCTTCGGGAAAACCCAAATCCAAGCGATCAGGATATAGACGATGCTATGGCCGGAAATATCTGCAGATGCGGTACTTATCCACGAATTCGTAAAGCCATACATCTGGCTTCACAATTGCAAGAGAAAAACAAAATCTGATCAGGAAGCAGTAAATAAAAAACTATGTCAGCAAAAATTAAATTTATATTGATAGCCTTAATACTAGTCTCAGGCATTGGACTGGCCTTTACCGTTTCGCAGCATCGGAAAATAGAAAAAGAATATGTTGCCATTGTGCCGATAAAAAAAGACAGCATAGCATCTGTTGCAGCATTTAAGCAAGTATATAAAGTGCTAATGAGTCCGCGTTGTGTTAACTGTCATCCAAAAGGGGATATTCCGCTTCAGGGTGATAATAGTGTTGTTCACAGCATGCAGCCTAAACGAGGCAAAGATGGGAAAGGTGTCTATGCAATGAAATGTGCCAATTGCCATCAGCCTTCAAACAGTCCGGGATTGCATACACCACCAGGAAATCCGGAATGGCATTTACCTCCTGCAGATATGAAAATGGTTTTCGAAGGAAAAACGCCTCACGAATTGGCCAAACAATTAGTGGATCCAAAACTTAACGGACATAAAGACCTGCAAAAACTTATAGCGCATGCAGATGACGGTTTGGTAAAAGCAGGCTGGAACATGGGAAAAGGAAGAACTGTTCCGCCATTGACGCATGCCCAGTTTAAAAAAGCCTGGATTACATGGTTACAAACAGGTGCTTATGCTCCTGCAAAATAGTATTGCCTTAATTTAATCAAAAGAATTCCTCGAGGCTCTGCCTCGGGGTGATGCTCAAAGATTAG
>NZ_CAMLDD010000049.1 GCF_946478785.1 uncultured Flavobacterium sp.
CTAACTAATATTTATGCTTAATTTTTGCTGCTCCACAGGTTTTCGTGTTGATCCCCTTTAATTTTGTGAGCATTTATAAATATTGAAAATAGGCCATAAAGCAAAAATGCCAGTAAATCATCGGATTTACTGGCATTAAGACATTTTTTGTGGCTTTTTGAAAAGATTGAAAAATTTAAATTTTCATGCTTTTCGGCCTTTCCGTGGGGAGAGCAGGATTCGAACCTTAAGCTTGAAACCGCTGTATATGCCCACTTTTATGTATGTCTTGAACCTCTGTGCACCGATTCTGCACCAAATTCAAATTTTTATTATTTCAAAATTAAATCAATCACACAATTTTAAATACTAACGAATTGGCAAGCAATAGTATTATTCTTTTTAAATTACAAATATATTATAAATATTTGGCTTATGGATGCGGATTAAGACGTTCAGAAATTGAAGCTTTAAATGTAATGGATATTCAATTTTCTAGTGGAATGCTCATTGTTCGGGATGGTAAAGGAAGCAAAAGACGTGAAGTACCTATGAGTAATATGGTTTTGGAGCATTTAAAGAAGTATGTAATTGACCAGCGATACCAAAAACTATTGGGTAAAAATCATATTGAGGATGCTTTTTTTATCTATGATAACGGCAAACGAATGACAGGAGAATACCTCAACAAGACCTTAAAGAAAATGATTGAACAGACCAGTAAATACGAGATAATTCAGAGAGGTGTAACGCTTCACTGCCTGCGCCACAGCATTGCGACGCAGGAATTGAATTTATACGTGGTTTCCTAGGTCATTTAGAAATCAATACCACCTATATCTACGCCATCCGAAATAAGAAACTAATACCAAGAGTAACCTTTTAAATAAATAGCTTATGACCAAATTAACACTTGAAAATTTCCTGCTCCAAGATTACAGCGGACAGACTGTAAAAGTTATTTGTTTGCTATCAATCACTTTGTAAAAATGAATCCGAAAGCCAAGCGGTACAAGTACAATAATATCGTGCAGTACATGGAAGAAATCAGCGAGCAACAGTCTAACGGAAAATATAGGGTCGTGATTCTATCGGCAATCAAAAAGTATTATGATTATCTGGTTTTGAGCCCTAACGGGACAATTTTCGAACCTTTTTCTAAAAGATTTGAAGAAATTAGTTCACTACGATATTCTTTTGTAAGATAATTACAAGTTAAATTATATTCAATTGGTTCACTGTCCTGTTAGGGTTGAAAGTATATTATAAGTATTTTAATTGAATTAAATAAAAACCTGTGAATATGTAATGATTTAATTAAAAGATTTACATTGGGTATGCTACATGATGCCTAAACTTAAAGCTACACGTTTGATTGATGTTTTACTATATGAAATTGATCTTAGGATGCAGAATTAAGTACAAATCTGAACAAAATAAAACAAACTAGAAACAAGTAATTTTTCAATTGAAAAATATTATTTTGTCAATCTGTCTATCATTTTTCGAAGAACACATTAATCTAGTGGTTGAGACAAATTTATAAAATATATTTGATAGGGGACAAAGGTTTATTTATATTTTATAATTGGATTTAATATATTGAGTTCTACGCTTAAGTATTTTTTAAACAACTTATTAAAGGTTTATTTAAATGTAGTTTCAGTTAAAGGTCAATCTCTGTAGAAGTTTTAATATTTACACGAAAAATAAGCATTTAATTATCTGATTTTTAGACAACACCTAAGCGTATAACTCAATTAATATATTTTAACCTAAACTTCTTAAGCCTGTATTTTGCAGAGTTTCTAGTTTTGTAAATTGTAGTGTGTCACGATTATGCCACAAAACTTAGAGTAGTCATTTTGGGGTTGATAAAAGCCCGGCCCGTGTATCCCGCCGGGGAACCTGTTGAGGGACAAGGGGCGATCCTTGAGATAAGGAAGGATATATTCTGCTGCCTGATAATAATAATTGAACATGTCACGTTTGGTATAACCATCTTCCGGCCAATACACTTTACTTAAGTTGGTAAATTTCAGGCTGTGTCCTTTTATCTTTTTCACCTGAGATGCTTCACTGGGATTAAGGAGCGTTTTTCTTCCGGTATGTTCAGGGGCAGTAACCAGTTCAGATTTATTGCTTGGATTTTTTTCCTGGAGATCTGCTATAATTCCAGTTGTGGGGGCAGCGGTCTCCCGCACCACCTCAGAGGCTTTTTTATCTAATCGCATTCCTTCAAAAGAGGGATGGCGAAAGACACCATCGCTGGTGACCTCTGCAAAGTTGACTTCACAGACAAGTGCTGGCTTTAGCCATGTAGCCACAGCATTAGGCGGATTAGGACGGAATCGTGAAGGTTTGTTGATATCTGGCTGAGAAGCAAAAGGAACCTTCTCTGTAATCAGGGGTATAAATTGCTGCATCATTTCCTTTTGAAGCTTATCGCTAAAACCGGTACCTACTTTGCCAACATATTGCAAATTTTTGTTCTCAAAAACACCCAGTAATAACGAACTGAATTGTTTTGAAGTTCCGTCATTTTTTGTAAAACCGCCAATCACGACTTCCTGGCGCAGATTGGCCTTGATTTTTACCCATTCTTTGTTACGGCTATTTGCACTGTACGCAGAATTGGCTTTTTTAGCCATTATTCCTTCCAGACCCATTTTCTTTGCAGCTGCAAAAAAATCAAGTCCATTGCTGGTAAAACTTTGACTCAGTCGAACACGGTCATCGTTGGTGGGCAGGATCTCTTTTAAAATGTCCTGTCTTTCGGTAAGCGTGAGTGACATAATATCCGTATCGTTGTACCACAGAAGATCAAAAACATAATAAATCAGATTCCCGTCGGCTTCACTCCTCCAATTCTGCAGGGCACTGAAATTAGCTTTGCCATCTTTGCCAATGACCACAATTTCACCATCAAGTACGGCATTTATGGACCATTTTCCCATAACAGAAGCAATCGGATAATATTTCCCTTCAAAAGATTTGTTATTGCGTGAAGAAATGGAAACAGAACCTTTATTGATATAGGAAACAGCCCGATAGCCATCCCATTTAATCTCATAGATCCAGTCGGGGTCATCAAATGGCTCGTTGACTAAGGTGGCCAGCATGGGTTTTACCCCAGAAGGGATTTTTGCTGATACCCCTTTTTTTAGCAAAGTATTGATTTTCTTCGAAGTAGTTCCCTTTGTTTCTTTTTTTGTTTTCATCTCTTTTTTTATGAAGTATCAAGCCATTTATCTTCAGCTGTAATGAAACTTTTCAGTTGCACATTTTGGGTGTTGAAAGGGACTACCTGCATCATCACATGCATCATCCAGTCTTGCAGTGTTTGCATTTCTCCGGCTAATTGATCTTAAATGTCGGAGAGTTTGGAAGGGTCGGTGGCCTCAGCGGTTTTTTAAAAGCTCGCGGGGTTGTTTGAGCCCTGTGGCTATTGCAATCCCTTCTTCAGCGCCATCCTGAAGCAGCGCATTGGCTATTTCAACTGCTTTTTCCCTTAACTCGGGCGGCTGATTTTTATAAGACGGGGGATAGTCCCCATTGTACCAAGGCATGATGTTATCGGTTTTTTGATAAGTAATTCATAACATCTTTCACAAGTGGACCTGCAGTTTCAACAGCTTGTTTTAATTCATCCCGGGTTACATTCAGTTTCTCAGACCAGTACTGAAGTTCATATGATTCATTTACATTAATTCTGGAATCATCAGCTTTTCCTGTTTTTGATTTATCGTCCATTACTTTTAATTTTATAGTTCTACCCGAAGTTACTAAAGGGAAATAATAGTATGTTATATTATAAAAGTCAATTTTTATAGGATTGCTATGATTAGCAGCTTGTTATGAATCTTTGCAGGGATACGGAAAGCACCTAAAGCTAATGTTCTTTTAAATTTTTGTGTTTTTATGATGTAATCATTTTATGCCGTGGCAGATTAATTTCATGTTCTTGGGGATAGGGAAGGCGTTGGGTCATACTTACATCTTCACGTAGTTGTTCATGAACTTTAAACTGTCTGTCTGAAGTATTCGAATATCTCGGATCAGGGATAAAAGGCATTTTTGCCATTTTGATAACAGTAATAGTAGGGAAGTGATAATCCACTTCTACATTGCCCTGTAACAAATAGCAGCCGCCACCCTGGAAAGGATATTCCTTCAAGCTGCCTGTAAAATGGGCAGTATCAAAAAATTCACCTTCTGCATCAATCCACGTTCCAAAAAACATAGCACCCATCTTGGTGGGGACATGTTTTCGGGAAACCAGATAAGCCAGCATGCGCACTGTTTTTTTATGGTGTTTCAAAAGGTCTTTTGCCAAAACATCACCCCTGAATTTTGTTTTTAACAAATCAAAAGGAGAACAGGAGACAGGAAAGTTCAATAGTTCAATCTCATCAAAAGCATCCTCAAAAACAGAACGTTCGAGAGTAGGCAATACATATTCCCTGACTGGCTCCTGTATCAGCAAGAGGTTCCTGTTCTCGGGTTTAAAATTAACCAGGATCAATCGTGCAATGACGAGCAATTGATTTTTTGTTTTTCCGGTAAAGCGGAATGCGCCTATGAAAATCAATATCTGGATACCTTCAATGCCGATGGGAATGCGGTTTATAAAATCTTCCAACGATTTGTAGTGGCCATTGTTTTCCCGCTCTTCCTGTATCAGGTTGGCTATTGATGATTGAAGCCCTTGCAGATGCATAAAGCCCAGGTAAACATCAGTCCCATAAAGTGTGGTTTCCCATTCACTCTTGTTCACGCACGGATTATGAATAACAGCACCGGACATTGTCGCTTCATGTACATAGACTTCTGTCCTGTAAAAGCCACCCTGATTATTGATGACCGCAACCATAAATTCTATCGGATAGTGGACTTTTAGATAAAGGCTTTGATAACTCTCCACAGCATAACTTGCAGAATGCGCCTTGCAGAAAGAATATCCGGCAAAGGATTCTATCTGGCGGTAGATTTCTTCGCTGAGTTTAGCCGGGTGCCCCTGAGTCTGGCAGGAAGCAAAAAAATTATCTTTTACCTTTTGCAGTGCAGCTTTTGATCGCCCTTTCCCCGACATGGCACGGCGCAGGATATCTCCATCAGGGGCAGGCAATCCGCCATAATGCAGGGCGATTTTTATAACGTCTTCCTGGTAAACCATGATACCGTAGGTTTCACCGAGGTGCTCTTTAAAAACAGGGTGAAAGTATTCAAACTGGTCAGGATGGTTATGTCTAAAAATATATTCCTTCATCATGCCAGATTGCGCTACACCGGGGCGTATAATAGAAGAGGCAGCTACAAGTGTTTTATAGTTGTTGCACTTCAGCCTTCGCAAAAGGCCACGCATGGCAGGACTTTCAATATAAAAGCACCCTATTGTGTTACCCACTCCCAGAAACTCATTACATCGGGTTTCATTTTTGGAAATGGAAGTGTCCCGGATATTGAGTCGAATTCCGCAATTTTTCTCAATAAGCTTCACGCTGTCATCGATATGGCCAATACCCCGCTGGCTCAGGATATCAAATTTTTCCAGACCAATATCCTCGGCAATGTGCATATCAAAAAGCACAATCGGAAACCCTTTTTGAAGTGTTTCCAGAGGGGTATAATTCGTAATAGGTTCTTCCGAGATCAAAATGCCGCAGGAATGCATGCTTCTTTGGTTCGGATATTTCAATAACAGGCTTCCTAGTTCCTGAACCTGTTTCACAACTTTATTTTTTGGGTGAAGCTCCATAGGATTTTTGGATAATATGTCCAGTTCTTCTTTTGGAAGCCCGAAAACTTTCCCAACTTCGCGAAAAATAGATTTGTATTTAAATTCTACATTGATGCCACAGAAAGCCACATGATCTTCTCCATATCGTGAAAAGATATAGTGCAGGATAATATCCCTTTCTTTCCAGCTCCAGTCAATATCAAAATCAGGCGGACTTTTGCGGTTCAGGTTCAAGAACCGTTCAAAATACAAATCGAGTTCCAAAGGGCAGATATCGGTAATGCCAAGACAATAGGCAATAATACTATTGGCACCACTGCCGCGGCCGATGTGCATAAAACCCTGAGAGTTGCTGTAGCGGATAATATCCCAGGTAATTAAAAAATAACCGCTGAACTGTAACTCATCAATTACTTTTAGTTCTTTCACCATTCGGGCTTTTGCTTCGATATTGTCTTTACCGTAACGCCATGACAGCCCTTGCTCGGCTAGAGTAGTCAATAGGGCAATATCACTTTCTCTGTTATTGGTGTAAAATTTCTTGTTTTTGGGTGTTTTAAAATCAAATTCAAAATGACATTCCGCAATAATCTTTTCGGTGTTTGCTATAATAGTAGGATATTGGTCATAACAGGACAAAATTCTTTCTACAGCTACCATTATTTCGGAATTCCTGCAATAATCAGCAGGAGTGAGTTTAGACAAGATAACATTCAGGTCAATGGCACGAAGGATTTTGTGCAGTTCATATTCCTTTTTGGTACAAAAGGTAACCGGCTGGAGGATAACCATTTTTTCTTGTCTGTCTTTCCAGTCAGATAAAACCAATTTTTGCAGCTGCTCAGGACGAATCCCAATATATTCATTTTCTTTTAGAGTATCAGGCGTATTCTCCAAAGGATAAATAACAAATACATCCAAAAAATCAGGAGCACACAGGGGAAGTGCCGTGCCGTCAAAATTATGCCGGGTCAGAAACCTGTTCATCTCAGCCAGACCATTGGCATTTTTGGCCAGTCCAATATAACGTAGCTGATGTTCAGAGCGGAATTCCATTCCCACCAGAGGTTTTATTCCCCTTGCTTCACATCCCTTTATAAAATCATAAATTCCCGTTACGGTATTAATATCCGTTAATGCCATAGCGGTAACCCCGCACTTCACGGCATGGCTGATCAGTTCCTCTAGGGGAATCGTGCCATAACGCAGGGAATGAAAAGAATGGCAGTTAAGGTACATCGCCTATGATTTGCGTTTTAAAATTTCATTTTTGGTATTGGGTTTGAATGTGGCTCCGGCGCATCGCATGACAGCATCAAACCCGTACCGGCTTTTCATTTTATCCATAGCGGTGTATAAGGCGAGCATTTCCTCTGTGTCCTGAAAAAGATCAATCTGATATGTCCCTCTTACCAGTCCACTAAAACGGATTCCAATAAGGCGCAGCCGCATGCGTCGCTGATATAATTTCTCAAACAAATCCGTTACGGTTTTAGTCAGGATATGATCAGCAGAGGTATACTGTACACGGCACTGTTTAGTCTCGGTATCAAAATTGGCATATCGTATTTTAATAACCACAGTTGAAGTCAGCCATTCCTCCGAACGCAATTGAAAAGCGAGTTTTTCCACCATCCCCAAAATCACTCTGTAAAGTCTGGGTATATCGATGGTATCCTCACCAAAAGTATGTTCTGTTGATATCGATTTTCTTTCGATAGAAGGTTCAACAGGATTATCATCTATGCCATTGGCTTTTTTCCACAGTTCCAGGCCATTTTTGCCCATCATTTGCTGCAATACCTCAGGGGGCATTTCCGATAAGGTCTGGATTCTCCGGATCCCAATTCGCGAAAGCAGCTGAAAAGTTTTATCGCCCACCATTGGAATTTTCTGGATGGAGAGCGGGTTTAAAAATGGCTGAACCAAATGCTGTGGGATTTCCAGGTTCAGTTTTTGTTTACCTTCACCAGTTCCGATTTTAGAGACGGTTTTGTTAACGGATAAGGCAAAGGTGAGGGGCAAACCCGTTTCTTTTGTAATGGTGTGAGCCAGCTCACTGGTCCACTTGTAGCTGCCATGGAATTTGTCCATCCCGGTAATATCAAGATAAAATTCATCAATACTGGCTTTTTCTACAACTGGTGCTTTTTCCTGTATGATCTCGGTAATGTCATGGGAGAGCTTGGAGTATAATTCCATGTCGCCTTTCATGATTTTGGCCTGCGGGCAGAGCTTCATGGCCATATGGATGGGCATGGCAGAACGCACTCCAAAGCGCCGGGCTTCATAAGAGCACGATGCCACGACACCTCTCTCGCCGCCCCCGATGATGAGCGGTATCCCGTTAAGTTCTGAATTTGTCAGTCTTTCGCAGGACACGAAAAACGTATTCATATCGATGTGCACAATTGACCTTTCCATCCTCTTTTGCATTTTATACCAGTCAAAATTAGTACAGATAGTAACATTATTTAAAAATATTATGTTCTAATTTATAACAAATTTGTGCAATCAGTTTTTTCTGATAGTGGGGTAGCGTGTAAATATTGAAAACTTTGAAAAACAGAAAGATTAAGAAAAGGTAAAAAGATTTTTTTTTAATGTGTTTTTTCTGAATTATGGATTAACTTTACAGTCCCCTTATCCGATTTGAGTATCATTTTGCAGTTTTAAAGTGCGAGATCTGTACGGTTGAATATACCGTTTATCCAAAGCAGTTTATTATTTTATCGTTTAACGTAAATTGTAGTAAAATGGCATTTGAAAATTACAATTCCAAAAGGTTTATTTATCTGGCCGATGACGACAGCGATGACAGGGAGTTCTTTGCTGATGCGCTGAGTGAAATTGACCTTGATGTTATCCTAAAACAAGAGCACGACGGCATGCATTTAATGGATAGCCTCCTTACGCTTTCCGAATCAGAGCTTCCCGATTTTATTTTCCTTGATATCAATATGCCGGGAAAAACAGGACTGGAATGTCTTCAGGAGATTAGAAATCTTTCCGGAGGTCTGAAAGAAGTAAATATTGTGATGCTTTCCACAAGCAGTGATCCGGAAAATATCCGCAGGGCATCAGAGCTCGGTGCTACTTTTTATGCGGTAAAGCCCAGCTGTTTTGAGAGGCTTAAATCTTTGCTTGAAGAGGTGCTGTCGATGGATCTTGTTGGGGCGGGTGAAGGAAATAAAAAGTTTCTTTTGGTTTAGTTTCTTTTTTTTTAGTTTAGTCATAAGTGACCTTAATAAACTTGCTGCTATCGAAAGCGCGATTTAATTAGCGGGTTGCGGGCAGGATAATGTTTCTGAAGATCGAATTTCACCCAATAGCTGTTTTTGATCATTTACGTATCTTTCTTTACTGTTTCGAAATAAAGCTTTTTTCTCTTTTTGATGTACAAATGGGCAAAAATCTAATTGGGATGATGAGCATCGTCAATTGTATTTAATAATGTTTTTTAGGAGCTAATCCCGCTATCCGTTACAATCTTTTGTGCCGAACACCGGCACAAAAGGATTTCCTCTTCTATCCTTTAGATTTGTTACAAAGATTTAAAGTAATTTTAATAACAACCAAA
>NZ_CAMLDD010000050.1 GCF_946478785.1 uncultured Flavobacterium sp.
GGGCTTTTTGTTTTCATAAAAAATATTATTATACATTTAACTACATCTTCATTTCTTACCCAGCAAACTAAACAAAATCCCAAACCCCAATCATAAAAATTGGAATTTGGAATTTTAATATTGAAATTTTAAACCGATGGCTTGAGTATCAAAACCGATGGGGTATTGTTCAGCCAGATACTTTGAGATTCAATTAGTTTTTTCCAACTATTTAAGCTTATAATCATTAAATTTTGAGTTTCTAAAAACTCTTTTTTAATAGTTCTTTCGTGCATAATCATAATGTGGTTTGGTGCAATCTGTTCAATAGAGCGAATATTTTCCTGTATATCTCGTGTACTTTTTACATCACCACTGGCATCGAGAACTGTAATTTGCGAACCGTTATTATTGATTAATTTCCTGGCATAATCAATCAGAAAAGAATCTTCTTGACTAAAAATCGGCATAAAAATCTGATCTACTTCTTCGAGATCTTTATCAATAAAAATTCCGACCGGCATTTTAGTTTTAGCAATAATGTGACGCGTTCTTTCATCAAAAGGAGAATTTTCGAACAAACCTTCCTTTCCGGTAAATTTATCAATCAAACGATCAGGATTTACAATTCTGGACGTGAAACCAAGGATTTTCCCAAGCAAGGTCCCTTCAAAAATTGACTGCCCTAACCCTACCAGCAATAAATCATATTCTCCCTGATTTGCTGTTTCTATAATTTCGGTATCAATATCATTTGTCACTTTAAAAATACTTACCATATTTTGATTCAAACGCTCAGATTCTTCGATAACCGGAACCAGCATTTTACGCTCATGGTCTTTTATTTCAAAAGAGTGAATCTCGGTACTTAATGACAAATGCATCGCCGTCACAATTGAACTATCCGGTTGTTTTTTTACCAAACTGTTAGCGATTTGTAAAAGTTTTTTTCCTCTTTCCGGAGTTGCAAACGAAAGCAGGATTTTGTACTTGCTCTTATTACCAATTTCCTGAGGAATAGCCGTAGGTTTACCCTTAAAAACATAACCAATAAAATCTAAGGCCGGGCCAGTCATAAAAGTAGTAACCAAAGCCATAATGACCATCATCGTAAAAATTTCTGTAGAAAGAACTCCCAAATCATACCCGATGTTTAAGACGACAAGCTCCATTAGACCACGAGTGTTCATCAAGGCTCCTATCGCTAAACTGTCTTTCCAGCTTTGTCCAACGAATTTTGCCGCAAAAGCACTTCCAAAGAATTTTCCAACAACTGCAACCGCAATAATTACCGCTGTCACTTTCCATAGATAGGGATCATTAAGCAAACCGATCTGAGTACGTAAACCCGTAAAAACAAAGAATAACGGCAAAAGAACAATAATTGAAACATCTTCAACTTTTTCGATAAAAATATTTCTGAATTTATTATTTTCCGGCATAATGGCTCCAGCTAAAAAAGCTCCAAACAAAGCATGGATTCCAATTAATTCAGAAGCATATGAAGAAAACAAAAGTGTTATGAAGAAAATAGCAACTACGGGTTTGTTCAGACTTTCGCGGGTTGAGTTTAAATCTCCTACACGCTTCAGGAATGGTCTCACTACCTTAAGCATGACGATCACATACAAAATAGCCAATCCTATAACATACAAAGCACTTGTAAACGATCCCGCTTTTACAATTGCAATTACAACTGCCAAAATACACCAGGCAGTAATGTCATCTGCGGCAGCACACGTTATGGCAATGGTTCCGAGTTTTGTTTTTTGCATCCCTCGTTCCTGAACAATCCTTGCCAGAACGGGAAAGGCAGTGATACTCATGGCAATACCCATAAACAAACCAAAAGAGGCAAATTCTACTCCTTCAGGCGCGAAAGTCCCGTAAATAAAATAAGCTAAACTTAATCCTAAAGCAAACGGAATCACGATACTGGCGTGACTGATTACTACAGATTCATGAGCTTTATTTTTTAGCACTTTCAAATCCAGCTCCATTCCGATTACGAACATGAAAAGTATCAAACCAATCTGACTTAAGAATTGTAAATTCCCTAAAGATGCTGCTGGAAACAAAGTTGCAGAAAATTCCGGAAAATACATCCCGACCAAAGACGGCCCTAAAACAATTCCGGCAATCATTTCTCCAATTACAGACGGCTGCCCAATTTTCCTGAAAATCCATCCAAATAATCGTGCTGCTAAAATAATGGTCACAATTTGAGCCAATAAAATCGCCAGAGGATGCCGCAGATTCTCGATCATCGAATGTAAAAAATCATTCCAGTGATTGCTTTCAATTTTTTTATGAACGATTCCGCGGCCTGCTTCGAGTGAAGCGCCTTTTGAGATTACCCAATATATCAGAGCAGTAAAACCACCAATAACTGTAACGTAGAATAAAGAATTTTTAATATTATTCATAACCCGTATTTTAAATTATGGCGCAAATATCAGCACTGAAATTTTAGTGGAAAAGTAAATTTACAGCTAATTTTCAATCTTTGTAACAAGTGGGAAAAACTTTGTAATAAGTTAGATTTTGATGTTTTTCAGAAAGTCAGAACGATAAGTTTCACTCAAAAATAAGATAGTATTTTTATCATTTTTTTCTAAATGATGCAGTACAATTTCGTTATGGTTAAAAAATTTAATTGCTTTTACCGCTACAATTTCTTTTTTATTTATTCTGCAGAAATCGGTTTCAGGCAACTCATTTAAAAGTGTATCAAATTTTACGTTTTTCAAATTTAAAAAACTTCCATCAGTGAGAAGAACTGTTTTGTCCCGGCTGTCACTCACAGCCGTTTTGATATATTGAATCTGATTAAAATACAATAGCGTTTTTCCCTTATCGGTATTCAGCTGAATGAATTTTTTAGCTGTTTCCGGTTTATTGAACCGTTCAAAAGCTTTTGAGATCGCTTTTTGCAGACGCTCCAGTTTTACAGGTTTTGTAATATAATCTACCGCATCAATATTAAAAGCATCTGCAGCGTAATCTTTATAAGCTGTACAAAAAATTACTAATTTATTCTGAATCATTTCTGCAAGATGCAAACCGTCAATTCCGGGCATTTCGATATCTGAGATTAATAAATCAAATTCGAGATCCGGAATTTCGGACAATAGTTTTTCAGGATTATTAAACGTTTTTACGATCTCTACTTCGGGAATTTGTTCGCAAAGCATTTTGAGGTACGTTAATCCCGGCAACTCATCGTCCAGAAGCAAGCATTTCAGTTTTGTATTCAAGTAAATCTATTTTTAGATGAGCAATATAAATATCGTTTTCTATAAACCTTTCAAGTTTAAAGTTATTCTTGTAGATGATTCTTAAGCGATGTTCCAAAGTGGTGTTTCCTAAACCGCTTCGTTCCTTTTTCAGTACTTTTTTATCCGAGATTTTATTCGAAACTGTCATAAAAAAAGCATTATCCTTGAACTCAAAAACGACCGAAATAAAAGCATCGGCACTTTGCAAATCGGCATGTTTAAAGGCATTTTCAATTAAATCAATTGAAATTAACGGTGCCAGTAAAGGCTGTTCGTATAATTTATCTTCTTTATTGATATTGGTTTTTATCTTCAGCTCAAAAAGCGGACTGATTTTAATTTTATTGATTTCGATCAGATTCAGCGCAAAATCAATTTCTTCTTTGGCAGTGACGAATTTCTTTTTGCTTTCGTACAGAATATAATCCAAAACATTGGCGAGTTTATCCAAAGCAAAATAAGTCTGATACGCGTGCGACTGAATTGAGTTTAGAATATTCTTAAACAAATGCGGATTCAGTTTGGACTCTAAAGTTTCTAATTGCAGATCGTTTACTTTTCTTTCAAGCGCGTAAAAACTTTCCTCAGCATCTTCCTTTGATTTTTTCGCTTTCATTAATTGAAAAACCATCAAACCAATGATAACAATTAGCAGTATAATAATTGTCAAAAGAATAAAATTTATGGTATTGTTGTCCTGCATAATGCTGATTGTTTATTAATGACTGGAAACAAACTTCAATCCAATGATCGAAGCAATCAAAGTCGAAAGAAAAAATATCCTCCAGAAAGTTGCCGGTTCCTTAAAAATGAAAATTCCAACTAAAACAGTTCCAACCGCCCCAATTCCTGTCCAAACCGCATAAGCAGTTCCAATTGGCAAAACCTGTGTGGCTTTATAAAGCAAAATCATACTGATCGAAAGGCAGACAAAAAACCCAATCATCCAATAGGTTGAAATAATCCCTGTCGTTTCTTTGGCTTTGCCCAAACAAGACGCAAAACCTACCTCGAAAAGCCCGGCAATGATTAGTAAAATCCAGTTCATTTTTTATTCTTTTTAAAATTGAGATACAAAGATGAGAAAAGCGAAAATATAAATAGTGTAAACTAATTAAATTAACAAAACGTTTTTGTTGTTGCGTATGTTAACAAAAAGCAAAAACAAAGATGAATATACCCCCATTAAAAGTGGTTTTCATTACATTTGCAACCATTTTATAAAATATGAGAAAAAGAATAAATGTAGGTTTTTGGGAATTTATTGCCAGAATCGTACTTAAAAATAGAATTACAATTATTGCACTGATTATTTTAATCACGATTTTCTTCGGATTGCAATGGAAAAACATAAGGTTTTCATTTACTGAAGCGAATTTACTTCCTGATGATCATATAGTCAATAAAGAGTACAATGCTTTTCTAAAAGAGTTTGGAGAAGAAGGAAATTTGATTGTTGTAGGTGTAAAAGGTGATGCCTTTTTTACGCCAAAAGCATTTGAAGCATGGGAAAAATTGACCAAATCGCTGAAATCCCAAAAAGAAGTAGATTTAGTAGTCTCTATATCAGACCTGCAAAAATTACAAAAAAACGATTCTTTACAAAGTTTTGAACTTGTTCCATTTGTTAATCAAAGCAAAACAAAAGACCAGGCTTATCTAAAAAGCCTCAAAACCGAATTATTTGATAAAATGCCTTTTTACGAAAGTTTGCTTTTTAATAAAAAAAGCGGTTCCATTCGTTCAGCAATTTATCTGGATAAAAAAATCGTTAATACGGCACATCGAAAAGATTTTATTTTAAAGGATTTTATTCCTAAAATTGAAGCCTTCGAGAAAGAAACCGGAATTGATCTGCGTGTTTCGGGAATGCCATATATTCGTACCTTAAATGCAAAAAATGTTACAGATGAAATCAGTCTTTTTGTTGGTGCCTCATTATTGATTACATCACTAATTTTCTTTTTCTTTTTCCGATCTTTTAGAGCTACCTTAATTTCAATAATAATTGTTATGATAGGTGTAATGTGGACATTTGGTCTGCTGGGATTATTTAATTATGAAATTACGGTTCTGACTGCATTAGTACCTTCTCTGGTTATTGTAATTGGCGTACCCAATTGCATTTTCCTGACCAATAAATACCAACAGGAATATCTGGCTCATGGGAACAAGGCCCGTGCTTTGCAGCGTGTGATTACGAAAGTTGGAACAGCAACCTTAATGACAAACCTAACAACAGCTGCCGGTTTTGCCACTTTTATCATTACCAACAGCGTTTTATTGAAAGAATTTGGTATTGTAGCATCCATCAGTATTATGTCATTGTTCTTTTTATGTCTAATTATTGTTCCTGTTTATTACAGCTATCAACCGGTGCCTAAGGCGAAACATCTGGAACATTTGAGCCGAAACTACACCCGCTCATTTATGACCTGGATTGAAGAAATGGTTCGCTACAAACGTCGTTATGTATATGGGGTAGCTTCATTAATTTTTATAGTTAGCACATTTGGGGCTTTTCAAATTAAGACATCCGGAAGTCTGATTGAAGATATGCCTCAAAATACCGAGTTTTATAGGGATATTAAATTCTTTGAAAAAGAGTTTAATGGCGTAATGCCTTTAGAAATCACAATAGACACCAAAAGAAAAAAAGGCGTCATGAAGCTGTCTACGCTTCGAAAAATGGATGAACTTCAGAAAAAAATTGAAGAAATCCCTGAGCTTTCAAAACCGGTATCAATATTAAATCTGATCAAATATTCTAAGCAGGCTTACTATAACGGAAATTCGGATTTTTATGAGCTGCCTACTTCTCAGGAGCAAAGCTTTATTTTGAGTTATGCTAAAAATGCAACAAAAAATACGGATAAAAACATCATGAAAAGCTATATTGACAGTGCTGGTCAGGTAGCACGAATAACTACGTTCATGAAAGACATAGGCACCGGGAACATGGCCAATATAGAAAATGGACTTCAGAAAAAAATAGATGAAGTTTTTCCGTCTGACCATTACAAAGTTACGATGACAGGAAAAGCACTGGTTTTTGAAAAAGGAACTAAATATTTGTTAGACAACCTTGTAAGTTCTATACTTTTTGCCATTTTATTGATTTCATTACTGATGGTTTTTATGTTCAGGTCTTTCAAAATGGTAGTTGTTTCCTTAATTCCAAATTTACTGCCACTAATGATTACGGCAGGATTGATGGGTTACTTTGGCATTCCCTTAAAGCCCTCAACCATTTTGGTATTCAGTATTGCTTTTGGACTTTCGGTCGATGATACTATTCACTTTTTGGCGCAGTACCGTCAGGAGTTAACCAAGAATAACTGGAAAATAAAACGCTCTGTTTATGCTACTTTGAAGGAAGCCGGAGTAAGTATGTTTTACACTTCTGTTGTTTTATTTGCAGGATTTTCGGTATTTATGCTTTCCGATTTCGGGGGCACAGTTGCTTTGGGCGGATTAATTGCCATAACACTTTCGTTTGGAATGTTATCCAATTTAATGCTGCTGCCTTGTTTGGTTTTAACGTTAAACAAATCATTAGCCAATCAGCAGGAATTTATAAAACCTAAATTTGATGTTTTGGCTGATATGACTGAGAATGATGGTGAGGAAATTGATGATGCTGAGAATAAAAAAGAACAAGGTTAATCTAAAGTTTCACCACTAATAGGAGTATTGATTTGGAAGGATAAGTTTTATTTTTTGACCGAATTTTAAGAATTAACTCAAAAATGAAATGCAATCAAAGCTGAATATAACTGAATTTAGAGCCAAAATTAAAAACAACACAGTAATTGGTCATCCAAAACTTAAATTAATTAGTCCATTTAGTCTATTTAAAATATTTGGTGGGATTTCAAAACCTTTTTATGGAAATTATGACGATTCAACATTTCGTTTAATTACGAATTCAGCTGTCTCACTATCATTTTATTTAATCAAAGGGAAATACAAGACAACAAACGGATCATTGAATATTGATTACGTTATTGAACCCACTCATAAACTTCAATTGATTTGGGTGAAATATTTTCCAATTATTGCGTTTGTAGTAATGAACTTAATATTTATTAGCGAAGAAAAAGTTCCCACAGAAGCCTATATAATTTTTAATTTATTCATTGCTTTTGTGTTTTTTCATTCAAGATGGTCTATCAAACGGAAAATTAGAAATTTAGAAAGAAAGTTCAATGAAGTATTCGAAATCATTGCTTAAATAGATTATCATATTCTAAAGAAGAAAATGCAAAACTTGTCATTTTGAAGAACAAAGCGATCTCATTTGCTTAATCAAACTTGAAGTCATATCGTCATGAGGTTGCTTCGTTCCTCGCAATGACAAAGTTTTTATGAAAACGATTT
>NZ_CAMLDD010000051.1 GCF_946478785.1 uncultured Flavobacterium sp.
GAACCCCCCTTACCAGGATGAAAACCTGGCGTCCTAACCGATAGACGAACGGACCATTATATCAAGTTGAAACTTGGCTCGCAGAAAAAAAGTAGTCCGTGGGGGAATCGAACCCCCCTTACCAGGATGAAAACCTGGCGTCCTAACCGATAGACGAACGGACCGTGTGTTTCTCTAATGCGGATGCAAAAATACAACTATTTTTAAGATGTACAATACCTGATGCAAAAAAAAATAAAAAATTTTAATATGCCTTCGCAAACAACACTCTTTTTGTAGACGGATTCCCAGTAAACACACAGCTTCCCGTCTCTTCTGCATGACTTAAAGGAATGCAGCGAATTGTTGCTTTTGTCAGGTCTTTTATTTTTTCTTCAGTAGCTGCTGTACCGTCCCAATGAGCTGATACAAAACCGCCTTTACCATCCAAAACTTCTTTAAACTCCTCAAAACTATTTACTTCTGTAATATGTGTATTACGATAATCTAATGCTTTGTTAAATAAATCAGCCTGAATCTGCTCTAGCAGGTCATTTATATAATTTACGATTCCTTCTCCAGAAACAGTCTCTTTTGTCAATGTATCTCGTCTTGCAACCTCAAAAGTTCCATTTTCTAAATCTTTTGGACCAACAGCAATTCGAACCGGAACACCTTTTAATTCCCATTCAGCAAATTTGAATCCTGGTTTTTGTGTTGTTCTGTCATCATATTTAACTGAAATCTTCAATTTTCTCAACTTCCCAGTCAAATCATTAACAGCAGCTGTAATTTCAGCCAATTGTTCATCAGTTTTATAAATCGGAACGATTACTACTTGTATAGGAGCTAAATTTGGAGGCAAAACCAATCCCTGATCATCAGAGTGCGTCATAACTAAAGCTCCCATCAAACGGGTAGAAACTCCCCAGGAGGTCCCCCAAACATGTTCCTGCTTTCCTTCGGCATTTGCAAACTTCACATCAAATGCTTTTGCAAAATTTTGTCCTAAAAAGTGAGATGTTCCTGCCTGTAATGCTTTTCCGTCCTGCATTAAAGCTTCAATACAATACGTTTCATCGGCTCCTGCAAAACGTTCAGTTTCTGTTTTGATACCTTTTACTACCGGAATTGCCATGAAGTTTTCTACAAAATCCGCATACACATTCATCATTTTTTCAGATTCTTCAATTGCTTCTGCCTTTGTAGCATGTGCCGTATGTCCTTCCTGCCATAAAAACTCGGCTGTTCTTAAAAACAAGCGTGTACGCATTTCCCAACGCACCACATTTGCCCATTGATTAATCAATAAAGGTAAATCTCTATATGACTGTACCCATCCTTTATATGTAGACCAGATAATTGCCTCACTCGTTGGACGAACAATAAGCTCCTCTTCTAATTTAGCATTCGGATCAACCATAAGTTTTCCGGGTTTATCAGGATCATTTTTTAATCTGTAGTGTGTTACAATAGCACATTCTTTTGCAAATCCTTCTGCGTTTTTTTCTTCCGCTTCAAACATGCTTTTTGGAACAAATAAAGGAAAGTATGCATTTTGATGTCCGGTTTCTTTAAACATTCTGTCTAACTCAGCCTGCATTTTTTCCCAAATTGCATATCCGTATGGCTTGATTACCATACAGCCTCTAACTCCTGAATTTTCGGCTAAATCTGCTTTAACAACCAGTTCGTTATACCATTTCGAATAATCTTCTGATCTTGTAGTGAGGTTCTTACTCATATTGAATAGTTTGGCACAAATTTTGTTTTACTTTTTTTAACTAAATAGTTTCGCAAAACTAACTATTTTTGTAATGTGCAACAATAAAAAACACCACAGATATGAAAACTAATATTTCTCTCCGACAAAACTCAACTCATTTCTATCTAATTGGATTATTGAGTTTTCTATTAGCATCGTGTGGTTCTTACCAAAATACTTCGTACAATGATAATGATGGAGTTTATGGCAATACCCGCACTTATGCACAATCAAACACCACCAACACTAATAACCAATATAAAGACTACTTCAGATCATTACAAGATGATAATCAGCCTACTGAAATTTTTACAGACGTAGACAGCTATGGTAATTATGCAGAAAATGACAGCATACAAACTGCCTCTGCAGCTTATCCTGCATGGGGAAGCAGCAATTCTGAAGTATCCATAAATGTTTATTCCGATCCTATGTGGTCAATGGGATTCGGTTATGGATTTGGATATCCTTATTATGGATGGGGATATGGAGGATATGGCGGTTACTGGGGCTATCCGGGATACGGATGGGGCTATCCAGGATATTGGGGAGCTGGCTGGGGATATCCAGGCTACTGGGGATCTGGATATTACAACAACTACTCCTATAACTATGGAAGAAGAGGATCTGCCGCTTATTACGGAGGAAGAAATTATGCTTCTAACCGAAATTATTATAACACCAATAGAAGAAGCTATAGTACAAATAGAAATTACACCACTAACAGAAGCTCTTCAACTAATAGAAATTATACCACCAATAGAAGTTACACCACAAACAGACAAAACAGTTTTTCTGATTACAGAAGAAGTTCTACTGTAAACGGCAGAACATCAAGCCCTACTTTTACAAACAGAAGAAGTAGTGCTACTCAAAACAACAACAGTAGTAGTAATTATTCAAACAGAAGATCAGGCAACTCAACTACCACAACTAGAAGCTATAACAATAATAGCAACAACTCATCAAGAAGCTATTCATCACCAACCCCTTCCCGTTCCTACAACAATAGTGGCAGTGGTGGAAGCATGAGATCGTCTGGCGGTGGCGGTGGTGGAAGATCATACGGTGGAGGCGGAAGAAGATAATATTCTTCTGTTAATATCAATAGAACTACCTAAAACTTAAATCAAAATGAAAAAAATATTCATCCTACTTATATCAGGATTAACATTTAGCACCTCATATTCACAAGAAGTTTCAGACGCCATGCGTTATTCTCAGGACAATTTAACAGGAACTGCCCGTTTTAGAGCAATGGGCGGAGCCTTTGGAGCTCTTGGTGGAGATTTATCTTCTTTGTCAGTAAACCCGGCCGGATCTGCCATATTTTCAAATAATCAGGTTGGAGTAACTTTTAGCAATCAGGATATCAAAAACAACTCTAATTACTTTGGCACTCAGACCAGTGATAAGGAAAATTCATTTATTTTAAATCAGGCAGGAGGTGTTTTTGTTTTCAATAATAGAAATCCTAACAGTAATTGGAAAAAAATAACGATTGGAGCAAGTTATGAAAACACGAATAATTTTAATAATAATTTTTTCTCAGCCGGAACCAATCTAAACAACTCAATTGATAGGTATTTTTTAGTTTACGCTGACAGATCATTTTCTTCTCCAAGCTATATTAAAGATGCTTACTACGAAGATTTATCATACGTAGAACAACAAACTCACCTGGGACTTAATGGAAATGTTATTCAGGGCTCCAACGACAACATTTACTCAAGTAATGTCCCCGCAGGCAGCACTCCCACAGATCGCGATTATTATCAGGAAAATGAAATTTACGCCAGAGGATATAACAGCAAATTAAGCTTTAACATTGCAACATCATATAAAGACCGGATTTATCTTGGAGCGAATTTAAATGTTCATGTTACTGATTATAGAAGATCCAGCAGCTTTTACGAAAACAACAACAATCCACTTGAACCAAGGGAAACTATATCTAATCTACGTTTTAATAATGATTTATACACTTATGGAAACGGGTTTTCCTTTCAATTAGGAGCAATTGCTAAAGTAACCGAAGCCTTTAGACTTGGTGTTGCATACGAATCCAATACCTGGTATGAATTATATGATGAAATATATCAAAGTTTATATACAACAACAGAAAACAATGCCAATCAGGCCTTTGATTACGACATTAACCCAGACGTTATCAATATTTACGAACCATACACCTTGCAGACTCCGGGTAAATTTACTTTTAGTGCCGCATATGTATTTGGAAAATCAGGCTTAATTAGTGTTGATTACGCCATTAAAGATTATGGAAATACCAAGTTCAAACCTACAAATGACTCAGGTTTTAGAAGCTTAAATAATGACATGAACGACCAATTAACCAATAATGGCGAATTAAGGATTGGTGCAGAATACAAAATCAAGAGATTAAGCCTGCGTGGCGGATATCGCTTTGAAGGCAGTCCTTATAAAAACGGAACAACAATTGGAGACCTAAACAGCTATTCTGGTGGTTTGGGTTATAATTTTGGATCAACCAAAGTAGATCTCGCCTATTCATTTACCGAAAGAAAATCGAGTCAGGGATTTTTTAATGTTGGATTAACTGATCCTGCTAATATTCAGTCAAAACTCAATAATGTTTCTTTGACTTTGTTGTTTGAATTGTAATTAAGAATAAATAGATGAATGGAAATTTCCGTCTGGTCTTTTACCGGACGGATTTTTTTTAGCCCTGATGGAAGTGGCATCCTTTTGTGGCGGGGTTCGCCACAAAAGATATAACGGACAGCAGCATTAGCTACATAAAAAACACCTAAAACAAACTGAAACAACTGGTGTTTGGATAAAAAAGTGTAATTTTGCACTCCAATTTATAAAAGTATGAGAACCAAGTCTTTAAAAAAGAACAAAATTAACGTAATCACTCTTGGGTGTTCGAAAAATGTATATGATAGTGAAGTACTGATGGGACAGCTTCGTGCCAATGGCAAAGAAGTCCAACATGAGGCACCTGCTGCAGAAGAGGGAAACATTATCGTAATCAACACTTGTGGTTTTATTGATAATGCAAAAGCAGAATCGGTAAATATGATTTTGGAATATGCTGATAAAAAAGACAAAGGTTTGGTTGACAAGGTTTTTGTAACAGGATGTTTATCTGAACGTTACAGACCTGATTTAGAAAAAGAAATTCCGAATGTAGATCAATATTTTGGTACAACAGAATTACCTCAGCTATTGAAAGCTTTGGGAGCCGATTATAAACATGAATTATTAGGAGAACGTTTAACGACTACTCCAAAAAATTACGCTTATTTGAAAATTGCGGAAGGATGTGACAGACCCTGCAGCTTTTGTGCAATTCCGCTTATGAGAGGATCACATGTTTCGCAGCCTATTGAAAAATTGGTTAAAGAAGCACAAGGTTTAGCCAAAAATGGTGTAAAAGAATTGATTTTAATTGCTCAGGATTTGACTTATTACGGTCTTGACATTTATAAAAAAAGAAACCTTGCCGAGCTTTTAGAAGCTTTAGCAGCTGTTGAAGGTATTGAATGGATTCGTTTGCATTATGCATATCCTACCGGTTTCCCGATGGATGTTTTGGAATTAATGAAACGTGAGCCTAAGATTTGTAATTATATCGATATTCCGTTACAGCATATTTCAGATAATATTTTAAAATCAATGCGCCGTGGTACAACTCAGGCCAAAACAACTCAATTATTAAAAGATTTCCGTGCAGCAGTTCCGGGAATGGCAATTAGAACCACTTTGATAGTGGGTTACCCTGGCGAAACTCAGGAAGATTTTGAGATTTTGAAAGACTTTGTTCAGGAAATGAAGTTTGACAGAATGGGATGTTTTGCTTATTCCCACGAAGAAAATACTCATGCCTATTTGCTTGAAGACGATGTTCCTGCAGATGTAAAACAAGCCAGAGCTAATGAAATCATGGAATTACAATCGCAGATTTCATGGGATTTGAATCAGGAAAAAATTGGCGAGGTTTACAAATGTATTATTGACAGAAAAGAAGGTGCTCATTTTGTGGGAAGAACAGAATTTGACAGTCCGGATGTTGACAATGAAGTCTTAATAGATGCATCAAAGCATTACGTAAAAACTGGTGAATTTGTTAATATAAGGATAATAGAAGCTACAGAATTTGATTTATACGGAGAACCTGCTTAAATTTACGATAAACAAATCATCCAAACTCAACTTAGATAAATATTTTATGAAATCTATTCAATCTCTTTTACTTTTAGCTTTCACTTTATTAAGTTTTAATTTTGTTTCAGCGCAATACGGAAACGGATACAACAACGGTTATGGTAATGGTTACGGAGGCAGAGGCGGTGGCATGGGAATGGACAGAAGCATGATGCAAAGTCCGCAAGGGAGCCCAAGCAAACCAAAAGAAGTTCCGCCTGAAGAAACTGCGGCAAAAATTGTTGAACAAATGAAACCTGAAGTAAATCTTGATGAACTGCAAGCGATTGCCATTACCAATGTTTTAGCTGACAGCATGAGAGAACAAGGTGTACTATTGAAAAATGAAAGCAGCAGCCAGGACCAAAAAATAGAACAAATAACTGCCCTAAGAGAAGTAACTAATAAAAAAATAAATGCTTTTTTAAGTCCTGCACAAATAGAAAAATATACGGCTTTTATGGCCAGTTTTAAAGAGATCAAAAAGACAAAATCAAAAAAGAAGAAAGATAAAAAAGAAGTTAAAGAAGATACTGAAGAACTAAAGCCTGCTGAATAATTATCTCTACTTAACCATAAAATGAAAACATGTTAAAAAAACATTTTTATTGTCTGATTTCAACAATTATCATTACCTCTTGCGGAACCAAAAATCCATATAAAGCGACTGAGAAAGTTTACGATCAGCAGCTTAAAAATTTAGAAAACCAAATAACAAGCAAAGAAGTTCAGCCTATCCTGCCTGTAGTGCCACCGGTAGTTATTGACACTACTTATGCTTCACAATTGGGTATAGTAAAAGACACTTTATCAAAAACCGGATCTACTTACTTATTAAATGGTATCAATACAGAATGGATAGGAACAGTCAATTTTAATTTAAGAAAACCTAGTTTTGTTATTATCCACCATACTGCACAAGATTCTCTACAGCAAACTATTAGTACGTTTACAAAAACAAGAACTCAGGTAAGCGCCCATTACATCATTTCTGAAAATGGAAAAGTTGTCCAAATGCTGAATGATTATTTAAGAGCCTGGCATGCAGGAGCCTCTACATGGGGAAAAAACACAGATTTAAATTCTTCATCAATCGGAATTGAACTTGACAATAATGGTTTTAAACCTTTTACAGAAGCTCAAATCAGCAGTCTGGTTGCCCTTTTGACTAAATTAAAAAAAGATTACAACATTCCGACGCAAAATATATTAGGTCATGCTGATATTGCTCCCGGCAGAAAACAAGATCCGAGTGCTTTTTTCCCGTGGAAAACATTAGCCGAAAAAGGATTTGGAATATGGCCTGATGAGATTTTAGAAGAAGCTCCTTTTGATTTTAAAATCGAACCCGCATTGCGCATTATTGGCTATAATACTAAAAATCTTTCCGCAGCCATAATGGCTTTTAAATTGCATTACATTCAAACTGATACGACTGCTACTTTAGACAGAAAAACAATAGACACTATTTATTCGATTTATAAAAAGCAACTTCAATAAATATAACTATCATAATTAAAAAGAGCGTTTTTGAAAAGTAGACTGCACCCAAATGTTTAGACAAATTTATAATTAAGTTTGATAATAAT
>NZ_CAMLDD010000052.1 GCF_946478785.1 uncultured Flavobacterium sp.
TTTGGGTCTTTATTGTCTGTTACTGAAATTACCGATGTGTAATCGGGAACTTTGGCTGTGCTGCAGGAAACTTGCTGATTCGTCAGGCACGTAATAACAGGAGCTTGAGTGTCGGTCTCTGCTTTTGCAGTAATTACAAAAGAACAGGTCTCTGTGTTGCCTGAAGCGTCTGTGGCAGAAATCACAACTGTCATTCCATCAGTAAATGCACTTCCTGCAACAGGGTTTTGGGTTACAATTGGCGCTGCATCACAATTATCTGTTGCAGTAGCCAAAGCGGAATAATCGGGCAAAACATCTCCGGAAGCCAGGGTTTGGTTGCCGACACAGGTAATGACTGGTTTTGTAACATCTGCGGAAACATTGATTATAAAACTGCAAGATGATTCATTTCCTGAAGCATCTTTGGCCGTAATTGTAACGGTCATTCCATCGGTAAAAAGGCTTCCTTCGGATGGGTTTTGGGTAATTACAGGCGCAGCATCACAATTGTCGGTAGCCGTTATCATTTTGGTATAATCTGGTAAAATTGAACTACATGATAAACTTTGGCTACCGATACAAGTGATTACTGGTTTTGTAACATCTTCAGAAGCACTGATCTTAAAACTACAGTCTGATTCATTGCCTGAGGCATCTTTGGCAGTAATTGTTATGGTCATTCCATCGGTAAAAGGGCTTCCTGCTGCCGGGCTTTGAGTGATTACCGGGTTGCTGTCATTATTGTCTGTTGCGGTTACTAAGTTTGTATAATCTGCAACTACAATGGTGGAGCAATCAACACTTTGATCTGTCAGGCATGTTATTACCGGTTTTTCTGTATCTACAGATTCATTTATTAAAAAAGAACAGGTTTCAGTATTTCCTGAAGCGTCTTTGGCCGAAATTTCAACTGTCATTCCATCCACAAAAGGACTTCCCGCAGCCGGGGTTTGAGTTACAATTGGTGCTGTATCACAATTATCCGTTGCCGTAATCAAAGCTGAATAATCAGGCAGGACATCTCCGAAAGCCAGGGTTTGGTTTCCGATACATGTAATTACAGGTTTTGTAACATCTGCGGAAGCATTGATTTTAAAAGTACAGTCTGATTCGTTTCCGGAAGCATCTTTGGCCGTGATTGTCACAGTCATTCCATCTGCAAAAGGACTTCCCGCTACAGGGTTTTGAGTAACTGTTGGCGAAGGATCTACATCATCCGAAACTGTAACAGACGCCGTATAATCTGGAATTGTAGCTGTTCCACAAGTTAACTGCTGATTTGCCGGGCAAGTTACAATTGGCGCCTCAGTATCTGTTGTAGAAGTAGTTGCAATAGTGAATTTACAAGTTTCAAAATTACCGCTGGCATCGGTTACGGTAAGAGTCACTTCTTGAGAAACTCCGTCAAAAACAGTTCCTGAAGCTGGCGATTGTGTAATAATTGGAGTATCATCACAATTGTCTGTTACGGTAATTGCCGATTTATAATCCGGAATTGGATCGTTTATTGCCAAAACCTGATTGGCTGGACAATTGGTTATTACAGGTTTCTCTGTATCCGGAGTAATTTGCTTTCCAAAAATCACAAAAGCAGAACCTGGTTGGTCATAAATATTTCCGCTCAAATTATAGTTATAACTACCAATAACAACATCATCTATACCATCCTTATTTACATCTCCAGCATAACTTACATTATGATAATTAGTATTGTCTAAGATTATTTTTAACCCATCCTTTGCAGTTAATAAATCTGTATCTACATTAGCATCCCAACTGTCTTTTCCATATAATATATAAGCTGCATCATTTTTTATAAATATAAAATCATCAAAACTATCCTTATTAAAATCACCTGCTTTGCCAAATTTATCTGCATAACCGGAATTCAATAATTTAAATCCGTTCATCCCGTTTAAGTCATTTAAATCAATTGTTACCGGAAATGTCGAAGAACCAAAAAGTATTAAGTTTTTACCAAATGAAATATCATTAATTCCATCACCATTCATATCACCTACTCCGGCTACATATTCATACGTCAATGGCTTGACAGAGTTCATAACTTTAAAGCCATTAGTTCCATTTAAATCGGTAATTTTCAGAATTGCAGTAAAGTTCGTTTTTCCATAAATTACATATTTTTTGTCACTGGTTCCTGTACCTCCAATTGCAATGTCAGAAATACCATCTCCATTTACGTCTCCTAATCCTGCAACTGAATTTCCTATTTTATCTACCGTAGTATCACCTTCGATTATAAAACCATTAGTACCATCGATTTCATCACCTTTTATTAATGCAGGAAATCCTGTGCTTTTACCGTAAATAATATAACATTTCGGTACTCGACTTGTACCAACAATAGCAATATCATCAAAACCATCATGATTAAAATCTCCAATATTATCAATATTAAAACCTAACGCTTCATAATATTCTGTTCCTGCAATAACAAATCCGTTATTCCCATCTAAATCCGACAAGAAAAATTCAGCAGGAAAAAAACCACTTTTGCCAAAAACAATATATGTTGCGCCCTCAACCCAATTTGTCCATCTTTTTAAAGATGCACTTATCATAAAATCACCTATGCCGTCACCATTTATATCACCGGCAGCAGATACAGCCTGACCTGTTTGGAGATAATCTGTATCTGTATCATTACGGATTGCAAACCCGTTTGTTCCATTTAAAAGCGCCAGATTTATATTGGGTGGAAATCCGGAATCAGTTCCAAAAACAATATAACCGCTGCCTTCAAATTTTCTGGTATAATTTCTATAAGGTCCCAAAAATGGCGTGTTTTTACCTATATCACTTACAATAAAATCTGAAATTCCGTCTCCGTTTACATCACCTACTGTATCTACAGCATAGCCTGTATTACCCGAAGGAGTTTCTCCATACAGTCTAAAACCGTTATTGCCATTAAGGTTATTGACATTTAATGTAAAAGTTTTACAATCAATTTCTGTTGAATTTGTTTTTAACCTGACCAAAAAAGTACAGGAGTTACTATTTCCTGATTTATCTCTTACAGTAATTGTTACCTGTGTATCTCCTGTAAAAAGCGTTCCCTGTGGTGGACTCTGTGTTAAAAAAAGATCTGTATTGTAGGTGCAATTATCACTAACATTAGATAGAAAAGAAATATAATTGGGTAATGAAGCGTTTACATATAACTCCTGGTCAGCTATGCAGCTTATATCAGGTGATTCTGTATCTATCCGGTTTAGTTTTTCTCCATAAAAAATATAGGCCAATCCCTGATGATTATGATATGTTGCACCAGGAATGGATCCCACAACAAAATCATTTGTCCCATCATTATTAAAATCTCTTATTCCTGCTACATCTTCGCCAAAATTGAGATAGCTGCTTAACTCTTGATCATTAAAAACCTGATATCCTACATTTCCAAAAATCATATCCTCGCCAACAATTCCTGTTGCAGATCCGCCTCCAAAAACAATATAGACAGCTCCGTTGTTAGCCTTCCCACCACGTTTTGACGCAATAATTATATCATTTTTACTGTCATTATTAACATCTTTCAGGCTACTTACTGCCCCTCCTAATTGATCGTAAGCTTCTTTTCCCTGAAAAATCACTCCTGTACTTGCGTTCAGAGTGCTTGCTGAAAATATAGCAGGAAATGCGGAATTTCTTCCATAAATAAGATAAACTTCACCAGCGGCTTCTAAATGATTAATTGTTTTCCCGGAAGCGCCTATGAGAATATCATCAATAGCATCATTATTAAAATCACCGACACCGGCAACTGAAATCCCCATGCTGGTATATCGTCCTGTATTAGTAATTATAAAACCATCGGATACGTTGATAGCGTCTAATTGGTAATTTGCTGTATAACTATTTTTTCCAAACCAGACCACCGCTCTTCCTTCACTATTATCGCTCGTTTCATCATAACCTGGAAAACCAAAAATTAAATCATCCTTGCCATCATTATTAATATCGCCTGCATTTCTTACAATAGAACCTTGACCTGAAAAAAGCTGCGAAAACCCAAGTATATAAAATCCATTTGTCCCATTTAAAGCAGAAGTATTCATATCTGTTATAGCAGCCTGACCAAAAACAACAAAAATATTTGCTTTGTCATTTCCATACATATTAAAAACAATGTCTGCTACCCCATCATTATTAATATCTCCGGCATAACTTACATCTTTTATGGAAGTGGTGGATGAAAAAAGATCAATTGTAAATGTGACACTATTGGCTAGGTTAAAATCGGTTCGTTTATAGATTGCTGAAAATCCAGAAGATTTTCCATAAAAAACAACCGCTCTGCCTTTTCCAGTTGCATTATTGTAACCAATAAGTATATCATCAATTCCATCATTGTTAAAATCCCCCGCTGTATCTATCATAGCACCAAATTTTTCATTTGGATCAACACCTCTAAGTATAAAACCGTTGGTACCATCAAGAGTGCTAACATCAAATGTTTCAATAGAAAGTCCAGTTTTACCGAAAATAACATATATTTCCCCTACATTAACATTACCTTCAAAATCAGCATAAGGTGCACCTATCATAATATCATCAATTCCATCATGATTAATATCACCGGCACTTTTTGTTTTGCTTCCCAGGTTATCGTTCGGATTTTTTCCTAATATTGAAAAACCGTTGGTGCCGTTTATAATAGATTTTGGTACTTCAAGACAGCCCTGACTATAAGATGTCAAACTAGTACCCAATAAGAGAGTGGTTATGAATACATGGAATATTTTTAATCCCTTTATCAAAATTTTAGCATTTCTCATTATGATTTTACTTACTTTAATTAAAAGGCAAAACTAAAAGTTGAGAAAATCATATCTTTCATTATAAATGATGATTTTTTGTTTATAGGATATTTTAGGGAATATCATTATACTAGATTTCTATCTATTTGATTCAAATTTTTCTTTAGCCAAAGGAATTAATAAATCAACAAGAATCTAATCTGAACACTTCTGTAAATGCATCAACATCAAAAAAATAAAAAAATATAATCCACAGTAAAAATCTTTAATATAGCATAGTGTTCATTAAAACTGATGATTATATATTTCGTTCATTAGATTATTTAAAGCTGGCATCATCATTCAAAACCATTCCCAAAACGGTAATTTAAAACAACTCCGTAGGTATCTGGAAGCACAACGCTTTCCA
>NZ_CAMLDD010000053.1 GCF_946478785.1 uncultured Flavobacterium sp.
ATTCACTTACACGGATTCGATTTTAGATTACTAAACGATAAAGGAGAAAACGCTCCGATGAAAAACATCATTGACATTATGCCGATGGAAACCGATACCATTGAATTCCTCGCAAATGAAGAAGGTGATTGGTTTTTTCATTGTCATATATTGTATCACATGATGGCAGGTATGAACAAAGTTTTTGCTGTGGGTGATTATAAAAACCCTTATTTGCCCAATAAGGATAAAGCCTATAAAATGTTACAGCGTGAAAGTAATATGATCCATTTTATGGCTCAGAATGATTTTGCGACCAATGGTAATGACGGTGAAATGATGTTTATGAATGCTCGATATAGTTTGGGTACAGAATGGAGATTAGGTTACAATGATATGCACGGTTACGAAGTGGAAACTCATTTTGGTCGTTATATAGGAAAAATGCAATGGTTGATGCCTTTTATTGGTTTCGACTGGCGTTATCGTAAAATGGGGATGGATGAGCATGAAAAAAATCTTTTTGGACAAGTAAATAAAAAAGATAAACGAGGAGCATTTAGTCTTGGTGTTATGTATACCTTACCTATGTTGGTTAATGTACAAGCGGAGGTATATCACGATGGTATTTTTCGTGTTTCGCTAATGCGAGAGGATATACCTCTTTCCAAAAGATTGCGAGCAGGGTTTATGGTAAATACGGATATGGAATATATGGCAGATTTGCGATATATCCTTACAAGACATATCGGTGTGAGAACACATTATGATAGCGATATGGGCTTTGGAGTAGGTTTGTCAGTTAATTATTAATATTAACAACAAATGGAAATAAAAACGGTTATTACATTACGTCATAACCGTTTTTTATTTTACACAAGTACGGAATAATCAGTAAACCTCATAAATCAAACAAGAAATATCACAACAAGAAGATTAAACTAATTTGACAATTTTGTATTGTAAATTTTTAAGATTATGACAGCTAAAATAAAATGGAATAATGTATACCTCTTGTTTTTATCACAAGCATTATTTCAGACCGCATCGATATTAGTCATTACACTTTCAGGAATTGTAGGAATGGTTATGGCTTCTGATAAAAACATGTCAACCATTCCAGTTGCGATGATTACAGTTGGCGCAGCAGCTATGATGATTCCAGCGTCAATAATTATTAAAAATTTAGGTCAAAGGAAAGCCTTTATGATTGGAACATTGATAGGCGTTCTTGCTGGCTTAGTTTCTTGGTATGGAATTGTTCAGAATTCGTTCTGGATTTTTGCTATTGGAAATATGTTGATTGGCGCTTATCAAGGGTTTTCACAGTATTATCGTTTTGCGGCTGCAGATTCTGTGCCGGATAATGCAAAGAGTAAAGCCATTTCTTTTGTGATTGCCGGAGGTGTCGTTGCAGCATTTGCGGGACCTAATTTGGCAAGATTTACACAGCATTTGGGAAGCGTGCCTTATGCATATTCTTTTTTTTCTATTGTACTTTTAAGTGTCTTGGCATTTGGAGTAGTTTCGTTACTTAAATTTCAAGCAAAGCCGGTAGCTCGAAATAATGAATCTTTAAAAAAAGGTCGTTCATTAAAAGAAATCTTCAAAAGTAAAGATGCCGTTTTAGCTGTGCTTTCATCAGCTACAGCATTTGCGGTGATGGGAATGTCTATGACGGTTACGCCTATTGCAATGCATGGTTTCGGTCATAGTTCTGATGATTCGGCAACTGTAATTCAATGGCATGTGTTAGGTATGTTTTTGCCCTCATTTTTTACAGGCATCCTCATTCAGAAATTTGGAGTTTATAGAATCATTACAACTGGATTGTCGATTTTGTTTCTCTATATTTTCATTGCTCTTTCTGGTACCGATTTTACACATTTCGTATCGGCATTATTTATTGTTGGTTTAGGTTGGAACTTCTTGTTTATTGGTGGATCCGCATTATTAACAAAAGTATATAGACCTGAAGAGAAAGAAAAAACACAAGCATTTCATGACTTCACGGTTTTTGCAGTAATCAGTATTGCCAGTTTTTTTGCAGGAAGTTTATTTAATAATTGGGGCTGGAATGGCATTAATATTGTTTTAATTCCAATGCTTCTTATTACATTAATTGCGGTAATTAAAATTACAATGACAAATAAGAGCGCGCACGAGAATCAGTAAAAATCACAATTATCTTCCAAAAAATCGTAACTAATAAAAACGAAATAATAAGGAACTTTGTAATTAGAAAAGAATCAAGTTATAATATCAAAATAATTAACGTTTTTCTTAAAAATATTATGAATACACAACATCAATCCAGCAGCGAAAATATATTTATTTGCCCTATGCACCCAGAAGTCAAAGGGAATAAAGGTGATAAATGTTCAAAATGTGGAATGAATTTAGTTCCAGAAAATAAAGGAACAGCAAAACATTTTGATGTGATTATATCTTCTGAACCTGAAGTTATTGAAGCAGGGAAATCGACGCAGTTTAAAATCATTGTAAAGAACGAAGATAAAGTTGTGTCATTAGAAGAAGTACATGAAATGAAAATGCATCTTCTAGTTGTGAATGAAGAACTAACTTGGTTTGACCATATCCATCCCATTGAACAAGAAGACGGTTCTTATCTTATTGATGAAATATTTCCAACTGCTGGGGACTACTTATTTTTTGTAGATTATAAGCCTGAGAACGAGGAAGGGAATGTTTACAAACATTCGTTAAATGTAGTAGGAAATACTACAGAAATAGCACAGTTAGATACAAATGCAAAATTTGAATCAGAATCAGATGGCTACACAGCTAGAATATTGAATGGAGCAGATTTGAAAACAAATACAAGTCAGCCATTGCAATTTGAGATTCTAAAAGATGGCAACAAGATCAATGACGATGAATTGCAAAACTATTTAGGAGCAAAAGCTCATATTGTAATGATTAGCCAAGCTGAAAAAGAATTTTTGCATATTCACCCAATGTCTAATGAAAGTTATCAGATTTATGCAGAAACACTAATCAAGAAACCAGGTTTATATAGAATGTGGATGCAATTTAAGATTAGTAATAAAGTGCACACTGTAGATTTTACGGTACATGTTGCTGAGGGTAACAAAACGAGCGAAGGTCATAATCATCATCACAAACACTAAAAAAAATCAGTAAAAATCGTAAATCAAACAAGGAATATCATAATAAAAAAAATAAGAAAATACAGAATTTTGTAGTATAAATATACATTATAAATAAATTAAAAAATGGAAAATAAAGAATTTCAATTCAAGACAAACCTTAATTGTGGAGGATGTGTATCAAAAGTAAAAGCAGATTTTGACAGTGCGGAAGGTATCTGTGAATGGAATGTAGATACAGCTAATAATGATAAAATCTTAACTGTAAAATCAGAAGGAATTACAGAAGATGAGATCATCGCTATCGTTAAGAGAAAAGGATTTAAAGCAGAACCTTTAGCAGAGTAATTTATCACTCTATATTTTATCCTGAGAGTGATAATGGATAGTATTCTTTTAAATAATTGTACTATCGCAATTTAAAATGAGGTAATTTATTGTAGGATGCCTGCAATTATTACCTCATTTTATTTTTTATGCCAGTTTTTAAATTTAAAATCCTTGTTTTAATGATAGATTATTGCCATTCTTTGATGAATGAATTGGATGATAGAATAACTGAACTGACTTACGAGCATAGCAATAACTCGTTAGAGTTGTATGAAAATGCTATTGTATTAGTTTTACAAAGGCTTGATTCGGCAAAGGAATATGTCAAGAAAAAAGGATTCAAAGATGAAGATGAAGAAATATTCTTTTTCAAACAACTTAAACCTCAGTTAGTTTCAAAATTGATATATTTAAATTCTATATATAAAATTGAAACAAAACGGCCCAGAGGAGGTGATAAAATTATTAAACAATATCTCAATCTTGAGCTTAGTAAGATCAAGCGTTTTTTTGATGCTAATTTGGAATTTTATAAATACTACAGAACTAATAGCACCCATTTAGATAAAAAATACTTTATCAGAGGAAATCATGATATAAAATTAAGCTTAGATACTTATTATTTTGAAGCAGATCATAAATTTGCAACCTCACACGATTATAAAGTAGCTAAAATTATTGCCAACGATTTAATACAGGTATATCTTGAAGACCAATTGAATAACAATAATAAAAAACATATATCAAAAAATTTAAGTTTAAATTGGACTGGTAGTAAAACAGCTTTGGTTGAGTTAATCTATTCTCTACATTCCAATGGTTCAATTGAAAATGGTAATATTGATATTAAGGTTATAGCAAAAACATTTGAGAATATGTTTAATATTGATTTAGGAGACTTCTATCATTCTTATTTAGAATTAAAAGGAAGGAAGATAAATCGAACCAAATTTCTCGATAGTCTTCGCGATGCACTTATCAAAAGAATGGATGAGCAGGACGAAAAATGAAAACAGAGTTTAAATGTGTGACATTTCATACACTAAATGAAGTTATGTATGTATAGTTATATAAAAATTAAATGCTGTAAATACAATTTACTAAATTATTACCAATAACATTTTTAGCGTTTATAGAACTCATATTATTTGCAAATACTGATTAAATTAATCTTTTATGCTTTAAAATTGTCTTATAATTTTAATTAAAGTATTGGCATAGAGTTTTTTATAAATTATTTCGAAATTTTCGCAACGAAATTGTTGCTTTGTATTACTATAAATGCATATTTTTGCACCGTTAATAAAAAAAGATAAAGTTCATTTACTTGAATTTTCTATGATATTAAAAGTCAATATCGGACAACAACAGTTTTAAATCATTAA
>NZ_CAMLDD010000054.1 GCF_946478785.1 uncultured Flavobacterium sp.
TTGGTGCTACCTGTTTTTCAGATACAATTTTTTTATTGAGGTTTTTAGGTGTGATATTCAGCATATTTGCATAGTCAGAGACATTATGGTGCTTTCGATAATGAAGCTCGACCAATTGACTGAATTTTCTAGCTAACTCCTTATCATATGAAATGATTTGACTATCATTATTTGATTTTATCAAAGTTCTGGTTGCTGAAATGATTATTTGTTTGATGTATGTTTTTATCATTTCTTCAGCCCAAAAATCTTTTTGATTAATTTCTCTTTTTATAGACGAGATTAGTTTTAAGAAAAGTATGTCCAGATTCGTCGACAAATTTAGATAAGGCATCTCGAATACATTATCAAAAAGGAGCCCGTCACAGGCAAGCTCTTTATCATGGAAAGCTATGCAATAAAAATCAGGATTGAAATAAATAATACTTCCTCTAGATTCCTTGGATATTTGAAAATGCTGACCAATACTGAAGAAAAGCAAGACGTTTTCTGTAAGGCTGTACTCTACGAAATCCACAATAATGCTACCGTTTTTCTCCATATAAATGATTTTATAGTAATCTTCCAGCAGCGTATTGCTATTTATCCTATTTCCAGATTTATCATCAAAATCCAGATATCCTATCGATTGTCTTTTATTTAATCCGGCATCCATTTTTTATCAATTTATGAGTATTAGTCCGAAGGTTTGTCATTAATAACAAAGCCCTTAAAAGATTTAGGGCTTTGTATATATTAAACTAAAATTACACATTATACATTACAAGGTACCTCTGCGTTCCTGTTCTCTTTCAATTGATTCAAAAAGAGCCTTGAAGTTTCCTGCACCAAAACCTCTAGCTCCCATTCTTTGAATAATTTCGAAAAAGAATGTAGGTCTATCCTGAATAGGTTTTGTAAATATTTGTAACAAATAACCTTCTTCGTCAGCATCTATCAGAATTCCCAGTTTTTGCAATTCATTTAAATCTTCTTTGAAATTTTCGGCATGAGCTTTGATGCGATCAGGGATGGCATCATAATATGCCTGTGGCGGAACGGACAGGAACTCGACACCTCTTTTTTTCATTTCTTCTACCGTTTTAATAATATCATCGGTAGCCAAAGCTAAATGCTGTACACCGGCGTCTTCATAAAAATCCAAGTACTCTTCTATTTGAGAACGCTTTTTACCTTCAGCAGGCTCGTTAATCGGGAACTTAATTCTTCCATTACCATTTGCCATAACTTTTGACATTAGGGCAGAATATTCAGTAGAAACCTGTTTATCGTCAAAAGATAAGAAATTAACAAATCCCATTACATCTTCAAACCATTTTACCCATGTATCCATTTCGTTCCATCCTACATTTCCAACCATATGATCAATAAATTTCAGACCAACAGGTTCCGGATTATAGTCTGATTCCCATTTCGTAAATCCAGGTAAAAAGATTCCTTTATAATTTTTACGTTCTGTAAACATAAAAACTGTTTCACCATATACAAAAACACCAGCTTGGATTGCTTCTCCGTGTTCATCTGTAGTAACGGTAGGTTCCATAAATGGCTTTGCTCCACGTTTGGTAGTTTCTTCAAATGCACTTTTGGCATCCTCCACCCACAAAGCAACTACTTTTATTCCGTCTCCATGTTTTTTCACATGTTCCCCGATTGGAGAAGAAGAGTTAAGTGCAGTGGTCAGTATAATACGGATCTTGTCTTGTTTTACCACATAAGATACTTTGTCTTTTACTCCGGTCTCTAACCCTGCATAAGCTTCAGATTGGAATCCATAAGCCGTTTTGTAATAATGCGCTGCCTGAAGGGCATTCCCTACATAAAATTCTACATAATCAGTTCCTAATAGTGGAAGAAAGTCTTGTGCTCCTTCAAATATTTTTTCTAAACCGTATTCAACGCTTTTTAATTTATTTGTCATTGTTTTTTATTTTTATAATATGATTTTGATACATGATTTGTGTACACTTGATGAAGTGTAGTTGCATTTAGAACTTGTATACCAGCTATAACATAGCACGATGCAAAACCGATAGAAAGGTTTTGATAGACATTTTATAATTAGTTAGTTATTCCTCTGTAAATGTATTTCACTTATTTATAACAAACACTATAATCAGTAAAAGTCACAAAACAAACCCGAAATATTACAAGTGGAACTATTTTATGGTAAATAATCAGTAAATGTCATAAATCAAACAAGGAATATCACAACCAATATTACCTGTTATCTTATGAACTTTGTACTCAAGAAATACAATTAAAAAGTTCAAAACAATGGAAAGCAAAAACCTTCAATTCAAGACAAACCTTAACTGTGGTAACTGTGTTGCTAAAGTACAGGGTGATTTAGATAGCGCTAATGGTATCAGCGAATGGAATGTAGATACTACAAATAGTGATAAAGTCCTTACGGTTAAATCGGAAGGAATCAGCGAAGACGAAATCGTTACAATTATTAAGAAAAAAGGGTTTAAAGCCGAACCTATTTCACAATAATATAATAAGCAATTCATTAATCATAAAAAAGAGATAAAAAATGAAAAAGTTAATAATAGCAATAACCGTAATGTTGTTTGGATTTTCTGCCTTTGCACAAAACACAAACAATCTGTTAAACAGTTACATCAGTGTAAAAAACGCTTTAGTAAGTAGTGATAGCAAAGCAGCGAGCACCGCAATTTCGGTTTTCAACGATGCAGTAAAAGGTGAAGATAATTTTTCACAGAAAACCGATCTGTTAAAAGCTACAGAAAAATTAAACAAGGCTGGAAACAATATTGAAAAGCAAAGAGCAGCTTTTAACGATGTTTCTACTATAATGTGGAAACTGGTAAAGTCGTCCGATAAAGTAAGTCAACCTGTTTATTATCAGTATTGTCCTATGAAAAAAGCATATTGGTTGAGCAAAGAGAAAGATATTAAAAATCCTTATTATGGTTCATCAATGCTTACTTGTGGTAAAGTTGCAGAAACTAAATAATAAAAACCTTTAAGGCATTGCTCAGTGAACAATGCCTTTTAATCTTTGTATAACCAATGCGATTTTTAAAATGAATAATAAAAAATTTCTTCACAAAAAGTTGTTGCTGCTAACTCTGTTAGCGCTCTTCATATCACAGGTCGGTATAGCCCAAAAAGTAGTACGTTACGATTTGTATGTAAAAGATACCATCGTAAACTATGCAGGCAAAGAAAAAAGAGCAATCGCTGTAAATGGGCAAATACCAATGCCAACACTTGAATTTACTGAAGGCGATACGGCAGAAATAGTGTTACATAATCAACTTAAAGAAAGTACCTCATTGCATTGGCACGGATTATTTCTACCCAATAAAGAAGACGGAGTTCCTTTTTTAACGCAAATGCCAATTGAACCTGGTGAAACCTTTACGTATCGTTTCCCTATTATTCAAACTGGAACGCATTGGTATCATTCTCATTCAGGATTGCAAGAACAGATAGGTATGTATGGGAGCTTTATCATGCATAAGAGAGCTGATGATAAAACATTTAGAAAAGGGATTGACGATTTGCCAGAAATACCCATTATGTTAAGTGAATGGACAAATCTTAAGCCGGAAAACGTTCATCGCATGCTACATAACGCAAGCGACTGGTTCGCTATACAAAAAGGAGCTACTCAAAGTTATGCAGAAGCTATTCGTACAGGAAATTTCAAAACAAAACTGAAAAATGAATGGAAACGTATGATGGCGATGGACGTAAGTGATGTTTACTACGACAAAGTATTGATGAATGGAAATCATTTGACAGATTTAAAATCAATTGATGGTAAACCTTTGAAAGCAGGTGATAAAGTACGTTTGCGCATTTCTAACGGAGGTGCATCGTCCTACTTCTGGTTAAGATATGCTGGTGGTAAAATGACAGTGGTGGCTAGTGATGGAAATGACGTAGAACCTATAGATGTTGATCGTCTAATAATTGCGGTTTCCGAGACCTATGATGTGGTGGTTACCATTCCCGAAGATGGTAAAGCTTATGAGTTCATGGCTACAACAGAAGATCGTACCCAATCTACGAGTTACTTTATCGGGAATGGAGAGAAAACAATGGTGGGTGCCATGCCTCGTCTTAAATATTTTGAAGGCATGAAAATGATGAACGATATGATGAAAATGAATGGGGACCTTGATGATATGGGAATGAATATGAGTTGGAATCAAATGGATATGAATGTCGTTATGTATCCAGAGATTACGGGCGAGGAAAAGAAAAAAGTAAAGAAAATGGACGAAGCTATGGATCATAGCAAAATGGATCATGGAGATATGAACATGAAGCAAAGTGCTGAAAAAACCGATCATAGTCAAATGAACCATGGTGAGATGAATATGAATGAAGATCCAAATCGCTATAATGCGAATGCATTAAGCGAGATTGTAACGCTTAATTATGCCATGCTGAAATCTCCAAATAATACTGAACTACCTAAAAATGCACCCGTAAAAGAATTGAAGTTTACATTGACCGGAAATATGAACCGTTATGTATGGAGTATGGATGATAAAGTACTATCTGAAAGCGATAAAATACCTGTAAAGAAAGGCGAAGTATTGCGCATTACACTCTATAATAATTCGATGATGCGACATCCTATTCACTTACACGGATTCGATTTTAGATTACTAAACGATAAAGGAGAAAACGCTC
>NZ_CAMLDD010000055.1 GCF_946478785.1 uncultured Flavobacterium sp.
ATTATTATCAAACTTAATTATAAATTTGTCTAAACATTTGGGTGCAGTCTACTTTCGCCAAACCTTTTTTATATAAATTATAATCTTACGATTACAACAAAGCGTCTAAACTATCTGCGTAGGTTTGTTTAGGAGCAACCCCTACTTGTTTTCCTACTACTTCTCCGTTATGAAAAACCAAAACAGTTGGTATGTTACGAACACCATATTTTGCAGCGAATTCCTGGTTTGCATCAACATCAACTTTTCCAACAACAACTTTACCTGCGTATTCGTTGCTTAATTCGTCAATGATTGGACCAACCATTCTACAAGGACCGCACCATGCTGCCCAAAAATCTACCATTACCGGTTTATCTGATTTCAAAACTACTTCATCAAAAGTAGCATCTGTGATTGCTAATGCCATAATAATTTTATTTAAGTTACCTCTTCAAACTATATTAAAGGTAACAATTTTTAATGGGTTAAAACTTCATACAAATTTAGAAATTTTATATCATTCCAACATCATTCGTAAATTAGTTTTGGTTATGAATGTATCGGCAATACTTATATTAATAGTAAACCTCTTATTTAAAGCATTATATTTCTATGAAATAGCAAATTTAACAGCAAATAACCGCTTTTATTTAACGTATCTTTAGTAATCGAAAAAATGAACTGATGAAAAGTGCCTCCCTTAAAATAAAAAACTTCTTCGAATCAGTTCGTTTTAAAAAGTATGCCAAACGTTTTGGCTTCTTTATTTTGGGATGTATTACGCTTCTTATAGTCGGCTCCGCAGCACTATCCTTTTATTTCAATCGGAATAAAACGGAGATCATAGCCAAAATCAACATCAAAATCAATGAGAACATCAACGGGAAATTCTATATTGGTGATTTTCAGTATAAGTTTCTAACCGGTTTGCCAAATTTCACTCTCGCCTTAAAAGATGTCGAATTAAAAGACAATCAATGGAATACACACAAACACACTTTACTGAAAGCCAACGAAATCGAAGTCCGTTTAAATGTTTGGAGTTTGCTGCAGAAAGAAATTAATATCCATAAAATCCTGATCAACAACGCACAGATTTATGTTTATAAAGCCGAAAATGGCTATTCGAACGCCAATATTTTTAAACCCAAAAAGGAAAAAACAACCGAAACGACATCTGAAACCGGAACCACAGTCAATCAGGTCGAGCTCAACGATGTTCATTTTATATTGGACAATCGCCTTGGACATAAATTATTTGATTTTGATATCGCCAGTTTAAAATCGAAAGTAAAATACGAGGACGAGGACTGGCAAACCGATGTTTTTCTGAAAACCACTATCAAAAGTCTGGCTTTTAATACCTTTCACGGAAGTTTTGCCAAACAAAAAATACTTCAAGGCACATTCGCAGTTTCCTATTCGGCCGAAAAAGAAAATATAGACGTCAAAACCGACAATCTAACAATCGGAAAAGATGCTTTTCACATTGTTGCTTTTTTCAATTTAGCTAAAGGCAGCGCGCTTTTCAGAATCAATATCAGCACTACTATTTTATGGCAAAATGCTTCTAATCTGCTATCGACAAATATCAGTTCAAAGCTCAACCGATTTAATTTAAAAGAGGAAATCGACGTGAATTGCGACATCAAAGGCGATTTTAATGCCGAAGGTGACCCCAAAATTGTCGTTCAGGCCGAAGTCAAAAACAACGAACTCAGCATTCCCGACGGATTGATTACCGATTGCGGTTTCAAAGGCATTTTTACCAATAATTTCAAACCGAACGAAGGTTTTAGCGATGCTAATTCGGCCATCATTTTAACGCGCTTTTCAGGAAAATACAAAAACGTTCCGCTTACAATTCCGCAATTATCGATCAACAATCTCGAAAAACCGCTGGCAACCGGAATCGTAAGTTCTGACTTCGATATCCAGAACCTCAACGAAAAAAACACCGAAAAATGGATTAACTTTACCGAAGGTCACGCGGCAGCCAACTTAAAATTTCAGTTTAACATTGTTGATTTATACATCACCAAACCACGTTTTATTGGAAATGTAAACATTCAAAATGCCTCTTTTCATTTTATTCCGAAAAATGTTCATGCCGAAAAAATCAATGTACAGCTCGAATTTACACAAGAGGCTTTACTCATTAAAAAAATCGCCTACAAACACCAAAAAAACACGATTTTTATCGAAGGACGAATCGATAATTTTCTGAATCTATATTATGACGCTCCCGAAAAAATGGTCGTAAACTGGAATATTTATTGCCCAAGAATCGACATCAGACAATTTCTGGGCGTTTTGACCACCTCTCAAAAAAGGAAAGCAAACGCAACAAAGCCTACCATGTCCCATAAGTTGCGGGATGCAATCGAAAAATGTATCGTTGACATCAGCATCAAAGCCGATAAAATCACCTATAATAAACTGACCGCCACCAACACCAAAGCGCAGATTCAGATGATTGATTCGCGGCTTGTCATCAAAAATGGTTCACTGCAGACTTCCGGCGGAAGCATCTATTTCAGTTCCACCGTTTCTCCAAATGGTAAAAATTATAGTTTCACTTCCAACGCTCAGGTTAATCACGTGGATATTGCGAGTTTTTTAAGGTCGTTCAACAACTTTGGGGTTACATCATTTTCTCCCAATAACATTAAAGGCAAACTTACCAGCAATACCAATGTAACCGGTTTAATCAATAGCCAGGGAGCACTCATTACCAACTCCATGCACGGAAAACTCGATTTCAGGGTCACTGCCGGTGCTTTGGTAAATTTTGAGCCAATCATGAAAATCGGTAAATTTGCGTTTCCGTTGCGCGATGTCGAGAACATCACCTTTAGCGATTTATCCGGCAATTGCAACCTTCGTGGCGAGCAGGTCGACGTCAATAAACTCACCATTAGTTCCAGCGTTCTCAACCTCGATGCCCAAGGCGTTTATTCCTTTGGCAGCGGCACCAATTTAGCCCTCACCGTCCCGCTCCGAAACTCAAAAGACGATGCCAAACTCGCCACCAAAGCCGAACGTGATGCCGTTCGCCAACGCGGAATCGTCCTGCATTTACTCGCCGTAGACGATGACGGAAAAATAAAAATTAAATGGGGGAAGAAGGATAAAGTGAATAATTAGAAGCTATTTCCTGCTCTCCGCTGTATCTTTTATGGCGAACCCCGCCACAAAAGGATGCCGCTTCGATCAGGGCTCATATCTTTGACACAGTTAATAATATGAAAAGTATCTTTGAAATAA